>CAVZID010000020.1:0-118565 GCA_963775245.1 uncultured Bacteroidota bacterium
GTGCTTAATTGTAAATAATTTAATCGCACAACTAAATTGAAATATTAATAAATAGATTTTTTGTTTAATTATTTCTTAAAGTATCTATAAAGTATTACTTTAGAATTTTTAACAATAAGGCAGGTTGAATAGTGCAGGTGAAGAATTTCCCTATAGGCAAAGAGATTTTCTAATTAATTTTTTAATAGTGTGCTATCTAAAATAAATATTATATCTCATTCTTCAAGAAGAGAAATAATTTTGGAAATAAGTCCGTGAATTACTTATTTAATTTCGATTTACTCTTATTCAAAGTCATTTCTTTAATATAGCCTTTAATTAAATCCGTTATATTTTCTATGCTGTTGTATTTATAAACTTTTTTAGGAAAATCGCTCTCATAGGAATATGAACCATTATAACCATAATTTTTAGCGCTGATAGTTAAACTATCACTTACAAAGATTTTTATAGACAGGTTTGGTTTTTCTGCTTTTTCAATTTTATCATTTGGAATGATATTTATATTTGATACCTCAACAGCATCTATTATTTTTTCGTTTACAATTTTTGATGAATCTTTGGAAAAGTAATTGTATGAAATAATTATTTGTAAGTAAGCATCTCTTTTTTGGTTTTCTCCTTGAGCTTTAATTAAGCAAGGGATTAATATTACCAAAGCATATATAAGTACTAATAATTTTTTCATGAGCCCCTCTGTTTAATGGTTTGAAATGTGATTTAAATAAATTGTGCCATAATATATTCATTTATATAATATTATTATTTGGAAGCGGCATTGTATAACAGATTGCATTTCCTTCAAGCACAACTGTCCCATCATTGCGGATAACTTTTGTATCAAGTTCTGATATTGGCTTATCGGAACGCACTTTTGTAATTGTAACTTCACCGGTAATTGTATCCCCGGGTTTTACAGGTGCTTTAAAGCTCCAGTTCACTTGTAAGAAAACAGTTCCGGGGCCAGGCAAGTCTTCAGCGACAACTGCATTTAAGATGGCGCTTGTAACTCCACCTTGAACTACAATGCCTCCAAATCTTGTAGCTTTTGCTGCCTCTTCATTATAATGAATTGGATTCCGGTCGCCGCTTATTTCTGTAAATAATTCAATATCACGAGATGTTATTTCTCTTGAGCGACTTGCCGTTTGCCCCACTTCAGGCATACCATTCGGCCACACTTCATTTTTAACATTCATTCGTTAGTCCTTTTAAAACTTATTTCTCATCTGGTATTTTTATGCTTGAGCTTTGGACTTCAAATTTAAATAATAATACTTACCAAGGACAACCATTAAAATACCTCCAAGTATTAATAAAGCAGCTAATACAAATCGCAAGCTAATTTTCTCGGAAACAAATACTACTCCGCCTAAAGCTGCAATCACCGGAACAAATAACTGAACTACTGCTGCTTGAGTAATTGAAAGCCCGCCAAGAGCCATATACCATATAGTATAACCGATACCGGATGTAATGCCGCCGGAAAACATCGCAAGCAAAATACCTTTTGACGAAACATGTGTAAAATGAAAAGCTATAACAAATAGAATTAATACCAATAAAATTGAACGTGAAAAATTGTAAGCAGTATCAGAAAGTGGATTTACCGAGCCTTGCCCTTTTATTGTATAAATACCCCATCCTATCCCTGCTATTGTCATAAGTGAAAAACCGGCAAGCGAAGGAGTGCGTATTCCGGGCAAAACCAAATATACAAATCCAAAGAATGCTATTGTAAGTCCAATCCATTCTGTAGCGTGCAGCTTATTGCCTGAAATAAGTGAAACTAAAATCATTGTTATCTGCACGGCTGCGAATAATATTAATGCACCTGTTCCGGTATCAAGAGTTATATAAGCAAATGAAAATGCTGCTGCGTAAAGAAACAACATTATTGAAGCAGTCCAACTTCCTTTTGTTGATGAAGATTTTTTCTTCCTATTAAATTGTAAGATTAATAATAGAACAATAGCTCCAGACAACAGTCGAATAGAAGTGAAGCTTGCAGGGTCAATAGTCTTTTCGCCTAATGCTAAACGGCATAATACAGAGTTTGCAGCAAATGCAATTAGCGCTAATATGGTAAAGATTATTGTTTTTAATAGTTCCATAATCTTTGAAGGGATAATAATTTCTCTTAAATGATTTTTTAGTTATTATTCTTTTTTATTCACTTATATTATTACTACTTGATTTGTTCTGTAGTGTTTGTGATTAGTATTAAAAATTAAATGACAGTGACAATATTTAGTTATTGAAATATTATAAGATGAAGAAAATAGGAATGTTAATCTATTCAAGCTCAAAACGAATTATTACTTTAATCCTAAATATCTATTAAAAAATCTTATTCAGCCATTCTTTTTCTCTTAATATTTTTTTCACTCGATTCGAATCCTCAACTGTAAATCCACTCTTTATGCTTTGAGTTTTATAAGTAATAAAAAATATTTTATCTCTTGTAGGCCTAAGAAAATCAATTGGAAACCATGCCGTAAGTGTGCCTGTACCCCATAACCTCCAAGCCCCATTCATCAATGTCGGTTCTCTTGCTTCTATAGATTTAATGTCGGCAAATAATATTTTTTTTGATATAAACGGAAAGTAATAATGTTTAAGGATAATTGAATCATCCGTAATTTCAATTAAATTATCTTGATATAACATTTATCTAGCCATTCATCTTTGAAATAATTCTAAATTTCGTTTCTCATTAATATAAAAGAAGAGATATCAGTTTGAAAAGCTATTTAAAAAAATCCGGCTGTTCTTTAAAATAATTTTAGGAAACAGCCGGAATATTATATTATTCTTTTGTTAAAGATATATCGTCAAAGTAAACAGCACCCGATGTATTTAAACCATATATTAAATAAAAAGTGAGATATTTTATATCGGATGGAATATTGTCCAAAGTGACAGAAAAATTTTTCCAATCAAACGAACCGGAAATTTGTTTATTTCCTTGGGTTGTTACAAAAACTTCTGCCGAGCCTGCGGGAGTTAAACTATCATCTCCTCTAATTGCTATATATACACCTTCGCCTGTAAGTTCTGCTGCTTTGATATTTACATTTAAAGTAACTTTTTTCCCTATTAGTTCACTTGCTGAAATTGTTTGTGCCCAAAATGCAAACTGCTCTTTTGAACCTTCGGAAGAAATTTTTAATGAATGATTTGCTGAAAGATATGCACCGGTATCCCAGGCAAATTTAAAAAGTGAACTATTAGCTGTGGCATACCACCAATTATCAGGCGAATAATTACCGGATTCCATATTCCCATTTGATAGATCTGTTATTGGAGCGCCTGCATCTGCAGAAGTAACATTTAAATTATCGAAATACACAGAACCTGAAGTTGCAGAAATTAACATATAAACAGTTAAAGATTTTATTCCTTCAGGGACAGGATCTAAATTTATTTCAATGGTTTTCCAATCGCTCGTTCCGTTAAATATCACTTTACCTTGTGTTGTTGAAAATGCGTCAGCGGTTCCTTCCGGTTGCTCAGTTTTATCGCCGCGTAAAACAAGCATAACACCGTCGCCGGCAACATTTAAATATTTTGCACTGACAGAAACAGTTACTTTCTTACCTACAAGTGAAGCAGCATCAAATGTTTGTGCCCAATAAGCGAAGCTTTTTGAAGTACCGGACGCAATAATATTTAGTGAATGCGAAGGAGAAACCGATTCATCTTCTGTATAATTAAATTGGTAGCTTCCATTTGAATAGCTGCCTCCTGCCCAATAACCATTGGTTCCGTTTTCCATATCTCCATTTGTAAAAGCAACCTGGGAAACAGGGGATCCTGTTGCAACTTTATCATTACCTGGTTGGATTTCTGAATTATCCGGCTGTACAACAGGGTTGTCATTTTTGCCGCATCCGGCAAAGAAGAGCAATAAAACAAAAACAAAAAATAAAAGTTGAACTTGAGAAGTTTTCATCTATTTACCTCCCTATAGATGTTTGTTAAATCCCGAAAAAAGAAGAAAGGAAATGTAATTAATAAATACAAATTATTTTTAATAATTATATTAATCAATGTACAAAAAAATGAATGTGTTTAATATTTGTCCAAAACGATAAAATAAAAGGCCCACTTCCCACAGGATAAATCCGTGAGAAGTATCTTTATTTTACCTGGGACTAAGAGAAATTATGTTTAAAAGAGTGAATAATTTGGATTAAAAAATAAAGAAGAATTAGGGTAGGTTAAAAATAAAAGAGTAAATTATTTGGCGTTGTGGACTGTTTACTCAATCCTGTCTGTAGAGCTTAAAGCTCAGAACAATCAATCCTGTTTTTACCGGGATAGTTGCAAGCAGATTACTGTCAGTTTGCAGCCGCATCTTTTGAATCTTATTTATACTTTTTGCCCGGCCTCTTGTTTGGATTAGGATTTATAACAGGTTGATTCTTTTATTTATTAAATTAATATTTACCCAACAAAAAGAAAAAGGGATAAGTATCTCTTTGTGGGTCTTATCTCTTTTTCAATTTATTTGTAGGAGAAGAAAAACAAAAAAACCTTGCAATACATATTGACTTTTTACATAACGGGTGATGCGCTTGTTATGTACCTTTTACTAAATATTTTTATTGTGTCTTTCTATTTGTTCTTTTAAAAACTCTATGTTTCTTGCATCTCTAAACTCAAACCACCGTTTTCTATATTCATTTTCATTGTCAATTATATTTTTGAAATTTCTGAATGGCTTTGAATAACTTAGTCCCAATTCTAATTTTTCTCTTAGTTTTTTGTCTTCTACAGTTTCCACAAAATCTTCCATTACTTGAAATGATACTCTGGAATCCATTCTCTTAAACTCAAAGTATTTATCAAAATTTTCTTCTATCTCATTTATATCTTCTTTCCAAGCCTCTGTATCAACATCATAATGTTGGAGAGTATCTATTATTGATTTAACTTCCATTGTTTCAAGATTGACATATACATTCATCCCGATATCTAAATCTTCTGAAATTGATTTTATTTGTTCTTCTGTGAGTTTTATTTTATTACCATTGTTCATATGTTCTTTTGTCATTTGGTATTCTCTGAACTTCTTTGATTGATTCTTTTATGTCCTGTAAAGCTGATTTAAATTTATTTATTTGGGGAATATTTTCGTAGAATATTTCTTCTATTGCTTCTTCAATATTTGATTCACATTCTTTGATAAATAGTAAAGCCTCTTTTAAATATTCACTTTCATTCTTACAATCTGAAGCTAAAACGCCAAATTGTAATGTTAAATCGTGATGGAATTTTTCAGCTTTTCTAATTACTGCATCGTAAGCTTGTTCTGATAAATAGTCTGTATCCATATCTATAATTTAATTACTCTTTATGTTTAGGCCCCTAACGATTTCTATCTTACGCTAAGATTATTAAAAAATTTAATTGTGCCTTTCTACTTGCAAGAGTAATTTTTGTTTAACCAAACCAAAAATATTTAGGAGTATTATTATGAACTCTAAATCCCTCGAAGCAAAAAGGCACTTTATAAACGGTAAAACTATTATCGGTATTGACCCTGCCAAGAAAAAACATCAAGCCGTTATCATCGATTCAATTGGTGTACCGATCGGCAACACTTTCAAATTTAGCAATAGTTTTATTGGTTTTCATCAAGAACTTTTCCATAAACTTAATTACCATATCTCAGATCTATCTCCGGATAAAGTAGTCTTTGCTGTTGAGATCTCAATTAACCTATGGCAAAAGCTCTGCTGTTTCCTTTGTAATAAGGGCTTCACTGTGCTTATGGTCAGTCCTTTGTTCACTCATCATGAGAGGCCCAAGATAAATAACAACTTCTCCCGCACCGATCCTAAAGATGCCCTGGCTGTTGCTAACTGTGCAAGGCAAGGATACTTTAACTTTTACCGGCTGTATCCTTCAGAGCAGAATGCTATGCACCGGCTTAGTATTACTTATGACAAACTTAAAGAACATATGACACAAACTAAGCAGCGCATCCGTTCTCAAGTTGAGCTCATCTTCCCGGAGTTCATAAACGCTCTTGACCTAGATACCGATACTGCCAGGTATCTTCTGGCAAAGTATCTTTCTCCGAAAGATTTCCTTAACATGAATGTGTTTGTTGAAGCTCCGGAAATTATGAAGATCTCTCAGCGTCAGCATGGTGAAGCTACTCTCAAAACACTTAAAGAAGCTGCCAAACAAAGCATAGGCATTAATTTATGCAATGAAGAAATTATCTCTGAAAGAATTACACTCAACTGCTGGCTGGGTCAATATATTCTTCTTAAGGAACAAATTAAATATGTCTTAGATCAGCTTATCGCTTTAGCTGAAAAAACTGTTTACTTCAGCATCATCTCTTCCCTTAAGGGTATCTCTGATATTACCGCTGCAAGATTTATTGCCGAGCTTAGAGATTTATCATACTTTGATCATTACAAAAAAATAGAAGCAATCAGCGGATTAAACCTTAAGCTCTCCCAGTCCGGGCAGTATACCGGTTACCGAAGAATTACTCATATCGGCAACCACCGGCTTAGAGCCGTTATTTATTCTATGGCTGAGGAGACAAAGAATCATATACCCGAGATAAGGATACGTTACCTAAAGCGCCAGATGAAACAGCCCAGATACCGTAAGAATGTTATTGCTTCTTGCTCTAACCTCCTCAAACTTATTGTTGCTCTTGTAAAAGAAGAACATAAATATGAATACAAGGAAGAAAAACAAAAAGAGCTGCTTGAGCTTGAGTTGAAATACAAAGAGTTTAAAGAAAAGAAGAAATATAAAAAGTCAGCTTGAGTTAAATCTGTTCTGTTCTTTCTCATATATATTATTTAACCTGTCTGCCGCCAGGCAGATTAAAATCAAAAGTATAAAGTAAAAAGTTTTGGCATATATCCTTTTATATTTAAGGAGCCTTGGATGACCGCACGCTTAGCCGCATAAGAGGCCCCGGCTTTGCCGGGACGCTCTGAATAACTGATAAGGCGGTCGTCCCGGTTCCCCTGGATCGAATAAGATAATTTGTATAACACTAAATTACAATTTAGAAAACGGAAGTAAGACTGGATCAGGGGCACTGATAAGCCGGGACAAATCATCAAGGTAACTTTTTCAATAAGATACTTACAGGATAACTATGCCTTTTCTTACGGAATGCTATATGCTCTTTTTAACTGAATTGATTACCTTATTACAATTTTTCAAAGAACTATTTTTATAAGGTCAGTCTTTTTTCTCTTGTATGGAAGCAAGTAGGCTTTGCGGCTAAGGCGCAGCCCAGAACAGCAAAGCCGATTTAATTAGTAAATTTTATAAATTAAAAAAATCATTCAAAGCATAACAACGTTGAACCTACCTGCCGGTAGGCAGGCAAGAAACTAATCACAGCTTGCCCCGACTTGTCGGGGGAACGACAAACCCCAAAACCCTAAAATTGCCAAGAGCGAAATCGCTGTCGCCTTGAGCCGCGGGTTATACGTTAATATCTATTTTATTAAAATCAATTTTTTTGTGTCTGAAAATTCGCCAGCTTGCATTTTATAAAAATATATTCCACTTGAAAGATTACTCCCATTAAATTTTACTTTATAATTTCCAATTGTTTTTTCTTCATTGACTAAAGTTGCTATTTCATTTCCGAGTAAATCATAAATTTTCAGTGAAACAAAACTTGTTTTAGGGATATTATATTTTATTATTGTACTTGGGTTGAATGGATTTGGATAATTTTGACTTAAAATAAAATTTTTGATGTAAGTATTATCATTCTCAACTGCTGTAACTCCACCGCCATTTACCGTCTTTAATATTACACCGTTTGAACCAACAGCCCATAAATTATCTAAGTCATAGAAAGTTATATCATTTAATCCTTTGTTTTCTGGTATTTCTTGGTTAAACCAGTTTGCTCCATTATCTGTCGTTTTAAGGATTTTACCTGCACCAGTGTCCGATCCAACGATCCAACCTATCTGTTCGGAAGCGAAAACAACCGATTTATAGAGCCCCTCTGTAAAATTATTATCTCTTAAAATGTTCCAATTTTGCCCATAGTCAGAAGATTTAAGAACAATTCCATAAACTCCGGTTGCATAAACAAGTCCACCGCCTTGTTCATAAAGATCTTCTAGCCCATAGCTATTCCCACTATTTTTAAGTTTCCAAGTCACTCCACCATCAGTTGTAACATAAATTTCTCCAGTTACTTGATAGGTAACATATGCCTTTTCTCCATTTGCTTCGATTGACGTGGGGGAACCCGAAGTGGGTATTGGTAGTTGGTATATGTTCCAAGTGTTTCCACGATCAGTGGATCTAGCAACTGCAAAATTGATGCTTACTAGCCAGACATCATTAATTGTAGGAAAATCAATATCAATCCAAGCATCAGTGAATCCAGTTGATTTATTCACCCAATTATTTCCTCCATCAGATGTAATAAAGACTACATCGTTAAAGCCACATAAGGCAAAATAATCATCTCCAGAAAAATCAATTGAAGTTAGCCAGCTAGTAGTTTGCAAATTGTTCTGAACTCTCCAATTTTCGCCACCGTCTGTCGTTTTGATTAGAGTCCCATTCATTCCAACTGCCCAACCTATGTTTTCATTTGGAAATATAACCGAGTATAAATTTTCGGTTGTTCCACTGTTTTCTTGGTACCATTGTGGAAAAACATAAATGGGTAGTAATATTAAAATAATTGTTGAATGTAATAGAAGTTTTTTCATTTTAACCTCATAAATGATTAACGTATAACGGAGTTGCGGCTAAGGCGCAGCCCAGAACAGCAAAGCTTCATTTATTTCTACTGCCAAAGATTATGCAAACTGTGCTTAATTTTCAGTTTACGGCAAGCACAGTTTGCAACTTAATTAATAAGAGCACTTCAGTTGAACAAGATACTTTATACGGATCATCTACTTTAAAAATCTCTAAAATGCCAAAGGCGTAAAATGCTGTCGGCTTGAAATGTTTTGTTAGCTTCTTCCTTATTTCATTAATATCATTTTACTTACCTTTGTGAAAGAGTCTGCAGTTAATCTGTAAAAATAAACACCACTTGAAAGGTTAGCTCCATCAAACTTAACTTCATATGTTCCCTTTAATTTTTCTCCATTAACTAAAATTGCAACTACTTTTCCCAGCATATCAAAAACTTTTAAGCTGACAAAACTTCTTTTAGCAACTGAATAATTTATTTTAGTTATTGGATTAAAAGGATTAGGATAATTTTGATGAAGCTTAAATTCTATTGCAGATGAATTAGCTTTTACTCCGGTTGGTCCGGATGTTAATTTCCACAATTCATATCCGGTATCGATAATATCAGGATCAAATTTATAAGACCTGGCAGCAAAAAATAATGTCCCGTTTACATTTGTTAATTCATAAGGATGACTTCCATATCCTTCTAATTTATGCATATCTGCTATCATTATTGTACCATCAGTTGTACCGTCTGTTCTCCAAAGTTCATCACCATATTCTACGGTATAAGCAGAAAAATACAATAAATCATTCACAACGGTAAGATACTGCGGGCTTGAGTTGTTTGCCCGATTAAAAACGTCAACTCCGGTAGCGATATCTTTTACTAAAAAAGTACCTTCTGCAGTTCCATCAGTACACCAAAGCTCATTTCCATGTTTATCATCTCCATCATCATAAACAAAGTATAAACGACCTTTAAATGCAGTTTGTTCGGAAATTGTGGTGCTTCCTTCGCCTTCAGTTAAATCAATAACTAAATTTGTTCCGCTTTCAGTCCCATCGGTTTTCCATAATTCACGTCCATGGATTCCGTCACAAGCCGTGAAATAAAGCAAGCTGTCAACAATTACAAAATCTCCGGGATAACTATGGATTGAACTTCCACAGCAATTCCCTCCATCCGGGCAAATATCCTTTACCAGGTGTGTTCCGCTTGCCGTTCCATTGGATTTAAAAAGTTCGTTTCCTGTATTTGTACTATATGCAGAAAAAAAGAGCTGATTCCTAAAGTTAATTAAATTATTAGGATACGACCATGCTTCTCCGTAAGGAACTTCATAAGTTGGAGTTAAATCAACAACAAGGAACGTTCCTTCTGAAGTTCCATCTGAACGCCACAGTTCAAGACCTCCTATATAATTTTCTCCCACTGTTTCGCCGGGACCCTTGGCGGCAAAATAGTAAATACCATTTACTACTGCAGATGAAGTATATCCGTTAAGACCAGGACCACCGTTGGCATGATATGGTCCGGGCCAAATATCCTTGACCATGTATGTACCTTCAGAAGTTCCATCTGAACGCCATAATTCTGTTTCTGTTCCACCAGCGACTAAATCTTCTGAAGATGCAAGGAATAATAGAAGACTGTCTTTTACTGTAAGATAACTAGGAGAACTCCAATCCGGACCTGTATAGATATCTTTAATCATCCGGGTTCCTACCGGTGTTCCGTCCGTTGCCCATAGCTCACAACCTAATCCTGATGCAGTTTCAACCCCTCTGAAAAATAATTGTTCTTTAAATACAGTAAATTCTCCATAATTAGGATCGATATCAGGATTATCTAAATCTATCACTAACTGGGTTCCGTCCGTTGTGCCATCAGATTTCCATAATCCCTTGCTGGAATTAAATGCAACAAAGTATAGAATACCATTAACATTAATGAGATTATGCAGATCTGAACCCGAATACCCCGGGTTAATATCTTTAACCAAATTAATCCGCAATTCATCTGAAATAATGCCGCTAGTTGTTTGAGCCGCTAGTTCTGATATATAAATAAACATAACAGAAAGGAGGATGTAAAGAGAGACTGCATTTTTATAATGTTTGTACATATTTTCTCTCCTGATATTGAATGAATAAAAGCACTGAAATTACTTACCACTAGACATATTTGCCTGAGCGTTATTACTTCCTCAAAGGAGTATACCACTTTGCGATAATAACTCGTTTATAAAGAAAGCTAAATTATAAAGACTATAAATGTATGATGACCTGCCAAATTGAGATGCATAACTTATCCGTGTAGACAAGTAAAGTTAATTAATTTATTAATTAAAAACCTAAATGTGAACCTTCTTGACATTGATAACAAGCTGCTCATATGTTTTATATTCTTTTACAATTTTTTATCATTTAGTAAGCTAACGGCGTTGTGGCTAAGGCGCAGCCCAGAGCAACAATGCCGATTTAATTAGTAAATTTTATAAATAAAAATAAATCATAACTGAATTACGTTGTAAAAGAAACTAAACACGGAACGACAAACATTAAAACCCAAAAATTACCAAGAGCGAAATCGCTGTCGCCTTGAGCCGCGGGTTGAGACTGTCGAAAAACTCATTTTGTTCATCTGTTTTTTTAATATGTCTTTCAAATTTTTTATAACTTGCTATTTGTCTTTTTCAGAATTGATCCGGGATTATCCTTGTACAAAACTGCTCATTTATTCATCATTCCCTTTTCATACAGCTGCATAGTTTGCTATCTTCTCTAAATTATGAACCGCACAGTACAACGTCCATTGAATATTCACTTTTATCTTGCTTCGAAGCGTAAACCTATCCATTCTTTTTCGTGCTTTTATGTTTGCAAATACCGGCTCCACAATAGCCAGACGTCTTTCGTATTTTTCCCGTCCTTGTTTTGTATCTATTTTATCCCTCATTGCCTTTGAGATGCTCGCCTCTTTTACTTTAACCGGTATGGCAAGATATTTTTTTCTGCCCGTTGGCATTTTAATACATTTGCTCTTATTCTCACAGACATCACATTCCTTTTGTTTGCCTGCGTACTGCCAGTAACCTTTCTGAATGGCTGTCGAAGACTTCCTGGTTAGTTTCTTTCCCATCGGACAGATATAAAAATCTCTATGCTTATCGTAAAGGAAATCTTCAAGCGCATATCTTTCCACTGTCTCTGCTTTGTATTTTTCTTGACTCTCAAATCTTTTGTCTCTTTTTCTAAAATCTACATCCGGTATATATGCATCTATTTTTTCGTTTTCACACTTCAGAATATTTTCATTACTGTGATAATTTGCATCAGCGGTTAGTATTTTCCCCTCAAAATATTTTTCCACTTTTCCCAATGATTTCATATTTCCTTTGGCCCCATCTATCATCGGCCCTACATGGGAATAATCTTGTCCGCTGCCAAATGCTTCCGGATAGACTATTATTTGATGCTTATCATCCACCAGCGCCTGGCTGTTATATCCTTGTATTACCCCGGATGATGTTGACATTTTGCATGAGTCATTATCTATTATATTGCTCTTTACTTCTTTACCTTGCTTCCCCATCTTGGGGTTATTCTCCTTTAACCATTTTTCTATTTTATCTGCTTTGCTTCTTAAGCTTTCAAGTTGTTTCTTCTCTTTAGTGTTTTGATCGTTATCTTGATTTTTATTTCCCTTTCTATCCAACTTGTGATGTTTCTTTATTAAGCCGGCTATTTTCTTCTCAAGCTTTTCTTTTTTCTTCTGCAGTTCCGGATGTGTTCCGCTCCAGTGCTTGGATGTATTTGAGGGGAGCTTTAAACCATCCAGAGCAAAACTGGTTCCACCTAATAATTTCAACCCATCACATACTAACAAAATATCTCTGAATAACGGCAAGACTTCATCTTCCATAGTTGTTATAAAGCCGGCTATAGTTGAGTGGTCGGGACATTGGCCTCCGCTTATTGCCATAAAGATTACGTTTTCTTTGCATGCTTGCTCTATTTTACGTGAAGATATTATTCCTCTTGAATATGATAATAAAATTATTTTTAGAAGTATCTTCGGATCATAGGCCGGCCGGCCGGTCACATCATTTTTTATTTTATCCACAAAACTTTTTATCTGAACTCTTTCTTCTACTAATTTATGGATTACATATTCAATTGTTCCCGGAGTAAGCTGCTTTTCTAGATCTACGGCAATCATTACAGTTTGTGAGTAATCGTAGTATTTGTATCGAGGCATTTTCTGTGAGTCTTTATTGTTGTTGGATGGAACAATCTATTATTTTTTTGACTCACTTTCAATTTAAATTATTCTTTCCCTTTCCCACCTTTTTCGACAGTCTCGTTAGGCATTTTTATTAATTACTTTCATAAATAATAATATATTTAAAAGCCAGCATTAATTATTGGAAAGCTATTCCAATTTCCTGTATACGCATCTATAAATGCTGGAATTACTCCTGTTATAATATCAAGTATAACCCAACCCGCTCCAAGCTTTGGATATACTTCAATTAATTTTTCTTTATTATCTGCTTTCAATTTTAGAACGTATTTTTGATTAGCTCTTAAATTAATTGATTTAACTTCTTTAGTTTCAAATGAATGTGATTCAGTTGAATATCCCTTAACTGGTCTACTTGAAATTGGTAATTCTACGCCATCATTGGAATAAACTTTTATATTCTCTGGAGCGTTAACTAAATCAACTCTATCTTCATACCCACTTAAAATGGTTGCACAACCACTAAAAGTTAAAACTATAAATGTAATTGAAATCAAATATTGAACAATTTTCATTTTGTTTTCTCCCTTTATTTTTGATGAATGACTAACGGCTTTGCGGCTAAGGCGCAGTCCAGAACAACAATGCCGATTTAATTAGTAAATTTTATAATTAGAAAAATCTTTCATCGCTAAACAACGTTGAACAAGAAACTAAACACGGAACTACAAACCCGAAAACCCCAATATTGCCAAGAGCGAAATCGCTGTCGCCTTGAGCCGCGTGATATTTCCAATAAGTAAAAAGTTAAATTTGTTATTCATCAACAACTTTAACATTAGGAGGTATCAAATGTATTACACCGGCATAGATCTTCATAAATTCACTTCTTACTTAACAACAGTTGATTCAACCGGAAGAATTATTAAACAAGAAAACATGAAAAACGCTGCTCATAATTTTATTCAGTATTTCAGCTCACTTCCGGGAGAACATAAAACAACAGTAGAATCTACAATGACCTGGTATTGGCTGAATGATTTACTAAGTTCAATCAATATCCCTTTGGTTCTTGCTCATGCTAAATATGTAAAAGCCATTGCTTATGCAAAAGTTAAAACAGATAAAGTAGATTCTCATACACTCGCTCAATTGCTTCGCATGGATTACATTCCCGCTGCACATAAAATCTCTAATGAAAATCGTCTGCTTCGTGATGGCCTTAGAGCCAGACTGAAAATAGTACAACGGCATACATCCATTACCAACTCCATGCAGCTTCTGCTTGCCAAGTATAATTATGATTCACCAACTCAACTTACCGGTATACCAAAATTTCAGTATGAACAACTCAGTGAAGTAGAAGAAATATTAAATGAACAAATGCTTGAGCTTGAAAAGCAGCTATATTCATTTCTAGTGCCTAATAAAGATATTCAGCGACTATTATGGATACCGGGAATAGGGAAGATGAATGCATTTACAATTCTGTTGGAAGTTGATGACATCCACCGCTTTGCGGATGTAAAGAACTTCTATTCATATTCAAGGCTAACTCCCTCAGCCCGTAACTCCGGTGGTAAATCAAAACAGCGTTCATCAAAGGACGGCAACAAATATCTAAAGGTAGTATTCTGTGATGCCGCTGTACATGCCGTTCAGTACTATCCGGTAATACGAAAATACCACGGCAAATTACTGAGAAAGAAAAACAAACAGATAGCCAAAACAATAATAGCCAAACAACTGGCAGAAATAGTATATCATGTATTAAAAAACAAAACAGAGTTTAACAACAAATTCAAAGGCCAACAATTAGAACACAAGAAATCATTACAATGGCCGCGCATTACAAGCCCGTACACCTAACTGGTTAGCTGCTTAAGCTTAATCGTCCCGCGGGATTGGGAAGTAATGCGCTTGCCAATAAAATATCTGGAATAGTATAGTATTTACTATGCAGCTTCAAGTTCATCTTGGAGGAAGTCCCAAAAGAGGTTTGGCTGCCATGCTGCAGTCTCATAGATATTAAGGCGGAAGTAGTTGTTTAAGAAAATAAATTATTTGTAGATCAATGTATCAAAGAACTTTATATAATTGAATCGAAACCAGGAATATTATTCTTTTTTCCTCTATTGACTTTTTACTTATTAAAGAGGTTAGGTTGCGTCTCTCTACTTATGCAAAACTTCCAAAACGGTGTTTGGCTCTTTTGACAATAAATTTAGTAATACTAATGCGGGTCCTTGTGGATATCTATCGCCCCTTTCCCAGTGTCGCAATGTTCCCAAACTTATACCAAATGATGCAGCAAATTTAGGTTGACTCATTCCTATTCTTTCTCGCAATTTTTTTACATCAATATGCTTTGGCTTAAATTCTCTTGTCCCTTTTGTATTCCCTTTTGAATATTCTATTGCTTCTTTTAATCCTTTGCTAATGCTTTTATATGCTTCACTCATTTTTTTACCTCTGATAATTTTTTGCTAATTCTTTTACCAATTTTGCTAAATCATTTCGTTCCTTTTTACTTAGAATGACCTTTTCATTTTTACTGAATAAGGTTAATATAAATAGGGGAATGGTTTCATTATAATAAAAATATATTACTCTTGAACCGCCACTTTTCCCTTTACCTTTTGAAGCCCATCTTAATTTCCTTATTCCACTAGTTCCTTGAATTAAATTCCCCGCTCTTGGATTTGAGGATAAATAATAAAGCAAATCATCTTTTTCATCTTTCGATAAAATTTTATTTGCTTTCTTAATATATTCAGGTAACTCAACAACTGTAATTAACATATTCTAATATAATCCATTGGCTTACCTTAATCAAGTAGAATATTTTTAAAGCCTCAACAATAAGAACATATGATTTGGAGGAAACTTGTGTAATGTTAAGCAACCTAACGATTTCTATCTTACGCTAAGATTATTAAAAAATTTAATTGTGCCTTTCTACTTGCAAGAGTAATTTTTGTTTAACCAAACCAAAAATATTTAGGAGTATTATTATGAACTCTAAATCCCTCGAAGCAAAAAGGCACTTTATAAACGGTAAAACTATTATCGGTATTGACCCTGCCAAGAAAAAACATCAAGCCGTTATCATCGATTCAATTGGTGTACCGATCGGCAACACTTTCAAATTTAGCAATAGTTTTATTGGTTTTCATCAAGAACTTTTCCATAAACTTAATTACCATATCTCAGATCTATCTCCGGATAAAGTAGTCTTTGCTGTTGAGATCTCAATTAACCTATGGCAAAAGCTCTGCTGTTTCCTTTGTAATAAGGGCTTCACTGTGCTTATGGTCAGTCCTTTGTTCACTCATCATGAGAGGCCCAAGATAAATAACAACTTCTCCCGCACCGATCCTAAAGATGCCCTGGCTGTTGCTAACTGTGCAAGGCAAGGATACTTTAACTTTTACCGGCTGTATCCTTCAGAGCAGAATGCTATGCACCGGCTTAGTATTACTTATGACAAACTTAAAGAACATATGACACAAACTAAGCAGCGCATCCGTTCTCAAGTTGAGCTCATCTTCCCGGAGTTCATAAACGCTCTTGACCTAGATACCGATACTGCCAGGTATCTTCTGGCAAAGTATCTTTCTCCGAAAGATTTCCTTAACATGAATGTGTTTGTTGAAGCTCCGGAAATTATGAAGATCTCTCAGCGTCAGCATGGTGAAGCTACTCTCAAAACACTTAAAGAAGCTGCCAAACAAAGCATAGGCATTAATTTATGCAATGAAGAAATTATCTCTGAAAGAATTACACTCAACTGCTGGCTGGGTCAATATATTCTTCTTAAGGAACAAATTAAATATGTCTTAGATCAGCTTATCGCTTTAGCTGAAAAAACTGTTTACTTCAGCATCATCTCTTCCCTTAAGGGTATCTCTGATATTACCGCTGCAAGATTTATTGCCGAGCTTAGAGATTTATCATACTTTGATCATTACAAAAAAATAGAAGCAATCAGCGGATTAAACCTTAAGCTCTCCCAGTCCGGGCAGTATACCGGTTACCGAAGAATTACTCATATCGGCAACCACCGGCTTAGAGCCGTTATTTATTCTATGGCTGAGGAGACAAAGAATCATATACCCGAGATAAGGATACGTTACCTAAAGCGCCAGATGAAACAGCCCAGATACCGTAAGAATGTTATTGCTTCTTGCTCTAACCTCCTCAAACTTATTGTTGCTCTTGTAAAAGAAGAACATAAATATGAATACAAGGAAGAAAAACAAAAAGAGCTGCTTGAGCTTGAGTTGAAATACAAAGAGTTTAAAGAAAAGAAGAAATATAAAAAGTCAGCTTGAGTTAAATCTGTTCTGTTCTTTCTCATATATATTATTTAACCTGTCTGCCGCCAGGCAGATTAAAATCAAAAGTATAAAGTAAAAAGTTTTGGCATATATCCTTTTATATTTAAGGAGCCTTGGATGACCGCACGCTTAGCCGCATAAGAGGCCCCGGCTTTGCCGGGACGCTCTGAATAACTGATAAGGCGGTCGTCCCGGTTCCCCTGGATCGAATAAGATAATTTGTATAACACTAAATTACAATTTAGAAAACGGAAGTAAGACTGGATCAGGGGCACTGATAAGCCGGGACAAATCATCAAGGTAACTTTTTCAATAAGATACTTACAGGATAACTATGCCTTTTCTTACGGAATGCTATATGCTCTTTTTAACTGAATTGATTACCTTATTACAATTTTTCAAAGAACTATTTTTATAAGGTCAGTCTTTTTTCTCTTGTATGGAAGCAAGTAGGCTTTGCGGCTAAGGCGCAGCCCAGAGCAACAAAGCCGATTTAATTAGTAATTTTTATAATTAAAAAAATCTTTCATAACATGAACAACGTTGAACAAGAAACTAAACACGGAACGACAAACCCGAAAACCCCAAAAATGCCAAGAGCGAAATCGCTGTCGCCTTGAGCCGCGGGTTATACCTTTTTTGTTAATTATGGATAATCTTTATTTCTAAGCGACAATCTAATGCTTCTAAGTATTTTTTTATTGTAGCAAGTGATGGTGAGTGTTTTCCACTGCTTAGAGAAGATTCTAATCTTGTAATTGCTGGTGATTTCGTCCCCATCCTTTCAGCTATTTGTGCTTGACTAAGTCCAGCTTTATTTCTTGCTCTTAACATTTCTCTCAATAAAGTAAACTCTGGTTCAAGTTTATCATATTCTTTTTGTACCGATACTTTTTTTAAAGCTTTGTCCTTTAATTCTTTATGCGTCATTTCTTAATGTCTCCTTCATTCTTTTCTTTGCTATTTGTATTTCTTTCTTTGGTGTCTTATTTGATTTTTTTATAAATACATGAAGCATTACAATCTTTTTTCCAACCATTGTACAATAAAATACTCTCGCGATACCTTCCTTGCTTTTAATCCTAAGCTCAATTAATCCTTCTTCTAAAAATCGTGTATGGGGCATTCCCAAATTCGAACCAAACTCGAGCATCAAATCCGTTAATCTTAAATATCGAGCTAAAAGTCCCGCAGGTAATGAAAGTACTTTCTTTTCAACTTCATCATTATAATAATTAATGCTCCATTCCATGGGTTTAAATATAACAAATATGTTACTGCGAATCAAACAATCCAAAAGGTATAACGGAGTTGCGGCTAAGGAGCAGCCCAGAGCAACAATGCCAGTTTAATTAGTAAATTTTATAATTAAAAAAATCATTCACAGCACAACAACGTTGAACAAGAAACCAAACACGGAACGACAAACCCGAAAACTCCGAAATTGCCAAGAGCGAAATCGCTGTCGCCTTGAGCCGCGGGTTATATGCGTTTTTTGATTTATGTTATTACTTTTATTTTTCTTTTTCAAAATATAGGATAAACCAAAGATGGTCTTTTAAATTTATATTCTTATCATTTGATTTTTTCTTTATGAAATCAAAATTGTCTATGCCTTCTTTAATAAGCCTATCTTCATTTGATATTTTATTAAATTGTTCAGTGCATTCTTTTGCACTTCTTTTCACATATTGATTCCAATTTTCTAATGATGATTTACTTTTTGAATCATATTTTTCCCAATATAATTCACAAACACCATCATCAAAAATAAATTGAACTTGACCGCCGATAATAGCAAGATTGTTTTGAACAGCAGAATTAATTACTGAAAGAAAATCTTCCTTTTTCCATCCATATTCCTTACCACTTAATTTTGACTTTTCTAATAATTTATTAGGCAATATTTCTTCGGGTTCCATCTTAAATTTTATTTTTATCGAAACTTTGAATTATTTAATCAAGAATAAAAAATGTTTTTTTTAATTTTTAAAATTTATTATATCATTATATATTATGATAAGCATATAACGGCTTTGTGGCTAAGGCGCAGCCCATAACAGCACAGCCGGTTTAATTAGTAAATTTTATAAATTAAAAAAATCCATCATAGCATAACAACGTTGAAGAAGAAACTAAACACGGAAAGACAAACCCCAAAACCCCAAAAATGCCAAGAGCGAAATCGCTGTCGCCTTGAGCCACGGGTTAGCTTACGAATTTTAATAAAACAGGAACTTGATAAATTAAACCAATTGCATCTTTGGACTTTTTCAATAAATATTCATCTGGTTCAATATGCTTCATAAAAGTTTGTCTGGTTAATAGATACTCATAATCATAAGACTTCAAATGTGTAAATGGATTCCTAATTTTTCTAATCTCATCAATTTTGCTAATTATAGATTTGGGCAAATATTTATTTTTTTCTACAACATCAAGAATAACTTTTAATCCTTTTTTAGCTTCTTTTTCATATCCTTTTGAAATTAAAAAATTATGTAACCATTGTTCAAAAAACGATTGAGATAAAATTATTGTAGAAACAAACTGACCATTTATAAAACATTCTGTGGCTTCTGAAATTAAGTAGTTCATTTCTATGCTAAAAAGAAAAGAAGAGTTTTTGGGGATAATCTTATTTAAATAGTTAATTCTCTCCACTCTTTTGGAAAATGTTTCCGTATCTCTTTTGGATAAAAAAGATTCTGCTTTAGTTTTCCTTTTCTTTTTTACATTTCCAAATAAATCTTTATCCATTTTTTATAGTAAGCTAACGATTTCTATCTTACGCTAAGATTATTAAAAAATTTAATTGTGCCTTTCTACTTGCAAGAGTAATTTTTGTTTAACCAAACCAAAAATATTTAGGAGTATTATTATGAACTCTAAATCCCTCGAAGCAAAAAGGCACTTTATAAACGGTAAAACTATTATCGGTATTGACCCTGCCAAGAAAAAACATCAAGCCGTTATCATCGATTCAATTGGTGTACCGATCGGCAACACTTTCAAATTTAGCAATAGTTTTATTGGTTTTCATCAAGAACTTTTCCATAAACTTAATTACCATATCTCAGATCTATCTCCGGATAAAGTAGTCTTTGCTGTTGAGATCTCAATTAACCTATGGCAAAAGCTCTGCTGTTTCCTTTGTAATAAGGGCTTCACTGTGCTTATGGTCAGTCCTTTGTTCACTCATCATGAGAGGCCCAAGATAAATAACAACTTCTCCCGCACCGATCCTAAAGATGCCCTGGCTGTTGCTAACTGTGCAAGGCAAGGATACTTTAACTTTTACCGGCTGTATCCTTCAGAGCAGAATGCTATGCACCGGCTTAGTATTACTTATGACAAACTTAAAGAACATATGACACAAACTAAGCAGCGCATCCGTTCTCAAGTTGAGCTCATCTTCCCGGAGTTCATAAACGCTCTTGACCTAGATACCGATACTGCCAGGTATCTTCTGGCAAAGTATCTTTCTCCGAAAGATTTCCTTAACATGAATGTGTTTGTTGAAGCTCCGGAAATTATGAAGATCTCTCAGCGTCAGCATGGTGAAGCTACTCTCAAAACACTTAAAGAAGCTGCCAAACAAAGCATAGGCATTAATTTATGCAATGAAGAAATTATCTCTGAAAGAATTACACTCAACTGCTGGCTGGGTCAATATATTCTTCTTAAGGAACAAATTAAATATGTCTTAGATCAGCTTATCGCTTTAGCTGAAAAAACTGTTTACTTCAGCATCATCTCTTCCCTTAAGGGTATCTCTGATATTACCGCTGCAAGATTTATTGCCGAGCTTAGAGATTTATCATACTTTGATCATTACAAAAAAATAGAAGCAATCAGCGGATTAAACCTTAAGCTCTCCCAGTCCGGGCAGTATACCGGTTACCGAAGAATTACTCATATCGGCAACCACCGGCTTAGAGCCGTTATTTATTCTATGGCTGAGGAGACAAAGAATCATATACCCGAGATAAGGATACGTTACCTAAAGCGCCAGATGAAACAGCCCAGATACCGTAAGAATGTTATTGCTTCTTGCTCTAACCTCCTCAAACTTATTGTTGCTCTTGTAAAAGAAGAACATAAATATGAATACAAGGAAGAAAAACAAAAAGAGCTGCTTGAGCTTGAGTTGAAATACAAAGAGTTTAAAAGAAAAAGAAGAAATATAAAAAGTCAGCTTGAGTTAAATCTGTTCTGTTCTTTCTCATATATATTATTTAACCTGTCTGCCGCCAGGCAGATTAAAATCAAAAGTATAAAGTAAAAAGTTTTGGCATATATCCTTTTATATTTAAGGAGCCTTGGATGACCGCACGCTTAGCCGCATAAGAGGCCCCGGCTTTGCCGGGACGCTCTGAATAACTGATAAGGCGGTCGTCCCGGTTCCCCTGGATCGAATAAGATAATTTGTATAACACTAAATTACAATTTAGAAAACGGAAGTAAGACTGGATCAGGGGCACTGATAAGCCGGGACAAATCATCAAGGTAACTTTTTCAATAAGATACTTACAGGATAACTATGCCTTTTCTTACGGAATGCTATATGCTCTTTTTAACTGAATTGATTACCTTATTACAATTTTTCAAAGAACTATTTTTATAAGGTCAGTCTTTTTTCTCTTGTATGGAAGCAAGTAGGCTTTGCGGCTAAGGCGCAGCCCATAACAACAATGCCGATTTAATTAGTAAATTTTATAATTAAGAAAATCTTTCATAGCAGAACAACGTTGAACAAGGAACTAAACACGGAACGACAAACCTAAAAACCTAAAATTGCCAAAAGCGAAATCGCTGTCGCCTTGAGCCGCGGGTTATACCTATTCCCAATGAAAAAAAGATAAGATTTTAATCCTACCAGATATAAATCCAGTAAATAGCTAACATTCTCTCCTTACTAATTGCAACACCTTTTGTATAGCCATGTTCCCAACTTGCTGGCATTATATTATTTTTATATAACAATCCATCTCTAATGTATTTCCCTGGTTTGGCTTCTAAAATATAAATTGTAAAATCATCAGGTAAAAAATTAGCGGTAGTATCAATATCATATAAATTATCCCTAAAATTAGGGACTGGAATATATTCAGTATCACAAGGTAGCAAAATTGGATTTTCTATTGTATGATTTGAAAAATATACAACAGGTAATATAATATTACAAGAATCATTATGATGACATATTTTAATCGATTCATCCAAATAGTTATTTATCAAACTATCAGCACTTCCACTTATCGTATATTCTGCTGTTAAAAAAGCACCGAAATTTGTTACTAAAGAATCTAGTGGATAAGAATAATGGTAACTTTTTAGTTTTAGATTGTTTTGGTTAGGAAAATGATTAACAAATTTTTCATCAAAACTTTTCAAATCATTTTCTAACGAATACTCATGAGTATTACAAACAATTGCAAAGAGTGATAAAATTAATAACGTTATTTTTTTCATTTTGTTTGTGTACTGCAATAGGTATAACAGAGTTGCGGCTAAGGCGCAGCCCAGAACAGCAAAGCCGAATTAATTAGTAAATTTTATAATTAAAAAAATCATTCATAACACAATAACGTTGAACAGGAAACTAAACACGGAAAGACAAACCCGAAAACCCCAAAATTGCCGAGAGCGAAATCGCTGTCGCCTTGAGCCGCGGGTTATACTGGTAGCTTACTTTTCTAATCTTTTTCTCCAATCTTTTCGCCACAATTCTTTCTTTAGTTGCTCATAAACATTAAATACAATCGGACATATGGAATAATTTTGAACAACTCCCATCAGTCTTGTCCAAAATTCTTCTTTGTGCAAATGTGGATATGATTCACAAACCTTTGGACGATTTGGATAAACTGAACACTTATTATCTTTTAAAAATGGACAAGGAACTTTATTGAAATTATAGCAATCCATTTCCTCTTTTGATTCAATTAAATATGTCGTTTTAAATTCATCAACTTTCATATTCAAACTTGCAGACAATTTAACAACATCTTCTGAATCCAAAATAGGGTCAAACACTTTGCAGCAGTTTGCGCATTTTGTACAATCAATTTGCGAAGTAACATCGTTATTTATCTCGTGAACAATTTTATCTAATTCTTCCTCTTCAATATCCAATCCTTTTAAATAAGAACGGAACTTCCAGTTCTCATCTTCCTTCTGTTTCCCAATCAATTTTATTTTTTCTAAATCAATTTCTATTTTCATTTTAGACTACTTTATTTTACCAGTATAACTATTTGATTAGACGCCAATCGGCGCCTTATTTTTGTTTCTAAATTAAGAAATATTTTTCTTATATAAGAAACAAAATTCTTTTTTTTCTATATGTAGAAACATTAATTTTCTTATATAAGAAAGTTTTTTCTGTTTTTTTTGAATTAATTATTCTTTGATATTGCAAATTCTACTTTCCAATCCCATCGCTTTTGCTTTCGCTTGCTCAATTAACCAT
Source organism: uncultured Bacteroidota bacterium (assembly GCA_963775245.1). Classification (GTDB taxonomy): domain Bacteria; phylum Bacteroidota; class Ignavibacteria; order Ignavibacteriales; family Ignavibacteriaceae; genus CAVSWT01. Next base: position 23,777 of record CAVZID010000020.1, read on the forward strand.
AATCTTTTCCCCGGAGCCCATCTTCCGCCTTCCGCTTTTACTTTCATCCGTAATTCAGTTTCGTTATAATTTACTCTCACAAATACTTTCCGGCTTCTTTTAAGTAAACTTTCTCCGGGGTCCCAAAATCCTTTATCAATTATTAATTCAACAGTCTTCAATTTTATCTTCTTTTCCGGGTCATATTTATAGCGGACACAAACTAATTTTTCACCAAACTTTTCAACTAATTTCTTTGTTCCGGGCATTCCTGCTGTTAACTTTCTTCCTGTCAGTTTTACAGTTTTTCCGATATTTAATTTACTTTTACTCATATTGTGTTTTATAATATGTCCGCCGGGCTTTTAATTCCAAAAGGCCCCTGTTTAATTACATGGGTATAAATCATAGTAGTATCAATAGAACTGTGTCCTAATAGTTCTTGTATAGTTCTAATGTCAGTTCCATTTTCTAATAAGTGTGTAGCGAAAGAGTGCCTTAATGTATGGCATCCTGCGGATTTATTTATCCCTGCTTTTTTAATTGCTTCTTTAACCGCTTTTTGTATTATGCTTTCATTCAAATGATGCCTTCGCATTACTCCATCCATAGGGTCAATTGATAAGTTTCCGGCAGGGAATAAATACTGCCACTTAAATTCTGTGTTTGCATTAGGGTACTTTCTTTCCAGTGCATAAGGTAAGTAAACCTTCCCATATCCGTTCTTCAAATCTTTTATATGAAGTTTTTTTATATCCTCCAGCTTTGCTTTTAATGCATCCTTAACTAAAAATGGAAGCATAGTTACTCTGTCTTTTCCACCTTTCCCATTGCGCACAATGATTTGATTATTTTCAAAATCAATATCTTGCACCCTTAGCCTTAGGCACTCCATCAATCTTAATCCCGAACCATAAAGTATATTTCCCACTATCCATGCTGTTCCTTTTAAATTCTTTAAAGTTTGCTTTACTTCTTCTTTAGTTAAGACCACGGGCAGCTTTTTAGGTTTCTTTGCCCATACTATATCAAATTCATTAATTTCTATTTTCAATACATGCTTATAAAGAAAAATGACAGCACACAAAGCCTGGTTTTGTGTAGAAGAAGAAACATTTCTTGTTACAGCCAAATAATTTATATATTGACTAATTTCAGTTGCCCCCATTTTATTAGGATGCTTCATACGATGAAAACTGATGAACGCTTTGACCCAGTTTAAATAGTCAGTCCTTAAAAAGTCTGTCTGTTTTCTAATAACAGTAAAACCTTTTTATTATTTGGTCCAAAATTGTTTTGGATATAGTTTTTAAAAAGAGTAAAAAATATTTTTCCCTTAGGAATGGATTCCCACAACTTTCGCATCAACTTCTTAAAATTAAATGCTGCCGCTGCTAACATTAAATTCATTGAGTCTCCGATAAGTCCTTTCAAATAATTTCTCAATAATCTGTGATCCGTTTTTAAGTGACCGATTATTGGTTCTATGGCTGCTCTTCTTCTAAATCTCGCTCTGGCTTTTTTCTTCTCATACTCACTGCTTCCCTTCTTGGGCGGCTTGGGTATCAGTATCTCCGTTTCTCCTATTCTTGTTTTGCCTTTATAGCCCCTGTCGGCTATGGCTACTTTAGGGCTACTGCCTCTCAACTGTTGGCATTGCTCCAATGCTTTCGGTAATGTGTGTCCATCATAGTCATTGTTTTCTAAACTGTATGCACCTACTATTATCCCGCTTTTCTTTGTCATCACTATTGATGCCTTTGAGCCAAACTCATATTTCTTGTGCTCTTTTCCCTTCGAGACACAATATACTTTTGATTCGTGGATACTGTATATCTTTTCTTTGTCGTCTTTCTTCTGGCTTAATATTTTCTTAAAGATTATTATCTTTTCATTATACTTCTGTTTTTGGCCTTTACTCAGCCCTCGTTCGAGCTCTCGTACTAATCTACCGGCTATGGTCTTTAGTTTTCTTGCTGCTGCGTATGACTTCTTTTTATTCTTTGGATGATTTCTAAATCTTTGCGCCATCACTAATTTCTTTACTACCCTTGTATAGCTCTGCCTTTGTTCGATGCCTTCTTCCTTGGCTATCTTCCTGCATTGTTCAATTATCTTTTTGTGCAGTTTTACATCCGTTGGAAACGTAATGTTTTTCTCTTGTACCGTTGTATCTACTACTACTTCTTTTTCCATCGCTGATTTGCCGTGCAGGCTTATCGATATCTCTAGTATCTTTTTTACCCCTTCTTCGCCTATGCGTTTTCTAAAATGTACTAAATCACTTGGCTCTACTGGAAACTTCCACTGAAAATCTTTCTCTCCGCTGAAGTACTGCCAATATGGGTTCTGTACCCATCTTTCTACTACTGTCTCGTCTCCTAAATTATACATCTGTTTCAGTATTATCAGCGACACCATTAGCCTTACTGGTTTTGACGGCCTTCCAAATTCTATATAATACTTCTCAAAGTCTTTTTCTATTTCCACCCAGGGTATCTTCTCCGACAATTGATACAACGGTTCTTTGGGATTCAACATCTCTTGCAATCCTTGGTACAAAAAACTTTTCTGATGCTTATCCGGTGAATTGCCTTTCATCTGAGTTATCCTTTTTTCTTTAAATAATTTGCAAGGTTTTAATCACAATTTATTTAAATCTTGCAATATCTGACAACTCTTTTTTTCTCTTTTCTTTTATTTTTTCTCTACTTATTTATTGTTTTTTACTTTTTCAGGTTCGACTAAATAAGCCTCTTCCGTTCTCTTACTGTAGTGCCTGGTTCTCAATTCTATAAAAACCTTATCCAAAATTTTTGCTTCAGCCATAAATTTATTTGTTTATTTAAAACTCCGTTTAGTCAATCACATTGATATGGATTTAAAATATAAATAGTCTAATTTTTCTTTCATTCGGAATTATATTTATGTAAGCTCACCCTGTTTACAATTTCTTTTTTTATCCCCAAATATCAATTACAAAATAAAATAATTTATAGCAATTCTCAATAGAAAAATCTTCTTTACAGATTCTAACTTTATTAAGGGCTTATTTGAATTATCTCCCAGACTTCATTTTAATTTTCTCAAGCTGGCTTTTGTAATATTCGACAAGAGTGGAATTCTGTTCAACACTTTTTTCATATGCAATGCTGTAATTTTTTTCTGCTTCGGCTAAATTATTGTTTTGTTCAAGTGCAAGGCCCAAATAGCCATAACTCGCAGGAGAATTTGGAAACGCTTCAGCTTCATATTTAAAAACATCTATTGCATCATTCAATCTTTGTGCATTCAGTACTTGAAACCCAAATTCAGTTAACAATCTTTCGGGGATTTTCAAATCATAACCGTAATCCAGGCTCAGCTTTTTAAAGTAAGTTTTAAGTGTGTCTAAGTTTCCCGCGGCGGACATTGTGGACGGAACTTTATAATCACCGTAAGTAAACTGCAATCCGTTATACAAAGTTATTAAAGCACTGTAAGAGTACGATTCATTATCCAGCATTGTATAATACCATAACAAATTTCCCCCGGCTTTTTTATTTATTACTTCAGTAAGCTTGCTTATGGATTCAGAAAAATAAGGGTCATTGCCGACCATAATAAGAAGAAATTTAGGGCGTTCATATTTTGCCGGAAGGGCTTCTTCTGCAAGCGATGAAAGATAATTAAATTTATCTTTGTCGTATGGGCTGGAAATGATAAATGAATTGAAAATTTCCGGTTGTTTTAATAAAATATAAAATGCAAAAGCGCCCGTAACTGAATGACTGAACAAAATATTAAAGGGCTGTGTTCTGTAATTTGCATTAATATATTGCTGTAGTTCATCTTTTATGAATGAGAGAAATTTGTCTGCTGCCGAATGATCAATTTCATTTAAATCAAGGTTAATATTTTTTATATCGATTCCCACAACAATAAGCTTTGGAATTATTTGAGTTTCTGCAAGATAAGATTCAGTTCCAACGGCATGATTAAAGTTCAATTCACTGTTAAGAACATATAACACAGGATAATTTTCATTAGTTGAATCATATTCTTTTGGCAGATAAACATAAATTTTCCTTTCTTCATTTAAGACTTTTGATTTTATTTTTATGATTTTCCCGATTGAATAAAAATTGCTTTCAGCTTGAGCCAAAACTAAGCCGCAAGAATTTAATAGCAGCAGTAATACTAAACCCGTCAAAAACTTCATAAAAAATTTTTCATTGTTGATGAATTATAAAAAATAAAATTATGGATAATTAATATGCTAAATATTGGATGCGTATCACAATAGAACAAATGCGCTAATTAATTGTAGTAACTTTTTACTATTTTAGAGTTAAATTTCCAATTCAATAAACTCTCTCAATTTTTAATTAATAAAATTCAATTGAGCAAACGCTTAATGAATTTAAGAAAGGATATTTATTATGGCTGACAAAAAAATAATAGCCATTACAGGCGCAACAGGTGCTCAAGGGGGAGGGTTAGTAAATGCGATTTTAAAAGATCCGAATGGCGGTTTTATTCCGCGTGCAATTACTCGCAACGCTAATTCCGACAAAGCAAAAGCATTATTACAAAAAGGTGTTGAGGTAGTTGAAGCGGATCTTGATGATGCTGAAAGCTTAAAGAAAGCATTCAAAGGTGCATACGGTGCTTATTGCGTTACTAATTACTGGGAACATTATTCTCCTGAAAAAGAAAACCAGCAAGTAAAAAATATGGCTGAAGCTGCAAAAGCAGATAGGGTTTCTCATGTTATCTGGTCAACTCTTGAGGATACCCGTAACTGGGTTCCATTAAGTGATGATAGAATGCCGACGTTGATGGAAAAATATAAAGTACCACATTTTGATGGTAAAGGAGAATCGGACAAATATTTTAAAGAAGCAGGTGTGCCGACAACTTTTATGTTAGCTTCTTTTTACTGGGATAATTTTATCTATTTTGGAATGGGCCCAAAGAAGGGGCCGGACGGCAATTTTGCAATCACATTTCCAATGGGCGATAAAAAGCTTGCGGGTATCTCTGCAGTAGATATTGGAAAATGTGCTTACGGAATTTTTAAAGCCGGCAATAAGTTTATTGGGAAAACTCTAGGGATTGCCGGGGATCACCTATCCGGAAGTGAAATGGCTGAAAAGTTTTCTAAAGCATTAGGCAAAGATGTTCATTATAATTCTGTTCCGCCGGATGTTTACCGCGGTTTTGGTTTTCCTGGTGCTGAAGACCTGGGAAACATGTTTCAGTTCCATAGAGATTTTCAGAAAGATCATCTGGAAGTCCGTGATATTGAAAGAACAAAATCGATCAATCCCGATGTAAAAAATTTCGATAAATGGTTGGCTGAAAATAAAAATAAAATTCCCCTTGAATAGTTAAATACAAACCCGGTTTCTCAAAGAAACCGGGTTTGTTAAAATTATTTTTTATTTCATTGAATTAGCAGCAATCCAGCTTGTAGTCCACGCAGCCTGAAAATTAAAGCCGCCCGTTAAAGCATCTATATTCAATACTTCTCCCGCAAAATAAATACCTGGCAAAATTTTACTTTGCATAGTTTTGAAATCAACTTCTTTTAATGAAACTCCGCCGCTGGTTACAAACTCTTCTTTAAAAGTACTTTTACCAGTTACATTAAATCTTGCCTGTGTTAATTCGTTGGCAAGATTAAGCAATAATGTTTTTGAAATATCATTCCATTTTAAATTTGAATTTATACCAGACGCTAGAATTAATCTTTCCCAAAGTCTTAAAGGAATATTAAACAGAGGATTTGTAGAAATAATTTTTTTAGATGAGTCTTGTTTAATCTTTTTTAACTCGTCGAGCACCTTGTTTGTATTTACTTTTGGAATAAAATTAATTTCAATTTTAAAATTGTAATTCATCGTATTCAATTCACGTGCAGCAAAAGCGGACAGTTTTAAAATTGATGGGCCGCTTAGTCCCCAATGCGTAATTAACATTGGGCCGGATGATTTATATTTTGTATCGGTAATTTTTATTTCAACATTCTTAACCGAGATACCCGGAATATCTTTAAGCCGTTCATCTTTAATATTAAAAGTGAATAAAGAAGGAACCGGTTTTATTATTTCATGTCCAAGCTGCTTTAAGGTATTCCAGATTTGTTCACTGTTTCCTGTAGTAATTAATAAATTATCTGCTTCATATTCTGTTTTATCAGAACAAACGACTTTCCAATTTTTAGTTGTGGATTGAGTTATCATTTCAACATTTTTCTTTGTCAAGATTTTAATGTTATATTTTTTCGCTTCATCTAAAAAGCAATCAATTATCGTTTGTGAATTATCTGTAATTGGAAAAACTCTTCCGTCTTCTTCTGTTTTTAGCTTAACTCCCTTTTCTATAAACCATTTTATTGTATCAGTTGTAGTGAATTTATTAAAAGGCCCGATTAATTCTTTTTCTCCTCTCGGATAGAATTTTGAAAGCTCAATTGGATTGCTGATTGAATTAGTAACATTACATCTTCCTCCGCCTGATATTTTAACCTTGCTTAAAAGCTTGTTTGATCTTTCAAGAATAATAACTTCATCGCCGGGATTTTTTTCAGCATAATTTATAGCTCCAAAAAATCCCGCCGCACCTCCTCCAATTATAATTATCGTTTTTTTCAAAATGATTTTAAATTTTTAAAAAAGTAAAATAATTTTATTTAATAATTTTTGTTATGTCAACTCTGAAAATCTTAAAAATTGAAGAAAACAATTTCTGTCCCCCAAAATCATTGTTAAGAAATTTTTTTACAAATAACCGGAAGACAAAACAATTTTATATAGAAATAATTTCATCCCTTCGGGATTATAAACGTTTCTGTTTAGTAATTTCATTATAATAATGCCAGCCCTCCGGGCTTTTTGCAAAAACACCGAAGGTGTGAAAGTATTATAAAAAACAATAAACGAACAAGATTAAAAAATCCCGAAGGGATGACATTAAAACATTATGAAACCAATTTTTATGAATTTATTATTACACATCTTTGGCAAATGTGTTCCTAAAAGTACTTTTTAGAATTCTTTTTTTAATTGAGGCATCTATAAATTTTTAATAACTTTACAACAATATTTAAAGTTTAAACCGGGGATTAACAACACTTTGAGAAAAGTCCTTTTATTAATATTTTGCCTTACCTTCTATTTACTTCATGCGCAAAATTCAAATCTGCAATTTGATAGGTTGACAACTGCCGACGGACTATCGCAATCAACCATAACTTGTATTTATCAAGACTATCAAGGCTTCATGTGGTTTGGAACTTACGACGGATTAAATAAATATGATGGATACAAGTTTACAGTATATCAGCACAACCCAAATGATTCTACTTCAATCAGTAATAATTTTATCTGGTCAATTCATGAAGATGCCAAAAAAAATTTATGGATAGGAACACGTGACGGGTTAAACCAATATGATAGAGAGCTTGACGTCTTTCATCAGCTTAAATCTGATAGCACTAAAAATTCATTAAGCAGTAATTTCATAAGAACTATTATTGGAGATGATTACGGAAATTTATGGATTGGAAATAATAATAATGGACTAAGTTATTATAATCATACTAATAAAAAATTCTATAAATATTTACACAGCAAAAATGACTCTGGCAGCTTAAGTGATAATAGTACAAATAAAATATTTATCGACAGCCGTTCAAATTTATGGGTAGGAACGTTTGGTGGAAAATTAAATGTTCTTCCTGCCGGTAAGAAACAATTTGAACATATTAATTTTAGAAATGAAAGTTTTTCTTCTTCGCCTGTAACAAGTATTGTTGAAGATAAAAATAAATTTATATGGGTTGGGACACAGGGTGATGGCTTTTTCAAAGTTCATTACATTCCAAATAATAAATCTAAAATTACGCATTTTATTAGAGAGCCTAAAAATCAAAATACATTTAGCAGCAATATTATTCTTTCTCTGCTTATTGATAAATCCGGGCTGCTATGGATTGGTACCGAAGATGCCGGACTAAATTGTTATCATCCGGAAACAGGAATATTCGAACAATATCCCGCCTAACAAATCGGACAATAAAAGTCTTAGCCACCGTTCAATCTGGTCTCTTTATGAAGATAGAACAGGTAATATTTGGATAGGTACTTTTGCCGGTGGAATTAATATGCTTAGAAAGTATGATACTTTCTTTAAGCTGCATAAACATTATCCCGGCGATTCAAAAAAATTAATCGGCAACACTGTTACGACTTTCTTTTCTGATTCGAATAATAGATTATGGATTGGCACCGGCGGCAGCGGGCTGAATTTATTCAACTATAATAATGATTCGTTTATTAATTACAGCACTAAAAATTCCGGTATTGGTGCAGATGCTGTTCTTTCGATTTCAGAAGATAGTAAAAATAGATTTTGGATTGGAACATGGTCAGGCGGATTAAATTTATTAGACAGGCGAAATGGAAAATTTACTAATTATACTGTTGAGAACAGCAAGCTTGGTTCCAATAATATTTTTGGAATAATTGAAGATAAAACCGGTGGTTTATGGTTAAGCACTTTTTTAGGCGGTATAACTTATTTCAATCCGGGTACAATGGAAGCTAAAAGTTATAATACGAGCAACAGTGAAATTAGCGACAACAATGTAAACTGGATTATTCAAGATTACACTGGCAACCTATGGATTTGTGCAGAAACTGCCCTAAACTATTTTGATATCAAAACGAAAAATTTTACTGTTTATAAATATTCCGAAAGAGACAGAGCCTGCATAAGCAAGGGAAATATTTTATCTATTTATGAAGCGCATGATTCCACTTTATGGATTGGGACAACAGGCGGATTAAATAGATTTAACCGAAGTGAAAAAACTTTTACAAAATTTTATATTGAAGATGGATTGCCAAGCAATTCAATAAAAGGAATCATAGAGGATAATACTTTTAATTTATGGCTTACGACTAATAAAGGAATCTCTCGCTTTAATCCTAAGACCAAAACATTTAAGAATTTTGATATTTCCGACGGCCTGCAGGATAATGAATTTTACTGGCATAGTATCTATAAAAGCAAAGACGGACAAATTTACGCGGGAGGTGTAAACGGATTTAATTCTTTTTATCCCGACAGCATTCATGACAATCCTTTCATTCCTCAAATTGTAATAACCGACTTTAAAATATTTAATAAATCGGTTTCGATAAATACACCCGGTTTACCATTGAAAAAAAATATCAGCCTCACAAAAGAAATAACTTTAAATTACAAGCAATCAGTAATTACATTTGAATTCACTTCTTTAAACTTTATCTCTCCAATAAAAAATCAGTATGCGTATATTCTTGAAGGTTTTGAAGACAACTGGAATTATGCTGGTTCAAAACGTTCAGTCACGTACACAAACCTGGATGCCGGTAAATATATATTTAAAGTAAAAGGCTCAAACAATGATGGTGTGTGGAATGAAGAAGGTGCTTCAATTATGATTATTGTGGAACCTCCGTATTGGAAGACCTGGTGGGCTTACACTTTATATTTTCTTTTTGTTTCGGGGATTATTCTTATTGTTGTAAGGCAGTTGATGGCACGCGAGCGTTTAAAAAATGCTCTTAAGCTTGAGCATCTCGAATTGGAAAAGATGAATGATATTGACCTGATGAAATCTCGTTTCTTTACAAATGTATCGCATGAGTTCCGCACACCCATTACATTAATTATGAGCCCGTTAGAGCCAATTATTTCAGATAGTGAAATTAATCCCAAAATTAAAAAGAGGCTGCAGGTAATTTACCGGAATGCACGAAGATTATTAAGAATGACCAACCAGCTAATGGATTTTCATAAAATTGAAGCCGGTGAATTTTTATTAGAATTGTCATACGGAAATATAATTCGATTTGTACGTGAAACCGCTGCATCATTTAACGATTATGCTCGTACACATAAAATTCAATTTTCGATTAAATCCGGAGTTGAAGAATTCCAAACCTGGTTTGATTCCGATAAGCTTGATAAAATCATTTATAATTTATTATCGAATGCATTTAAGTTTACAAAAAACGGCGGAAGTATAAGCGTACTTATAGATATCATTAAACAGGTAAGGAATGAAGAAACTTCGCCGGATAAAAAGATTGAGCAGGCAAAAGAATATATTCAAATAAAAGTTCAGGACAATGGGTTGGGGATTCCTTCAAACAAGTTGCAGCAAATATTCCAAAGATTCTATCAAGCAGATGTAGATAATAAAAATGAATATCCTGGAAGCGGTGTTGGTTTGGCGCTCGTATACGAATTTATCAATTTGTATCAAGGTAATATTCATGTTGATAGTAAAGAGAATGAAGGAAGTACCTTCACAATCGAATTACCGCTTGATATAGATTTTCTTGAGAAACATCAGCTTGTAAAAAAATATATCCAAAATCCATTAGAGCATCCTGATTTATTTGAAGAAGATTCAAATGACAAATCAGTTTTACTTACGGCAGCAGAATTAAATTTATTAAGCGGCGAAAATGAAAATGATATTTCAGTTTTGCCATCCGTTTTAATTATTGATGATGACCCGGAACTTATTTCATTCATTAAGGACGATTTACAAACAAGGTTTCGCACCTATGAAGCGACGGATGGAAAAACCGGGTTTCAAAAAGCAATTGATGTTATACCGGATATAATTATAAGTGATATAGTGATGCCGGAAATAGAAGGCATCGAATTATGCAGTATGTTGAAAAAAGATGAGCGCACCAGCCATATCCCTGTAATTTTATTAACAGCAAAAACATCCGATGAGCACCTGATAAAAGGATTGGAAATTGGAGCTGATGCATACATTACCAAACCATTTAGCTTGGGAGTTCTTCAAGCACACATTAATAATTTACTTGAGTTGAGGAAAAAGCTAAAAGAAAAATTCAGTAAAGATTATTTTATTGATGATTCAAAGCTCAAAAGCGAAAACCCGGATGAAAAATTCTTGAGCAAAGCAAGTGAAATAATTAAAAAGCATTTACAAGACCCGGATTTTAACGCTGATATTTTAAGCAAAGAAATTGGTATGAGCCGAATGCAGCTTTACAGAAAATTCAGAGCTTTAACCGGCCAAACTGTACATGAATTTATAAGGAGAATTCGTTTGCAGGTTGCTTCTCAGTTGCTGCTTAAAAAAAGAATAACTGTAACCGAAGTTGCCTTCGATGTTGGATTCAAAGACCTTACTTATTTTGCAAGATGTTTCCGTCAGCAGTATGGGGTTTCACCTTCGCAATATATTGCTCAGAAAAAGTAATTGTTTAATTACTAAATCGTTAAATTGTTATAGAAAAGAGAGAAGCAATTTAACAATTAAATAGTGCAGCAATCTAAATAAAGCACTTCATTAAATAAGAATCACCCGAAATTGTTACAATTTTTGTAAAATTTAAGCCGGCAATTTAGCCATTAAACAATGTAACAATTAGATGTTACTATAATCCTATACTTTGATACTATCCTTTGAGCCTTCCAATATTTCTTTTTGTTTATTTCAGCTTAGAATAAAATCATATCATATAAATGTTGTTTAACCGGATACAATCCTATAAAATTTCATAATAATAACGGAGGAGAACTTTATGAAAAAGCTTTTCATTTTACTGAGTTTTTTATTAACCTTTTCAATTACCCGGGCACAATCACCGAGCGCAGTATTTTGGGTTGACTTTGGCCCCAATGATACTACAAACGGAAATATTACTGTCAGCCCGGATTTAAATGGCAATTATTGGAACAATGTTACTGATGGAACTCCTGCTGCTGCGCCTGTCAATTTTGTAGATAGTGCAAATAATTCATCAGGAATTTCTTTAACAATGATTTCCGAATTAGCCAAAAACGGAATTCAGAATGGAGGGCTTTTAAGTCCTGACCCTGATCTCTTAGGAAAATTTGCCATTGCCACAGCAACGCAAGATTATTTCTTTTCCACAACCTCCGGCGCTTTTACACTAAGCGGATTGAATAAAAGTAAAGCATATATTTTTCATTTCTTTGGGACAAGAAACAGTGCATCGGAACGTGTCACTCAATATACTTTGCAAGGCAGTAATACAACTTCAACAACACTGCAAACATCCGGTACCGATTTGGGAGGAACGGGATACAATGGTAACATTCAAACCATTGCAGTAACTGATAAAGTGGAGCCGGATGAAAATGGTGAGATTACAATCGCAGTTGCTCAAATAACGGGAGGCTTTTGCTATATCGGTGTTATGAAAATAGAAGAAGTTAAAGCTCCTCCAAAACCAAGCAGTCCAGGAATTTATGTTGACTTCGGGCCAAATGATGTAACAAACGGAAATGTAACTAGCAAGCCCGGACTAGAATGGAAATTATTGGAATAATGTTACCGATGGAACTACCGCTGCTGCCCCGGTTGATTTTGTTGATAACTCAAATAATCCAACCGGTATTTCTCTTACTATGGTTTCCGAATTGGCTAAGAACGGAATATTAAATGGAGGCCTTTTAAACCCCGACCCGGCATTGTTAGGCGATTTTGCTATACCAACTGCAACACAAGATTATTTTTTCTCAACTACTGCCGGCTCATTTAAGCTTAGCGGACTCAATAAATCAAAAGCATATATATTCCACTTCTTCGGAACTCGAAACAGTGCTTCGGAAAGGATAACTCAATATACACTTCAAGGCGGCAACACTGTTACTTCAACATTGCAAACATCCGGTTCAGCTTTAGGAGGAACAGGATATGACGGCAATACTCAAACCATCGCTATTACAGACCGAGTAGAGCCTAATGAAAATGGTGAAATAAGCGTTGGTATTGCTCAAATATCCGGCGGCTTCTGCTATATCGGTGTTATGAAAATAGAAGAAGTTGAACAGATACCTCACGTTGAAAGTACCGGTGTTTTAATTGACTTCGGGCCAAACGATATAACAAATGGAAATATCACTGTCAACCCCGACTCAAATGGAAATTATTGGAATAACGCAACTCAAGAAACAACTGCTGCCGATACTTTATTTTTAGTTGATAATGCAAATCTTCCAACTAATTTTTACATGACAGTAAAATCTTCTTTTTCAAAGAACGGAATTTTAAATGGCGGGCTTTTAGAACCTGACCCTGCTCTGCTTGGTGAATTTGCCATTGCAACAGCTACACAGGATTACTTCTTCTCAACTACTTCCGGGTCTATTCAAGTAGGAGGCTTAAATAAATCCAAAGCGTATGTCTTCCGGTTTTTCGGTACACGAAATAGCGCATCTGAAAGAATCACTAAATATAAATTAACCGGTAGTGATGTAGACAGTATAACGTTACAAACATCAGGTGCTGCTTTGGGAGGAACCGGGTATGACGGCAATACGCAAACTATCGCTGTAACTAATCCTGTAAGGCCGAATTCAAATGGTGAAATAGACATAAACCTCTCCGTTGTCTCCGGGGGTTTTTGTTATGTTGGAATCATGAAAATGGAAGAAGTCGATGTTGTAATTCCTGTGGAAAGCACGGGTATGTTGATAGACTTCGGGCCGAATGATGTTGTTAACGGAAATAATACAAGCAGCCCTGATAAAAACGGTAACTACTGGAATAATGTTAATAGTGGGGTAGTCGGAGGTCCGCCTGTTTATTTTGTTGATAATGCAAATGATTCAACCGGTGCATATATAACTGTAACAGGTGCAATGTTAACTAACGGTATTCTGAATGGTGGACTTTTAGATCCTGATTCCACTAAACTTGGTGAGTTCGCAATTGCAACAGCAACCCAGGATTATTTCTTCGAAGTTAATTCCGGGTCATTCAAAATTTCAGGCCTTGATAAAACAATTCCATATATATTTAAATTTTTTGCTACCCGAAATGCTACGGAAAAAAGAGTTACTGAATATAAAGTGGAAGGTACAAATTCATCTACTTTGACGTTACAAACTTCTGGAACTGATTTGGGAGGCACGGGCTATCATGGGAATAACAGCACTATAGTTTCTACCAGTCCTATTGTGCCTGATGCAAATGGTGAGATTTCAGTAACACTTGCAAAACTGGAAGGTTCCTTCTTCTATCTTGGCGTAATGAAAATTGAACCTCAAAAATCAGGAGCAAAAGTTACACTTGAAAATGGTGATTTTGAAACCGGGGATTTGAGTAAATGGACAATTGAACCTTCAGGAAATCAAGCTTCTGCTATTGTAAAAAATGATATAAAGCATGCTGGAAATTATGCGCTAAAATTATCAGGAGATTCAGTTAACTTATCTCAAGTGATATCCATTTCATCAAAAGATGATTTTATTTTATCCGGGTATTTTTATATTGACTCTGGTGATACTCTTAGGAGCGGCCAATCTGCTTCACTTGTTTTGGGCTATTATGATAATGGTATGAATTTACTATCCGAAACTGAATCCAATTTTTTAACGTCATCAGCGGTATCGAATAAATGGATTAAAAGTTCTACTCTTTCTTCCGTTCCTGATGGGGCTGCATTCCTAAAAGCAGTAATTCAATGGAATGGTTCTAAAAACCAATCAGATGGTTCTGTTTATGTTGATGATATAACACTTGCAGTTTATGATGCAGCAGTTTCTTCATGTACGGCCTATCCGCAATTTAAGGATGAGCAAAATTCATCTGCTTATATAGGGACTAATTTTAATGACCAATCCTGGCTATCAATTGATTTACCCGCTGATACAGGAAAAGTACTAACAGATAACAAAACATATTGGTTTAGGAAAAAAATTACCGTACCTCAAAATTTAGCAGATGACAGTTTGTTTGTTTTAAGGCTTGGTAAAATAAATGGTGCCGATGCAGTTTGGTTAAATGGCAAGTTGGCTGGTGAATCAGGATTTTCTGATGGAGTAAGAAATTACACAGTTCCTGATTCTTTGGTAATATCCGGAGAAAACCTTGTTGTTATTCATACTGGTTTTCTAAAAGGTTCAAAATTCTTTGATGCTGCAATCGACATTCAATTAATTAGCTATCATAATACAAATATTAATATGTCTCTTTCCGGTGATTGGAAATATCAACAGGGAGCTATATTCACGAACGACAACATAGTAAATGACGAATATCATATTGCAATTATGGGCTCTTCGGTTGCTTTTGGCACTGGAGCAATTGAAGGCTATAGTTATGCATCACAATATACCACGCTACTCGAAAATAGGTTTAAGAATGGAGAAGGCAAAGATTGGAGCGTTGTTAATATTTCAATTGGCGGTAATAAAACTACTGATTTGTTAAATCGTTTTGATAAAGATTTGCTTCCTCAATGCTCTAAGTATGTTGTTTACGGGCTATCTTTAGGAAACGAAGGAATCCATGAACAAGGCCAGCCGGCATTTGATTCATTTAGGGATAATATGCTTACCCTGATTCAAAAGGCAAGAGATTATAATATGATACCGATTGTAATTAATTGTTATACCAGGTCCGATTTTACACTATCTGATTATAATTATACCAAGCAAATGAACCAATTAATTAGATTCCTGGGATGTTCCAAGTTTAAATGTTCTTGGTGCGGTTGATGACGGTACAGGCAAATGGGTTGATGGATACTGGTCAGATGGTTGGCACCCAAACACATCAGGACATACGGAAATGTACACTACTTTTGTTCCGTCATTGTTTGATGCACTTGACCAGGGAAAACCACTTCCCGAAAAAGTTCAAGGCGCTTCATATACTATAGCTAATCCTGAAACTATTACTCCACTCGAATACGAGATGGATGGAACAGTTCATCCATTCGCATTTTCTTTTGATATGAAGACCTCAGGTGCGGGGGCTGTTGCAGCTTTCTCGACTGTACATGGCAATGGTTTATTAAAAATCAATGATTCCGACGGCAGCTTATCATATATATCTCCTGAAGGAATTGAAATGAAGAGTATAGCATCAGTTAACGATAATACCTGGCATAAGATTACACTGTCTCACTACTTTGCAAGGCAAGCCACTTTCCTTTATGTTGATTCTACGGTAGTGGACACAATTATAGAAAGATTAGAGATTGAAAAAATTGTTTTAGGCGGTTCAGGATTCTTCGATGATATTTCAGCTCCTGGTTCTGCAGAATATAGAGATTGGTTATTCTACAGGTCAGCAATAAATGAAGATGAAGTCAAAGCTTTATATGGTGGAGAATTGCTTAAATCAAGTCTTGAGCTTTACGCTCCCCTTGATGAACAAGGCATAACCGGTGATGACCCGTTTGTTAATCTTGCACAGAGTACAAAAAAGGTAAACCAGCATATCACCGCTGTATTGGACAAAGGATTGAATAAAATTCCGGATAGATTTGAATTATTTAATAACTATCCGAATCCTTTTAATCCTACAACGATTATTAGATATGCAGTTGCTAAAACATCCCATGTTGAGCTTCAGGTTTTTAATATACTGGGGCAAAAAGTAGCAACGTTAGTTAATACTATTCAAGCCCCAGGATTTTATGAGGTTTTTTTCGGAAATATGAACTTAGCTTCCGGGATATATTTGTACAGAATAGCTGCGGGAAAATTCATAGAAACAAAGAAGATGATGCTTTTAAAATAAATTGAGCAAACCTTCAAGGTTAACACTGCTCAAACCTTGAAGTTCATCTTTAATTGATAATATAGGGAAGTAGTATTTACTAAAATATTGCTTCCCTTTTATTTAGCTATAAAAAAATATTTCTAAGAAAAGAGTTCAAAGAAAAATAAATATATCTTTCGCATCAAACTGTAAAAAATTTTAAACCTTCGTGACAGAATTGTGACATCCTGCCTGCATTTTGCCATCCACAAATAAATTATGTACAACTAATTAAAAGGAGCAGGTGCTATGAGTGCAAAAAACATTTTCTCATTTCTTTTCCTGATTGTGTTAGCTTCGTTCTTCGGCTGTCAGAAAAATGACATGAGTTCAATCGACAGTCCGGTTAACTCGGACCAGGTAGATGGATTGGCAAAACATGGCGATGGCGACGGTTTGTTCGGTAATTATTTCGCTGTTTACACTTTATCAAATGCAGCAGCAGGAAATGAAGTAATGGTTTATTCAAGGTCGCATAACGGCAGATTAAATTTTTCCGGTTCATACTCGACTGGTGGAACCGGCACAGGCGCAGGGTTAGGTTCACAAGGAGCAATTATTAATCGGGGGAGATTTATATTTGCTGTAAATGCGGGCAGCAATGATGTTTCTGTTTTAGAAATCACAAAACATGGATTGACTGTTGTTGACAAAAAATCTTCGGGCGGAACAACTCCAATTAGCTTAACGGTTCACGGCAGATTATTATATGTATTAAATTCAGGTGGTTCCGGCAATATTAGCGGTTTTAGAATTCATTATAACGGAACTCTTTCGGAAATTTCTGGTTCTACAAAACCACTAAGCACAAGTGCTTCAGGGCCGGCTCAAATTGAATTTAATCCATGGGGAAACGTTTTAGTTGTAACTGAAAAAGCTACAAATGTAATTAGCTCATATTCAGTGGGATATAATGGAGTAGCAAACGGGCCAACAGTAACCGCATCTGCAGGTAATACTCCGTTTGGATTTGAATTTGATAGAAGAGGCCGTTTAATAGTATCAGACGCTTTTGGTGGAGGTGCTGGTGCCGGGGCAATGTCTTCTTACAATGTTAGTACAAGCGGTGTAGATTTAATTACCGGGCCTGTTGCAAATACACAAACTGCGCCATGCTGGGTTGTTGTAACTAAAAACGGAAGATTTGCTTATACATCAAATACCGGAACAGCTAACATTTCCGGCTATAAAATCAAACATAACGGAAGTATAGTTCTATTTAATGACGGCGGAAATACAGGTTCAACCGGAGATGGTTCAAAACCGATTGATATGGCAATTAGTAATAACTCACAATATTTATATTGCTTAAATGCAGGCAATCAGACGATAAGTGTGTTTAGAATTAATAATGGCCACGGAAATCTTTATCCGATACAAACAGTATCAGGCTTAACGGCTGGCGGTGCTGGTTTAGCAGCTAATTAATATTCTTAGTTTCTTAATTAACAAACCCAATTTCTCAAAGAAATTGGGTTTGTGTTTTCCCTTGTAGAGACGCTCCGGTGGAGCGATCTTTTTGAATACAAATAAAAATTCATTCCCAATATTTTCATAGTAGAATTATATTTCAGACGCCTCACCCACATAGTGACAGGCGAGGCGTCTCTACTTTAGTTGGACTGTGATTACAATCATTATTTCTTACCAACCATAACTTAAACCTTCAATAAAATTTCAATATAAACCAATCATTAATCCTAAAAACCGCTTAAAAAATAAAGATATAGTTTTAAGCTAATTATCTATAAATTTCATTAAAATAATTCCAGCACTTATTCGTCTTACTCAATAGAAACAAAAATTTTTGTGAATGACTGAAAACGCAAGACAGATAGAATTAACGTATAATAAGGAACGCGGCAAGCTTTTGGGCTTCATCAGGAAAAATGTGCCTACTCAAGAAGATGCCGAGGATATCTTGCAGGAAGTTATGTATCAATTGGTAAGCGGTTATGAAGATATCCAATTTATTGAAAGAATTTCTGCCTGGCTTATTCGCATTGCAAAAAATAAAATTATTGACCTTTACAGAAAGAAAAAAACAGAACCTCTTCCCGATACAAAAATTGTTAACAACAAAGATGAAGAGGATGAGGTTTTAAACTTGAGTGATATTTTACCGGACTTTAGTGAAATGCCGGATGAAATTTATTGGCAGAGTGTTATAAATGAAGAAATTGAAAAAGCGCTGGATGAAATTCCCGAAGAGCAAAAGGAAGTTTTTGTAATGAATGAATACGATGGGTTAAGCTTTAAGGAAATTTCGGAAATGAAAAATGTTCCGATAAATACCCTGCTCTCAAGAAAGCGTTATGCGGTTTTGTATTTAAGAAGCAAATTAAAAAATCTATACAAGGAGTTATAAAATGTGCGGCTATTACAACAAAAAAAGAATGTTTTTAAAAGGATTTATTTTCGTAATTGTCTTTTTAACAGTGATGAGCTTTGTGCTCATGATGCTTTGGAATTGGCTAATGCCGGCAATCTTTGGAATAACAACTATAAGTTATTTCCAGGCGCTTGGAATATTAATTTTATCTAAAATTATTTTTACCGGCGTGGGAAAGAGGCCTTCTCCGTACTATTATAAAAAGCGTCATGACTATTGGCACAAAAAATTTGAAGAAGCTCATACAAATGAAAATGAGGAAAATTCAAAGGATGAAGAAGTATGTTGAATAGTTTTTATAAACAATTCGGAAACCCAACTGGGTTAATGGGTAACTTAGCCGGTAAAATTTTAGCCGCAAATAATAAAGAACGAACCGACTGGGTGCTTTCCTTTATGGATGTAAAACCGGATGATAAAATTTTAGAAATAGGTTACGGCCCCGGATTAGCAATTGAGAAATTAGAAAAGAAAATTAAAAACGGTTTAATAGTCGGAGTAGATGTTTCTGATGTGATGCTGAAGCAGGCGTCTAGAAGAAACTTTGAAGGAATAAAACGAGGAAAAGTAAAACTGCATCAGGGAACTATAAATGACTTAAATTATAAAAATAATTTTTTTGATTATGTATTTGGAATTAATGTTAGCCTTTTCTGGAAAGACCCGGTTTCGGAATTTAAGAAAATTAGAAACCTCCTTAAGCCCGGCGGCTCATTGCTGATTGCACTTCAGCCGAGATATGCAAAATCAAATCTTGAAGTTAGAGAGATTGGTGATAGAGTAAAAAATGAAATTATAAAAGCAGGCTTTACAAACTTTCACATTGAATTTAAAGAGTTCGACCCGATAGATGCATTTTGTATTTGGGCAAATCCTTAAACTAATTAAAAGGTGAATCGATGGATATATTAATATTTAAAACTAATATTTATTCTTCATCCGAATTTAGTCCTGTAAAAAATTTATTAAACAATAAATATGATATTCAAAACTGCACTGTTGACCTTGAAGATTCTGATAAAGTTTTACGCGTTGTTGGTAATGGATTGAAAGTAAATGAGATTAAAGACAGGGTTAATAATTTTGGATTTTTATGCGAAGAACTGGATGATTAAAAATCATATCTTAATTTTTTGTAAAATTATTTGTTCTTTGATTTTATTTGTTTGAATTATTCAATTCTTTAGTTAATTTTGCACCACGATATGAAAAGAGAAGATTTAAATACTAACACTCACCATCATTTACATCATCATCCAAACGATGTTAATGCCGGTGTGTGCTAATTAAATAATTTAAATTTTTTCAACACCCCGGCTTTAGTCGGGGTTTTTAGTTTTAAACAAACCCAATTTCTTTGAGAAATTGGCTTTGTGAAAGGCGTGCATTTTCTCTGTGGAACTCTGTGCATCCTTTGTGTCCTCTGTGGTAGTTCCTTTTTGTTTTATATAGTGATTCCGATAAATAAAGTAACTATAAGATTTAAACTAAAAATGATATTGAAAAGAATAAGGAAAAATAATGAACGGTAACTTAAAGCTCGCAATTCAAAGCAAAGGAAGATTAACCGAAAAATCATTAAACCTTTTACGTAATTGCGGATTGGAAATAGAAAATTATTCTGAAAGACTCGTAATATCGGTAAGAAATTTTCCGCTTGATATTTTATTTCTTCGTGATGATGACATTCCCGAATATGTAAGAGATGGAGTTGCGGATATAGGAATTGTTGGTGAAAATATTATTTATGAAAAACAAACAAATCCGGTTACACTTGAAAAATTGGGATTTGGAAGATGCAGCCTTTTAATTGCTTACCCTGAGAATAAAGAACTGAAAAATATTCAAGAAATAAATAACAAAACTATCGCCACCTCCCATCCTTTAATTCTAAAAAAATTCCTAACAGAAAATAATTTAAATGCAAAAATAATTGAGCTGAGCGGCTCTGTTGAAATAGCTCCATCTCTTGGCGTTGCTGATTTGATTTGCGACATTGTTTCCACCGGCAATACTTTAATGATGAACAAGCTGAAAAAATCTTTTAAAGTTTATGATTCGGAAGCAGTATTAATTTCTTCATCTGAAAAATTTGAAGATGAAAAGAAAAATCAAATAGTTAGCGATTTACTAAAGAGAATTCGTTCAGTTCAAAAAGCAGGTTCATCAAAATATTTAATGATGAACATTCCTAAAGATTCGCTTAATAAAATAACAGGAATTATTCCATCGTTAAAAAGTCCAACAATACTTCATTTAGCTGACCAAAATATGCTTGCAGTTCATGCAGTAATTCCTGCCGAAAAATTTTGGAGTATTGTGGATGATTTAAAAGCTGCCGGTGCATCTGGTATTTTGTTACTGCCGATTGAAAATATGATTCTATAAATGGTAAAGAAATGAAAAAGTATTATTACAACAAATTATCAAAAGCAGAAATTAAGGCTTTGACAAAACGCCCTTCAATAGATAATGAAAAGGTGTTCAAAATTGTTAAGCCGATTTTGGAAGATATTAAAACAAATGGTTTATCAGCAGCAAAAAAATATGCAAAGCAATTTGATGGTTTTAATGAAGACAATTTTTAGTAAGCGAAATTGAATTTAACAAAGCTGAAAAAAATTTATCATCTGAAATAAAAGAAGCAATCAGGAAAGCATACGAGAACATAAATAATTTTCATCAGCAGCAATTGCCCAAAAGTTACGAAGTTGAAACGATGAAAGGAATTAAATGCTCACGTGAATTTAGAGCAATTGAAAATGTTGGTTTATATATTCCCGGCGGAAATGCAGTGCTGCCATCAACAATGTTAATGCTTGGAATTCCAGCTCAAATTGCCGGATGCAAAAGAGTTGTGGTTTGTTCTCCTTCAAAGGATGGAAAGATAAATTATCCCTTGCTTTATGCAGCTAAGCTTTGCGGGATAAATGAATTTTATAAAATCGGCGGGGCTCAGGCAATTGGATTAATGGCTTATGGTGACGAAACAATTGAAAAAGTTAATAAAATATTCGGGCCTGGAAACCAATATGTAACTTCTGCAAAATTACTAGTAAGCATAGATGCAGAAGGATGTTCAATTGATATGCCTGCCGGGCCAAGTGAAGTGCTTGTTATTGTTGATGAAAACTCGAATGCTGGATTTGCAGCGGCTGATTTACTTTCACAGGCAGAACATGGAAGTGATTCTCAGGTTGTTCTTGTTTCAACTTCGGATAAAAAAGTTGAAGAAGTTTTGGATGAAATAAAAATTCAAATTGAAGATTTGCCGAGAAAAGAATTCGCTTCTAAATTCTTTAGAAAATTCATTTGCATTAATAGTTGATGATTTTGAAGAAGCTATTACTTTTAGTAATTCTTATGCTCCGGAACATTTGATTTTGAATTTTGAATATGCAGAAAAAATAAAACATAAAATAATAAATGCCGGGTCCGTTTTTATTGGAGAATTTTCTCCTGAAAGCGTTGGAGATTATGCTTCCGGAACTAATCATTCATTGCCGACATACGGTTATGCAAAAACTTTCAGCGGTGTAAACGTTGAATCATTTATGAAGTCGGTTACTTTTCAAAATCTTTCTAAAGAAGGGTTAAAAAATATTTCAAAAACAGTTGAAACACTTGCCGAAGTGGAAGGATTGCAGGCACATAAGAATGCAGTAACAATAAGATTAAAAAAACAGTAGAGATAAATGTAAGTTACCGTCATTCCGAACTTGTTTCGGAATCTCTAATTTAGTTTGTTAAAGATGCTGAAACGAGTTCAGCATGACAATAAAAATAATAAATAGGCGTAAATGGAAATTAAAAATCTCATTAGAAAAAATATTTTAGATTTAAAACCGTACACTTCAGCACGTGATATTTACGAAAGCGGAATTCTGCTGGATGCAAATGAAAATAGCTGGGGATCTACTTTTAATGAGATTAGCGAACTTCATTTAAATCGTTATCCCGACCCGCATCAAAAAGATTTGAAAAAAGCAGTTGCAAGGCTTTATGATATTAAAGAAGAAAATTTATTCTTTGGTGTCGGCTCGGATGAAATAATTGATTTGTTGATTAGAATTTTTTGCGAACCTAAAACGGATAATGTTGTTATTCCCGAACCGACTTATGGCATGTACAAAGTTTCCTGCGATATAAATAATGTTCAAACAAAAGAAGTTTTATTAAGTGATGATTTTCAAATTAATATTGAAGAGACAATTAATGCTTGTGATGAAAACACAAAAATAGTTTTTCTTTGTTCGCCCAATAATCCAACTGGAAATTTGCTGAACAGAATGATGTTCTAAAATTATGTGAAAGAATTAGAAAGCATTGTTGTAATTGATGAAGCATACATTGATTTTGCAGAAGAAGGAAGTTTTATCAATGAAGTTCAAAATTACAAAAACCTTATTGTGATGAGAACTTTTTCAAAAGCGTGGGGATTGGCTGGAATAAGACTTGGATATTCAATCGCAAATCCTGAAATCACTAAGTTATTTATTTAAGGTTAAAGCACCTTACAATATAAATTCTCTGACAAGGTTTGCAGTTTTCAAGAGCAATTGAAAATTTGAAATAAAAAAGCAGTATGTTTCGTCAATCATAAAAGAAAGAGATAGATTAAAAAATCAGCTCGAAACTTTGCCCGGCATTAAAAAAGTATTTCATTCTGATGCTAATTTTTTATTAATTAAGTGTGAAAATCCTAAAGATATTCAAAAGCAGTTGGCTGAAAAAGGTGTTATAATTAGAGATAGAAGCTCGCAGCCGAAATTGGAAGGGTGTTTAAGAATATCAATCGGAAACGAAGAAGAAAATGATATTCTTTGGGAAGAAATAAGAAAGATTCTTTAACAATGTACAAAATGAATATAGATAAAAGTTATTTTGATTTTAATTCTTCTAAATCAAAAGGACTGATTAGCGGATTAAAAAAATTATCTAACAAAGGATTTTATTTTTATTCTGATGGAATAAATTCAAAAACTAATTCTTCACTTCAAAAAATATTTAAAAGTGAAAACATTTCTTTCAATAATAAAAGTAAAAAAAATTTTACAAAAGAATTTTCAATTAAAAAAGAAAAGAACTTTGAATCAGCAGTAGATAAAACGATTTCTCAATTAAGAACCTCAAGCCAGCACAGAAAAACAAAAGAAACAGAGATAAAAATTAATTTATCTCTTGATGGAAAAGGAAAATCAAAAATTTCTACCGGCATTGGATTCTTTGACCACATGCTTGAGCAGATTGCAAGGCATGCTAATATAGTTCTAAATATTTCAGTAAAAGGTGATTTGCATATCGATGAGCATCACACAGTTGAAGATGTCGGAATAACATTGGGAAACGCAATCGCAGAAGCTTTAGGTGACAAAAAAGGAATAAAACGTTACGGTTTTTATTTGCCGATGGATGATGCCGTTGCAGTTTGTGCAGTCGACCTTGGAGGCAGACATTATTTAAATTTTAATTGTAAATTTAGCAGGGAAAAAGTCGGCGAATTTCCCACAGAGTTAACAGAAGAGTTTTTTAGAGGATTGTCATCAGGTTTGAAAGCAAATATTTTTATAAAAGCTAGCGGTAAAAATGACCATCATAAAATTGAGGCCATCTTTAAGTCATTTGCAAAAGCATTAAATGAAGCATGCAGATTTGATGAACGCAATGAAGGTGCACTTCCATCAACAAAAGGAATTTTATGATTGCTTTAATTGATTACGATGCCGGAAATGTTGCTTCAGTAGCAAACGCATTAACCGAGTTGAAGCATGATTTTGTAATCACCAAAAATGAAACGGAAATTATACGCGCTGAAAGGATAATATTTCCCGGAGTCGGTGAAGCTTCTTTTGCAATTAAAAAGCTTCATTTGTTAAATCTTTTTTCTGTTTTGCGAATGTGTATTAAACCAATGCTGGGAATTTGTTTGGGGCTTCAACTAATGGTTGAAAAATCGGAAGAGGGTGATGTGTCCTGTCTTGGTGTATTGCCCGGAACTGCAAAAAAGTTTGACGACAAAAAAGTAAAAGTCCCTCACATGGGCTGGAATGAAATTGACATTATTAAAGAGAGTAAGTTATTTACAAATATAAAAGGTGGTGAAAGATTTTATTTTGCTAATTCTTATTATATACCTGTAAATGAATACACAACAACTAAATCAGAACATGATGTTCCCTTTAGTGCTGCTATGGAAAAAGGAAATTTTTACGGCGTTCAATTCCATCCAGAAAAATCAAGTGACGCCGGATTGCAATTACTAAAAAATTTTATTGAATTATGTTAATAATTCCTTCAATAGATATTTACGAAAATAAAATTGTCCGTTTGACTAAAGGTAGTTTCGACAATATAACTTATTACAAACATTTGCCTTTGAGCCAGGCAAAGTTGTATGAATCTTTAGGATTTAAATTAATTCATATTGTTGACCTTGAAGGAGCAAAAGAAGGAAAGTTTGCTGCATTAAAAACTATTGAAGAAATCAAAGCAGAAACGAGTTTACAGATTCAATTCGGAGGCGGAATTAGAGATGTTAAAACTGCGGCTGAAGTTTTTAATTCTGGAGTAGACTTTGCAGTTATCGGATCACTTTCAATAAAAAACAAAGAAGAATTTGAATTAATTATAAAACAATTTTCAGCGGATAAAATTGTATGCGCTGTTGACGTGCTTGAGGACATTGTTCAGATAAGCGGCTGGCAGGAGGAAACAACCATAACCGTTTATGATCATATTGAATATTGCCAGAAACAGGGAATAGAAAAGTTTTTATGTACCGATATTTCAAAAGATGGTATGCTTACCGGGGCCAATATTGAATTGTACAAAAGAATATCTAATAGGTATCCCGACATAAAGTTAATTGCATCCGGCGGAGTGAAAGATATTGAAGATGTTAAAAAATTAAAAGTCTTCGGAATATATGCTACAATAATTGGTAAAGCAATTTATGAAGAAAGAATTGATTTGGAGGAGTTAGCCGGACTTGTTGAGTAAAAGAATTATTCCCTGTCTTGATGTTAAAGATGGACGTGTTGTAAAAGGAACAAACTTTATTAATCTTGTTGATGCCGGGTCACCGGTTGAGCTTGCTGAGAGATATTCAAAAGTAGGGGCGGATGAATTAGTTTTTCTGGATATAACAGCTTCGTCTGAAAAAAGAAAAATATTAATTAATCTTGTTACAGAAGTTGCAAAATCTGTTAGAATACCTTTTACTGTCGGCGGTGGTATTTCCGAAATAAAAGATATTGAAGCCTTATTAAAAGCCGGCGCTGATAAAGTTTCTCTTAATACAGCGATTATTAATAATCCAAAACTTATTTCTGAATCAGCAAAGCAATTTGGGAGTCAGGCGACTGTTGCAGCAATTGATGTAAAAAAAATAAATTCGATATACAAAGTATTCATTAAAGGCGGAAGGGAAGAAACTGAATTAGAAGGATTAAGCTGGTGTAAAAAAGCTGTCGAGTTTGGTGCTGGTGAAATATTATTAACTTCGATGGACAAAGATGGAACAAAACAAGGCTATGATTTGGAATTCTTATCTAATCTTACTTCTCAGGTTACTGTACCTGTTATAGCATCTGGCGGTGCCGGAAAAAAGGAAGACTTTTTAGATGCGTTTGCAAAAGCAAATGTTGATGCTTGTTTGGCTGCAAGCTTATTTCATTTTAATATTCTTCCTATTAAAGATTTGAAAATATATTTATCTGAAAATAATGTTGTTGTTAGGGATTAGAAATGAACCTAAAAATAAATCAATTAAATTTTAAGAAACTAAACGGTTTAATACCTGCGGTTATTGTTGATGAAAAAACGGATAAAGTTTTAATGCAAGGTTTTATGAATGAGGAAGCCCTAAATAAAACTATTGAAACAAAATTGGTAACATTTTTCTCACGCACAAAAAATAGGTTGTGGACTAAAGGGGAAACATCTAAAAATTATTTGCACTTAGTTGATATTAAACCTGATTGCGATAATGACTCACTTTTAATTTATGTAAATCCGGATGGGCCGACCTGCCATACGGGAAATTATTCCTGCTTTGAAGATGTTAAAGATACTTCATCAATCAGTTTTTTAAATGATTTATTTGCTTTAATAAAAGACCGCAAAGTAAACCTTCCTGAAAATAGCTATACCACAAAATTATTTAAACAGGGAGAAAATAGAATTATCCAAAAGGTTGGAGAAGAATCAATTGAAACAGTTATAGCGGCTAAAAATAATGATAAAAATGAAATCATCAATGAGACTTCCGATCTGATTTATCATTTATTTGTAATGCTAGCGGATAAAAATATTGAGTTTTCCGAAATAGTTGCAAACCTAAAAAAACGTTCAAAATAGCAAATAAAATTAATTCCTATTTCTCCCGATTATTTCATCCCGCCAGTTGTGACGTCATGCTTGACGGCTTGACAAATTTGTCGTCTTTGCTTCAAAATAATCTCATGAATTACCCGTCAATGTAAACCCTTTCGAGGGCACCATTGTTGCCTTTAAATGTGAAAACCAAAAGAGTGGTGTCACATATGAATTCTGGAGAGTCGATTCTATCGGTAGGAGCGATGATGCTCTTAGCGGTAATGATATTAAGAGTCAATAATACAATTTTAACTACAAATAGTGTATTATTAGAAACCAAGTTTGGCGTACTTGCAACATCACTTGCTACTTCTGTAATTGAAGAAGCTACAGGCAAAGCTTTCGATCAAAACACATATGACAATTCATTGTCAAATGTTAATGACCTTACAGCCCCAAGTGCATTAGGGCCTGGTAATGGCGAAACATATGCAACATTTAATGATGTTGATGATTTTAACGGATACACTAAAGTAGATTCAACTTTACCTTCCGCTATATTTTATATATCAACAAAAGTCGAATACGTTTCTCCAACTAACCCTGATGTTGCCGTTAACTATAAGACCTGGCATAAACGAATATCAGTAACTGTAACCACTCCTTCTTCTCAAGATACTTTTAAATTATCCACAGTAGTCAGCTATTTTTTCTTTAGATAGGTTTATAAATGGGATATAGCGTAATATTAGATATACTTGGGTCAATTGTAATTAGCGGAATGTTAATGTTAATCCTGCTTAGATTAAACAATGCTACAATAGAAAATACCTATACAAGCAGCGGGGATCTAACTGTTCAGCAGAATTTAACAACCGTAGTTGAGATAATAGAACATGATTTTAGAAAAATAGGATACTGTGCTGATTGGGAGAATATTCCTGATCCAACAAAATCCATTTTATATGCAGATGCACATCACATAAAATTTTTAACAGATGAAAATAATGATAAGACTGTGGATATTATGGATTATTATATCGGTCCTACAAGCGAATTGAAAGATACTCCAAATCCAAGAGATAGATTTTTATATAGATTATTAAATAATGAAACTCCTGTATCAACCAATTTGGGAGTAACTCAGTTTGATTTAAAATATTTTGATGTCTTTAATAATGAAATTCCTTCTCCGGTAGCTGTTCCTGGAGAGATTCATACTATCCAAATAAATATAACCGTTGAAGATCCTGCAGCGTATGATGAAAAATATAATACTGTTTTCTGGCGGCAAATTAGATTAGCTGCACGAAATCTACGCAACAGGTAAGGAGATAAAATTATGGCAGGCAAAGGGATACTATTTTTATTACTTGGATTCAGTGTTGTTTTCTTAGTTAAAGGAACAAACTACGGTAATATTTCTAGCCGTGCTGTTGATAATATGGGTGATTATTATAAGACAACAGTGGCTCACAATATTGCAGTTAGCGGTGCTAATATGGCTGCAAATCAAATCTTTTTTGATCCAACATGGAAGACAGGATTTACCAATAAAAGCTATTCCGGGGGAAAGATTGATGTAGAAGTAAGAACGATAGATGCATATAGAAATATTAAAATGGTTTCTGCAAGAGGAACATATGAAGGTTATTCAAAAACAGTTGAAGTTATTTTAAAGCCAAGTAAATTTTCAAAGTTTGCATATTATTCTCGGGTGGAGCCTTCAAATATTTGGTGGATTTCCAGCGATACTGTGTGGGGGCCATTTCACACTAACGGCAGCTTAAGAGTTTCCGAAAGGCCGGTTTTTTTTGGTAAGGTAAGCTATCGATATAATTTAATTAAATATCAATATTCGTGGAATGATCCTAAATTTTATGGTGGAGTTGAATCCGGAGTAAATCTTCCTATGCCTGCTGATGGTATTGATCAGCTTGCTGATGCAGCTTATGCAGGCGGACTTGTTTTTCAAGGAAAAGATACTGTCTATATGAAATTTGAAAATAAGACTCTAAAATATAAATTCCATTACGGTCAAACATGGCAGGAAGAAGACTTAACCAAAGAAGCAGAAAATGGTGTTATCTTTGCTAAAGATGCTGTTATTAGATTGCAAGGAACAGTTGAAGGACAATATTCAGTAGCAACTTCAAAATCAATTTATATTGATGATGATATAGTTTATAAAACCGACCCAAGAGACGACCCTCATTCAAAAGATTTATTAGGCATACTGGCTTATAAAGATGTTATAGTAACAAACAACCAAGCCAATCATCATGATGTAAAGATTGATGGTTCGGTTTACTGCCAAACCGGAGGCTTTGGAGCAGAAAAATATGATACCAGGCCTGTAAGCGGCGAGATACAATTATTAGGTGGGATTATACAAGATACCAGAGCTGCTGTTGGTACATTTAGCGGTGGCAGCACAATAACTCATGGCTTTAGTAAAAGATACCGTTATGATGAGAGGCTTATGATTAGCTCTCCTCCTTTTTATCCTGGTACAGGAGAGTTTGAAATTGTTTCCTGGTTGGAATAGTAGCAATTACTTATAAATGTAAGTTTTGCCTTAGTTCTTGATAAAATTTTGATGTAATCAAACAATTGCCCGGGGTATAATTTTTGATATTTAACTTTACCCCCATTCTGTTTTTTATGAGAGGATCACAATGAATAATATTCAGTCAATGTTATCAATCGGTTCAATATTACTGCTTTCGCTTGCATCGCTTAATTTTAACTCAAGTGTATTGCAAAGCTCTACTGTTGATACTGAAAA
This sequence comes from uncultured Bacteroidota bacterium, assembly GCA_963775245.1. Classification (GTDB taxonomy): domain Bacteria; phylum Bacteroidota; class Ignavibacteria; order Ignavibacteriales; family Ignavibacteriaceae; genus CAVSWT01. The sequence continues at coordinate 53,855 of CAVZID010000020.1, forward strand.
TTCTGTAGTTCTAACGGCTTTTTCTCTAGCAGATGATATGCTGGAAATAATAAAACAGAAAGCTTTTGATGCTGCAACCGTTGATTTCCCTACTACAAATCCACTAGATCTTACTCCAGCTAATGGTCTCGGCCATAACCAATATGAAACCTTTGAAACCTTCAATGATATTGATGATTTTAATGGTTACACAAGATACATAACTGCACCTCATGCTGAAGATTATTTTGTTTCATGTAAAGTTGAATATGTAGATCAAGATAATCCGGATAAGGCAGTTAATTATCAAACATTTTATAAAAGAGCAACAATTACTGTAACTAGTCCATATCTTCATACGCCTGTACAAGTATCGTATATATTTACATTAAAGTAAAAGCATGAATGTATTATTAGATATTTTGGGAGCTACAATAATAGGGGGAATAGTATTTACTCTATTCCTGAATTTGAACATGTATTCTTCTCAAGCAAGGTATTCTTCCGATACTGAATTACAATTAATGCAAAACGCCAAGACACTTGCGGAAATGTTAACTTATGATTTAAGAAAAATCGGTTTTAATCATAAAGGTGAATCTTTAATAACAACTCAAAGTCATAGAATTAGCTTTTACGCAGATATAGACACAAACGGTGTAGATGATGTAGTTGGTTATGCTATAAGCAGTGCATCAGAAGTTCCTCATACCTCTAATCCAAATGATAAAATACTTTTGAGAGTAGTAAATGGTGATACCGCAAAAGGCCCTTCGCTGGGTATTACCGATCTTAGATTTAATTATTTAAATGCAAAACAACAGCCGACAGCGGCACTAGATAGTATAAAATATATTAAAGCTGAAATATGGGTCCAATCTCCTGAGCCGGTAAACGACAAATATATTTTTACCTATTGGGAAATGACAATAAATCCAAGGAATTTATGATATGGGCAAAGCATCAATTATTTTAGCCATAGGCGTTTCAGTCTTAATTAGTTTTCTAGTTATGGACTTGAATGCCAATAATAACGAAGGAATTCAATCAACGATAAGTTTTTATGATAATACAGAAGCCCGGTTGATTGCTAATTCAGGAGTTGAAATCTATCTTGAAAAACTTAGAAGAGATAAAACTCTGCATGGATATTTCCCTCGAAATCAATTAGCCAATGGAACGTATAATATTAATATTTATGGTCCAGATAGTTTAACTAAAATAGAATCTGTTGCAACTTTTGATGGAATAACTCATACTGCAAAAGTGACAGCAAAGAGAAGTCAAATTAAAATGCCGAATATAAATGCTGCATTATATGTAACATCTGATAATGTTGACTTAAACTTAAATGGCAATATGTCTATAAGCGGCAACGATACAAATATTGACGGTTCTCCGGGAACTGAAGCTCCCTTACCGGGTGTTGCAGTTGATACACCTGCAGACAGCGCTGATTTCATAAATAATGTAAAGCCTAAAATGTACGGAAGTATAGATGGGGTTGGGGGAAATCCAAGTGTTCATTCTGTTAGTGATACTAGAGATTGGACTCAACTAGCTAAAGATTTTATCTTTGCAGCAGACATTAATTTAGCTTCCGGCACTTATGGTAATGGAACAGCATTGGGGACATGGGATTCCCCTAAAATTACGGTAGCTAACGGGGATGTTCATTTATCATCAAATGCAAGCGGATATGGGATTTTAATTGTTAATGGTGATTTAACTATGAGTGGTAATTTTACTTTTTATGGAATTGTAATTGCTTACGGTGAATCTAAACTTGTAACGCAAACGGTTGGAAACGCCGGTATCTATGGTGGTGCCGTATTCGTCGGAAAAAGTGTTGACATCCAAGCAACAGGTAATGCAAAATTCTATTATAGTTCCCAGGCATTAAAAAATGCACAAACCAAATTAAAGTCTTCCAGGTTTGATATTGAAGACTGGTGGGAATAATTCAATTAGTTATGTGAATTAAAAATTTTCAGAAAAACTTAACTCATAAACCCAATTTCTTAAAGAAATTGGGTTTATTGTTTTTAAAGGTTCATTTAGAATTGGTTTAAGTATTCCGAAATCTATCTCATTCTTTCCAATATATTACCTTATTTATAAATATTAATTACTTATTTTTGTAATTAATAATCACTTTACTTGAATATAAATACACAATCATTATTTTCTTAATACGAATCAACTTAGGAGAAAATATATTATGAATGATTTTTTATCTGCTGTTTATTTTGGAAATACAATAACTACTTACATAACTGCTATCGCAGTATTTATAATAGTGGTAGTAGTGATTCAAATCTTTAAAAAGATAGTCTTAAACAAACTGCAAAAGTGGTCCGAGAATACTAAAACAACCATAGACGATTTTATTGTTAGCGGTATTAAAAAAACTGCTATACCTTTACTTTATTTTGGAGCATTTATATTCGCTGTAAAAATATTAATTCTTCCGGCTAACATTCAAAGAATAATAGAAGTAGTTACAGTAATTGTTGTTACGTTTTTTGTTCTTCGTGCAATAACTGCACTTTTAGGTTACAGTCTTAATGAATATTTAAGGAGAAGGTCTGGAGAGGATAGTAATTTTGATAATAAAAGAAAACAAATTAAGGGAATACTCACTATTGTTAATGTGTTAATTTGGATAGTGGGCTTAGTATTTGCCTTGGATAATCTCGGGTTTAAAGTTGGTGCTGCTTTAACCGGATTAGGGATTGGTGGTGTTGCAATTGCTCTTGCTGCACAGGCAGTTCTGGGTGATCTGTTCAGTTATTTTGTTATCTTTTTTGATAGGCCTTTTGAGATCGGAGATTTTTTAGTCGTGGGTGATAAAGTTGGAAATGTAGAGTATATTGGGATTAAATCTACAAGGATAAGAAGTTTGAGCGGGGAACAGCTAGTTTTTTCAAATACTGATTTAGTCAATTCCAGGATTCATAATTTCAAAAAGATGGAACGAAGAAGAGTGGTTTTTAAGCTGGGGGTAATTTATCAAACCACTGCGCAGCAGCTTGCCGAAATTCCTTCGATTGTAAAAAGCATAATTGAGGAACAGACAGATGTAACTTTTGACAGAGGGCATTTTTCTACTTTTGGTGACTTCAGCCTAAATTTTGAATTTGTTTATTATATACAAACTTCTGATTATAATAAGTACATGGATACACAGCAGGCAATAAATTTAAAAGTATATCAAGAGTTTGAATCACGGGAAATTGAGTTTGCATATCCAACTCAAACTTTATTCTTGAATAAAGATGATAGTAATGTTCAATCGGAAGTAGTAAAATAATTTAGTGCTGTACACAAACCCGATTTCTTGAAGAAATTGGGATTGCAAATATGTAAAACAGATATTCCTGTCCGTTAGAATTATAAAAGCTTAAAAAAATATGGACGGACAAGAATGTCTATCCTACAATTGTAAATATTTCTTAAATAAATAAAGCAAAAATTTATCAAAGGATTTACGATGGATTATAAATCAATAAACCTAAAAGAAAAGCTGGCGAAGTTTAACGAGCATTGGACTCCAAAAGTAATAGCCGAAATGAATGATTACCAATTTAAAACTACAAAACTTAAAGGGAGATTTTATCTGGCACAAGCATGAAGATACTGATGAAGTTTTTATTGTTATTGATGGCGAAATGGAAATTGAATTTAGAGACGGGAATGTAAAAATAAAAAGCGGGGAAATGTTTGTAGTGCCTAAAAATGTTGAGCATAAACCTTATGCTGAAAAAGAATGCCATTTACTTTTAGTTGAACCGTGAGGAGTTGTGAATACCGGTGATATTAAAAATAATCTTACCGCAAAAAATGATGTTTGGATTTAAAATAAAAATGCCGGATTAAAAAATCCGGCATAAATCTTTTCAATAAAAGATTTTATTTTTTATCCATTATCGCTTCCATTTCATCCATCACTTCATTCATCTTTTTCATTGTTAAATCAAATGCTTCGGAAGATAACGGATCAATACCGGTTTTCTTTATTAAGTTCAATGGATAATCGGAACTACCGCCTTTAAGTATATTATAATACTTATCAACTAAAGGTCACTATTTTGATGAATAAAGGGAAGTGCCTTTACGAAAGACTCAAACTGACAAATTAAAACTTCTGCAATACGCTCATTAGGCTTGATTTACCTTATATTTTTTTTCAACTATTAGAGTTTCCGAAATCCTGCTTAGCAGGAGAATGACAGACAAATTACTTATTATTATTCAATCTTTCTCATGCTCATCATGATTACGCTTTACAGGGCCAAGAAATGATGTACTAACATCTTCCAATAATTTTTTATTTGAATACACACCGATTGATATTGGAGTATCCATATATTTAATATCTGATTTGGGAAGTAGAATTAAAAACTTTCCTTCATATTTTTCATTTTCTTTTAAGTAAATGTCTTTCCCAACAAGCTTTAACTCTCCATCTTTATTTCGTAAAACCAGGTTAATAGGAACTTTGTTAAATGTCTTATTGACAATGCTAATATCATAAACGTTGCTTACCATATCATGCGGCTGCTCTTGATATAACATCCCCGGTGTTCTTAAAACATCAATATTAAAATCTGTGCGGGTTGCAAGCAGGTAGCCAAGTAAGCCAACTAATAAAACTAAAACAACACTGTAACCCTTCATCCTAGCAGTGAATTTAAATTTAGTTTTGTTTTCTATTCCGTTAAGCGAGTCATATCTTATTAATCCTTTAGGCCGATTGACCTTTTCCATAACAGCATCGCAAGCATCTATACACGCGGTACAGTTTACACATTCAAGTTGAATTCCATTACGGATGTCAATGCCGGTTGGACAAACATCTACGCACAAATGGCAATCTATACAATCTCCTTTCCCGGGTTGAATTTCGTTTTTCTTTATCTTCCCTCTTGGTTCACCGCGTTTATGGTCATAAGCAATTACAATAGAATCCTGATCAAGCAAAACGCCTTGCAGCCTTCCATAAGGACACATCAATGTACACGCTTGTTCTCTGAATGATGAGAACACCCAGTAAAAAACTCCGGAAAAAATTAATATTGCTGACAACCCTTGCAGATGCTGTGAAGGCGGATCTTTTATAATTTTAATTAATGCATCCATCCCGATTAAGTACGAAAGAAAAATATTGGAGATAAAAAAAGCTATTGTAAAAAAGATGATATGCTTAATTGTCTTTTTGAAAATTTTATTAGATGTCCATGGAGCATTATGCAGACTTATTTGTGAACGGTAATCACCTTCAATCCAGTATTCAATTTTACGGAATACCATTTCCATAAAAATTGTTTGGGGACAAGCCCATCCGCAAAATACTCTTCCAAACACTACAGTAAACAGGATTATAAAAACAATAATTGTAATCAATGCAATAACTAAAAGGTGAAAGTCTTGCGGCCCGAAAGGAATTCCGAAAAGAATAAAATTTCTATTTAAGAAATCAAAAAGAACAAATTGCCTGCCATTAACTTTAAGGAAAGGAGTTCCCACCAAAATTATTAGCAAAACAAAACTTACTAAGGTTCGTGCATTATAGAATTTACCTGAAGGTTTTTTAGGATAAATCCATTTTCTTTTACCTTCCTTACTTACAATAGATAGACTATCTCTAAACGACTCATCAACTTTTACTTCATCCATTTCAATCTTCTCTCTAACTTATTTCTTTCCTTTTACCTTTGTCGAATCAGCAGCTTTAGTAGTATCAGCAGGAATATACAAATTTCCCTGAGGTGGTTTTGGATTTACAGGGTTGCTGCCTTTTAAACTAATTACATAACTTGCAACTTGTTGAATCTCCTTAGGAGATAATGTATTCTGCCAGGTGACCATACCTTTACTGGGTACACCGTATTTAATAGTCGTGAAAACATTTTTAATTCCGCCGCCATGTATCCAATAGTTATCGGTAAGATTAGGCCCAACAGCACCGCCGGCATCATCACGATGGCAGGCTACACAGTTTGTCTTAAATATTTTTTCGCCATCTTGAATTTGATCCTTAGCAGTTAAAAGAGTAACGTTTTTTTCATTTAAGAAAGTTCCGCTCCTTTCCAACTCTTCTTGCATAAGTGCAGCTTCTTTCATTTCGGCGTTGTATTCTTCAGCCTGTGACATCCCGGTTTTAAACACCTGATAATTCAACATATAAATTATTGCAATTATAATTGTTGTATAAAACAAATAACTGAACCATGGTGGAATTTTATTATCAAGTTCTTTAATGCCGTCATAATCATGATCCATTAAAATTTCATGTTCTTCTTCAATCGGCTTAGCAGCAACTAAATAATCTTTAATCTTTATCCAAACTTTTGAAGTTTCTTTTTGCTCCTCCGCCTTTCCTTCTTCAGTACCCCAATAAAGGAAAGCAGCAATTATCAAAACCAGCATTACTACAAATATTACCGCCATGACATCATAATATTTGGTAGAAATACCAGGTTCCAGAGTTTGAGCAAATAAACTTATTGGGTTTGCCGCTATAAAAAAGATAATGGATAAAAGTTTAATTAAAAATCTATTTGTCATTTAATTCACCTTTTAAATTTGAATCAACATTATTTTGTGAATTTGGTTGATCAGGAGTTAAGTCTAATGGCATCATTTTCATCTTGTTCAAATATTTTTTATCGGCTTTAAATACCCAGACAATTAACGTCACAAAAAAGATAAAAAATACTAATAAAGAAACTATAGGATAAATCCCAATTCCTTCGACCGATTGTAATATTTCTTTATACATATTTTAATTCCTATTTACTTGCTGTTGTATCTTGAGCACTAACTTTTATATCCGTACCAAGCCTCTGCAAATAAGCTATTAAGGCAATTATTTCTTTATTACTTTCAGCAGGCGCTCCGTTGTTTTGAAGATCGAGAGCAATACCTTCAGCCTGCTTTCTTAAATCTTCATTGGCTACTTTATCATATCCATTAGGATAAGGTACTCCAAGCGACTGCATTACTCTAATTTTCTTTGCAGTAGTTGAAGTATCTAAATTATTCGTCAACAGCCACGGATAATGCGGCATGATTGAACCAGGCGACATTGCCGGCGGATTTTGCATATGCAAGTAATGCCATAGGTTTGGATACTTTTTCCCTTCACGGTGTAAATCCGGACCGGTTCTTTTTGAACCCCAAAGAAATGGATGATCATAAACATACTCGCCTGCCTTGGAGTATTCACCATAACGCAGTGTCTCTGATCTGAAAGGACGAATTAATTGTGAATGACATCCTACGCATCCTTCTCTAATGTAAATATCTCTTCCCTGCAATTCGAGCGGAGTATACGGTTTAACACTTGCAATTGTTGGAATATTTGATTGAATTAAAAATGTTGGCAAGAATTCAACAATTCCACCTATCAAAACTACAACCGTTGCTACAAGTGTAAATTGAACAGGACGTTTCTCTATCCATCTGTGTCGCATTCCTTTTACGGCTTTATCTTTTATTTTGATTAATGCTGGAGCTTCTGCTTCTTCATTATCTACAAAATGTCCTTGCTTAACTGTTTTAATTAAATTATACGTCATCATAATTACGCCGGAAAGATACAATGCCCCGCCAACCGCTCTTATCATATACATTGGGATTATCTGTAGAACAGTTTCAAGGAAGTTCGGATATTGAAGCATTCCAATTGAATTAAATTCTTTCCACATCAATGATTGAGTTATCCCTGAAACATACATTGCCGACACATAAAAAATAATTCCCAGTGTACCTACCCAAAAATGAACGTTCGCTAATTTTTTTGAGAAAAGTTCGGTGTGATATATTTTTGGAATTAACCAGTAAAGAATTCCAAATGTTAAAAATCCATTCCACCCAAGTGCACCGACGTGAACATGTGCAATTATCCAGTCAGTAAAGTGTGCAATTGCGTTTACACTTTTCAATGAGAGCATCGGACCTTCAAAAGTTGCCATTCCATAAGCAGTAACCGCTACAACCATAAATTTTAAAATCGGGTCTTGCCGGACTTTATCCCAGGCACCTCTTAAAGTCAAGAGGCCGTTTATCATACCACCCCAAGATGGAGCAATTAACATAATTGAAAAAACGGTTCCTAAAGATTGAGCCCAATCAGGTAAGGCTGAATACAGAAGATGATGGGGGCCAGCCCAGATGTAAATAAATATCAAAGCCCAAAAGTGTACAATGGATAATCGATAAGAATAAATAGGCCGGTTCGCCGCCTTCGGCAAGTAATAATACATCAGCCCCAGGTAAGGAGTAGTTAGAAAGAATGCCACTGCATTATGTCCATACCACCATTGTACAAGTGCATCTTGAACACCGGCATAAACAGGATAACTTTTCCAAAAGGTAACAGGAATTTCAATGGAGTTAACAATATGAAGAACAGCAACTGTCACCCAGGTTGCAATGTAAAACCAGATAGCAACATACATGTGGCTCTCTCTTCTTTTGAAGATTGTTCCGAACATGTTTAAACCAAATACAATCCAAACTAAAGTGATAGCAATATCAATCGGCCATTCAAGCTCTGCATATTCTTTACTGGTAGTGATTCCAAGAGGAATGGTAATAGCAGCAGCGACAATAATTAATTGCCAACCCCAAAAATGAAATTTGCTGAGCTTGTCACTGAACATTCTTGCTTTACATAGCCTTTGAAGCGAATGATACACACCCATAAAAATTGCATTACCAACAAAAGCAAAAATTACAGCGTTAGTATGCACAGGCCTTATTCTGCCAAAAGTTAAAAAGGGTATATTGAAATTAAATGTTGGAGCAAAAAGCTGTGTAGCAATCAGAAGTCCCACCAGCATTCCAACTATTCCCCAAAAGACGGTGGCAAAAGCAAAATTCCTTACGATTTTATTATCGTAACTAAATTTCTCTAACTCCATTAAGTTTTCTCCTTTGTATGAATTGTATCTTGTTTGCCGGATGAATTATTTGGATTATCGTTTTTAATTATTTCTTCATCATCAAAAAGCATTCTTATTGAAGGTGTGTACGTGTCCTGGTATTGGCCGCTTTTAACAGCCCATAAAAATGCGAATAAAAATCCAACTGCAACAAATAAGCTTATTCCTATTAATACAACAATTACTGAGATAATAAGCCTCTCTTTCTCGCAAAGAAATTTGTTGAAGCAGTAGCGAACACAACAACTGAAATTGAGCTGACAGGCATAAGTATGGCTGCTACTATAGGGGAGAGCATTCCTTGTACTGCAAAGCTTAATCCGATTAAGTTGTACATAAATGAAATGATAAAACTTGCGTAAATTATTTTTGTACTTGTTTTTGAAAACTTAATAAATTTATCAATCATTTTAAGGTTGGAACCTTGAAGAATCGCATCACACGCAGGAGAAAAGCTGTGTATATTATCCGTGACTGAAATACCCACATTGCTCTGGCTTAAAGCTCCTGCATCGTTTAAACCATCTCCAATCATTAAAACATTTTTATTTTTTTCTTTTAATCTTTTTATGAATTCTAATTTAGATGATGGAGATTGATTAAACAATAAATTTCTTTCTTCAGAAAAATATTTTTTTAGAGTGGGCAATTCACCATTGTTATCACCGGAAAGTAAATATGTTTGATAATTTTTTTCGAGTGACTTTATAGTCTCATCCATTCCTGCCCTGTAGGAATTTGATATTTCAAAATAACCAAATACTTCATTATTAATAGATAAAAATACCAATGAATTTATTTTTTCTGAAATTTCATTATTATATTCATTTACTACAAAGGTTTTAGAACCCAACTTAATTTTGCTGCCTAAAATAGTTCCTTCTATTCCCTTCCCATTTATTTCGTTAAAGTCAGTAACATTAAAAAATTTATCAGCTTCAATAAAATCGTAAATCCTTTTGCTTAATGTATGAGTAGAATTTCTTACTAAAGATTTTATCATATCTTTTTGAAATTCATTTAGTTCTTTTCCGGCATAATGAATCGCTGCTTTACCTGTTTCAGTAATTGTCCCGGTTTTATCAAAAACTATTTCATCTATCTTCGCAAGTTCTTCAACTGCAGCAGTATTTTTTAAGTAAAAATTATTCTTGCCGAAAATTCTAATTGTATTTCCAAAAGTAAAAGGAATTGAAAGAGCAAGGGCACAAGGACAAGCGACAATCAACACAGAAGTTAAAACTCCAAGAGAGACAGCTATTCCCGCATTAAACCAAAATGCACCCGCAATAAAAGCAATCAACAAAACAACCAAAGTAAAATATTTACTAACTACATTTGAAAATTCAGTAAACTGGCTTTCATTTTTTTTGTTGAATGAATCATTATTCCATAACTGTGTTAAATAGCTTTGCGAAACTTCTTTTACAACTTCCATTTCCAAAAGTCCACCGGCTTGTCTTCCCCCGGCATAAATTAATTCACCGGAAACTTTTTCAACCGGCTTTGATTCGCCTGTAACAAAACTGTAATCAATAAGTCCATCACCATTAAATAAAATTGAATCCGCAGGAATGATTTCATTATTTCGAATTAAAATTCTATCGCTGACATTCAAATTAGAAAGAAGCACTGAATTTTCAGAATTATCTTTCTTAACAGTAACTGCCAGGGGGAAATAAGATTTATAAGTTCTTTCAAAATTAAGTGCGTCGTAAGTTTTATTCTGGAACCACTTGCCAAGCAATAAAAAGAAAACCAATCCCGACATAGAATCTAAATAACCAGCTCCTGTAAAAGTCAAAATTTCATAAACACTACGAAAAAATAAAACAGAAATTCCAAGAGAAACCGGGAAATCAATATTTACAACTTTTTTTCTTAAACCTTTATAAGCAGATGAAAAATATTCCGACGCTGAATAAAAGAAAACCGGTAAAGCTAAAAGCAGATTTAAATGGCCAAAGAATTTTCTAAAAAATACTTCGTTAGGATTAATTGAAAGATATTCCGGGAAACTGAGCAGCATAATATTGCCGAAACAAAATCCAGCTATCCCGATTTTAAATAACAGTTTTTTATTTAACTTGCTGCCGGATGATTTCTTATCAATATTATCAAGCTGGATTTGTGGTTCATAACCTAATGAAGTTAATAATTCAACTACATGTTTTAATGAAATTTTCTGATGATAAAATTTTAGGCTTAAAGTCTTTTTTAAGAAATCAACTTTAGATTGATTTATGTTAGGATTTATTTTAAATAGATTCTCAAGAAGCCAAATGCATGAGCTGCAATGCATTTGTGGGATATTAAAAGTTACCGCAGTGATGTCTTCATTTTTAAAATCAATTAGCTGATTGATAATTGATTCATCATTTAAATAATCAAATTTTCTAACAACATTAATTTTAGGAGATACTCCCGGGTTCTGGTCAAGATTATAATAATTGCAAAGCTGATTCTCGTTTAAAATCTCATAAACAGTTTTGCAGCCATTGCAGCAAAAATATTTTTCTTCAATGAAGATTGAATCATCCGGGCAATTATCACCGCAATGATAACATTTTAAACTAGATTTTAATCCGGTAGAGTTACTCATCCGATAAATTTAAATTATAAAAAATTAATTTTTTCCCTGATTAGCGGTTACGTTCTTCCACATTTTATGCCACGCAGTTTAAATTTAATAATTTATTGAGAAATAAAGGAAATAATCAAGAATAAGTTAATATATTCTTGCATCGAAGAAAAGAAAAATGCTGTTGATTCTCTATGATGAGAAGACTATTTTATTGTTGCAAATACGTTTCCCATTTTTATTCAAGAAGACAAAGAAACTAGTCGGACTAATAGGCTCAAATATCTACAATTTTAAATGAAATTACTTTTAACATATTTAAGAAAGTACTGGAAGATTGTCCTGCTTTCTCTTGGGTTGGCGGCGATAAATCAAATCTTTTCTCTGCTTGACCCATACATATTCAGGATAGTAATTGATAAGTATGCAACCAAGTTCCAGCATTATACAACCGACCAGTTTTTTAGAGGTGTCGGGTTGCTTCTTCTTGCTGCTGTGGGTGTTGCATTCGTTTCCCGTGTCGCAAAGAATTTTCAAGATTATTATGTAAATGTAATCACCCAGCGATTGGGCGCAAAAATTTACACAGATGGAATCAAGCACTCACTTATGCTTCCCTATTCTGTATTCGAAGATCAACGAAGCGGCGAGACTTTAGGCATTCTTCAAAAAGTTAGAATAGATACTGAAAAATTAATTTCCTCTGCTGTCAATATTTTATTTACTTCTTTAGTGGGGGTAATCTTTGTAACAATCTATGCTATAAGCGTGCATTGGTTAATTGCTCCGGTTTTCTTTACCGCTGTCCCTTTACTTGGATTTATTAGTTCCACTCTTAGTAAACGAATTAAAAAAATTCAGAAAGAAATTGTTAAACAGACGACCGCTTTAGCGGGAACCACAACTGAATCTTTAAGAAATATCGAACTGGTAAAGAGTTTGGGTTTGGGTGACCAGGAAATTACAAGGCTAAATTCAACCACGGATAAAATTTTATTGCTTGAATTAAAGAAAGTAAAATACATTCGCACGCTTAGCTTTATTCAAGGTACAGCAGTTAATTTTATTCGAACTACAATAATGTTCTTGATGTTGTATTTAATTTTTGCTCAGCAAATTACTGTAGGAGAATTTTTCTCATTATTCATTTACTCATTTTTTATCTTCGGCCCGCTGCAAAGTTTAGGAGATATCATTAATACTTATAGAGAAGCAGAAGTTTCTTTGGAAAACTTCAAAGCTATATTAGACACTCCAATTGATGCTAAGCCTAAAAACCCTGAAACTATTGGAGCCATTAGAAATTTAGAATTCAAAGATGTTGGTTTCAAACATCAATCATCTTCCAAAAATGCTTTGAATAATATTTCATTCAAAGTTAAAACCGGAGAAACAGTTGCATTTGTTGGGCCGTCTGGAGCCGGAAAAACTACATTGGTAAAATTATTAGTTGGACTTTATTCACCAAAAGATGGCGACATTTTTTATAATGGTTTCAACGGCAATAAAATTGATTTTGATGAACTTAGGGAAAGAATAGGATTTGTAACTCAAGATACTCAATTGTTTTCAGGAACAATAAAAGAAAATTTATTGTTTGTAAATCCTTCGGCAACGGATGAAGAATGTTATGAAGTCCTGGAAAAATCTTCGGCTAATAATTTATTAGCGAGAGCTGATAATGGGCTGGATACTTTAATTGGAGAAGGCGGTGTAAAAGTTTCCGGCGGAGAAAAGCAAAGGCTATCAATTGCCCGTGCGCTTTTAAGAAGGCCTGATATTTTAATTTTTGATGAAGCAACTTCCGCACTTGATTCATTAACGGAAGAAGAGATTAGCAAGACAGTTAGAGAAATTTCCAGCAGTAAAGATTTGATGACAATATTAATTGCACACCGTCTTTCAACTATAATGCACGCAGATAATATTTATGTTTTGGAAAGAGGCCACATTGTTGAATCCGGCAAACACGAAGAGCTGCTTGAATTAAAAGGATTGTATTATGCAATGTGGCGTCAGCAGATTGGGGAAAGAGATATTATTAACAGGTATCTTGAAGAAAATAAATTATTGGAAAATTAAATTTACCAACTCAAATTTTATTTTTATTTATTTACTTTTCTTAACTAAAGAATGTGTATAATTTTCAGCATCACGAAGTGATGCAATGTAAATAACCTCGTGTGAAACACGAGGATAAGGAACACGGACTTACCCATCGAACTCAGAAGGAGTTCAACCAAAGAAAAATATTATCAAAATAGATATCGTTCATCAAACTCTACATTATGTTCTTTCAAAAGCTTAATATACTCTTCCATAAAAGTAACCTTTTTATTATGCTCTTTCTGATTCATGATATAACGGATTAAATTTTCTTTTGCATCAATTGAATATGTAAATGCTCCATATCCATCTTGCCATCCTGTAAAATTTGAAAACACATTTTTACATTTTATAAAATCTAAAGACGCCAACTTTATATCTTTAACAAGGTCTGACAAAGCTATGGAAGGATGAATATGTGTAGCAATGTGAATGTGGTCTTCAATGCCATTGATTCGATACAGATGACATTTTTTCTTTTTCAATACTCCCCATATATATCGATACAATTTTTCCTATCCGAATTCAATTAAAGTTTTTTCTCTTTTTTTAGTAGAGAAAACTATCTGAAATAAAATTTGAGTGTAAGCACTCATTGATTTTTCCATTTATTATTTGAAGAGATTTACATTATAAACATAATAGTTATGAGAAATTTAGTACAGGGAAAAATAAAATAGATATTGCTAAAAATATTTTTATTAAAGTTATTGTTGAACCTCTATCGAGGTTCACATGGCATCTCTATTTGTAATCCCTCGACTTACAGTCGGGATTATTTATATTCATCCCCTGATGGGGATAATTAATGAGCTGGCATCGCGAATTGATGCGATGTAAATAACCTCGTATGAATGCGAGCAAAGTGAATATAACACCATATAACGGAAACCAAAACGGGTATCAATAAAGCGAAAAATAAGTTTCCGCAAGACAATACCATAATTAATGATGAACCAAATAATTTAATTCTTTGATGCTTAATTAAGTAATTGCTAATTTTGATTTAAATTTTTCGATTCATAATCCACGGAAATTAAATGAAGAAGAATCTTTTTATAATAATCTTAATATCAATCTCACTTCTTTCATGCAGCAATAAAAATTCTAATAAAACAAATCAAGAATTGGAAAACAAAATGAATGACATAGCCGTTTCCTATGTAAAACTGGCTCTAAAAGTCGGCCAGCATGCCGATGATTTTATAGATGCATATTACGGTCCTGAAGAATATAAACCTTCTCCATTAACAGTTGCCAGGGGAGATTCTACTGCGATTCAAAATTTATATAATGACGCCGGAAATCTTTTGGATAGCCTTGACAATTTAAGCGAGTATGAAGCTTCGGATATTCAAACTTTGAGATATACTTATTTGTACAAGCAGCTATTAGCAGTCAGAACAAAATTATTTATGATTGCAGGCGGAAATTTAACTTTTGACCAGGAAGCAAAAGCACTATATGATACAAATGTTCCAACTTTTCCGGATGAACATTTTCAAAAAATAATTGATAAGCTAGGTGAAATTCTACCTGGGAAAGGAAAAATATCAGAAAGATTAACAGAGTTCAAAAAAGCTTTTATTATTCCAATAGATAAATTGGATACAGTATTCCAGGCAACAATTTCAGAATGCAGGAAAAGAACACTTCAGCATATTCAATTACCTCAAGGAGAAAAATTTAAAGTTGAGTATGTTACAAACAAACCGTGGGGTGCATACAACTGGTATAAAGGAAACAGTTTCAGCGTAATTCAAGTAAATACCGATTTACCAATTTATATTGATAGAGCAGTTGACCTTGCTGCACATGAAGGTTACCCCGGACACCATGTTTACAATTCACTTCTTGAAAAAGATTTGTATAAAAAAAGGGGATGGGTCGAATTTTCAGTTTACATTTTATTTAGCCCGCAATCATTAATTGCAGAAGGAAGCGCCAACTATGGAATCAAAGTTGCATTCCCAGGTGCTTCCAGAATAAAATTTGAGCGTGATGTTTTATTTCCTCTTGCCGGACTTAACCCAAAAGAGGCTGATAAATATTATGAAGTTCTTGATTTAACTCATCAATTAGATTTTGCAGGAAATGAAGCAGCAAGAAATTATTTAAATAAAAAATGGACTAAAGAGGAAACTGTTAACTGGCTAATAAAATATCAATTATATACTAGAGAGAAAGCACAAAAGAGTATTAGCTTTATGGAAAAATATAGGAGCTATGTTATAAATTATAATGTGGGGCAAAAAATTGTTGAAGATTATATTATCACGCATGGCGGAACAGATGATAACCCCGAACTAAGATGGAAATTATTCGAAAGGATTCTCTCTACTCCACAAACACCATCTGAGTTAGAGAAATAAAAAATGGAACTTGTGCCTACTGACAAATTCCATTCTATAAATTATCGAAAATTACTTTTTGGCCACCCACTTGGAGTGGCTATTTTTATTTCACCAAAATCATCTTTTTAACTTGAGAATATTTCCCTGCCGTTAAACTATAAACATAAGTTCCGCTTGCCAGGTTAGCAGCATTGAAGTTAACTGAATATTTTCCAGGTTGTTTAACTTCATTAACCAAAATTGCAACTTCCTGCCCGATCATGTTATATATTTTTAAAATTACATGTTCATTGTTTTTTATTGAATAGTTTATCACTGTACTTGGATTAAAAGGATTCGGATAATTTTGGGATAAGCTGTAATCATTAATAGTAGAACCAATATTTACAGAAATTACTTTTGAATAGGTGCAAGTCCCATCAAAATCTATTTGTTTTATTCTGTAAGATACATTTCCATTGTAAGAAATTGATTCCAGATTATCTATAAAAGTATAATTAGATAAATCAGTAGTAGTTCCTTTACCCTCAACAAAACCAATTTTCTGCCAGGCTGTATTAATAGCTCCTTCCCTTTGGGAAGGGGTTGGGGATAGGCCTCTTTCAATTTCAAATCCTTTATTATTTGTTTCAGTTGCGGTCGACCAATTAAGCTGTACTGCACTATTATTAATATCAGCAGAAAAATTTGTAAGTTCTACTGGTACATTTGAATCAGGCTTATACTTTAATACTATACCGTCATTACCTGTTACCCAGCCATCATCATTACCAAATAAAGTAACTGCGTATAAATCTGACAGAGTACCACTGCCTTCTTCAATCCAGTTCGAACCGCCGTCGGTGGTGTTAAACATAATTCCTTCATCACCTACCGCCCAGCCATTTTGTGAATCAGTAAACTTAACAGAATAGATAAAATTATTAACTCCACTTTGCTGAACTTCCCATGATGTGCCGCCATCTTCTGTTTTTAATATTACTCCTCCTGGAATTTCCAATCCACTTCCACATGCCCAGCCAACCTGGTCATTAATAAAAAACACTGAACTGAGGGTACCATATTGCACACCGTTAAATTGTTGATAGCTCCAGGATTTACCTCCATCCGTAGTTTTTAATATTGTTCCTTCGCCTCCTGCTACCCATCCTGTATCTCTATTCAAAAAGCACATATTTTGAATTACATGTTCAGATGGTTGTAAGATTTTCCAGGTTTCCCCGCCGTCAAAGGTTTTTAATAAATATCCGGAGCCCAGTATATAACCAACAAGATCATCAGTAAAATAAATTTTTTCAAAACGAAAATTGTACCCGCTAGGTATTTCAAACCAGGTTTCACCATAGTCCAAAGTATGAAAAATAGTTCCGTTCAAACCTACTGCCCAGCCTTTAGCATTCAAGAAGAAAACATCGAATAAACAATAACCGGATAACCTAGCCTTCCATGTAGCCCCTTTATTTGTAGTTTCCATTAATCCATTATATCCAACAGCCCATGTAGTATTTGATGCAGAAGTATAAATACCCTGCAACATAGAATTGTAATCTGTTTTTTGTATTGCCCATTTCATTTTGCCATATATGGAAAACTGTTCGCTTGTGTTTGCAATTTCCGGATTGTCATAATCACTAATTCTAATCAAACATGCACTTGAAATTGTATCCGGGACAACCCAATCATAAGTAAAATCATATCCGCTTGTTGTACTAATTGGCTGCCAGGTTGAACCATTATCTAATGACAATTCAATCAAAACGTATTCTACATTTTGTGCGTCCCATTGAATTACTTTTCTTGTTCCTACTTTTAAACTTTCACCAAAAGCAGGAGAAATAATTGTAATTGAAGTATCGGTAGTTGTCTTTTGTATAGCGACCAATTTTGGTAAAGATTTTTGAAGAGCATGGGAATTCTTTGCTATAATTTTTTCAATTTTGGTGGAAGCAGTTTGACCGGAAGAATTAATCTCAGCATTAAATACAATTCCTCTCTCTACTGGTTTAAAATAAGAGCCAGCAATATTTATATCTTTACTAAAAGAAGAAGCTGTAATTTTACAATTGCCGGAAGGATCGACAACAAGTGATTCTAATTTTTCATCATTTATCCCCCCAATATTTTTAGCCCAAACCAGCTTGCTATGTGAATCATACTTTGCTAAAAATATATCGGACTGGCCATTATTTTTTAGGACTGTTTTTCCAAATTTTAATGAAGCACTTTTAAAATTGCCCGCGATATAGCTGTTGCCTGAACCATCTGTTACAATAATATTTTTGCTTGAAGATTGGATGGAATTATCTTGAGCAATTAAACACGTTTGAATTGCCGTAATTAGAATAATTACTATAAAGAAAAACAAACTTTTTTGGTGGAGGGCCTTAAACCGTAACATTTTTCTCCCATTTAGTCATAGAAAATAGTTTTACACATTTAACCACTTATAGCAGTGAATGGGTTAAACCAAATATTAGTCCAAACTTTTATTGAAATTTTAAATTTAGAAGTGATTAAAATCGAAGTTTTTCAAACACAAATTGTTGCGGTAAATTTTACAAACTGTTAGATAATGAGACGAAGTCTAAAAATTTTATTGAGGGTAGAAAAGAGTTTAAAAGTTTTATTTGGAGAAATAAAAATTAAGCACTTTATACTTGTACATTATTTTTGAGCAAATCAAATTTTTCTTTTAAAAGTGTGATTTCGTCACATACTTCAATTATTATATTTTTCGAAATTATTTCAAAATCTTTTTGCCTTGGAGTAATGAAAATCCCACCTAAATCCACTGCTGCCGGACTAATTAATAATTGATTTTCATCCTCAGCAAAATAGTGTGAAGAACGGTGTTTCTCTCTTAAAAAAATAATAACCCTCCAGCCGGATTTGGGGTCATAGCTGGAAAGAATATTCATCATTGGTTCATCGCTATTATCATAAATATTTTTATAGTGTTTATAAAATTTATTGAACGCATGCTCAATTAAATATTTATCATGGCTTTCAATAGAAATGAATCTTCTCAATCCATCATCGATAGCAAATAGAATTATGTTTTTATCTTCGAATAAAATATTTCCGAATTCATTTTTCAATTGATCAAACTCTAAATCAATCGGCATAAAATTTTTTGAACCGGCTTGAAAATGCAAATGATCAGGAGCTGAAGCACCGCACTTAGGCCCATTATAAAAAACGCAATAGTGTTTTGAAAGCTCTTTGCTTATTTCTAATAAATCTGGAAATGAATTTTTAATGCTTTGGGGAATATGCCTAATATGCGGAATCGTAAAGTGTTCCGGAAAAATAGGGAATGGGTTTACAAGAATTATATATTCTTCATTTATTAAAATTCCTTTTTGCTCCGACGGAAGATTTTCCAGGCATAAAAAACATTCTCTTTCCTTAATAGACTTTTCATCTACTTTGGCAGTACTTGATTTAAATCTTCCTGGATTAAATTGAACTTTAATTTTGTACCCATCAAAGTTAAACTCTTTTGTTTGAATAGACTTTAAAGATTCAAATCCATTTGAAGCAAACTGCCAATCACTTTTTTGCTGTATTAAAAGTTTTTTTGCAGCTGCTGAATAATCGTTTTGATTTATAGAATCGTTTATTTCGGGATTGTTAATAAGAATATTTTCAAGCATTAATTTACAAACAATTTAAAAGAAAGATTCGATATCTTTATTAGCGTTCAATCTTTGGCGGGCAAGTATTTCGAAGCTTCTAATTTTATCTTTATAATAATTATTTAAATTTTGTTTTTCTATCGACAAAGCTGCGTCGGAATTATCCTCCCATCTTCTACAAAAATATATTGAATCATATATTCTTCCGATTTGGTAATGCCTTGAGACAGCTAATCCTACAGCATAGTCCTCACCATAACTTACATTTGGTATTTTTATTTTTCTAAGCACCGGGGTATAAAAGCTGCGTGGTGCTCCAAGTCCATTTATTCTTAATGCATTATTCCTTCCGTTTTCAGGGGTCCATTCTTGATGGTCTATTAATCCAGGCGGAATAGTATTCATTTTAAAATCAGTTAAAGTATAAGAACCGATTACCATCGCACATTTTTCTTTCTTAAAAACATCAACAATTTTTTGAAGAGTATTTTCGTCCTGGTAAACATCATCGCTATCTAACTGGCAGGAATATTTTCCGCAATATGCACTGTGAACGGCTTCATTCCAGCACCCGCCAATTCCAAGGTCTTCTCTTTGCGGAATTAGATGGGTTACATTTTTATTTTTTTCGGAAAGAGATTTTAAAATTTCAGTTGTTCCATCCGTTGAATGATTATCAACTACAATTATATTAAATGCAAAATTAGTTTTCTGTTTTAATGCAGATTCAACAGCATCTTTAATAGTTTTTATGCGGTTTCGGACAGGAATTATTACAGAAGCATCAAAAGGAAATTCTTCTTCTTTTTCATTAATTGTTTTGAACTCTGGTTCTAAATAAGCTCCAATATTTTCCAAATGAGATGTTGCAGCCATTTCCATTTCAACTTGAACTTCCCGATTCTTTGGATTTACATAATCAAACATTTTCTCACCGGAATTTCTTTCGTCTGTTTCTACTGTTGAATACAAGTATTCAGGCACATGAGTAACAGAAAAACTTTGAGAAATATTTAACCGCAAATCATACAAAGCAGAATAGCTATATTCAGATGGATTTTCTTTTAAAGCAGTTGTAATTGCAGACTTCCTAATAAATAATATAGGGCCAAAATTAAAATCATCCCGAACGCTTCCAACTTGATAATCAATAACCGGGTGTGAGGTTCTTTGGTTATTTTTAATTTCATAATAATCTGAATAAACCATTCCCGAAGAAGTCATTTCAGCCACATTTAAAAATCTTTCAACTGCAAACTGACTTAATTGGATTAAAGAGTTTTGAGTTATGAATAAAATAAAATCTGATTTTGTTTTTTGTTCTATGATCTTAATGGTTGATGTTGAAAACAAAGAATCAATTTTTAAAACTTTACAATCTTCGTATTTCCCGATTCCATCATTTTGAGAGAGCAGGTAAATCTCATCTATTGAAATGCTATGCTTTAAGTTTTTTATTGTTTCTTTTGAATGCTGTTCATTGTTGAAGGGTAAAAACGCAGTAACCATTTTTTCCTAAAAATCTAATTTACATTTCTAATTAAACTTAATTATTAATTGAAGAAGAAACAAAAGAAGTCTACAAAGATAATTTAGAGAGGGTGATTAAAAAGCAGCACAGACATTCCTGTCTGTGCAAATTATTTAGCAAACTAATTACATTTCAAACAGACAATCCTGACTCGTCGGGATGTTCTACACTTTAATCCTTTGGGGGTCAGCCTCTCTAAAAAAAACATCTTGTTTATTTAACAGTAAATGTAGTTTTTGACAGTAATTGACTTCCGCTGAGATTAGTTACTAAAATATTATAATCACCAGGCTCTACATTTGCTAATGAAATAGAAACATTTTTTGTACATACACATTCATCTTTAACGCCGCTGTTGTTCTTCAGCTTTAACCAAATTTCATTGTCCTTCTTTACTACATCAAAAGATAACTGCGCATTACAATAAGCTTGTATATCAATAGTTGCAGTTATAATATCACCTTTCTGATATACATCCAAATTCTCTGCTGTTTCCGAAACAAATTCATTTGGATTTTCAATCTTCTTTTGGTTTTTACAATCACCTTGAGTAAATGAGCTTGTAGATATTTCTTTTGTAGAACTGCAGCCGGCTAATAAAACTCCCACAGTAAAAAGAACTAATAATTTCTTACCAAAATTCTGTAACATAAATATTTTCTCCTCTTATGATTTTTGATTCATAGTTTTAATTAAACTAAAGCTTTTTTATAAATCTCAATTAATTGGTTTATAATTATTTCAAGGTCAAAATTATTTTCAACTCTTTTTCTTGAAGCTTCTGAAAATTTCTTTCTTGTTTCAGGTGAATTAATCAAAAGAGAAATTTTATCTTTTAAATCTTCACCATTTTTTCTTTCGAAAAGATATGATGTTTCCGAATCAATCGCTATGTCTAAGACCCCATCAGAATTTGAGCAGACTGAAGGAAGCCCCATCGCCATAGCTTCAATTAATGCAATTCCAAATGCTTCCGAATGTGAAGGGAAAACAAAAATATCCATTGCTGAAAGAACATCAGGTATATCACTTCTGAAGCCTGTGAAAATTAAATTCTTTATTTGATACTTTTCTGCAAGTCTTTTTACGGAATCAGCATATTCATTTTCACCGTGACTTGCCTCTCCGACAACTAAAAAAAATAAATTATCGTATTTCTTATTTAACTCTTTTGCTGCAAATAAAAATTCTTCATGGCCTTTCCCAGGGCTGAATCTGGCAAGCATTCCAATCACTATTTGATTTTCTGTTAAATTAAATTCAATTCTCACTTTTTCACGGTTTGTTTCACCCGGATTAAATCGATTTAAATCAACGCCATTGTGGTGAATCAAAATTTTTTCTTCTGTTAATGGACAAGTCTCCAATAAATTTTTTGCTATTACTTTGCTGATAGCCAACGCAAAAGTTACTTTTTTGTAAATGAATTTATGTAAGAAATCTTTTTTCACAATAAATGAACCAACATGTTTTGTTAACAGCAGCGGCCTTTGCTTTCTTAAAATTTTCAATGCTGGCACAAGCAGCCATAAGTCTTTTGAAGCATGAGTATGTATTAAATCAAATTTTTTTCTTCTGATTAGAGCAACAATTTTTAAAATCGAAAACGGATGAACATAGCCAGTAGCTCCAATTGGATTTATCATTATTCCCAATGCATTAGCTTCAATGTGCAGCCTTGATTCTTTAATGCACAATAATTCAACCTGTATATTTCTTTCAAGAAGTTTTCTAATAAAAACCAGGGTTACCATTTCCATTCCACCCCAGCTTTTAGATAAACATGAAACAAGAATTTTCATTTGATCCTGAAAAGCAATTTAATAAAGCTTAAAAAGCCTTGCGTTTGAAAAATAATGAAGTAATATTTCATCAAAATTATAACCCCGAGAAGCCATAACTGCGGCACCAATCTGGCAAAGCCCTACACCATGCCCCCATCCCGCACCTGAAATAACAAATTTTTCAGGCACTTTATTTTCTTTCATAACTTTCCTGACAACAAATGCCGAGCTGTATAAATGAGATTCTGAAAGTATTCTCCTGATTTCCAATTCTTTTCCGATGATTAAAGTTTTTTTAGTGCCCACTATCTTCAGCTTGATTAATCTTGATGAAGCACCTCTTTCTACTGGAATCAAATCTAAAATTTCACCAAAATCAATTCCGCTTTTTTCTTTTATAAGATTTGATATTTTCTCTTGAGTGTATTCAATCTTCCAGCGGTAAAAATCAGTTGTCTCCTGATCAAAGTCCAAAAGGATTTGAGATAAAACTTTTTTATCCTTTGTATTACAGAATGCAGGCGGGTTTCCCAGAATCCATTTGCGGGCATTCACTTCATTTGAAAAATCAAACGAATAATTATCCGGTTCAAATTTATAATCAACTATAGAAGAAAGGTATTCGTATTTAACAGGCTCCCAAACATTTTCAAATGCTTCTGTAAGTCCGCCGCAAGATTTTGAATATCTAGCATCACAAACTTTATCATCAAAAGTAACAATTATGCCTTTGGTTTCTCTTACAGCCTGGCGAGCAATTTCAGTGTAAACTTTTGTTATGCCCTGATAACGCTGACAATGGTCATCAGCACAAACATCAAAATTCTTATGATCTTCTCTGTCGTACCATTTTATTAATTCATTTTCATTTTCGTAAAACGTATTGTATTTAACGTTCTGCTGTTTAAGTGATTTTGATTTTTCAATTTGTGAAATCAGCCAGCTTCTTGAAACTATGGCATGGGCTTTTAATAGTTGAAGAGAGCTGCGTGCACTCATTTCGGAGGAGATCACACTTATAAGATATGCTTCAATTGGAATTACATTTATTGCAGTTAACTTTCCATTTTCAATAATTATTTTTAACGAGCCAAGAAATCTTTGTTTTTCTTTTCGCTCCCAATGAAATTTAACACCGATTACAACATCTTTTATCAAAAAAGAATCTCCATCAGGATCCGTTGTTTTAAAAAACAATTCACCTGCCTCGGCGATTTTTTCTTTATTACTTTTACAAACTATTTTGCCGTTAACTAATTGCGCAGAAAAAACTCCGCTATGTTTTTTCCTTTCGTATTCAAAATCACCATAAAGCTCAAAATTGATTTTGGTTTCAGAAAGAATCCCAACATTAATTAAAGGTTCAGTTGCATATCTATCCATAGATATCCGGTAGTATTGTTAAAAATTCAACAGTTTTTTAAGCACTTTTAAGAAAGCGAATCGAAATATAATCATTAACTTATATAAATTGTATTGTAAAAAAGGAAGACCTAAGAAATTGGGATATTAGCATTAAACTTTATAATTTGGCAAAAATCTTTCTGAAATTTAAATAAAAAAAATTATTCATTATGAAGAGATTACCGACAAAGACTGTGAACTTAATCGGGTTTCCCATGGATTTAGGCGCAGATAGACGAGGAGTTGATATGGGGCCTTCCGCGGTAAGAATTGCGAATCTTCAAGGTAAACTTGAGCAGCTTGGTTACAAAGTAATTGACAGCGGCGATATAAATATTCAGATAATGGAAAAGCAAAAGATTGGAAATCCTAAGCTGAAATATTTAAATGAAATTTTAAGAACTTCAAAAATATTAGCTTCACGAATTGAAAAAGTCTTGGAGAAAAATCAATTCCCTTTATGTATCGGCGGCGATCATTCAATGGCGCTTGGAACTATTGCAGGAATTTCTTCTTACTGCAAAAAAAATAAATTAAGAATGGGAGTAATCTGGATTGATGCTCATCCCGATATGAACACAGATATAACATCACCTTCAGGGAATATACATGGAATGCCTTTGGCTGCTTCTTTAGGAATCGGCAATGAGAAGCTTGTAAATTTTTACGGGTTCAAACCTAAGATTAAACCTGAAAACTGTGCATTAATTGGGATAAGAAGTATAGATGTACTCGAAAGAGTAAGCATAAAAAATTTAAACCTCCCTGTTTATACTATGTCGGATATTGATAAGCTCGGAATTCACAGAGTTATAACTCGAGTTCTGAAACATTTTAAAGAAAATGTTGACCACATTCATGTAAGCTTTGATCTTGATAGTGTTGATCCATCAATAGTTCCCGGAGTTGGAACACCTGTGCCGGGAGGATTAAGCTACCGTGAAGCGCATCTTATTATGGAAGCTATTGCAGAATGCGGCTGCATGTCGTCATTAGAAGTAACAGAGGTAAATCCTATTTTAGATAATAAAAATAAAAGCGCTATTTTTACAACCGAAATTATTGCTTCAAGCATGGGGCAAAGAATTTTGTAATTGTCCAAAATAATTCATCAATAAATTAAAACATACTCGTGAAAAAAAACCAGCTTATTATTATTTATCTACTTACCTTTTTAGTTTTTACCTATTTATTAAAGCTTATAGGATTTATTAAAATAACCGGCTCCGAAATATTAAGCTACACATTAATATTTGCCGGCTTTGGGTTATTCTTTAATTCATTCGGGAAAGGAAATAAATCATTACTATTTTCAAGTACATTTATTTTTCTTTGGGGTGTAGTTCTTTTTCTTATAAACAATTTTGAGTTTAGAAATAATTCCGAAATATTGTACCCGGCACTTTTCTTAAACGTCGGCTTTAGCTTTTTAATTTTGTTTATAGACAATTTTAAGGATAAAATCTACTTGCTTTTATCTTTCATATTTGTAATCCTGGGAACTGCGTCGGTTTTTTATTGGGGGAAATTTAATTCTTCAATATTTTTTAATTCTTTCGGCGAGATAGCAGTCAAATACCTGCCAATCATAATTATTGCAGCAGGCATATTTTTTATCTTAACTAGATCTGAAAAAAAATAAAAGCTATTCTAAAGCACCAATCAATAAAAGCTTACTGCTAGGCTGTTTTGCTCCTCCTAAATTTTCTTCTGTGACCAATACTTCCGTGCTTCCCGGAGAACTGATATGTGTAAAAGAAAAAGGATAATACTCATCATCACCTTTTGTCACAACTACTCCCAATGAAATAAATCTGCTTCCATCTGTTAACCATAGCTGCAAGCTTTTATCACTTGCCAAAACAGGTAAATTTTTAGTATAAAGATAACCAGCTCCGGCAGCAAAGTTAATATAAAGTTTCCCTGATGAATTAGGAACTGCCTCGGTTGGGCCAAGTTCTATGACTTTAACATTTGGTGACTCAAGAAATGAGATTACAGCGCGGGATGTTTGTTTTGATGAAATAAGTGCAGCAGAGTCATTCTTTAATTGAGCAATCTGCTTGTTGCTGTTATCCGTGAACTTTTTGAAATTTAAATAGAAATAAACTGCCGCACCTAAAAACAATATGCTTAAAATTGAAAGAATAATTATGGACAGTTTTGAACCCGAATTTTTCTGAATAAAAACTCTTTGAAGTTCCTGGCTTTTTAATGAATCTTCGCCTAAATGATGATCAATTAGATTTTCATCCAAATCATATTTTTCCTCAGCAGAATTATAGCTTCCGAAGATAGATAAATTTTTGGATAAAGGTTGAACCAGTTCATACCCGGATTCATCAACTTCCGGTTCATTCCCGATCTGTTCTTTTACTCCTTCAATTGTTTTATCAATCTTTTCTGTAATACTGGATTTATTATGTTCAATAAATTTTTCAATGAAATTTTCTGACTCCTTTCCCTGGGGGTCATCATCTACTTCTTCAATCCTAAATTTTTCGGGTTCTTTTCTTTTAGTTAAAAAGTCGTCATCAAGCTCAAAGGGATTATTATTTTCGTTCATTATTTCTTTTTCTTCTGTGGTTTGTTCAATATTATTTTTTATATCTTCAATATGAACTTCTTCTTCAGGCTCACTTTCAGAATGAATTTCTATTCCTTGTGTTTCATCATCCAACGAAATCTCTTCATTTAAATTTTCATTTCCTGTAAATGTCTCTTGTTCCTGGTTTATTTCTTCCCGGGGTACACCAATATCTTGGTGCTCTTCAATTTCATATTTAATTTCTTCTTCATTTAAACTCTTGTTTTCAGAAAATAATTCTTGTTCGAGTTTTTCTTCTTTACCTGGAAATTCTTCATAATTAATTTCTTCATCTTTACTGGAAGTCTCTTCTTTATTTAATTCATTACCAACAATAGGCTCATCTAGATGTTCATTTACAGTTTCATCTTCAATAACCGAGGTTTCAAATATCGATTCTTCTTTTGGTTCCTCAATAATATTTTCATTTATAGTTTCACCAACAGATTCACTTATATTATTATCGAATATTTCATTTTCAGATTTTACCTGTTCTCCCTGTTGTATAGAAGAAATTTCCTCATTCTTTAAGCTGTACAGCTTTTGGGCTACCTTTTCTTTAACTTCATTCTTCGGAATCTCAACAGTAAGTATAGAAGCCATTAGTGCGGCAAGATTTTGGAATTCTCCCAATTCGTCCCATAAAAAGTCTTCATCGCTTACTGATATTTCTTTAAAGTTTAATACTTCATTTGTATCTAAACAGCCTAACGCATAAGCATACATTAAATCATATTTATTATCTTTATCAGCCATTACATTTCTTCCATTGCTAAATTTTCACGAAGATTCATTAGAGCAATTTTAACTTTGGACTTAACTGTCTGCTCAGGGATATTCAGCTTTGCCGCAATTTCTTTTTCAGTGTAACCTTCGTAATAAGCAAGGTAGATCACATATTGTTGAGCATCCGTAAGCTTATTTAAGGCTTCTTCAAAATTATTTTTTTTCTTCAATGCTTCCTTTAAGTCCAAACCGCCTGTTTTATTTGAGATGCTAGGGATAATAAATTCATTTTCAAAGACATCATTATATTCTTGTAAATCTGTCCCATCTCTTCTTCTTCGTATTGTATCCACAGCCTTATTTCTTGTTAAAATAACAAGCCAGGTATAAGGGTTATTGGAGTTAAAATCAAAACATCTAATTTTCCGCCAAACAATTACAAACACATCCGCTAAAACTTGCTGGGCTGTTTCTTCATCAGAGACAATCTTTTTTATGATTGTATACAATAATGGAGAATACCTATTATATAAAATCTCAAGGGCTTTAGAATCGCTGTTTGCAACCCTTTTTAACAATTCAATATCTGTTAAAGGAGTATTTGAAGTCAAAGTATGTTATTTAATTTATTAAGTGAAATAATATGCAAAAGTAAGTCGACAATTGGTAAAAATCAATCAATTCAAAATGGACTGAATTACCTAAAGATTCATTAAAATGATAAGTTTTTTAAATTTCTTATAATAAAGATAAGTAATTATTTAAATGCAATTTTCAAATATTAAATTGAAAACCAATAATTAAATTTTATGAGAAAAATATTATTGGGATAAACATATCTTAAGTTATTTATTGCGTCATACACAGAATCATTACCCGGCATAATAAAATTTGTTCTGTCCTGCGACCAAACCAAATATAATTGAGAACCGGGACGGTATTCCCATCTTAACACCAGGTTGGATCTAAACTGAAAAAAATTAAAATCAGGATTCTGAAAACTATATTTAATTTGTGAATTATTGTTTTCTGAAAATTCATAACTATTTCCGTTAAGAGTCGGATTTAATGTTGTAAATCTATCGTTATATTCTGATGCTCTCGGGTTTGTAATCATTTTAAATTCAGAATATTTTCCTACAGAGGCAAAAGGGCTTCCATAATATTGGATAGACAGTTCGGTGGTAATATTATAATCAATTCTAAAAGTTGCATCGATTGTTTTTTGCTCAACCTTTCCTAGCAGATATCTAAAATTATTGTTTATTTGTTCGGCAGTTATATACTGTAGTTTATTAATATTTAAAGAGTAAGCTGCACTTAAAGAAATTTTTAAAGTATTCATAGGCAAAAATGATATACCTGGTTGTATCTGATAATATGAAGCGTTACGATAACCGGACTGAGATATATTTGTTCTTAAATCAAAATAGAATTTTTTCGAATAGTCCGTTCTAATATAAGAATTATTTGACCAGATAGAAGGAACAAGTATTGCATCGCCTCCTCTGAGCAGTCGGATATCCAGCGCTTGTGAAGTATAATCT
The DNA here is from genome assembly GCA_963775245.1 of uncultured Bacteroidota bacterium. Taxonomy (GTDB): domain Bacteria; phylum Bacteroidota; class Ignavibacteria; order Ignavibacteriales; family Ignavibacteriaceae; genus CAVSWT01. The sequence continues at coordinate 83,043 of CAVZID010000020.1, forward strand.
ATTGATGTTGATATTGCCCATTTGTTAAGAAATTCAAGATAAATATTTAAACTGCCGCCGGATGACAAATAATCCATTCCGAAGTTCCAATTATTATTTTGATCTATGCCAATTGAGTATGTTCTAAAAATAGAAACCGGCTTATTAACAAAGTATGAAATAGAATTTACCTGGTTAATAACATCTGCAGTTTGCATATATCCCAAATCGTTTAAATCCAACCCTGGTGAACGCCAGTTTAATGCAGTAGAATATCTCCAAAGCCCCACGCTTCCTTTACCTACCTTAATACTTCCGCCGTAACCGGAAAAATTTGTACGGTTGCTGTCATATTTTAGGTAATTTGCATCCGGCCTCTGATAATACCTGGCAGAAGAACTTTTGAAGAATATCCATAGCATGCTTTACTTCCGTTTATATAGCTTCCAATTAATTTAGAATCAACGAAATATTCTTTATCATTCCAGTAGTGCATAAAATCCATCCCACCAGTGTATGCATTGCGATTGAGAAACTCAAGTTGTGTATCTTTAATAAACCTGTTGGTAGAAGTGAAAATACCTCCCAGAACGGTGTTCCCTTGTGAATAATCTTGCTGAACTCGCGCAATAAAATAATTTGTTAAAGGCTCAACTCCCAGATCACTTTTTTTACCACCGGAATAAATTGTTGCTTGTTGATTTGCGGTTAGACTTTGTAAAATACCTACTGAAAGTCCATCCGCAGTTTTGCCGCTGATCTTTTCTGCACTAATAATAGTTGTATTATCCGGGAAATCAATATACTCGCCGTCTTTCAAACTAGGCGAATAGCTTGGTGAATGCCCAATTCTCCGGCTATAAAAAACACTTACATTGTCAAAATCAAAACTAAAAATATTTTTTCCTTCAAGAAAAAAAGGACGTTTCTCATCATAAAAGGTTTCAAATGCAGTAAGGTTCATTACAGAAGGATCTGATTCTACCTGTCCGAAGTCAGGATTTATTGTCAGGTTGGCAGTGAAATTACTTGACAAACCGATAGTTGCATCCAGCCCGATATTTCCTAACCATGCTCTACCTTTATCTTTAAATGGATTACCGGATTCACTTTTAAAGGTATTAAGTTTTCCAAGTGAATAGGGCATTATTTCGATTCGTCGGTATTTAGGCAAACCATTAATACCGTGGAGTTCACCGCACTCATATAAAATACCCGGCCCGGTTGATGATTGAGGATCCCAATCACTTTCTTCCTGGAAACGATCGATCCAACGCCAACAATGGAGCCCCCAAACTTGTACGTTTGCACTGCTGTATCTAAGTTGACTTAACGGTATTTCAAATTCGGCAGTCCATGCAGAATCTTCCATACCGACTTTTGCATACCAGACTGCATTCCAGTTTACATCACCATTACTCGGATTTGTTAATAAAAGATCTATTTTCTGCCCGGCTGCCGTAACATCAAATTCAAAGCCGGTGCGATGGTCATTGTAACTATCAAAAGTAACACCTACTATATCTCCATTAAATTCGTCACGCCTTCCGGCTTTACGAACAATTTTATCAGGTTCATTATCGAATGCACGTATAGCAACATAAATATTTCTATCATCGTAAAGAATTTTTATTTGAGTAGGTTCAGATGGCTTAGCTCCATCATTCGGAATCCATTGAATATAATTGCCCGCCCATTCACCGGTTCTCCAGCATTCATCATTTAATTTACCATCTATAACCGGCTTTTTAGTTGTTAGTCGTGTAGTAGTATAAATTCTTTTAGGTTTACTTGAATTATCAATGAGTGTGTCCCTAGAAGAAAATGAACCACCAGCAAACGTTTTTTGTATTAAGAATATGACGATTAAAAAAGGAAGCGCTAATTTGGAAAACATTAAATTCCCCAATATTTTTTCGTTTGAAATGTAATAAAAAAATATTCAAGTAATTTGATTTGAATGACTCCAATCCAAACTTCATCAGAATTTACAATTCAAATATATTATTTAATTTGATATGAATAATAAAAAGTTTGCAATCAATTAATAAATAAATGAAAATCAGCAGCTTGATATTTTTAAAATAAAAAACCCGGAACTATTTTTTTACTCCGGGTTTAAATTTTATAGAACACAAAATATTTATATAATCAATAAGTTAGTTCAATTTTCTTTTCATTAATATTCCAGCCTTTAACCTTTATATATGAATCCTTCAAGACTTTATTGTCATCTTTATAATAATAACAAGTAACAGTTTTTTTCTCACCCGGGAGCAAAGTAAAATAATTATCATCCCAGAAGATTGGAACAATCGCTTCATTATTTTCTTCATTAAATAAATTCAATTCAACCTGTAAAGCAAGCGAGCTTGATGTGTCTTCGACTTCAGTTTGTATAAATACTTTATCTCCTTTATCAATGGAGTTAGCATTTACATGCAAATCAATTTGCGAAAGATTATTAAGTTCGGTTAAATCTGCATACTGCTTTACAGGCGTTACATACCAGGCATTTTTTGAATAATCTAAAATTTCTTTTTTTGTTGATAAGCAGTAAAAATTAGAGCTGATGATTTCATCCTTATCATCAAACAATCTTAAATCAACAAAGTAAGTTGTGTCAAGATTTTTCAACGTGTCCAATGAAGTTATATTAATATTTTCATCCGGCAGTAATGAAATTATTTTATTAAAAGAAAATACCAGGGACAAATCAAAATTAAAAACTTTAACTTCAGCATTTATGCTGTCTTGTGGAGTTACAGAATTATTTACCGCCATAATTGAATTGGTTCCATAATCATATAATATATGAATGGGTTCGCATGCTTTACGCGCACCGTAAAATGCTGCGGTAGGCATTAAATAATAATCATAAAACTGCCACCAGAATTTTGGCCATGCAGAGTTGTACATCCATTGAATAATGCCGGTTGCTTTGTACCGATTGGCAATGAATGCTTCGAACATAGCACGCATTCCTTCATAATTTAAGAACTGAGCTTTTGTACAATATCCTTCTAAATTACTTGCCTTCCCAAGGCGCTCATTCAATGCTTCTGTATACAGGTCAAGATTTTTAAATTGTCCAAGACAGCAATGAAAAAACCATACAGAATCTATCGGCCAAAGATGATCCTCAGGAATAAATTTCTTAATACTTTCTTCGATAGGAACTTGCGGGCCAGGCCCGGTTTCAGTATTAAATCCAAAAGCGCCGCCGTTTGCAGTATCAACATACCAATAGGATGGCGGAACATAATCATAAGGCCCTCGCATTTTAACTTGTGACTTGCCTGTAATTGAAGACATATGTTCAGCAGCCGAAGAAATTACTGGCCTAGTGGGATCATCGCTGTAAAGAATTTTAATATACTTTTCTTCAAGTTCAGGATTTGGATATTTATCGCTTCCATAAAGCCAAACAAAAATTGATGGATGATTTCGCAGCCATTTTATTTGATCTTCCCATGATTCGGAAATTAATTTAATACTGGAAGGTGAATTTATTGTCCCGTATTCATTGTCTTTCATTCCAAGAAAATGTCCCCATTCCCATTGACAGCTCCATCCAACCATTAACAAAATACCTTCTTCATCACACAGATTATAAATATCCTGGCTGGTTCCCCAAAAGCCTTCGAAGCGAAGTGCATTTAAATTCATTTGTTTTGCATATTCAACTTGTGCTTTTAAGTTATCGTAAGTATTATCAAGAAGCATATTATCAGTCCAGCCTCCGCCGCGTACTAGAATTTTTTTTCTATTTAATTTATAACCGCGGAATCCTTCTTTAGTATGATAGTCAGATACTTCTCTAATTCCGAAACGAACATTTTGTTCATCTGAAATTAGACTATCTTCTTTAAAGGTAAGTTTAAGATTATATAATTCAGGTTTGCCAAGATCGTAAGTCCACCAAACTCTTGGATTGGTGATTATTAATTCTTTAAAATCAAAAGGAGAAAAATTTATTTTTTTATTTTGATTAGGTTCAAGCTCAACATTTTTTGAAAATATTTTTGAATCAATTACTCCTTCCAAAATTCCGGATATTTTTTGCGAACTATTGTTCTTAAGTTCGGCTGAAACAGAAAGTCTTGCTTCAGTTAATTGATTATTAGCAAACCTGGTTTGAACATTGGGAAAATTAATTGAAACATTTCCTGTTTGAGTAACCTCAACACTTCGCCAAATTCCCATATTGTTGTCCGGCGGTTCAGGGTTCCAATCAACGAATCCCATAGTATAATCTCCAACAATAGGAGGGAAAACTTCAACTGCTAAAACATTTTTTCCGCCTGGTTTAATAAATGGAGTAATATCTAAATCAAAATGTCTAAAAGTTCCCAAAATAGTAGAAGTATCTGCAACCAGCTTTCCATTCAGCCAAATATTGGCTTTGTAGTTTATTCCTTCAAATTTAATTTTGAAGAAATTCAGATCTTTGTTATTTTGAACCGAGAATTCATTCCTATACCACCAAGACTTTTTAAATTGCTCTTTTGGGATTGTCTTTAAATTCTCACCAACAAAAATATTTTTATATACACCATTCCTAACTAAAGCTGCAAAGACAGTTGAAGGCACTGTTGTAGGATACCATTTATTTGCATTATAACTCTCAGTAGAAATGATTTTTCCTGAGACAATTAATTCTTCGGACGATTGTATTTTCCAGTTATCTTTTAACATAAATGAATATTGTGATTCTTCCTGTGAAAAAGCAATGAATTGTAGAACAAACAAAAACAAAATAATTTTTTTCATGTGACAAAATTTATTTTAATAATTTTTATTCAACGCTGTGCATCAAGATATAAAGCAGCCGCACCAAGTACGGCAATATCTTTAATTTCAGTACATTCAATTTTAAATTTTTTTAGCGCTTGTTTATATTCAAAATCATTTATTGATTTCCACATTGTCTCTTGAAAAAATTCAAATGACTTGCTGAGAGAACCTCCCAAAACGATAATTTGCGGATCAACAGAATACATAATCAGCTTAATTGCTTCTCCCAGGTTGCTTCCAAATTCAGAGAATATTTTTAAAGCATTAGCATCTCCTTTTTTAGACGCTTCAAATAATGCTGCTCCATCGGTTGAATATTGCTGCAAAAAATATTGCCCGCTGCAGTAATATTCATAGTTATGTTCTCTGAAAGAAATTGTTCCAAATTCACCTGCACCGCAATTAGTGCCAGAATAAAGTTTATTGTTTAAGATTAATCCGGCACCTAAGCCAGTACCGATAATTAATCCGACTGCGTTATCATATTCTTTTGCTTTGCCAAAATATTTTTCGCCGGCAGCAAAACAATTTGCATCATTGTTTACATATGTTGGAAGATTATATTTCTTTTCTAAAAAATCTTTCAAATAAACTTCTTGCCAGGATGGAATATTTTGAACTCCGTAAACAATTCCTCTTTTAGTATCAACAACACTCGGGACGCCAACGCCAATTCCGGTAACATCCGATTGAATAACTTTATCAACGGTTTCACAAATTTCATTTAAAATAATTTCTTCAGAGCCGTTAGAAGTAATTTTTTTTGAAGCAATATCATCTATAGAACTTTTATTTACTCTTCCCGACCTAACATTTGTTCCGCCAAGATCTATTCCAATTATCGACATGATTTTTTCTTTCTGAGTTTATGCTGTAACAGTTTCTTTTTTAGATGAAATAGTTTCATTGGTTATAATCGGCTTGGCCCACATGCCAATGCTTAAAATGTATCCCAACGTAATATATATGACAAACATGCCAGCCCTAAGGCCAAAATGATCTCCAAGCCAACCGATAATAACCGGAACAATTGCACCTCCTATTATTGCAGTACACAATATTCCTGAAAAAGAACCATGATGGCTGTCAAGAGAATTTAATGCTAATGAAAAAACAATAGACCACATGACGGATAAAGAAAATCCAGCCATCGGGAAAGAAATTAATGCTAAATTAATTCCAATAAAATCTGTTGAACCGAACAAAGCAGCGCTTAACCAGAATAATGCGGAGATAGAAAACCAAATAAGAATTTTTCTACTGTCGAATATCTTTAAAAGAACTAATCCTAAAACGCATCCCAAAGTAAGCATACCCCAAAAATATGAAACGACAGATGAACCGACTTTAAGGGGATCATAACCATGATAAACATAAAGGAACTGCGAAATCCAATTTGAAATTCCCTGCTCTGTCCCGACATAAGCAAAAATGCCGATAAAAAATAAAATCACGGTTTTCATTTTAAATAATTTTTTATGAGTCTCCCATGCGCCGGAACGTTCATCTTCTTTTCTTTCAACTATTGGAAATTTTGAAACATATATAACTACCACCATAATTAAAATTAATAATGCAAACAGCCAGTATAAAGAAACCCACGGAAGATTTTCGGGAACCATATTTGACAAAGTAGAGATTAGAAAATTTTTCGGTTGAGTTTTATCCGAGATATTTGTTACGAGATATGAATAAATCATCGGGCTTAAAAAAGATGCCCCGCCGAAAACCAATTGTGCAAGAACTGAATTGAAAGCGAAATGTTCTTCGCCGCCAGAAACTCTCAGTAAAGGATTTATAGCGACCTGTAGTATCGCCATTCCTATTCCCAGCAGAAACAAAGAACCAAGCGCCACTGCATACGATGGGAATAATGCAAAACAAAAAGCTCCGACAAGCTCAATACCAAATGCCCAAAGCATCACAACTTTTTCATGATACTTTTCAACCAACATTCCTGCAGGAATTGACATTACTCCATAAGCTGCAAAAAATGAAAATGGAAGTAATGAAACCAGGGTCAAGCTGAGATTAAAGCTCTTTATAATATCAGGAACAAGCGGGCCGAGAATATTAGTGATTAACGAGATTACAAAAAAAACAACAAAGATTAGTATTACCATGAAATAGTTTCTTTTCATTTTTTACTCCGGAATTTTACTGTTGTATTTGCCTGACACAAATTAGTTATTGTTTAATGAGTCTAATTATTTTATACCTTCTTTAATAATTAATAATTGTTTCATCACATCAAATAAATTACCTTCCCATTCATTCGTACCAAAAGCGTCATGCAGTTTTTTATATATTGAATATATCTTTGAATAAGTTTGATGATTCATTTCATTAGGTTCATAAACCTCTTTAATTCCTATCATTGATTCTCTTGCTTCTTCAACCGAATCATATCCGCCGGATTTTTTACCCGCAGCAATTGCTCCAAATATTGCAGCTCCCAAAGCAGGGGTTTGATCACTGCGCGAAACCTTCATCGGCCTTCCAGTAATATCAGAATAAATCTGCATTAGTAAAGAATTTTTAGACGCCAGTCCGCCGCAGTTAACAACTTCTTTAACCGGCACACCATATTCCTCAATTCTATTAATTATGGTAAGTGCCCCAAATGCAGTCGCCTCAATTAATGCTCTATAAATTTCATGAGGTTTGGTGTGAAGTGTTTGTCCAAGCAGCAATCCTGTTAAACGTGTATCAACTAAAATTGTTCTATTACCGTTATTCCAATCAAGTGCAAGCAAACCTGATTCACCGGGTTTTAATTTTGATGCCTCTTTTCCTAATGATTCAAATTTATCGTCAACTGTATTACCGTATTTTTCAGGAACAAGATTATTAACAAACCATAAAAAGATATCGCCAACTCCTGACTGTCCCGCTTCAATCCCATAGTATCCATCCATTACGGAACCATCAACAATTCCGCATACACCTTTAATATCATTTAATGGTTTGTCGCTTGGCCATACCATTACATCGCAAGTGCTTGTGCCAATAATTTTTACAAGAGTACCAACTTGAACTCCAGCACCAACTGCACCCATGTGTGCATCGAAAGAGCCTACAGAGATTGCAACATTCTCATTAAGCCCTAATTTCTCAGACCATTCTTTTGAAATATATCCAGCTAAATGTCCTGCAGAATAAGCTTTGTTAAATAATCTATCTTTCAATTTTCCCAAACCCGGAGAAAGCATTTCTAAAAATTCTTCATCAGGCAATCCATCCCAATCTTTATTAAACATTGCTTTATGCCCGGCAGCACAAACACTTCTTTTTATATTTTCAGGTTTCAAATCACCAATTAACGAAACCGTAATCCAATCACAAATTTCTACAAAACTATAAGCGGCATTAAAAACTTTCTCGTCAATATTTTTACAATGCAATATTTTACTCCAGAACCATTCTGAAGAATAAGTACCTCCTATCTTACTCATATATTGAGGCCTTACTTTAGATGCAAGCTTCGTGATTTGTTCGGCTTCGGCATAGCTGGTGTGGTCTTTCCAAAGCCAAACCATTGCGTTAGGATTGTCTTTAAAATCTTTAAGAAAACATAAAGGTGTTCCGTCAGAATTAACGGGCAAAGGAGAACTTCCGGTTGTATCAACTCCAATTCCAATTATATCCAACGGATTAAATTTAGAATCAATATCTTTAGCATTTTTAATTGCATCTTTTATAGTTGCTTCAATGCCCAATAAATAATCAGCAGGATTTTGACGGGCTAAATGAGGATTTGAAGAGTCTACTATAATACCATTTTCTCCCGATGGATAGGGAAAAATTGAACTGGCTAATTCAGTTCCATTTGATACTTCAACAATTAAAGCTCTGCAGGAGTTTGTCCCGAAGTCTAATCCAAGGACATATTTATTCATTTTTTCTTATTCCATTTCAAATTAAAAAGTTAAAATTGATTTGATGACTTAAACTAAATTACCAAATTTTTAGTTTTTCTTCTAAGAAAATTAACCATTTATAATTAAATAAATTACTTTCCACTTGGTCTAAATAAACCCAGTTTCTAAAAAAAACCGGGTTTATATCTACTTGTCATGAGATACTTAAGTTAGGTAATGATTGGTTTGTTTTTACTATTTAGTTTTAATTTCAATTCCCAGTATAACATCCCATCCTGCAATTGAATAGTTCCTGCTAATCACATCGTATTTAAAGTAGCCTGATTTGATGTAGGTCTCAATAGATGCATTAATTTCATAAGCAAGCTTTGCGTATATGTTGTTCTCAATATTTAAAGGATTGTAATATAAATTTGAGTAATCATATTGTGTTTCAACCAATTTAAATTTACGCCAGTTATAATCTATTAGTAAAAATGCCGATATTTTCTCTGTTATAAATGTGCCGGCTAAAACTCTTAGCCATTGTTCATAAGATGGATTGGCGGTTAGGTTTGAGTTATGAAACAAAAAACGGTAATCAATATTTACTAAAAAATCTTTTAGGTAGCTCAAACTTATTTGCGGGCCGAAACGCCAGCCTGAATTATCTGTAATAGTTTGAAATACATACGGGAGAGAAAAGTTGCTTTCAATTTTAAATCTCTCAATATAAAATCCGTAACCAATATTAAAATATAAACCGTAATCCGGAAATGCCTTTAAATCTAAAAAGAATAAATCAAGATTTTGATTTACGTCCTTGCTTGCATCCTGGAATGCATAACCAAATGAAGTGTTGATTGAATAGTTATCAATAAAAAATAAATTTAAATTTCCGTTCAAAAGAAAAATATCATAGTTTAATCTTAAATCACTTTGCTGAAAAATATTTTTTTGACGTGCAATATCTACTCCCCAATTAAATTATTTTCTTTCTGAAAATAATTTCCTTCGGCTTTCATCTTTAAAACAAATAATCCTTCATTTGTTCCATAAGATTCCGGGCTTACCCGCAGCTTTATTGAAGCACTTCTTTTCTCTTCATTGATATTTATATTTCAATTGTCCATCAAGACGATAATAAAATATTATTTTGCTTTATCGAATCTTGCTGTGTTGAATTATAAAAACCAGATTCTAAATTTATTTTCCCCGAAAATTGAGAGTAACAGATTTGATATGGAATGATTAAAAGTATAACTAATAGGTAAGCATGATTTTTTTTAATGGTCATTTAGAAGAATCAATTTTATTTACAATCACTAATTTATATTCTTGCAGCCTATTTTTCACCTCTTTCAATAAATTATTATACTCTTCAATATTTAACCCATCCTTTTTTAATTCTTCAGAATAATTAAAAACATTTTTAAAATCGTTTTTGCCGTAATTATTTAACTGATTTAAAATTAAATGTATACGAATTTGCCACAGAAACTATATTAGAATTTCTATCGAATGGCCCGCTAAATCCGGATGTAATGTCTCCATTGCTTGAATTTTCTGGTGAATATTTTTGAACCTGAACATTATTATTAAATTCTGTTTCCTCTAAAAATTTCTGAGTCTTTTTTTGAAGCCTGACAATTTGATTAAAATCGTTTGATAAATTTTTAACATTATTTAAGACACTGTCAACTTCCTTTAAAGCGTTTTTAAGGTAATCATTATAAATAGATTTCTCTTTATTATTTTTTAATTTACTCAAATCAATCTGGGCTATCTTTTCAGGATTAAAAGAAAGCAGCGGAACTTGCGGTGCGACCAATAATCTTTTCTGAACATAAACTAATTTTTCTTCCTCAACTTTATCATTTGAAGGATTTATTGAATTTAAAGAATCTAAAATTGCAGAATATTTTTTATCTAACTTATTTTTTACAAGCTCATATTCTTTTTCATCATCCTCGCTTTTCTTTTGAAGCTGGTCAATTTTGTTTGAAATTGTAACCGTGTTCGCCATTAACCCAACAATTTTATCTTTGTCGGGATTAGATTTACTTTTCTCTACATCAATTTTCTTTCCTCGTTCATTTATTATTTTCTTTAATGAATCGATAGAAATTTTATTTTCATTAATTACATTCGTAAGATGCTCAAATTTAGTTTCGAGCTCTGTTAAGTTTTGAGCATTTGCTGCTGCTATAAAAAATAAAATAATAAAACCGTTAAATAATATTTTTCTCATCGTTTTCATTTTAATAATCCAAACTTGTCTAATTTATAATATAACACACTGGTACCGATTCCAAGCAGCTTTGCCGCACGGTTTTTTACTCCATCCGCTTTTTTCATTGCCTGCACAATTAAATTCTTTTCAAAAGAAAACACTGCTTCTTCAAGAGGAAGATTATCGTACACATTATTTGTTTTTAAACTTGTGCTTATATGTCCGGCTATTAGATTCATGGTCAATTGTATTTCCATGAGATATTACAACTAATCTCTCAATAAGATTTTCAAGTTCACGAATATTTCCCGGCCATGGATAATCAATTAATAATTTAATTCCCTCAGTAGTAATTTTCTTTTTAGACTGATGATTTTTCTTTGCCATTTTTTCTAAAAAGTAATTTACTAAAGGAACAACATCTTCTTTTCTTTCTCTCAAAGACGGCAGCTTAATAGGAATAACGCTCAAACGGTAAAATAAATCTTCTCTAAATTTTCCTTCAAGTAAAAGCTTCTCAAGGTTTTTATTCGTAGCAGAAATTATTCTAACATCCGAATGCAAAGTTGTTTCACCGCCGACTCTTTCAAATTCGCCTTCCTGCAAGACTCTAAGCAGCTTCACCTGCATTGCTTGTGAAATGTCTCCAATTTCATCAAGTAACAGAGTCCCTTTATCGGCTAATTCAAAACGGCCTTTCTTCTGCTTGATTGCTCCGGTGAAAGAACCTTTCTCATGCCCGAATAATTCGCTCTCTAAAAGATTGTCATTTAAAGCACCGCAATTAATTTTTATAAAAGCATTTTCGCAGCGACTGCTTCTTTTGTGAATTGCACGTGCCACAAGCTCTTTACCGGTTCCGCTTTCCCCTTGAATTAAAATTGAGCTTTCCGAATTTGCAACTTGCTCAATAATTGAAAATACATTTTTAATTTCTTTTGAGTTGCCGATTATCTCTTCATAGCCTGTAAATAGCTCTTCATTCAGCAGCTTGGTTTGTTCAATCAGGTTTTGGATTTTCTTTTCATTTAAGAATTTATCCCAGATTTTTTTAACTTTTAATCTAAGTTCTCCAGGCGAAAATGGCTTTGTTAAAAAATCAACAGCACCAAGCTGCATAGCTTTGACAGCATCATCAATTGTCCCGTAAGCAGAAATCATAATTACTTCGGTTTCAGGATTTATATCTTTAATCTGCTTTAAAACTTCAATGCCGTTCAGCGGTTCCATTTTTAAATCTATAATAGCAAGTGATGCTTGCTCTGATTTAAAATTCTTTAGTGCATCAACTCCATTTTCAAAAGCAGTAACAGAATAGCCTTCGCTTTTTAAGCTGTCTACAATGCCCAGCCGCATTGTATCATTATCTTCTACAACAATTATTTTTTCAGATTTCATTTACTGCTTCTTTTATAATTGAAAATGTTGTCATTTGAGATGAATTATTTTCCGCAATTAAATCAGCGAAATTTTCTTTACATAACTTTTTGCTGATAGCTAATCCGAGTCCGGTGCCATTTTTCTTTGTGGTAAAAAACGGAGTGAAAATTGAATTTATATTTTCTTTTGAAATTCCTTTTCCGCTGTCTGAAACTTTAATCATCCAGTTTTTACCTTCCTTCTTTGCTTGAAAATGAATTATCCCATCTTGTTTAACCGAAGCAATGCTGTTTGAAATTAAATTTATAATTATCTGCGTCAGATGGTTTTTATCAAACCAGAAAGTATAAAACTGAAAATCTTTTTCCAATTCAATGTTTTGTTCCTTCAATTGACCGCAAAAGTTTTTTTCTATTTCATCAACAAATAATCTTAAGTCAATCCATTCAGGATTTGCAGGAACCGGTTTGCTGTAATTTAAAAATGAAGTAATAAGATTTTTAAGTCTGTGAACCTCATGCAAAATTCTATCAAAGTAATCATCATTCTTTTCATTTGCCGGTAAATTTTCTTTGGCAAGATTTGTAAGTAGTTCAATTCCGCCTAAGGGATTTCTAATTTCGTGAGCAATTTGTGCAAGCATATTTTCTTTTTGATCCTGGTTTTCCGACAAATCATTTTTCATCTTTCCCATTGCTTGGGCAAGATATTTTATTTCACCCTTTAAGTTATTCGGTTCTTGAGCTTTAAAGTTTCCTTTACCTATTTCCTCGCTAAATCTTACAAGTCTGTAAAGCGGATTTGTTATTGCCCTCGCCATTAACCATCCAACTAAAATCGTTATCAATGTTCCGGCAATCCCGATATACCAGAATATAGCTGAAAATCTTTCAACTTTTTCAAATCTTGCTGCGCTTTCACGAACAGCAAGAAAATGATTTTCATTTAATCTATAAAAACCCCATAGATACCAATTTCCGTCATCGCCTTTAAAAGGAAGAGAAGCGGTACTTTGATTTATTGCTAAGTCATTTATTTCTTTTTGATTAAGAATTAATCTTGATTCAGGCTTACCAAGAATTTTATTTGAGTCTGAATGAATTTCGATATCATATTGATTATTAAAAATAAAAATTTCAGAATGAAGCTTTTTATCCAAATTTTGATTGAAGATTTTATAAAAATATTGTTTAGTTGTTTCCGTTGGCGCCCCTAAGCTTAAAAGATTCAAATATTCATTCTCAATCTGCTGGGAAATCATTCTTGTTACAATATTAACCTGCTCTCCCAATTGGTTTAAATATAAATCTTTAATAAAAACATAGCCGGCTCTTGAAAGCGCAATTACAAGCAGAACTGTTACAACACTAAAAATTGTAATTATGCGGATTTTGTAATAAGCCTTCTGCCGTAATTTAGAACCCTTATCCATTTGAATTAAAATTTTTCTTCATTAAAAATAGATTTACATTAAACCATTTACAACCAAATAAATTCAAAAATGAATAATAGCCGTCAATAAATTTTGACGGCTATTTCTTCATCCCCTTTTCTCCTTATAGAACGATTAAAATCTTAATGTTTTTCTAAGAGTTTATAATGTTTCAATCAAATCTCTACTTAATTTTTATTTAGTGTATTGAGCATGCTGTGTAAACTTTGTAACCTTTTTTGTTACAAATAAAGTTGCCTCATAATCATCATAATTCAAATCTTTATTAAAAATAGGATGCGGCTCTAAACCTTTAAACTCAATATAATATACCTGATAACTGCCTACTTTTTTTGTGCCGCTTAATGCTTGATATAAACTTAGTGTATCTATTTTTTGAGGATAGTCAAACCTGTTAAATCTTAATATCGTCTGTGCTTCCCCGGACCAAAAACACCTTACCCCTTCCGGGCAACGTGAATCCATAGGAACTGATTCAAAACTGATTGTTAGATTTTCATTTTCGACTTCAACAGCACTCCCGACTTTAATATTAAAATCTTGATTAAGCGGAACTATACTGGAGTTACTTTTATCTAAAGTTGAACCAACCTGGTTATTATTTTGGAAACAATTAAATTCCATAAAACCAAGCAGCAAAATGAATTAAAATTATTTTATGCATAATATTGCCTCACGGATAAATTAATTCTAACAAAAAAATATGTTCATATTTTAAATTTAACTGATGCTGTTATTGGAAAATATGAAGGACCACCAAAACTATATGTCGGCTTGCCTTCAAGAACTAAAAGAAAGTTTTTAACAAGTTCTATTTCTAAACCCACAATAAAATTACCCTGGAACAAGCTATAATTTTTACCTGTATTTGAATATAAGAATGTCGACTCATATACGAAGTTTGACTCTATAGAATTTCCTTCTATCCAATCTGTTATTTCTACTTTTCCTTGATTAATCAATAATGCACCTATGCCTATTCCTAAATATGGCTTCAGCAGTGAATTAAAAACATAAACCTTACCCCCAATAGATAATTCAAGTACACTGCTATTTTCTCCATTAACATTAAAACTATATCCAACAACTTAAGGTGAAATATTAGAAATAAGTTTCTCGTTAAAAAAATGTTTTTGATATGAAGAAGAAAAAAATAAACTGAAATTATTTATGATATTATAATCAGATGAAAAAGTAATTAAGTAACCGTCCTTCCAATATGGTAACTTTGAATTGTCAACTTCAGAATAAAGATAACCACCACCTAATGAAAAACCAGCCTTACTTTGAGGATAACTATCTTGAGTATAAACTAAACAGAGAATTAAAATTAGTAATGAATAAGATTTTTTCATTTTCATATAAATTCCTAAACATATTTCTATCTAAGTCAATCTTTATGCCGTTAGTAAATTAAGATGCTCTTAATATTCAAATTCAGAAGTGAAAATATAAGTTTGCTTTTAATTTGTTTTTGAAAGGATTTTAAGAGAAGATTAACTTTTAGAAAAAGTGAAAATCAGAAAGTACTTAATACTGTATTATCAAATTTCTGATAGTCTATCAAATAACTGATTGTAAAGTTTAAACTACAATAGGATTCCATTTTGTTTTAATTGCTTCTCCATCAACACTGCCTTCAGCACAATGGTGGTCAGCCGCGGGAGATTTGCCGTCAAATCTAACTCCATCAGCAAAATAAATAACCGTCATTCCTTTTCGTGTTTTTAGGGTTTGATTTTTACCTGTGTAGTGTATTGTCAATGCGTGATGAAATGTTGCATCCCCAGGTTTTAAATTATAGCTGACAGGTTCTGCTTTAATTTTTTCTTTTGCTTTTGAAAGCAAATCACTTTTACCTTCGATTGAATCTTCAATTCTATTATTGTAACTGAAGAAATCTGATTTATGCGAACCGGGGATAAAATTCATTGCCCCCATTTCAACCGTAACATCATCTAAAGCCAGCCAGATTGTCCCGCCGTTTTTTTCAATCATTGGCCAATAAGCAATATCCTGATGCGGTTCTGTTGCTGCGCCGCCCGGAACTTTGTATAAAGCTTGATCATGCCATAGCCTGACATGTTCAGCATCCAAAAGTTGTTTTGCAATGGAGCCAAGTCTTTGGCTTAATGTAAATTTTCTAACTTCAGGAAATGTTCTCCATAGGTGACTGCATTGAAGAAATTCTCTTTCGTAAGGGGTTTTTTCTTCTAATGTTCTTTTATCATGACTTGTAAGATCATGAACAACTTTATCAATTATTTTTCTATATTCGCTTACTTCATCAATTGATAAAACTTCATTTAAAAGAACGAATCCAGTTTCATTGTAAAACTTTTTTTGCTCTTCTGAAATTTCATAATGGCCGTTTAATTCTAAATCAATCATAATTTTTTTTAATTACTGAAGTTACGCAGAAATGCATTTTGATGTCTTTTAATGTCACTCATGTGAAAGTGAAAATCTATTTTTTGCTTGTTTTCGCATAATGGATACTCGCTTTTCGTCATCTTGCGTAACTTCAGTTAATTATCCAATTTTGAATTACAAACCGCTCCCCCAATTATCCTTTTTGTTTTTTAAATCAATTTGTATTGTTTTATATAAAACATTTTTAGTATCTGTTTTAGGCAGCGAACCAAATGAAAGTACTTGCGTTGGACAGTTTACTACGCAAGCAGAACATCTCACGCATTCAACATCATTCATTGGAATTCCTTTGTTGGCAAAATTCATTACATCTATTCCCATGTGGCAAACTTTCGTGCAGATGTTGCATGAAATACATTTTTTCTTTTCAGCAAAAATTCTGTATTTGGAAAATCTTGAATAGATGTGCATCAAAGCTGCAAGTGGACATCCGAAGCGGCACCAAACTCTTCCGCTTAAAAAGAAATAAACTCCAACTCCCAATACTCCGGCAAAGATTACATCGATTCCAATGAAATAAAAATTATGAAAGAAGCCCGCTGCGTATGATACTTTTTCATTTATAATTGGAATATTAAAATCGTATAAAACACTAAGCAGCTTTAAGCCTGTAATTATAAATGCCGCAAGCAAAATCCATTGCCCAGCAAATTCATATTTTTTTGCTTTAGCTCCATGAGGTGCAAGAGTTCTGTATTCATCACCTAATGTTTCTGCCAAAGCTCCGCATGAACAAAGCCATCCGCAGTAAGCCCCTTTACCCCATTTATAAACTATGAATGGAATGAAAACAAAAGTCTGAATGATGCTGAACACCAGCCAGAAAGTTGTTATTCCGCTGTTGTAAACATTAAAGAAAAATAAAGGCCAGGCTAAAATGAATCCATATGAACGCCAGTAAGTTCCCCCGGGAAAAATCTGCGACATAATGAATCCATCTTTCGCACCTAAAGCACCAATGCCTCCAAGATAAGGAAGAAGAATCTCCGGCAAAATAAAAAGTGGAATTGCCTGAACTAATATTAATGTCCAGGTTTGAAATTTAATATACTTTGTCGGCTTTAGTTTAATTCTTCTTAAACCAAAAATTAAAATTGTTAAGTGAATAAAAGCCTGTGTACCAGAAGCCTTCGTGTTTGCCAAGCAGTTCATAGTTAAAATATTTCTCTCCGAAAAATGCAATCGCAAAAAATATTGCAACTATTATGAAGTAAGCATACTTAAAAGTATTCCAGTTAATAGAAAAAATTTTATAGTTTGATTTTATGAAGTTGTAAAGAAGATAAATTCCCAGGAATAATGCACCCAAAAAAGAAATGTAAGCAACAAAGGCCGATATGAATTCGTTAATATTCCAGATGGAAGCTTTGCTTGAAAAAATTGTTTTAATAATTTCAAGCGGCAAAGTTAACAATTTGTCCCAGGCAACAGGGTTTATAAATTGGTAAATCAAGTCACCAAGCGATTGAACTTTTACATCTAAAAAATGCTGATAAAGATTTGCACTGTTTTTTCCGAAATAAATTACTCCGGCAACAAGAACCAGAAGTAGAAATTGAAGCTTTGCCGTTAATGAAAGTTCCCCTTCCATTTTAATTCCGCTTCGCTTAAAAAACTGAAGCGGAAGTTCTTTCCCAATCATTGAAAAAACCATCGAGTTTTCTATCTCAAATTCTCTTTTGTTTTTATCGATTAGAATTACTTTGTTGTCTTTGATTTCTTTTACTTGCGTTTCAAAAAGTAGTTTTACTTTACCTTCTTCAGTTAACTTATTTAGCTTTTCAACGTTGCCTTCTTTTGGGCGAGAGAATGATGGATTACGGTAAGAGATATATACTTCATCGGCATATTCAGCAGTCGCTATAGCTGTTTCCAAAGCAGAATCCCCTCCGCCGACAACTAAAACTTTTTGTCCCCTTGCATCAGCGGGGTCAAACAGTCTATTAAATACTTTTGGAAGATTTTCTCCAGGCACTTTCAGCATTCTTGAGTTACCTGATTTTCCAATGGCAAGTAAAACTCGTAATGCTTTAAAATTTCTATTCTTTGTTGTTACTTCAAAGAGATTTCCCTTCTTTTCAATTTTATCAACCATAATATTTTCTTCAATTGGAAGAGAGACATTTAATATCTGGTTGTGTAAATCATCAAGAAGAGATTCTTTTGTGCCATCACTTAATTTTTAAATCGGATACCTGAGTAAATTCTTTCGGCTCTGCAAAGATTGGTTTTCCCTTGGGAAAATTAATTATGGTGTTAAACTTTTGGGCCGATTCAAGAATTTTATAATTCAATTTATTTTTTGAAGCTTCAATTCCTGCTGCTATTCCGGCAGGCCCGGCACCAATAATAATTAAATCAAGAATATCTTTATCTTGATTTGATGATTTCAGCTTTTGAAATTCAGAATCATTTTTAAATTGGTCAATTATTTTTTTACCGCTTTCCGCTGCCAACCTAAGCAAAGGTATTCCTGTAAGGTCGCCAATAATAAAAATTCCTTTTACCGAAGTCTCTCCGTTTGAATCTATCTGCGGATATTTTTCAACATCACCTTTTGGAACATCTTTTTGAAGCCAGTTAAAATATTTTGAGATTAAATTCATGGTGGTACATTTATTATTTGAGAATTATGATAAATTATTTACACTAAATTATTTTAGAGTAGTCAAAAAAGTATCACGGCAAAAGAACAAAATTATTCTTTCTTTTTATTCAGCTCTTTTTCTATTTCCAGTATAGTTTCTTTGTCACTGAAAACAGCAATTCTTCCTGAGGTAATTGGATCCCTTAAAACCGGTGCAGATACTATCTTCCCATCAACAATAATTGCAATCTTTTTACCAACAAGCCCTTCCGATGTTTTCTCAAAAGTTTTTGCAGAAGAACTGTCAAGCTTAATTGCGAGAGTATAATTAATTCCATAAGAAGTTGTGTCTATGTTTACTTTTATTGAATCAAAATTCGCATCAGTTAGAATTGGTTTTTTATCAACACAAAGTACACCATCAGAATTACTAATTTTACTGAAAGAAACTGTATCTGTACAATCTTCATTTTCATTTACAGCGTATAACCCGGTTTTTAAAATATTATTTTGTGAAAACAGATTTGAAAGACTCACTAACACAAAACAATAAATAAAGATTGATTTCATGCCTGTCCTCTTATATAAATGTAGTTTTCGAAAATAGAAAAGTGAATAACGATGAATAAATTAAGATAAATTAATGAAATATTCTTAACATAATTTTACTTACCTTCCTGAAATCATATTATTATTAGCCACCAATTGCACTAATTCTCACTAATTTAATTTTTGTTAATTAGTGCGCTTCGTGAGATTCTTGTCAAAATAAATTAACATTTAAATTTCTTTTAACAGAAATAATTATCTTACTAAGAGCAAACAATATATAATAAGTCAGGAATTAAATAATGAAATTAAAAATAAAATCTACAGCTTTTCTATTATCGTTGGGAATAATTTTTATTAATATTTTAGGATACTGCCAAAACAAAACTGAAACAAATCTTGTTGATTATATAAAACCTGTAATTGGAACACAAGGGGAAGGTAATGTTTATCCTGGCCCTGTTGCCCCTCATGGAATGGTTCAGCTTGGTCCGGATACAGATATGAAAAGCTGGGAAACAGCTTCGGGATATGAATACAGCGACAGTGTGATAATTGGTTTCAGCATGCAGCATTTAAGTGGAACCGGAATTCCTGACCTTGGGGATTTTTTATTTATGCCTTCAACTGGCAAACCTGAATTTGTTCCCGGTACAGTTAAAAAGATTAGAAGCGATGGTAGCGAATATTATGTTCAAGATCCCGATTCAGGTTACTGCACACCTTTCAATCATAAAGATGAAATAATAAAAGCAGGATATTATTCTGTTAGACTGCCGGAACATAATGTGCTTGTTGAATTAGCAGCAACAGAACGTGCGGGTATTTTAAAATTTACTTTTCCTAAAAGCGACAGCGCAAATATCATGATGGACTTAAATCATGTGCTTCAATGGAAAGTTGTTTGGTCAAATGTAAGATGCGAAAGTAAAACTTTGGTAACCGGGTATCATCTGGTGAATGGCTGGGCAAAGGAAAGATATTTATTTTTTGCAGCAAGGTATTCACGACCTTATGAAGATTTCGCGATTATGAAAGACGGACAAAAAATAATTTACAACACACGAAGATTCAGAAGCAAATACGAATCTGCCGGAACAAATATTCAATACTTCACAAGATATTCTACCAAAGAAAATGAAGTGATAATGGTTAAAGTAGGAATTTCATCAGTCAGCACTGAGAATGCACTGAAAAATCTTGATGCAGAAATCCCGGGCTGGGACTTTAATAAAGTTGTAAATGAAACCCGCTCCAAATGGAATAAAGAAATGCAGAAGATAACAATTGAAGGAACACAAGCTGAGAAAGAAACTTTTTATACTTCACTTTATCATTGCTTGCTTACGCCAACTATTTATGAAGATGTTGACGGAAGCTACCGCGGGCTTGATCAGAATATTCATAAAGCAAAAGACTTTCATAATTATGCTATCTTTTCTCTTTGGGACACTTACAGAGCGGAACACCCTTTATTTACTTTGATTCAACCCAAGCGTGATGCAGATATGATTAATTCAATGCTTGCACATTATGATCAAAGCGTTGATCATCTCTTGCCTGTCTGGTCTTTAAATAATAATGAAACCTGGTGCATGATAGGCTATCATTCTGTTGCTGTAATTGCAGATGCAATATTAAAAGGTGTTAAAGGATTTGATTATGAGAGAGCTTATAATGCAATTAAAACAACTGCAATGAATCCGGATTATGATTCCGTTGAAGAATACGCTAAAATTGGTTATGTGCCTTTCGATCATGAAAATGAATCTGTTTCAAAAACACTTGAATATGCTTACGATGATTATGCAATTGCACAAGTTGCAAAGAAGCTCGGGAAGAAAGGAGAATACAATTACTTTATTAACAGGGCAATGTCATATAAAAACATTTTTGATCCGTCCACGAAATTAATGAGAGGAAAAGATTCGAAAGGAAATTGGCGTACTCCATTTCATCCGCATGAATATATTGAAGATATGAATAAACGGGATATAACAGAAGGCACAAATTGGCAGTACTCATGGTATGTTCCGCAGGATGTTGAAGGATTAATTAAATTAATGGGGGGCAAAAAATATTTTACCGAAAAGCTTGATACTTTATTTATGGAAAACAAAGCAGAAGATATATCAGCAGGCAATGAAGATATCCTTGGAAGAATCGGAGAATACTGGCATGGAAACGAACCTTCACATCATATTACTTTTCTTTATGATTATGCCGGACAGCCATGGAAAACACAAAAGTTAGTTAGACAAATTATGACAACCTTCTACGGCAACAAACCAAACTCACTTTCAGGCAATGATGACTGCGGACAGATGTCAGCATGGTATGTATTTAATACTATGGGTTTTTATCCTGTTTGCCCCTCAAGCAATATTTATGTGATTGGAACTCCATGTGCAGAGAAAGTTACCATGAAACTTGGCAACGGAAATACTTTTACAATGACAGCGAAAAATTATTCCCCGGAAAACAAATACATACAAGTTGTAAAATTAAACGGAAAAGTTTGGAATAAAACATATATCCCTTATGAAGAAGTTGCAAACGGCGGAACACTTGAATTTGTTTTAAACGATAAACCAAATTATAACTGGGGAGTAAAGGGAGAATCTGCTCCGCCTTCGGCGATTACCGGAGAACAATGATAATTTTAATTTAGCAGGAAATTATTGATTACCAATTTTATAAATCAACCTCACTCTCATCTCTCTCCTTATAAAGGAGAGAGACTTATTTACAATAAAACGATATAAAATTATTTCTTAACATAAAAAAAAATTCATGTCATTATATCAAACAAACCCTTCTCCTTAATAAGGAGAAGGGTAGGGTTGAGGTTAATAAATTATTCCAATCCATACACATTCAATTTATTCGGAAATTCAACTGAGTATTTTAAAGGGATAACTTTCTTCTCTCCCGGTTTAAGCTTTACGTTCCATTCAAGCTTTTTATCATTACCAAGTTCATCCTTGTCTTTTTTAGGTTCAAGCAATTCAACTTTAATATCTTCATTCATTGGGATTGGAGCCTGATCATAAACTAGAATTGATTCTTCTGTCTTTCTATTATTTGTAATTTGAATTTCATATTCGTAAGTAATTTGCCTGCTTCCTCCCAGCAGCCCTTTTGATTCATTGAATTTATTAATCAAAACTTTTTTTATTTGAATCCTGTCATCAACACCAAGCGCTAAAGAAAGTGTATCTGTTGGAACAATTGTATTTAAGTATGTTTTGTTTATGAATTCATTATCAACAAAAATACTTATATCACCTTCAAGCAACGGGTAATCATTTTTATTTACAATTTTCCCTTTTAAATATACGCTCGGAGAAATTTTTGGAATAGAAGTGTATGCAAACTCAACCGGCAAAGATTTAATTGAAATTGTTACTTTATGCTGACTATTATCGCTTGGGATAGAACTCTTTGTTGGTATTTCAAATGAAGTTGAAAGTTCATTTGCATGTACATTTGTATACTTAATCTCCTCATCACCATTAGAAGTTATTCTCACTGCATTAGTATTACTTTTTTGTATAATTGGCCTTTCACTTCTTACAACTACTTCACTTGCTGATATTGATGCGGCTTCAAGTAGGATGGTTACATTGGCCACATTTTTTTCTCTTACTTGAAGGTTATATCTTGCACCCTGATATCCTATATAAGAAGCTCTTAATGAATGAGAACCCTGGTTAACATTTGTTATTAAAAATTTCCCGTTTGCATCGGTTGCCGAACCTAAGTTAGTTCCATCAATAACTACATTTGCGCCAACTAATGGTTCACCGGTATTTTTATCAATTACATAACCGGCAACCGAACCGATCCCGGATGGAAGTCCCCAATTTTGGTCATAGGTTAATTGATAATTAGAACTTACCGGTTGATAGTTATTATCATAATTTCTTTTTACCGGAAGAGGTTTTGTATCTACAAACCATCTGTCCAATTCAGGCAAAGATTTAACCGACATTGGTTCTGCAGTTGACAAGGTTAATGATATATCTTTCCAGTCTTCTCCTGTTGATTGATGCACCATTCCGAAATAATCAAGCTCGCAGCTTTTCGTATCCATTGTTATTCTGGCGTCGTATAACGGGTACCAGCCTGCACTTTGTACCAGATAAGATGGCTGAAGCTTTACATTTCCTTTTGCTTCGGTTTCAAGAGTAACGATCACTTCTTTATAATTTTTAGATTGTTTACCCTGACTTTCACTTATATCTTTATTAATGGCATTAATTTGCTGCTTATAAAAAGTTTGCTTCCTTGTCTGTTCTCTTAATCCTTTATAAATCTCTTCAAGATTTTGATCTACAAATTTTAGAATATCTGCCCACTCTTTCGTGGAATTTACTTTAAGAAGCATTTTTTCATTCATATATTTTGAAGATTGAGATTTTAATGATTCAATAAAATCTTTTTTACTGTTAAGAATATTCATCTCATCTGAAGCTATTAGCATTAATTGATTTAATGAATCAATTTTATCCTGCAATGACTTAATATTTTCCTGCTGTACTTCTGTAGTAAATCTTTGTTCTACTTTTACATCAAGAATTTTTACAACACCATTTCCTTCTGCAGAAACACGAACGGATTCGTTCTGCAAATCAACCGGAAGATTTGAAAATACTATTTCACTTTTACCTTTGGGCAAATTAATTTCACCTTCACGGGTTATCAATGCCCTGTTTTTGAATATAGTTGCTTCAATTACTTTTGAATCGACTTTCATTTCATCTTTGCAGAAAATAAAAGATGGAAGGATGATGACGAAAAGAAATACTATTTTTTTCATGATACCCCGCTGATATAATTGATTATTGAATTGTCTTAGTCACAATTTGAAAGGAACCCCGTTTTATTTTTGTAATAACTTGTTTTAAGTTAACTCATTTGCTTATAATTTTCAATCAGGATAATTGTTATCTAAATATTAATTTCTATTTAAAACTTCATCCATTATAAAATTATTTATCATTATAAAAAAATGAAGTGAAATTAACTGATTTAAATAGTATTGTATCACTTAATTTAAAATTAATTCAGTATTTTTTTAACTAAATTCATGTTGAACCTTCACTTAATTATTTAAATTCATTACACATTAGCTTTACGTAAATTATTTTATGATAAACAATCAAACTTGTTTTCAAGTTTGAAATAAGATAAATAATTATTTAAAGAACTGGAGAAGTTTATCTAACTAAGATTTCTCCTTCATCTTCCTATACAAGATATTTTTTAATGATATTCAAAAAAAACATATTGCAATTTTTAGCATTGCTGCTCTGTATAGAATTCTATCCCTCTACTCCGGCACAAACATTAAACACCTTTAACGATAAAGAAATCGGAAGGCTGCTAATAAAAAATTATGGCCCTAAAGATTTTAAATCCTCCCCTCAAAATTTAGTTATATTACAAGATTTTCGAGGTATCGTTTATGTAGGTAACAATTCGGGTATGGTGCTTGAGTTTGATGGTGCTAACTGGAAACATATAAAAGTAAGTGATCAACAAGTGGTTTGGTCATTAGCAGAGGATAAAAACGGAAGAATCTATGTAGGGACAACAAACGACCTTGGTTTATTAAAGCCTGACACAAATGGTAATCTACACTACCAATCTCTTCTTAAAGAACTAAAAGACAAAAATAGAATCTTTTCCGGGATTCATTCAATTTATCCCACACATGATGGAATTTATTTTTGCAGCAGAGAGTATTTGTTTAGATGGAAAGATAATTATATGAAATCCTGGAGATCTAAAACAGGATTTGATGGCTTCTTCTGTGTTTACGATAGCCTATATGTTTTAGAAAAACATAAAGGCTTAATGGTATTGAAAAGCGATTCTTTGGAATTTATATCAGGAGGTAAAATATTTTTAGATAAACCGGTTAAGGCAATGTTCCCTGCTTCTATCAAGCATGGAAGAAGAAGTTCTATTTTAATAGGGATTGATAGTGCAGGTTTGTTCCTTTATGATTGGCAAACATTGAAACCGCTCAAGGGGAAAGCAAGTGAATTCATAAAACATAATGGAATTCGTTGCGGTACAATTTTAAATGACAGCATTTTTGCAGCCGGCTTACTAAAAGGAGGTGCAATCATATTTAATAATAAAGGAGACGTAATCCAATATTTAAATAAAAGTTCCGGCCTCCATAATAATATCATATATTCAATTTCTCCGGATCATCAAGGAGGTATGTGGATGACAGAATTGCAGGGAATTGACCACTTAGTAAATATCTACCCCACGTTTTCAGTTTTTGATGAACAAAGAGGACTTAATGGAGTAACTGCTTTTAATTCTCCCCCGGTTAGATTTAGAAATATATTATATGTGGTTACTTCAGAAGGTGTTCAATATCTTGATGAACAACAAAACCGGTTTTTTGAAGTGTCAGGGTTAAGCGGAGATTTCTGGAAACTATTTAGCGACGATAAGTTTCTGTATGCAATAAGAGGATCAATTAGAAAAATTGATGGTGCTAATTCAAGTTTTATAAAAAAGCTTAGTGATGGTGTTTCTTGTATACGTCGTTCAAAGATTGATTCTAACAAGTATTATATTGCTAATTTTAACGGAGGAATTAAGGTATTAAGAAAAACTAAAAATGATTGGATTGAAAGCCGGAAGCTAAAAGGATGGAATGGAAGTGCCGGTTTAATTGCTGAAGATAAAAATGGAGACATATGGTTAGGTAAAGGAAATGAAGGAATAACACGAATGCATGTTTCTCCTGAGAATGAAATTTCAAAAATTGAAATTTATGGAAAAGAACAAGGGTTACCTTTAGGGAACAATTACCCATTCTTCACCTCACGAGGTATGTTATTTACAACCAATAGCAGTATTTACAGATTTGATAGTGATAACCGGAAATTTTTCATTGATACAACTTTTAATAAGCTGCTGCCAGGCAATTCATACACGATTAATTATCTGACAGAGGACAAAAAAGGCAATGTATGGGCAATAATATCAAAAGATATAACTTTTTATTTGAACATTTTCCGGCTGCAGCCCAATGGAACTTATATACTCGATAATGATCATTTTCTTGGAATTCCCTCAAACGGTATCTGGTCAATATATGCAGAAGATAATGGCATAACATGGTTCGGAGGTGAGGAGGGATTATTTCGTTACAATGACAATTTACCGAAAGTTAAACAAATTAATTTCCCTGCAGTAATTCGAAGCGTTTTAATCCATGGTGATTCAGTTATTTATGGAGGTTCTTTAAATGAAAACAAAAAATTAAATGTCATTGAATTGTCTCATACGAACAATACTCTAAGTTTTGGATTTTCAGCATTATTTTATGACCATCCCGAACAAAATACTTTCCAGATCTTTCTGGAAGGATTTGATAAAAAGTGGTCCAACTGGACATCTATCACTCAAAAAGAATACAGTCGTTTACCCGCTGGAGAATATGTGTTCCATGTAAGGGCAAAAAATATTTATGGACATGAAAGCAGTGAAGATACTTTCGCATTTACGCTTCTGCCGCCGCCTTATTTATCATGGTGGGCTTATTGTATTTACGGATTCATTTTTTTTAGCTTCCTAATTTTAACTATTAACCGCTATAAGAATTGGCATACAAGCAAGCTCAGAGAACGAACTAAAGAACTTGAAACTATTGTAAAAATCCGTACTACGGAATTAGCTAGTAAGAATATGGAGCTACAGGAATTAAGTAAAATAAAATCACGTTTCTTTGCCAACATATCACATGAATTCCGTACTCCCTTAACATTAATTGTGGGACAGATTGAAAACCTTTTGCCTGATTTAAAAAAGGAGCACAATATAAAAAGAGCTAAGATGGCTCTTCGGAATTCTAAACAGCTACAGTTATTAATAAATCAACTTTTGGATCTTTCAAAGTTCGATGCTCGTG
Source organism: uncultured Bacteroidota bacterium (assembly GCA_963775245.1). Taxonomy (GTDB): domain Bacteria; phylum Bacteroidota; class Ignavibacteria; order Ignavibacteriales; family Ignavibacteriaceae; genus CAVSWT01. Next base: position 110,259 of record CAVZID010000020.1, read on the forward strand.
AGATGAAGCTTAAAGCATCTGAACAAAACATTGTCCCTTTGCTAAGATACTTAACTGGTTCGTTTGAATCTTTTGCCGAAAGAAAGAATATTGTTCTGAAATTTGAATCCTCAATAGATAATATCCCGGTATATTTTGACCAGGATAAGATTGAGAAAATAATGCACAACCTTTTATCAAACGCACTCAAATTTACATCGGCAGGGGGCAAAGTTTTAGTAAGCGTTAACGTTCAATCTAAGGGGCGTGAAATTAATTTGCCGGAAGATTCCGAAAATATAATTGAAGGAGATGTAAAAATAGTTGTGCAGGATTCCGGAATTGGAATTCCTATAGATCGGCTGGCGCACATATTTGATCGCTTCTTCCAGGTTGATAATTCTACTACGCGTGAATATGAAGGAACCGGTATAGGTTTAGCACTAACTAAGGAGCTGGTGCAAGTCCATGGCGGAGGAATTTCTGTAGAAAGTAAAGAAGGATTCGGAACAACATTTATTATCCTGATTCCACTTGGGAAAAAACATCTGGAACCGGATCAAATTGCTGAAATTGAAACTGGCTCTTTGGATTTACCGGAACTGGATTTAGAAAAGATATCTGAACTTTCGAATAACGAAGAATTAATAAATAAAGAGAGTGAATCAATTTCAAATCAAAAATCTAAACTTATTTTGATTGTAGAAGATAACCCTGATATGCGGACATATATTAATGAAACTTTAGCTGAATACTATAATATTAAACAAGCTTCAAATGGTGAAGAAGGATTGGAAATAGCTATCGAAGAAATTCCTGATTTAATAATAACCGATGTAATGATGCCTAAAATGGATGGTTATGAGTTAACAAGAAAGTTGAGAACAAACCAGGTTACAAATCACATTCCTATTATAATGCTTACTGCAAAAGCAGCCGAAAGTGATAAGCTTGAAGGATTAGAAACCGGAGTAGATGCTTTCCTGATTAAACCGTTTAGCACTAAGGAACTGGGTATAAGGGTTAGAAAACTTATTGAAATTAGAGATAAACTTATAAAACAGATTGGCGCTAAAGCTGTTTTGAATCCTTCAGAAATTTCTGTTTCTTCAATGGACCAGCAGTTTTTAAAACGCATGCATGATATAATTGAAGAAAATATGGGGAACGAAGATTTTGGAGTTGAAGTACTCGCTGAACAAATCGGAATCAGTAAACGGCAGCTCCAAAGAAAACTTAAAACCTTAATTGATTGTACACCAATACAATGTATTCGTATCATGCGGCTAAAAAGAGCAAAACAATTGCTTGAGCAAAATGCGGGAAATGTAACTGAAATTGCATTCAGTGTTGGCTATGGGGATGTTACTGCTTTTTCCAGGGCTTTTAAAGAGGAATTTGATATTTTACCTTCAGCCTTAATTTCCCCTAAAAAATAATAATTAATTTAACCAAAGTTAACTACTTAAGATTAAAACTGTTAAAACAGTTAAATACCAAGTTTTAGTTATCATTAACTCCGGGATTAATCCCGGTGCTAACCTAAATAAGTAGCAATATAAGAACCGTTTCAACGGTTTACCCATAAAATACGGTCAACATAAATAATTTAAGATAAAGACTTTGAAAAGCATTTTACTTAGTGGTTTTCACAAATCTTTTCCCTCGTAAAATAATCTTTTCTTTTTAATAATTTCCTAATAATGTCGCATTAAAAAGGTTAAATGTCGTATCCAGCCGAATAACATTTTTTATTGCATAATTAATGTCGCTTCATGCAGAGCAGCATTTATTTCTATCTATTATTTTAATTCCGAAAATCCAATAACAATTAATCTTATATAATATGAACTGCTTGGTAGGAGAAAATCCAGAAAAGTTAGAGAAGGGAAAAAAATGTTTAATAAAAACAAATCCTTCATACTTAAAAAGGATGAAAGCCAGCCTGATATTCCTGATGAATTCAATCTCGAACAAAATTTTCCAAATCCTTTTAGTATTCAAACAAATATTTCCTTTTCCATTCCCAGGCAGTGTACAGTTAAGCTGGTTGTGTATTGCCCTCTGGAAGAACCTGTATCTGTTCTTTACGAAGGACAGCTTCCTCCCGGGAAATATATTATTGCATGGGATGGCAATGACAGTGATGGCAATAGACTGAAGATAGGAAGTTATGTGTACTCTCTGGAAGCCGAGGGCTTTGTGGCTTCAAGGAAATTAATAATTAAATGAGAGTAACTCTTAAGACTTAAAGAAAAAGCCAAATATTTTAGAAATAATCAGGTATTAATAACTTAATTATAAAACAAATACGTGGAGTAAAAAATGAAAACATCAGGAAAGAAAATTAAATCATCAAGTAGGTTTAAAGATATTTTCCTAAAGTTTTTCCTCGTTATCTCAATTGTTTTTTCAGTTCTTCTTGTCAGCAACTGCGACTTATTAACCAATTTTATTGACGGCATTAATGGCAATGGCGGTGTTGGAGCGCCTCCCCCGGATTTTGGCGGGTCAGAGAGCGGCAGTTACGCCACTACCCTTTTTAAATCAGTTGCAGAGGGTGCGGCAGGTGAAATCGGCGGTAGTGCTGTAAGCTGGGCATTAGGCGCTTTAGGACTAAGTGACGGCAGCCCGGATTATACTGACCAACTCAATAAAATTGACCAGGATCTGCAAGAGATTATTGCCCAGCTTAACGGGATTCAAAATGAACTGGACAAAATTGATAATGATTTAAATGCGCTAAAATGCAGTGACTACGAGCTTTATTTACAGAGCGACATTAAATTAGTTGATACTTATATGGACAGGTATCAGAATATGATCAAAACTGCATCTAGCGGCACCGGAATAGAACCTGACAGCACGATTTCAGACTGGGTAGACCAGGTGCTTGCCCAAAAAAAGTATGTTGGAAATACGGCTATGGATGTAATTCTTAATGATTTTGAAACTACTTTAATACAAGCCGGGAACACAGGGTCTATTCCGGCATGTATAGAAACAATTGCACCGCCTGTTGACAATTCCTTTGGTACGGACACTATATATTATAACCAGGTAAAAACTTGGATTAACTACTATTATATTTGGCAGGTTAAGGCACTTTTCCTTTTTAATGAAGCCAAGCATTATTCGGCCTGGGCTGCTGTCGGCAAGCCAAACTCTAATTACCTTTCTGCAGATTCTATTTCATCTGTATGCTCGAATATTTTAGCCGGAGATCCCTGCAATGCAGCGATATCAGCAACAAACAAATTATATAATAACTTAGTTAATCAATTTACACTAGGCGGGGAATCATATACAGATGACAATTTGGTGTTAATGTATAACCATAACGGTCCTTATTTATGGCCGAAATCATTGGAGGATTTTACAATATCTGCCGGGGACAATTGTGCAGATCCTTTAAATTCTGCAAATCCGTGCGGTATAACAGCAGGTTTTTATACAGGCGGCAGTATGCAGAATGTTACCTTCAAAGGTTATACCGGTTGGTTAAAGGCGGGCAATGGCATTTTAACAAATTTGCTTGCGGGATGGAATAGCGGAACTGCCGGTAACTACCTTCAAACGAAACTTGGCTTCAAGAACATGAATAATAAAATAATAATATCGAGTAATCTAGTTAGTGTCGAACTATCAAATTCCTCTGCAACAATTTCAAGTGTTTGTTTCTTCGATACCGATTTTGACCACAGTTTTATCCCGGGGCTTGTTTCAACTTCGGATAAATTTAATATAATAGCACAAAATGGTTATCATAGATGGGAACACAGGTTGCGGTTATGACCTTGCCCCATTTCATTATGATTTTTTTCTAAATTCTTATCTTACATTTTCACGTAATGGTTTTTATAACATTGTTGCGAGAACTGATTATTATATACAAGTTTTTGTAGATGTAGTATGTAATCCTTTCCGCTTTTACACTGAACCTGGTTGGTATGCTGGAAATAAAGGAAGCAGCGCAAAGCAATTCAGGATGCCTGTTCTACTAGCCGGGAATCTGGCCTGTACGGAAAATCGCTCGAATAAAAACACCGCTGGTGTTTACACCATGTGCGGTGATGATTTTACTGCATTCATCGAATATAATGTTCCCAGGCCTGTAACGTGTGATAATACCAATGCCACACCTTGCAATGTTTCTTCTTCAACAGTTGCAAAAGCTAAGAGTGTGTTTGGCGATAATTTTAAATCAAAAAGAAAAGCTATATAAACATAAGAGGTTAGATTATGAAACTAGTTAATGGAAGAAGGAAATTAAAAGATACTCTGCTGAAAATATTCCTGGTTGTATCTATTATTTTTTCTGTTCTTGTTGTCAGCAACTGTGATTTATTAACCAATTTTCTTGATGATCTTCATGGTAATGGTGGTCCGCCGCCTCCGGATTTCGGCGGAAGCCAGAGTGCAAGCTTAGCTACTTCTCTTTTTGTAGCCGTAGCAGAAGATGCTGCAGGTCAATATGGCGCTGGCAGTACTGTCGGATGGGCATTGAGCGCAATAGGCTTAGGCGATGCGAGCGGTCCTGATTATACTGCACAGCTTGATAAAATTGACCAGGATCTTCAGGAGATCTCCAGCCAGCTTTCAACTATTCAATCAGAGCTCACTAGTATATATAACGAATTAACAATTATTAATTGTGCAGATTGGTCGCAGGATGTATTAAATGCTAGAAGCTCGATTGATAATCGGATGACTGATTATGTGACTATGGTCAACACTGCTAGGGATACCTTAAATCCGCCTGGCTTGGTATCAATCGCAGATATTAGCTCATGGGTAAGCCATGTGCTTGGTGATAGTACAGTTCTAGGTCCAAATGATGTTACTATGGAAACTGCATTAGCTAATATAGAAGATGCCATGCTGGCAGGGACAACCGGAGGTATTATATCTGCATGTACCCAGTCTATCCCGGCGCCGGCTGATAATTCATTTGGTACAGATACGGTTTATTATAACCAGGTTAAATTATTGGTCAACTATTTCTATACATACCAGGTTCAAGCCCTTATGCTTTATAGTGAAGCAAAGCATTTCCGTGCATGGCAAATGGCAGGTGCTCCTAACTCGGATATTTATTCTGCCGATTCAGTTTCACAAGTTTGCTCAATACCTTCATTAATCTGCAATCAGGTGGCCACTAAAACTAATACCTTGTATAATAATTTAGTTAATCAGTTTACAGAAGGAGGAGCACCTTATTCTGATGAAAATTTGGTAATGATGTATAACAGCAGCAGTGATTCTTATCTGTGGCCTCTTTCCCTCGAAGATTTTACAGTAGGTGCCGGAGATAATTGTGCCGATCCTTTAACTGAAGACAATCCCTGCGGTATAACAGCAGGTTATTATGATTCACCCAACCCGAGTTCAGTCGTTTACAAAGGGTATTTCGGCTGGTCAAATGCTTCTTCCGCTCAGTTGACACAGCTGCTTTCCGGATGGACAGATGGTCTTGCCGGGGATTACCTGGGAAGCAAATTAGGTTTTAAGAATATGGCACGAAAGATCGTGATCAGTTCAGATTACGTGTCAATAAGCTTAAATGAAAGCGGATCAACACAATATGTGGTACCTTTTTTCGATACTGGCTTGAAATATAGTGATTTAGGCGGCGGCCCTGCCATTACAACAATTCAATTTCAAGAAGATCTTTTAACTAAGACTCATACAGTAGGTGGACTTTGTTCCGGATTAAGTACATACTATGATAACGTTGACTATAATTCAAAATTACCCTCAACCGCTAATCCTTTTTATGATGCCGTAGGCCATGCAAGGCATTGCGGCAGCAAATATACTACACCTTTCTCTTTTTCAGTTATACCTGGCTGGCTGGCTAAACAGGATAATAAAGCTAATCATGAACCTGCTGCAATTCAGTACCACTGGCCAATATTATCAGTTGACAAACTCACTTGTACTCAAGGCCGCTCACATAAAAATGCCGGAGGTATACCTACTATGTGCGGCGATGACTTAACTGCATTTATTGAATATTACGTTCCAAGGCCTGTAACGTGTGATAACGCTGATGCCACCCCTTGCAATGTTTCTTCTTCAACAGTTGCAAAAGCTGAAAGTACGTTTGGTAATAATCCTAAATCAAAAAGAAAAGCTATATAAACATAAGAGGTAAGATTATGAAATTAATCAAAGAAAGAAGGAAATTGAAAGATACATTACTAAAAATATTCCTGGCTGTGTCTATTATCTTTTCTGTTTTTGTTGTCAGCAACTGTGATTTCTTAACCAATTTTCTTGATGATCTTCATGGCAATGGTGGTCCGCCGCCCCCGGATTTCGGTTCTGATGCAAAACAAAGCTATGCAACCACTCTTTTTAAGCTGGTTGGTGAAACAGCACTCAAAGATGCTGAAGGCGAGGGTATAGGCTGGGCAATGAGCGCTATAGGTTTAAGCGAAAGCAGCCCGGATTATACTGAACAACTCGACAAAATTGACCAGGATCTGCAAGTGATTATTTCACAGCTAAACGGGCTTGATAATGAGCTAATCAACATTGAGTCAGAATTAAAGGTTATAAACTGTTCTACTTGGCAAACTACACTTAAAGATGAAAGAAGCGCGGTTGACAACCTTATTTATGATTATCAAACTTACGTTGCTGCTGCTGAAAACGGGAAACCGGTAATGGATAAAATTGCAGACTGGGTAGACCGGGTTCTTGCAATTGGTGATCACACGGATCTAGAGCCTATGGGAGTAATACTTGCCGCCTTTTCAAGCCAATTGGTAGGGCCTTCTAACACAGGCCTTATTCCGGCATGTGTGCAGTCTGTCCCATCCCCTGCTGAATTTTCCTTTGGAACAGATACTGTTTACTATAAAATAGTTAATAGTCTTATCGACTATTACTATGTATATCAGGTTCGTGCACTTTTCCTTTATAGTGAAGCTTGGCATTACCAGGCATGGTTGGCTGCCGGTTCACCTAACTCAGATTTTCTATCTGCAGATTCTGTTTCAAATGTTTGTTCAGATATTAATATTGAAGTTAATTGCGATTTGGTCGCCGGCCGTACCAACAATTTGTACAATGCCTTAATAGACCAATTCACTGCCGCCGGAGAAGGATACTCCGATGAAAATTTAGTGCAGGAGTACAGCGCCAGCGGAAGCTCTTTGTGGCCGCTTTCACTTGAAGATTTTACTACTGCTGCAGGGGATCATTGTGCAGATCCTTTAAATTCTGCAAATCCTTGCGGTACAACAGTAGGCTGGTTTAATATTGATACCAATCCTAAAAAAATGAGTTCAGTAACTTATAAAGGTTATAAGGGCTGGATCCAGGCGAATTCTGATAATTTGACAGAGTTGCTGGCCGGCTGGAATAGTGGAACTGCCGGTAATTACCTTCAAAACAATCTTGGTTTCAAGAATATGAGAAATAAGATCATACTAAGTCCAAATGTGGTGGAAATAAACTTAGATGAGACCGGGGCAACTCAATATGTCGTCCCATTCTTCGATACAAATTGGAGTTATAATTTTTTACCAGGGGCTCCGGCAATATCAACCTCTCAATTCGCAAGTCTTTTAACTAAATCCAGGCATAAAGGTAATTTGTGTAACGTAATTAAAGGTATTCCCTATGTTTCGGTTGATTATACTACAAATTCGAATGTACCTGCTAACAGGAATGGATATTACAATGCTGTCGGTCATAACAGACACTGCGGGAGCGATTACAACAATACCACACCTTTCTCCTTTTCAGTTCTACCTGGCTATTTAGCGCAGCAGAACGGTGTCAATTGGGAACCTTCCGGGCTTCAGTTCCGCTGGCCGGTATTAAATATTAGTAAACAGCCTTGTACTGAAAACCGTTCAAGTAGAAATGCCGGCGGCGTGTGGACTAAGTGCGGTGATGATTTTACTGCATACCTGGATTTCAATGTCCCAAGGCCTGCAACATGTGATAATACCGCATCCGGATCCACATGCAAGCTTTCTTTATCAACAATTAAAAATGCAAAAAGATTGTTTGGAAAAAATTTCGAATCAAAAAGTAGTTTATAAAAATTAAGGAGATTTAAAGTGAAATTAATAGAGAGAAATCGATCAGTAGATAAACAATGGAGATTAAAAGATATATTGTTAAAATTATTCCTTGTTGTATCTATCGTCTTTTCCATTCTTGTTGTCAGCAACTGTGATCTCTTAACCAACTTTATTGACGGCATTGATAATGGCGGTGGTGGTGGTGTCGACCCTGGCAATACTAGTTTGGGCAGCACAGCAATTACAGAATTATTCAAAGGTGTCGCACAGGGTGCCGGAGGAAAAA
>CAVZID010000021.1:0-197164 GCA_963775245.1 uncultured Bacteroidota bacterium
TTCCCAGACGACGGGATGGTATTGGCCCGAATACTTTCATTTTAATTCATCTAATTAAATTTTACGCGCTTATTTTGAAATTTGTTTTATACAATTTATACTAATTACGCTGGCATATTTATATCTTGCTAAATCTTATCAATTATACTGAATTACATTTTAATTCATTGAAAAATATATTTCCCCGTTAAATTCGATTTGCTTAATAATATTATTTGATAATAATTCATTTAATTTTTCAATTTTGTTTTTGGTTTTTACGTATGTTGTTATTGCATTTTTATTTACCGGATGAAGAGCAAGCAATCCTAAAAGTTCATTTTCAAAATCATCTGTTGCAAAAAATTCTTCCGTCTCAGGGCAACACAGCAATAAAGAATTCGGGATATTTTCTTCTATTATTGTTGAAAGCTTTGAAAGAGTTCCCGCATCTGGACTTACGGCATAATTCTTTGCGGGTGGATATCGCGGCGTCATAAAATAATTAACTTTAGAGGCAAGAGTATTTAAATACTTGCCTAGTTGTAGAATCTCCTCCGGGTCATCATTAATATTTTTTATTAGAGTTGTTTCCGTTGTTAGTGTACCTTTAAAATTTTTGAAAATTGTTCAATCCCTTTTTTAATTATATCGTAATTTAATCTGCTATGCGGGCGATTTATTTTTAACCATGTTTCTTCATTAATTGTATCAATCTTCAATGAAACAAAATCAGCAAACATTAAATTTTGCTGAACGTTTTCATTCCATAAAAGTGCGGCATTTGTGAATACGGCAATTTTATAACCAAATTCCCTAAGTAATGAAATCTCCTTCGAAAGATTTGAATCAAGACAAGGATCGCCGCTGCCGGAAAAAAGAATATATTCAATTTCTTTATTGTTTCTTTTAAGTTCACTTATTTTGTTTTTTACCGAGATATAAAGTTCATAAGGCGATAGACAATTTTGAGTACAGATAGAACAGCAAGAAGTTTTTCCGCTTGGACAATAGATACAATTATAAGAACACACTCCGGGTTTTATATTATTTATTCCCAGTACCATACCAAGTCTTCGCGAACGAACTGGGCCAAATACTACTTTACACTTTAGTGATTTATTAGAAAGGACACTTTTTTCTAATTTTGCACAAAGGGTTTCAATTTTGGTTTTGAACCAATTAACTAATTTATTTTTCATTTTATGCCTCTTTCTATAACAACTTTTTTGAAGTTAATCGCTGGTTAATATTTGTTGTTGGTAATCATCTTTTAAACTTTTTATTAAACCCTCTTTTGACATAGTGCTCTCTCCTTATTTATACTTTTTCACTTTTTAATATTTTTAGATTTCTGAGAAATTAAAAGTTTGTTTAATTGTTCTTTGCTAAGAGGAGTTCCAAAGTTGACATATTGTACCTTTGGCTGCTGTGGATCAGAGATTGGTGTCCAGGTTCCGTTTGCAAAATTTTGGAATACAGAATTATATTGAACACCATCAACAACTGGAATTACACCATTTATTTGTTTTACCTTATTGCTGTCAAGCCAGGTTAGATTGATTGAACCTTTTTTGATTTCCTTATCGTTGGCTGTATTATGGCAAGCTTCACATTTCTTTCCTTCTTTAGAAACCGAATGACTAAATTGTGGTGCAAATATCATAAATGTTTTATTGCCTGAAACAACAAACGTCTGCATATTAGCTGAAGTTACTTTATTATTATAGTTCATTAGAAATTCCCATCCGGAAACAGGAATTGCAACTCTTTTGTTTTCTTTTACCATTGTTTCAAAATGACAGTTTGTACAGCTTACAACCTGCTGCACATGACATGCTTTGCAATCGAGTTTGTTTCCGTGAATTTTGTGAGAGATTGTTTTGGCAATTTTCTCATGACATTGCTCACAGTTTGCATCCATCGCTCCTTGCTGTTTCATTGACATGTATTTTATGCCGTCCCCATGCATTTCTCTTGCAGTATGGCAGTCCATACATTTCATGCCTGCTGCAAAGTGGACATCCGGTGTATTAGCTTTCTGATTAATTTTCATTATTGATGCTTCACGGGCGTGGCATTTCAGACACATATCTTGATTCTTAGCAGCTGCGTTTGAGTAAACTAATTTCCCGTCCTTTTCGGCTTTATGGCACACATCGCAAGAGGGTGTATGACAATTTTTGCAGCCGAGGTCGTTATAAGGAACTCCGGTTATTGTTTCGAGTCCGCCTTGAGATTTAGCATACCAATGTTCCATCCCATTTGCAGAATAATGGAGGCTTGAAGATTTAAAAAAGCATTCAGGTGTTTCAGCTTCCTGAGAAAATAAAGAAACCGTAAAACCAAGGTATATTGTGAATGTGAGCAATAATAAAGTAACAGTTTTCATTTTTACTCTCCCTGTATTATTTATGATCGAAATTTTATGTATTCATTTATTACAAATTAAAATAAGATGAAAAAGAATCTTTTTTTAACAGGATCATCTCAAACCTGCCTATTAGAAAGTTAGGTTTAGTATTCTGTAATGTTCTCTGTTGCATAATGGTTATTTATTTGCAGAAATTATTAATACCATTGTTTAATAGCTTCATCAATGATTTCTAATCTATAAAAAAATAAATAGTTGCGGAGCAAAAGTTTAATTGGTCAATTCAAGTTCTTTATAAGTAAACCACCAATCATATCCGTCTTTAGGATTCATTCTTTTTTGTGCTTCAAAAAAATCTTTTGGAGGTGGTATAATTACTTTATCCTTAATTAATTCATTGTTAGGCCAATTTTCAGGCATGGCAACTTTATTCTTATCTGAAATTTGTAAAGCTTTAAGTGCTCTTAATATTTCATTTACTTGTCTGCCAATTTCCTGAGGATAATAAAGCATTAAGCGTATAAATCCTTCCGGATCAATTATGAAAACCGCGCGTACTGTATTTGTACCTTTACCAGGATGGATCATTCCAAGTTTTAAGGCAACATTTCCCATGTCGTCTGCAATAATAGGGAAAGGTATTTGTACATTTAAATTATCTTTTATCCATTCAACCCATTTAATATGAGAGAAGACCTGGTCGATGGAAAGTCCTATTAATTCGGTGTTCAATCTTTTAAATTCATCATTTCTTTTGGCAAAGGCGACGAATTCCGTTGTACATACAGGAGTAAAATCTCCGGGATGACTAAATAGAATTATCCATTTGCCTTTATAATCATCCGGTACATTTTTAACACCGTGAGTTGTTTGAACTTTTAAACTTGGCATTTTTTCACCAATTAACGGGATTCCGGTTTTATTTTCAATTGTTTCCATTTTTATCTCCAACTATTTTGTTTTATTTACATTGAACTACACTTATTTTCCTAAAAAGGATTTCATCATTCATGCTGTCTAAATATTATGCGAGCTGAAGTTTATTCCATTTTTTAATTGCATCCACAGTTGCGTTAATTATTGGATAAGCAATCGGCGAAGCTGTTAAAAGAGGATGTGTGCCGATTTGCAAATTATTAATATCAATGTCGGTCATTTTGTTTAAGATCATCACGGACATAATATTTATCATTTCACCAACGGAATTTCCGCCCATAATTTGTGCGCCCATTAAAGTATGCGAATAAGACGAGAATATTAATTTCACCGTTACCTCAGAAGCCCCGGGCAATTTGCCGGGATGACGGTCAACAGCTTTGGCAATTCCGACTGTATATTCGAGCAAACGAGCTTTTGCGCGTTTCTCAATTATTCCACATACTGCAAATGCAGTATCGCCAATTTTTGTTGAAAACGAACCGAGAACACCGGCGTATTGACGTATAACTTTGATTGAATAAAGATTAGAGCCGACTATCCGACCTTCCGCCATAGCGGTAGAAGCGAGCATAATGTTTGAAAATTCTCCCGTGAAGAAATCATATTTTGCAGCGCAATCGCCGATAGCAAAAATATCTTTTTGCGAAGTGCGCAAATAAGCATCTACTAAAATTCCTTTTCCTTCTTCGAAAGTAAGGCCCATCTTTTCAGCTAAGTCGAGGTTAGGCTTGTAACCACACGAGACAATTAAAAGATCACAGTCAATTTTTGTCCCGTTATTTAGTTCAACAGCATTAACTTTTTCGTTACCGAGAATCTTTTGAATGCTTTTCCCGGTAATTACTTTGCCGCCTTCATTCTCAATAATTTCTTTTATTTTATTTCCGAAATCTTCATCCATAGTTGGAAGCAGTGTATCCGCCATTTCAACAACCGTAACATTCTTTTTTGCTTTTAGCAATTCATCTGCAACTTCGACGCCGATATAACCGCCGCCAAGGATTAAAATCTTTTCAGATTCCTGAATCCGGGCCTTTAGATTTTTTAGATATTCTTTGTCTTTACGGACAAGAAAAACATTCTCTTTATCTGTCCCATCAATTTTTGGCATAACTGCTTTTGAACCGGTTGCAATAACAAGTTTTTCAAATTCAACTTCGCCCCCGTTTGCGAGAACAATTTTATGATCTGTTCTTCCAACTGCTTCATCATTTATAATTTCTATTTGATTAGCTATCAGCGGTGCATCGGGCAGAATATTATCGCTTACAGCGTTTAGAGTATAAAAAACATAAGGTATTCCACATGGAATCATCGGTTTAGATTCTTTTCGAATTAAAACAATTTCTTTGTCAGGATAAGTGTTTTTTGCTGAAAGAGCACATGTAACCCCGGCAGGTCCTCCACCAATAATAATTATGTCATATCTTTTCATTTTTAAGATTTCCTTTTCTATTTATTTAAGTACAATAATCCTGTTCCGACGGGATAACCGCATATTTCAGAAATAACGAGGCATTTAATTTTGAACAAAAAATAAATTGAACGATTTGCACTTAAAAGTGTTTCAAAATTTCCCTGGCCTTTTGCTATTACCATATCTGCGCTTTTATATAAATCTAAAAACTCAGCTGTGCACTCATCCAAATCTGTTCCGGCAATTCTGCTTCCGCTTTCAATTACTTTGCAAAGTTTATCTATACCCAACCTTTTAGCGTCTTCTAAAGTTATATCGTTTAAAATTTCATTTGACCTTACTGCAAATACAACTTCTTTAGGCTTTAATTGTTCTATCAAGAATTTATCGAACAGCGCTTCTTCATAATTATCTGCAATAAAAAGAATCAGTTTTGCTTTTTTATAATCCTCTTTAAATTTGTCAAATGAATCAAGATTTATTTTACTTGAAGTAATAATGTTAATTTCTTTTTCAAGATTATAATTGGGATTTGCCCCAAGATCGATAGTATTGCCGGTTATAGAAATTCTAACTGCCATTTCCAACTTATCATCCGCAGCTTCTATCATTGTTTCAAGATATTTCAAATACTTTTCTGCGTTCGATTTATTTTTTTCTTTAATTTCTTTGAATGAACTGTGTCCGTTTAAATTTTTATTCAATATCGATTGCAGTTTGATAGAGAAATGAGGAGCAGTGGAAACTTCTTTATTATTCAACAATGAATTGATAGTATCATAAATAATTTGGCTTTGTATATTTTTATCTTCAACACCTAAAAGTCGGCTAAGTGTATATGATTGTTTAACAATACAGGGAATGCAGGCTGGTTGAATACTCATAATTTTTTTTATAATCCTATTGAAAATGAAAGTAATCTTATTTTTAAATTTTTACGCTAACTATTGATGCAACTGATAAAAACAAAATTTAAAATTCTTAATTTATTTTTTTACTGATTTTTTTCTCCAACAATTTAGTAGCGAACCACTAAATACAAACTTGTCAATAATCCATCCTATTAAAATGAAGAGTATTGTAGGAAGCAGCATCAAACTGAAATCATTAAAAATTCCATTAAACATTTCACCTTTAATTTTTTCTCCACCTAACAAAATCCACCCAGCAATTAGAAACAATACTGCTGGCATCCCGAAAATTATGATAAAAGCTTTTTTACATGTTGAATCCATTTTTCCTCCAGGCATTAAAAATATAATTGACATTTTTTAATACTTATATATTTTTCAATTACTATTGCTTTAATCAAAAAGAGAACCAATTGAGATAATTTGATTATTAGTTAATAATTGAATTTTTCTATGTTTAATTTGGGAATTAGTGTCGCAGTTATGCAACTCTTATTTTTATGTAGTAAATTTAGATTTACAAAATGCATTAACATTAAATATTAAGCGCGATGAAAGATCAAAATAGAGAACCCCAGAAAATTTATTCAAACATCATTCTTGATAGTATCGCTGATGGTGTTTTTACTGTTGATGAGAATATGAGAATTACTTCCTTTAACAGATCTGCCGAAGAAATAACGGGTATAAAAAAGGAAGACGCTGTTGGGCAGTTTTGTTTTGAGGTTTTAAGAGCTAATATTTGTGAAAAAGCGTGCGCTTTAAAATGTTCATTAAAAACGGGTGAGCAAACAATTGATAAGCAAGTAACGATTCTAAGATCAAACGGAAATGAAATACCGATAAAAATTAGCACTTCAATTCTAAAAAATGAAAAGGGAAAATTTGTTGGTGGAGTTGAATCTTTCCGGGATTTATCGGCTATTGAAGAATTAAAAAAGGTAATAAGAAAAGGTTATACTTTTGAAGATATCGTCTCAAAGAATCATGAAATTCTAAAGATATTTGATACACTTCCTATAATCTCACAAAGTGAAAGCACTGTTTTAATTCAAGGCACAAGTGGAACTGGAAAAGAATTATTTGCACGTGCAGTGCATAGATTAAGTGCAAGAAAAAATGGACCCTTTGTTGCAATTAATTGTGGAGCTTTGCCCGATACACTGCTTGAATCAGAACTATTCGGTTATGTAAAAGGTGCTTTTACAGATGCAAAAAAGGATAAGCCTGGCCGTTTTGCTCTTGCAAAGGGAGGTTCTATATTTTTAGATGAAATTGAAAGTTTACCGCTCTCAATTCAAGTAAAACTTCTAAGAGTATTACAGGAAAGAGAATTTGAACCATTAGGAGCTACTGCACCAGTAAAAGCTGATGTACGGCTAATAGTTGCATCTAAAGAAGACCTAAAAAAGCTTGTAAAAAAGAATGTTTTTAGAGACGACCTTTTTTATAGGTTAAATGTTGTTAAGATATATCTTCCTCCACTTAATAAGAGAAGAGAGGATATTCCATTGTTAGTAGAACAATTTTTGCAAAGATTTAATTATAGAATGGGTAAAAACATTGAAAGTGTCTCCGCAGATGTTTTGGAATTATTAATGCAATATGATTATCAAGGAAATGTACGAGAACTTGAAAATATTATAGAACATTCGTGCGTCATGTGCCAAGGTGTAGAAATTGAGTTAAAACATTTACCTCCCGAATTACACGTAAAAGATAAAGTAATTTTAAATACGAAATTAGAAAAATCACTCCCTCCATTCCAGGCAGTAGAATGTAACTTAATTATTGAGGTATTGAGAAAAAATAACGGGAATAAGGCTATGTCTGCAAAAGAACTTAAATTGCATCGTGCTACCCTTTATCGAAAGATGAAAAAATACAATCTATCCTAAATTAACCGTCGCATTATCGCGACTATTTACTTAAATCAGATTCATTCATGCAACGTTTCTAATTCCATTCTTTCATCACATTACCATTAAATCTCAATAATCATTTAAAGTCATACATTAAAACGAATAAAAATATTCTGGCAGTTGAATTGAATTATGCTCTCAAATGAAAACAAATAATTAGTTTAAATTTTATAAGCATTACGTTATGAAAACCATCATTTTATCAATCTTTGGAAATAGAATATCACCACGATTAGATGTATCCGAAAAAGTAATGGTAGTAAAAATTGAGAACAATGAGATTAAAACAAAAGAGACACTACAACTTGATAATGTTGATACCTTAAAAAAACTAGAAAACCTTTTAAAACTTAAACCGGATGTTTTAATATGCGGTGGCTTAACGAGATTGTGTGTAAAAAAACTTAAGAATTATAACATTAAAGTAATCCCATGGATTCAAGGGGATATTGATTATATATTAAATCTCTATCTGGACGGCTTACTTCCAATAATAAATGAGAGTATTTTTAATTGATATTAAAATAGATTGATTAAAATTTGGGGAACTATCTTTAAGAGAAAGTATATTAATTATGATAAGTTTTTAATCTTATTATGCATTCATTAATATTGCTGCCCCGATTAAAATTATTACCGCTGCAATTATTCTTCTGTATAAATTAGCATCTTTAAAAAGCTTCCCGCCAAAAATAATTGCCATCAAAACAGAAATCCGTTTTACTGAAAGAACAAGTGCAACCGGCGCCAATTTGGTTGCTTCGATTTGAGTGTATCTATAAACAACAGTAAACAATGAAACTAAAATTATTAAATAAAATATTTTCTTATTTACTTCTTTAATCGGCATTGAAATATTTTTATATCTAACTAAGACTATAACAGTAAATATTAGTGCATAAAATAATTGTTGAAAAGCCATGAACGTATATGGCGGAAGGTTGTAGCTTCTCAACAATACTCTATCCAATAAAGATGTAATAGTAAATAGAATTAAAGCAATTAAGATATAGGAATATTTTTTAGAATTGAATATTACCTTAAATGGTTCAAATAGATTTTTACTTCCCTTTTTTATTTCAAGAATATATGTGCCCGCTACCATTAACATTATTCCAAGCCATTCTACACTTGTTAAAGAATCATTTATAAAAAAGATTCCGGATATAGCAACAAAAGCCGGTGTTAATGCCAACAGCGGAAGTGCCTCGCTTAATTCAAGATTTTTAATAGATAGCATTACATAAAGAAATGCTGCAGCACTTAGAATGGTTTTTAGAAAAAGTATTAAGATTCTGATTGAAAAAATATCACTGTATTCCATCATTCCAAAGAAAGGAATTGAAAAGAAAAGTGTAACAATTGAAATCAAAAATGAAAAATCGAGGGCATTTATAGTAAATAATATTTTCTTTTCGGAAACAGCCGCAGCAGCAGAAAAAACAGCAGAAATAAAAGCTAACAAAAACCAATTCACTAGTTTAACCCTTTTGCAATTTTACTACTAAGATTTTTAATCAAAAAAAAGTTATCCAATAATTGAAATCTCTTTTACCATCCTGCAATTAACTTAACATAGAAATTTCTGCCAGGCGCTTCTGTAATATTTCCACGAAAGGTGGAAAGATGATTATGATAACTTTTATTTAAAACGTTTTCGATACCTGCATAAATTTTAAAGTTCAAAGAAGAAAGAGTTATTTCATCTGTATTTACCATTAAATTAAAAACTGCGTAGCCGGGTGTTTTTAATTCGCCTTCAGCAACTTTATTTTGAGCAGCAAAAATAGTTGACGATAAATCAAAGTTAAAATGATTGACATTGTTTAATCGAAAACCAAGTATTCCATTTAACGGCGGTATCTCAGGCAAATTTCCATTTGAAGTTATATCATCTCCTTTTACATAAGAAGCAGTTGCGTAAAAGATAAAATCATCATAAAAATTATAATCAACATTCAAATCAAAGCCGTACAATCTCGATTTCCCAATATTAGTTTTAATAAATGCATTTCTACCTTCAAATGTTCCGGGAATTTCGGCAACAAGGTCATTAAAATAATTAAAGAAGTAACTTGAAATTATTTTTAAGTTGGATAAATAATAACGTACTCCTAAATCAATAGATTTTTCTTTTTCCGGTTTAAGATTTGGACTTCCAACCCTCACATAACTTCCCTGGTCTATGTACTGGAATCTTTCTTCAAGTGAAGGTGACCGGAATGAATAAACAATGCTCGTTGTAAAATCAAGATATTCACTTAAAGAATATTTTAATCCGATATTTGAACTGAATGAATAATTATGATCTTCGGTTTCATTCCAAATAATTTTTTGCCCTGCTGGAGAATCATTACGCACCCCATTAACTATTTCATAATTAGGATTAAAAGTTGTTTCACCATTTACGTTTACTTTATCAACTCTAGCTCCAAGCGAAAGTGAAAGTCTATTTTTAATTATTCCCGCATCATCTTGAGCAAAGAAACCAATACTTTGAAATTTTGAATCGGGTAAAGGTTTTTCACCTATAACTTTGTTTATTGTATTAATTGTATTCCCCATTGAATCAAGAGTTTCAATTAGCTGATACTTTTCCCTGTTGCCATTATACCTTCTATCCCAATAATCAATACCTAAAACAAGATTATTATTTTCTGCAAACATCATATTACCATAGAACTGAAAATTATTATTAATATGATCAGCATTCGGCAAAATTTTAAGAACACTTACACGTTTTGCTGGTGTTGTATTTGTAGCAGCAACATTTTGTACAATGTGAGGAATATTTTCAACATCACGAAATATATATTGATTAGAATATTTTAGTGTAAGTTTATATAGAACCGTTGATATGTGTTGAATTTCATATTCAGCAGAAATTAGATCTCTTTTTTCCTCAGGATATTTTACTTCAGCATTACCTGGAAAGATAGAAGAGCCAGGAATTCCAACATCATTTGCTTTGTATAATTGATAGTTTAATTTCAATAATTGATTTGTGAAAGGCTTGAAGTTTAAATTTCCTGAAAAGCCGTAATCTTTGTATTGACTGTTTTTTAATTCTCCAACTGGTGTTTGTGTGTTTCCTGCTTTTCTAAAAGAACCTGTAAACTTTGCAGCCCAGACTGCATCGCTTAAATATACAGTGCTTGATAAATTTGATGAACCGTTTACAGAATTAAACCCGGTAGAAACATTTCCATTAAATAAAAAGTTATTATTAAAAGATGGGGACTTTGTAATAATGTTAACAATGCCGCCTGTGGCACCGGAACCATAAAGAGTTGAAGAGCCGCCTTTAATTACTTCAACTCTTTCAATGTCATTTAAATCTACTAAAGAAAATCTTGCAGCTACATCCGTTGAAGTAGCAATTCTGTTTCCATCTACTAACAGTACTACATTTTCACGACTCAATCCCCGTATGCTTATTTCTGTTCCCCAGGTTCCTTCACTTATTAATGAAATACCAGGTTCTTCTTTTAATGCTTCAGGTAAAGATTGAAATGCATGTTCCTGTAATTGTTTTGAATTAATTAATAATTCTGAATAAGGAGAATTCCGCAAGTAACTATCAAACCTATTTGTGTTGACGATTATCTCATCTAATTCGATTGGGGATGGCTGTAACGAAAAATTTATTAAACTATCATTTGGAAGTGAAATAGTTTCGTCAAGCGGTTTATAACCAACTTGAGTAATTTTTAAATTGTATTTCCCTTTGATTAAGTCGTTGATTACAAAATAACCATCGGAATTTGAATAAGCATAATGTTCATTCGAAATAAATACTACAGCATTTTTTATTGGTTGATTAGAATCACTGTCACTTATTCTACCTTTAAAAGAAATTTCTTGAGCAAACGGAAAAGAAATGCTTAACAAAAATAAGAGCACTAAAATTTTCACTGCATTAGACTTTCAACTGAAATAATTTTCCTATTAAAAAAAATAGTTAACCTATTTAATTAAAACTCTTGTTATTGAAAAATATTGCAAGACTAATTTTGTATCCAATCTCATCCAAATATATTTTCCTAAATTTAACTTCAAATATATCATATCATTTATCTACTTAATAATTAAGAATAGCTAACATTTAATTAATAGGATACATTTTTATAACAATTTTCAAGCTAAAATAATTTATGCACTAAATAGTTTATTTAATATTAAGGTGTAAAATTTTTTCTAATTAAAATAAATCGGTTGTTGACGTTTTCATTCAATAAATCTCTCGCCATAGAAAACAAATTTTTCATTATTGATAATTCAAAAATTAATAATTCTGAAAAACCCGAAATAGACGTCTTTTTAGATGGTATATATTTTGAACTTCTTATTGGTTGAATAATGGGCGATAAAAAAATTTCAATGGAATGTACTGCTGAAAAAATATATGTAACATGTCCCTTTTGTAATAGTGCAAGAATTATAAAACATGGGAAAACCTCTGCAAACATCCAGCGTTACAGATGCCTGTACTGCAGCAAAACCTGGGTTCATAATAAAGAACAAAAAAAGACCATAGATGTAGGTGAACTTACTGAAGCTTATTTAAGTGGTTTTTCTTATCGTGACCTGCGCACAATTTATCATAGCTCACCAATCCGGATTAATCAAAAAATTAGAGAATATCTTATCGGATGCTCGTCATGGGAAGAATACCTGGATGCAAGCACTCCAAATCATGAAGCACGTCTAATTCATCTTGTAGGGAAAAAATTTAAATGCGATATGGGAGGCACTAAAGAACATTCAATGTTTGTTGCTTTTGCCATAGACGCACTTTCAACTGTTGTGCTTGGATTTGAATTAGGAAGAGCAGATACAACTGAAGTGTGGACAAGATTATTAGATAGAATGAATTGCAGAGGATTTGTTTGTCCAACTTTTATGTCATATGGATTTAAAACAATTGAGGAAGCTTTAAAAATAGTATTCCCATATTCAACAACGTTTAATAATTTTACACGCGCTTGTTATGACAAGCAATTAAAATATGAATTGTATTTTGAACCGGATACTAAAAAATTAATTCTTGAAGCAATCAATGCTTATAAAGCAAATCAAAATCATCAGTTTGCTAATTATCTTGTGATTTTCAAAGATAAACGGATGAAAGAAATAGTTCTTAATTCCAAAGAATATTTTATTAACCGGCTTCAAGAAAGAATAAACCAAAAACCAACCATCCGTTTTGAGGGTCTTTGCAAGGCTTTTCAAAAAAGATTTGAAAAATTCCACATGATTAAATATGACCCACTGCCTATTATTAATGGCTGGGTAGCATGGTGGATGCTTGGCCCCTTACCAATTGGCTTCAGCAGGCTTTCATTATATCTTCAGCATCCCTGCGAGACTCATTTTAAAAATTTCAACTGCGGGACTTTACCTAAATTTCTGGACCTGCCTGTTGACAGCCCCGAAATGAAAACCTTCATTGTAGAGCTTGCCGTAAGAGCAATTCATATCCCCATAAAATAGAAAATAGTTCATTCAGTTTTGAGTATCTACCTTCATCTTAATAGTTTAACAGTGCAACACAAAGATTACAAAACCTAATTTATCGTTGTTTTTAGGGTCATGCTTATTTAAGTTTTACGCGGATTTCAAGGGAAAAGTTTTATTGAAATTTAATGAGAACATCTTGATAAACCAGTTGATAATATAGGGCAGATTAGAGGGGATAATTTTATGATGAACACTTTCCTTATATCATTTCAAATCGGTAATAAGATGCTCATTCAATTAATTTTTTAAAATGAAGAATTTTAATAAATAAGTACTTGTAACATAAAAAAACTAATGGGAGAAAAAATGGCTGATAAAAAACACGAAACACCAAAATTAGATGAACTTGAAAAAGGTTCGTGGCCAAGTTTCGTTAAAGAAATTAAAACTGCAGCCGAAAAAAACCCGATGGCAAATGACTTATTGGGCCAGCTTGAACGTTCCTATACAGATAGGATTGGTCACTGGAAACACGGCGGTATTGTTGGAGTTCTTGGTTACGGTGGAGGAGTTATCGGAAGATATTCGGATCTACCTGAAGAATTTCCAAACGTTTCCCACTTCCACACATTAAGAATAAATCAACCGGCAGGCTGGTTTTATACTTCTGATGTGTTAAGGAAATTGTGTGATATATGGGAAAAGCATGGTTCAGGATTAACCAATATGCACGGTTCAACCGGCGATATGGTTTTTCTTGGAACACGAACTGAAGAACTGGAACCAGTCTTCAAGGAGTTAACTGAACTTGGATTTGACCTTGGCGGCTCAGGTTCGGATGTAAGAACGCCAAGCTGCTGCTGTGGTAAAGCACGCTGTGAATGGGCTTGCTATGATACAATGGCATTAACTCACTTCTTAACTATGCATTATCAAGATGAACTGCATAGGCCGGCATTTCCGTATAAATGGAAATTCAAAATGTCTGGCTGCCCAAATGATTGTGTAGCTTCTATTGCAAGGTCGGATATGTCTATCATCGGTACCTGGAAAGATGATATCCAAGTAGATAAAAAAGCAGTTACCGAGTATGCAGAATCCGGCTTAAACATTCAAAGAGATGTTGTTGGCAACTGCCCTGCAAAATGTATGGAATGGGATGGAAAAGAAATCAAGATTGATAACAAAGCATGTGTTAAATGTATGCATTGCATAAACGTAATGCCCAAAGCACTGTCACCTGGGAAAGAAAAAGGAGCTTGCATTCTTATCGGCGCAAAAGCCCCAATTGTTGAGGGTGCATTGCTAGCGTCTGTTTTGGTTCCATTTATGAAACTTGAACCTCCTTATACAGAGCTTATAGACCTGGTTGATAGAATCCATGAAGTATGGGCTGAAAATGGTAAGAACCGTGAAAGAATTGGTGAGTTCATTCAAAGAGTAGGGATGGGCAATTTCCTGGAAGCTATCGAAGTAGAACCTGTTCCTGAAATGGTAGCACATCCAAGAGAAAATCCGTATGTCTTTTATGAAGAATATTTTGAAGAAGAAGATGAATCTGTTGAAGAAGAAGAACAGAAGTAATTTTTATTAATAAAATTGAAATCAAAAATTATTTTTAACAAGGAATACAAAAATGGCTGAAGAGAAAAAGAAGAGGATAACCGACATTGGCCCTCCGCATTATGAAAAATTCTTACCACCAATCATTAAAGAAAATTATGGTAAATGGAAATATCATGAAGTTTTAAAACCTGGTGTAATGGTTCATGTTTCAGAAACAGGAGCAAAATTATTTACCGTTCGAGGTAGTTCGCCAAGACTTTTAAGTATTGATAAAATCCGTATTTATGCCGACCTGGCTGATAAATATTGCGGCGGTTATTTAAGATTTACCAGCCGTAATAATGTAGAGTTCTTACTTTCAGAAGAATCAAACATTGAACCTTTAATTGCTGATTTACAAGCATTAGGGCATCCGGTTGGCGGGATGGGTAATTCAATTTCAAGTATAGTACATACTCAGGGCTGGGTCCATTGTCATTCGGCTGCCACTGACGCTTCCGGTATTGTTAAATCCGTAATGGATGAACTAATTGAATATTTTACAGAGATGAAACTGCCTGCTAAGCTTCGTATAGCATTAGCTTGCTGCTTAAATATGTGTGGTGCTGTTCACTGTTCAGATATTGCAATACTTGGTATTCATAGGCGTCCGCCAAAAGTTAGCCGAGATAAATTAAAAGCGATGTGCGAAATTCCATCAGTAGTTTCTGCATGCCCAACAGCAGCTATTAAACCTGCTATGTATGAGGGAAAACCATCTGTTGAGGTTATTGAAGAAAGGTGTATGTTCTGTGCAAACTGCTACACCGTTTGCCCGGCAATGACTTTGAATGACCCATTGAATGATGGAGTTTCAATCTGGGTTGGCGGTAAAGTTTCCAATGCTAGAAGCGAACCTATGTTCTCCAAGCTAGCTATTCCATTTTTACCTAATAATCCACCAAGATGGCCTGAAGTTGTTGATGCTGTAAAAAATCTTGTTGAAGTCTGGGCAGCAAATGCAAGGCCTTATGAAAGAATGGGTGAATGGATAAATCGCATTGGATGGCCAAGATTCTTCCAGTTAACCGGAATTCCATTCGAGAAACAACATATTGATGACTTCAAACATGCCGGCTTAACATTTAAGCGGTCGGCACATTTGACTTATTAAAAGGAGATTATCATGACTGAGTTAGTAAATGTTGAAGAAGTTTCAAACGCAATGTTTAAATTGATTAAAGACAGCATGGGCCAGAAAAAATGGAAAGCTACTGATTTGACCAAAGCTGTACTTGAATTGTATGGAGAGAACTGCGATAAAACATTAGCGAAATCCGCTATCAGAGATTTAATCGAAAGCGGGAAATGTGTCTACACTTACTTTGGAGGAAGCTTCATTGAAATTCCTCATAAAGAAGGCGCTGAGAATTAACGTATGAATAATTAATTAATCTTTTGTGATCAGTAACCGGTAATAAGTAGCCGGTTACTGCTCACTTATTACTGATTACAGATTGTAATCAAACTAATTGATTAACGAAATTAATG
This sequence comes from uncultured Bacteroidota bacterium, assembly GCA_963775245.1. Classification (GTDB taxonomy): domain Bacteria; phylum Bacteroidota; class Ignavibacteria; order Ignavibacteriales; family Ignavibacteriaceae; genus CAVSWT01. The sequence goes on from CAVZID010000021.1 coordinate 16,099, forward strand.
AACGAAGGAAATTATCCAAGAATAGTAATAAGTGGATTATCAGGGGATTCAGGGAAAACAATAATCTCCTGTGGCCTTCTTACCTATTTTAAATCAAAAGGATTTGAAGTATCTGGATTTAAAAAGGGCCCTGATTACATCGATGCTGCATGGCTAAGTATAGCTTCAGGAAAATCTGCGAGAAATCTTGACACCTTCATGATGGGTCATCAAAAGGTTCGCGAATCATTCATAAAAAATGCTTCGAACAAAGGCATAAATATTATTGAAGGAAACCGCGGTCTTTTTGATGGAACAGACGTCAAGGGAACTCATAGTACTTCTGAATTAGCTAAACTGCTTCAATCCCCTGTCGTTATTGTTCAGGATGTTTCAAAAGTAACCCGTACTGCAGCAGCAACTATTTTAGGTTGTAAAAATTTAGACAGAGATTTAAATATAGCAGGAGTGATATTAAATAATGTCGCCGGTGAAAGGCATGAAAAGATAATTAGAAATTCTATTGAAGAAATTACCGGCATTCCTGTTATTGGAGCAATACCAAAACTAAATGAAGAATTTGTTTTGCCATCACGGCATCTTGGATTAATTACTCCAAGTGAGTTCGAACAAAAAAATTCTTTTCTAAAACAGATTGAAAATATTATTGAATATAATGTAGATGTTGAGAAAATATTGAATATAGCTTATAACGTTCCTCAACTAAAATATGAAGGGAAAGGCTTTTCAGAGCAGAATAAAAATTGTAAACAAGCCAATGTTAAAATTGGTTACTTCAAAGATAGAGCATTTTCTTTCTATTATCCTGAAAACTTGGAAATGCTTCGTGCAAGGGGTGCTAAGCTTATTCCAATTTCATCAACTCATAATGCATATTTTGATGACCTTGATGCTTTATACATCGGCGGCGGTTTCCCGGAAATGAATCTTTCGTATCTGACTATGAATAAGGGAATGATAGCCTCCATCAAAAAATTAGCTGAAGATGGATTACCGATTTATGCTGAGTGCGGCGGACTAATGTACCTTGCTGAAGAAATTTTCTGGAATGATAAAATCTATTCTCTTTCGGGTGTACTGCCGATTGTCATTAGCATGAATCACAAACCGCAAGGACATGGCTATTGTGAAATGACTGTTGATCAGGAAAATCCATTTTACAAAATAGGCACTATCCTAAAGGGGCATGAGTTTCACTATTCAAAAATATATGATCACGATCCTGGAATGAAAAGCGCACTTTCAGTTTCTAGAGGCAAAGGCTGTTTCGATGGAAGAGACGGCTTGACATATAAAAACGTTTTCGCAAGCTACATTCACGTTCATGCGTTTGCTACACCTGAGTGGGTAGACGGAATGATTAACAGAGCACTAAATTATAAACAACTTAAATCATCCCATTTTATAGGGATAAACTAAAAGGTGATTAAATGGCAAAACAAAAAGAATTAAACGAAAAGTTAGTTAAAACTTTAAAAAAATGGCAAGTAGTTGAAGATCAATCTGTAAAATCAACTTCCGAAATAATTGCTAAAACTAAGAATCCAATTGTCAAGCAGATAATGGAAATTATTCGGCAGGATTCAGCAATGCATAAAAAAGTTCAGCAATTGATCATTGATAGTTTTGAAAAACAAGCCCTCATTTTATCGCCTGAAGAACTCGGTGAAGTTTGGGCGATGGTTGAAAATCATATTGAACTAGAAAAAGAAACAATAAGATTGGCTGAAGAATCAAGAAAAAATACTAAAAGTTTTGTTATTCGATATCTTCTAGGATATTTAATGACAGATGAAACAAAACACAACGAAATATTGCGCCAGATGGAAGACGTTAAATCGGGAATTTACCCTTACGCATAAGGATATTTTTCGATAACAATTTTTACGACAAATAAGTATTAATCGGAGTAAGTTAAATGGGAAAGTTAGTAAAAAAGACAAAAAAACCTTTAGGCGGATTAAGATCTCTGTCAGGCGGAGGCTCTTCTGTAGAAACCTCTACCCTTCGGCCCGTGTATGTTCCTAAAACAGCACCTTGCTCGAATGGATGCCCTAATGAAACAAATATTAGAGAGTTTCTTACAACAATTAGTCAATCTGAAGAAAGTGGAAGATCTTATAAAGAATCTTATGAACAAGCCTGGGAAATATTAACAGAAAAAAATCCATTCCCCTCGACTTGTGGTAGAGTTTGTCCTCATCCATGTGAAGGCGAATGCAATAGAAATCATAAGGATAGTGCTGTTAGTATAAATAACCTTGAACGGTTTGTCGGTGATTTTGCTTTAGAAAATAATTTCCAATTTAAAAAATTATCTGAAGAAACTTACCCGCAGAAAGTTGCTGTAATCGGTGCCGGCCCGGCGGGATTATCTTGTGCTTATCAACTAGCAAGAAAAGGATATACAGTAAAAGTTTTTGAAGCCTTCAGCAAACCTGGTGGAATGTTAAGATACGGCATTCCCGATTACAGGCTGCCGCAGGATATTCTCGATAAAGAAATAAAAAGAATTGAAGATCTTGGAGTTGAAATAAGCTGCAATCAGATCATTGGCAAAGATATTCAATATGAAGATCTTCAAAATAGTTATGATGCAATATTTGTAGGTATTGGGGCTCATAAAGGAAAACTTCTCGGTATTCCTAATGAAGAAGCACCAAATGTATTTACTGGAACGGGGTTCCTAAATAAAATTAATTCCGGCGAAACGATTGAAGTTGGAAACAAAGTTTTAGTTGTAGGCGGTGGCGATACAGCAATTGATGCTGCACGTATCTCAAAAAGATTAGGCGCGGATGTTACCATTGTTTACAGGCGTACAAGAAATGAAATGCCTGCAATCGAAGAAGAAATTGTTGGAGCTGAAGAAGAAGGAATTAAAATAGAATTTCTTGCAGCACCGGTTGATTTTGAAAAAAACGGTGAGCTTGTTTCTAAAATGAAATGTCAAAAAATGGAATTGGGTGAACCAGATGCTTCAGGCAGAAGAAGGCCTGTTCCAATAACCGATTCATATTTTGAACTGGAAGCTACAACTGTTATTGCTGCAATCAGCCAGGAACCTGACTTTAACGGTCTTGATCATCTTCATGAAGGAAAAGATTGGATCAAAACCGATGAAAATTATTTGACAAAAAATAATAACACATTCGCTGGAGGTGATGCCCTGGAATTAGGCTTAGTTACGATTGCAGTATTTAACGGAAGAAAAGCAGCTGAAGCGATTCATAATAGGTTTCAGAATATTCAGCCTGAGAAAGTTAATAAACCTCCGGTTATTACTCATGATAAAGTCATGTTAGGTTTTTACGAAAGTAAATTAAGAAATGAACCGTTTAGACTAAAACCAGAGGAAAGATTACAAAATATTAATAGCGAAATTACTTCTACTTTAACTGAAGAACAGGTTATTGAGGAAGCTAAAAGATGTATGAGCTGCGGTTCATGTTTTGATTGTGGTACATGCTGGAGCTATTGCCAGGATCAGGCAATTGTTAAACCGGTTGTCAAGCATCAAGCATATAAATTTAAATTAGATTTTTGTAAGGGCTGCAGCAAATGTGCTGAAAATTGTCCTTGCGGATATATTGAGATGAGATAGTTCTGGATTCTTGATACTTGATTCTGAGTACCGGATTAAAGTTGATCATTTATTTTGAATAAATAGACACAACGTTTTTATAAAACTTGAAAGTTAAAATTAGTTAAAACTAAATCAAATATTATTAACAAATCATAAGGAATATATTATGCCAACTTTTGAATTTGAAACACTTAAAATAGAAGTTGATGAAGACGGTTTTATACTGAAACCTGAAGAATGGAACGAAGAAGTTGCTAAAGCATTAGCTTCGACAGAAGATGTAGCTGAAATGACAGAAGCTCATTGGAAAATTGTCTATTACCTTCGTGAATATTATAAAAAATTTGGGATAGCTCCTATGATACGCAAGATGTGCAAAGAAACCGGATTATCATTAAAAGAGATTTATGAACTATATCCTTCGGGACCAGCTAAAGGCGCTTGTAAAGTAGCAGGTTTAGCTAAACCTACAGGATGTGTTTAATTGTAAAACAAACCTCCGAGGTTTTTCCACACAGTGCCGCATAGCGGTGACTATATTAGTAGGTTACTATAAACCTCGGAGGTTTTAGGATAAAGAATCTCAAACATTATGCTAAAAGAATTATTAAAAAATAAGAGGTCGCTAATTGTTCAAGAATGGATTCAATCAATCATTGAAACTTACCCGGTAGTTACCTCAAAATTTTTAGGCCAGCAAAATAACAGGTTTGCTAACCCGGTTGGATTTACTATAGCTCAATGTATCGAAAAACTTTTTGATCAAATTGTTGATGATCAAAATATAGAAGAAATTAAAACAACATTACACGATTTAATTAAGATAAGAGCGGTACAAAATTTTACACCTTCTGAAGCTGTTGGATTTGTTTTCTCTCTTAAAATGATTTTGCGTAATATGCTTGAAAAGGAAATTATCGACAAAAATTCTTTTAAAGAATTTATAATTATAGAATCAAAAATTGACTGCACTGCAATAGGGGCTTTTGATTTATACATGGAAGCAAGAGAAAAAGTTTTTCAAATAAAAGTAAATGAGATTAAATCGAAGTCATTGAATAGCAGATGATTAAAGAACTTAAAATGGATGAAAATTGTTTAATTGTTTAACTGCTAAATCGTTAAAAGTAATTTAACAGTTAAACAATTTAGCAAAGAATTTCTGAAACGAAGGAAATAAAAATGAACATTCTCTTTTCACTTTCAGCTGTTTTGATATTGATTATTGCGGCTATAGTTGGAGTCGGCACAATTAAATTGGATTTCCTTTTCGGGATTATTTTCCCGTATGCCGCATTCGCAACATTTGTAATTGGGATTGTTGCCCAGGTTATTAAATGGGCTAAATCACCTGTCCCCTTTCATATTCCCACAGTAGCAGGACAACAAAAATCTTTGCCATGGATTAAAAGCAGCAAGCTGGAAAGTCCAAGTTCAACTTTAGGTGTAATTGGAAGAATGCTTCTTGAAATTTTATTTTTTCGTTCTTTATTCAGAAATACTAAAGCTGAAATGAGGAACGGACCGAAACTTTCTTATGGAAGCAGCAAATATCTCTGGCTGGGTGCAATGGTTTTTCATTGGTCGTTTTTAATTGTTGTACTTAGGCATTTCAGATTTTTTATGGAACCTATTCCTTCATTTGTAATCGGAATACAAAACCTTGACGGCTTCTTACAGATTGGCCTGCCAGTTCTGTTTGTTACCGACATTTTAATTGTAGCGGCAGTGCTGTTTCTCTTCTTCCGCAGAATTATGGATGTCAAGTTGAGATATTTTTCATTAGCATCTGATTATTTCCCTTTGCTTCTAATATTTAGCATTGCAGTAACTGGAATTTTAATGCGATACTTTGATAAAGTAGACATAATTAAAATTAAAGAATTTGCTATAGGCCTATTTAGTTTTCACCCTGTTGTTCCCGAAGGAATAGGGGTTATGTTTTTTATTCATTTATTCCTGGTATGTGCTTTAATTATGTATTTCCCATTTAGCAAGCTTTTACATATGCCGGGGATCTTTCTTTCACCAACAAGAAATTTAGCAAACAACAGCAGAATGAAAAGACATGTTAATCCCTGGAATCATCCTGTTAGAGTTCACACTTATGGAGAATATGAAGATGAATTTAGGGAAGTAATGAAAGAAGCAGAAATACCTTTAGAGAAAGAATAAAAAATTGCAAGATTATCACATAGTGATGGCTATGCCACAAAATTACAAGATTAAAGTTGCGACAATTTTTACATAAAAAAAACTAATACAATGTCTGAAAAAAAAATAAAACCTGAAGAATTAGCCGAGAGTATTAAATACGAACCGGGACAGCGAGTTTGGTTAAATCCCAAAGTTGAGTTTAAGCGTGGAGTTTATAATTACAGCGGTGTTCCTAAAAATGTTGAATATCTTGAATTACCCAATCCAAGAAAATGGCAGCCGACAGACCCTGACTGGCAGTTGCCGGATGATTGGAAGCAAATAATTCTTGAAGGACTAAAAGACAGATTGGATAAATTCCGATCACTTAAATTATTTATGGATATTTGCGTAAGGTGCGGTGCATGTGCTGATAAATGTCATTTTTTTATTGGCTCAGGTGATCCTAAAAATATGCCTGTGTTACGCGCCGAACTTTTGAGATCAGTTTATAGAAATGATTTTACACTTGCAGGAAAACTATTTGGTAAGTTTTCAGGTTCACGTGAATTAACTATCGACGTTGTTAAAGAATGGTTTTATTATTTCTTTCAATGTACACAATGCCGCCGCTGCTCGGTATTTTGTCCTTATGGAATTGATACCGCAGAGATTACAATTTTAGTTAGAGAACTTCTCGCCTTGATTGGAGTCAATATTGATTGGATTGTAACTCCTGTTGCAAATAGCTTCAGAACCGGAAATCATCTTGGCATTCAGCCGCACGGATTTAAAGATAGTATTGATTTTGCAGTCGAAGAATTAGAATCAATTACAGGAGTAAAAGTTGATGCACCAATAAATAAAAAAGGAGCCGAGATACTTTTTATCGCTCCATCTGCAGATTATTTTGGAACTCCACATTATTATACTTTGCTTGGATACCTTGCTTTATTCCATGAAATTGGCTTAGACTATACTTGGAGCACTTATGCATCCGAGGGTGGTAACTTCGGTTCATTCATTTCACATGATTTAATGAAAAGTCTGAACGCAAAAATGTATGCTGAAGCAAAGAGACTTGGAGTTAAATGGATTCTCGGCGGTGAATGCGGACACATGTGGCGCGTTCTGCATCAATACATGGATACATTAAATGGCCCTGCTGATTTTTTAGAGGAGCCTGTCTCCCCTATTACAGAAACTAAGTTCGAAAATACAAAGTCAACAAAGATGGTTCACATTTGTGAATTCACTGCTGATTTAATTAAGAATAATAAAATTAAATTAGATAAAAACCGTAATAATCACAGACGAGTTACCTTCCACGATTCATGCAACCCGGCAAGAGCAATGGGATTGATTGAAGAGCCGCGTTATATAATAAATAATTCTTGTAACTATTTCTTTGAGATGCCGGAGAATACGATTAAAGAGCAAACATTCTGCTGCGGCAGCGGTGCTGGACTTGGAACGGATGAAAACCTTGAAATGAGATTGAGAGGTGGATTACCGAGAGCAAATGCAGTCAAATATGTAAAAGAAACAAATGGTGTTAATTATCTCGGATGCATTTGCGCAATTGATAAAGCAACTCTTCCCCCGCTTGTTGATTACTGGGTAGGAGGAGTTGATGTTGGTGGTGTTCATGAATTAGTTGGAAATGCTTTAATAATGAAAGGCGAAAAAGAAAGAGACACCGATTTACGAGGAGAGCCTTTTGCGGAAGCAGTTAAGGAGTAAATGCTCGATGCTGATTACTCGATGTTTTTTCTAAAAATAGTTACACAGAGAACTCAGAGAAAGCACAGAGAACTTCTGAGAAGTAAAATATGGAATTAAATGAATTAACTGGAAAAATAATAGGCTGTGCTATTGAAGTTCATAAACTACTTGGACCAGGATTATTAGAATCTGCGTATGAAGAATGTTTGAGCTATGAACTTAAATCGAATGGATTATTTATTGAAAGACAAGTTCCTGTTCCGGTTGTCTATAAAGAAGTAAAACTTGATGTTGGTTATCGATTGGACATTTTAGCTGAAAATAAAATCGTTATTGAATTAAAATCAATTGAAGCTTTAACTCAAATTCATGAAGCACAAGTATTGACATATTTAAAATTTGCCAATAAGAAAATCGGACTTTTAATGAACTTTAACTCATTAAAATTAACGGACCAATTAAGAAGATTTATAAAATGAATTCCTCAGTGGCTCTCTGAGGTACTCTGTGCTCTCTGTGTTCCTCCTTAAAAGACAGTTACACTGAGAACTCAGAGAAGACACAGTGAACCATAGAGAATATTGGAGAAAATAACAAATGTATGACAGCGGAAAAATTATAATAGGATTAATAATCTTTGTTGGATTATTTACTTCACCAATTTGGTATGATGTTTTAAATGGAAAAGCAGCGCTGAAAGAACCTAACCTTGTTCTGCCTACAAAAGAAGATCAAAAAGAATGTGTTGCGGATACAAAATTCATGCGCACTAACCACATGATATTATTGAATGATTGGAGATATGAAGTAGTTAGAGAAGGCAAACGAGAATATGTTTCTGATCACCACCATAGAATTTTTAATAAAAGTCTTACAGGCACCTGCTTAAACTGTCATTCAAACGCAACACAATTTTGCGACCAGTGCCACAACTACATGGGTGTAAAACCTTATTGCTGGGATTGCCACATAGAACCTGAAAAGCTGGAGAGTAAATAATGAATAAAAGTAGAAGAAATTTTTTCAAAATTGCCGGTATAACTGCGGCAGGATTAATTTCTGAAAAATATATTGTTGCACGTACTAATGGGCCTGTTAAAAAGATAATCAACAAAGCAGAAAGCTCGGCAGAAAAACTTGCAACCATAAAAGCAGCTCATTCAAAACCATTGGCAAAAGAAAGATTAGCAATGGTAGTTGATTTGAAAAAATGTATTTCGCAAAAAGGCTGCACAAAATGCATTGAGATCTGCAACAAAGAGCACAACATACCAAATTTTGGTGAACCTAAAGACGAGATTAAATGGATATGGAAAGAAAAGTATGAAGGTGCATTTGTGGACCAGGAAAATTTTTACATGCAAGATGCTTTAAAAGATAAAATGGTCCCTGTATTTTGTAACAACTGCGACAGTCCACCTTGCGTTGAAGTATGCCCTACTCAAGCAACATTTAAGCGTGATGATGGTATTGTAATGATGGATTGGCACCGCTGCATTGGATGCAGGTACTGCATGGCAGCTTGTCCTTACGGTTCACGCAGTTTTAATTGGAGAGATCCCAGGCCATTCATCAAAGATATTAATAATGACTTTCCAACTCGAACAAAAGGCGTGGTTGAGAAATGTGAGTTTTGTGTTGAACGATTGGCAAAAGGCCTTCCACCTGCTTGTACGGAAGTTTGCCCCGTAAAAGCATTAGTCTTCGGAAACTTAAATGACCCTCAATCAGAAGTTAGAAAATTATTAAAAGAAAATTTTTCAGTAAGAAGAAAACCGGGACTGGGAACAAACCCGGAAATTTATTATCTCGTATAAGGTTTTAATATGTTAGAACATGCATTAAGAGGAAATAAAAAATATTGGAGCTGGCTCTTCTTTCTTGGTTTTGTAATCTTGGTAGGATTTTATTTCTACATGAAGCAATTTAGTTACGGTTTGGGATTAACCGGAATGAGCAGGAGTATAAGCTGGGGATTATACATTGCACAATTTACGTTTATTGTCGGCGTTGCCGCATCTGCTGTTATGGTAGTCCTTCCCTATTATTTACATGATTATAAAAAATTCGGTAAGATAACAATACTTGGAGAATTCCTTGCCATATCTTCATGTATAATGTGCATAACTTTTGTATTTGTTGATTTAGGCCAGCCTCTTAGAGTTGTAAATATTTTTCTTTATCCTACATTTCATTCTTTAATGTTCTGGGATGTAATTGCATTAAGCGGCTACTTAATTATTAATGTAATTATAACCCGCGTTACTTTAAGTGCCGAGCATAAAGCAGTTGCCCCTCCTAAATGGATAAAACCTATAATTATTTTATCAATTCCTTGGGCAGTCAGTATTCATACGATTACTGCATTTTTACTATCCGGTCTTTCTGCCAGGCCATTCTGGTTAACTGCCATTTTAGCACCAAGATTTTTAGCATCTGCATTTTCTGCAGGCCCGGCTTTGTTGGTAGTACTCTGCTTAATATTAAAAAGAATAACAAAGTTTGATCCGGGCGATGAAGCAATTAAAAAGTTGGGATTAATAATTACTTACGCAATGTGCGTAAACGTATTCTTTATATTAATGGAATTCTTTACGGCATTCTACAGCGGTATTCCCGATCATGTTTCTCATCTGCAATATTTATACGTAGGACTTGACGGACAAACAAGATTAGTCCCCTGGATGTGGACTTCTGCAATACTTGCAATTAGTTCGTTAGTATTTCTTATTACTCCAAAACTTCGGAATAACCAGAAGCTTTTATTTGCAACTTGCATTATTGTCTTTTTATCAATTTGGATTGATAAAGGATTAGGGTTAGTTATAACCGGATTCATTCCAACACCTTTTGGCAAAGTAGTTCAATACTGGCCTACAATTCCTGAATCATTAATCTCTTTAGGAATCTGGGCACTGGGAATTTTCCTTATTACCATTTTTTATAAGATAGCTCTTTCTGTAAGGAGAGAACTTAAAGTATAATAACTCATGTGTGATGTAATTATAATAGGCGGAATGGCAGCAGGATGCAAAGCTGCCGCAAGATTAAGCAGGCTTTGCCCTAATTATCAAATTACTATAATAGAAAAAAGTTCATTCGTTTCATTTAGCTGCTGCGGTTTGCCGATGTATGCATCAGGGGAAGTGAATGATTTATCCGATCTTAATAAAACTTCTTATGGAGTAATAAGAGATAAAAAATATTTTCGTCAAACTAAAAGCACAAGCGTTTTAACAAATACAGAAGTTACCAAGATTGACAGCGATAAGAAAAGAATTACATGCATCGACCATGAGAAAGAAGATGAGTTTGAACTTACGTACGATTACCTAATTTTAGCAACCGGCTCCGAATCTATTAAACCAAGATTTCCTTATCCTCAATCTTCATTAATTTCTTCTTTTCATTCGCCCTCTGATTCAATGTATTTCAGAGAAGCAGCACAAAAAGGAAAAATTGAAAAAGCAGCAGTGATTGGCGGCGGATTTATAGGTTGTGAAATTGTAGAAGCACTAACTTCTCTTTGGGGAATTGAAACAACTCTTATTGAAAAAGAAAAATCAATTTTATGCCCCATTCTTGACCGTGAAATTTCCAACTTTGTTTTAAGTAATATTCCAACCAGTAAAATCAAATTAATGGTGGGAACTACTGTACAAGAAATTGAAATAAATGAAAACAATAAACCGGTTATTCATTTAGATTATGGTGAAAAGCTTGATTTTGATTTTGTGTTTTACTGCCTTGGTTCTAAACCAAATTCAAAGCTTGCTGTAAAAGCCGGAATTGAAACCGGCAGTTATGATGGAATCGTTGTCGATGAACAAATGCGGACAAATATATCTAATATACTTGCCGCCGGTGATTGCGCTGAAATTAAAAATTTAGTTACTGACAAACCTGATTATTTTGCCTTAGGCTCATTATCAAATAGAATGGGAAGAGTTGCTGCTGATTCTATTGCTGGTAAATGTTCACGAAAAGATTATGTTTCTTTTAAAGGTGCGGTTGGAACTTCTTCATTAAAATTATTTGATGACATTATTTGTTCTTCGGGACTGACAGAGAACAAAGCAAAAAAACTTGGCTATAAAACATGCAGTGTGATAGGCTGTTGGTATGACAGGCCTGATTATAATCCTGAGACAAAAAATCTTTTAGGAAAACTTGTTTATGATAAAACTTCCTTAAAGCTGTTGGGACTGCAATTAGTAGGAGAAGGAGAAGTAACCAGGTACATTGATGTATTTTCAGAATTGCTCTCTCAAAATAAAAAAGTGGAAAGCCTGGTTAATCTTGAACATGCTTATACTCCGTTTCATTCATCTCCTATTTCGCCATTGAATAATCTTGGCTTCATGGCAATAAACCAGGAAAAGGATCATATAAAAAATTATAATCCATTAAAGCTTCCTTACTTTAACGGAACTTTTATTGATGTAAGAGTAATTCCGGAAGTAGTTTCATTTCCTTTCCCCGAAAAATCTATTCAAGTTCCTTTATCGGAACTTCACTTAATTTGGAATGATTTTGATTTGGAACAGCCGATTATGTTTATCTGCGAAAAAGGCTCAAGGTCGTATGAAGCTGCAAGGATGTTTCGAAATTACGGCTATAAAAATGTTTCATACCTGGGAGGTGGAAATTTATTATATAGAAGTATAATTCAGTTTTCAGAATACCTGGAAACTAATCACGAACAATAAAATTTATCTAACTGTTATTTGAAATAAATGTTAAAAATTAGATTGATATAAAAACAGATTTATAGTTAAATATTTTTAAGAAAATAATTAAAGGGAAGAAATAATTAACCGCAGATATTTTTAGGATAATGCGGGAATAACAATAACCGGGGAAACGTTTGAATTATTGAATGTCTATTCTCACTTCCTTGCTAATAGTATTAAATCAATAATTACTCAAACGGTTAAACTAATGCCGGGAACCATTTATAAATATTATTTATTGAAAATTAAGTTCCTGGAATAATAATTATAGCATATCACTCTGGAGGTTTTATGCACATAATAACAATTTCAAGAGGTTCTTTAAGCGCAACCGAAATGCTTGCTAAAAATGTTTCGGAAAAATTGAGATGCAGGATTGTAACCCGTGAAGATGTTATTAAAGCCGCAGAAAAATACGGCATAAAAGAAACTGCTCTTGGCGAAATATCTTTTATAGAAAAATCCCCAACCTTCTGGGATAAAATGGGAGACAGGAAAAAACATTATCTATCATGCTTTCAAACTGCACTTCTTGATTTTGCCCTTGAGGGAAGCATAGTTTATCATGGACACCTGGCGCAATTCCTTTTAAATAAAATCCCTTTTGTACTCAGTGTTCTTCTAACAGCCCCAGATGAATTTAGAATTAAAACATTAATGAAAGAAGGCGGTAAATCAAGGAAAGAAGTTGAAGCTTATATTAAGCTGATTGATGAAAGAAGAGAGAAATGGTCTTACTTTTTATATGGAGTTGATTGGAAAAAACCTTCTCACTATGACATTGTATTTAACCTGGAAAATGTAAGTATTGACCTTGCTACAGATTTATTAACAAATATAATATCTCATAAAGAATTTCAATCAAGTACCGAATCAATTCGTATTCTAAAAAATTTACATCTTGCAGCAAAAGCAAATGTGTACATGCAGCAGTCACCACGTACAAAAGGAAGTGAAGTAGAAATAGAAGCAGACGCTGAAACCGGTTCACTTGTAGTTTCAGGTGAATTCCCGAAAGTTGGTTCAAGAATGTGGGAGAATGATATTAAAAATGTTCTATCAAAAGTTGATGGTGTAAATACTGTAAAAGTTGTTAAATCAATTGTGGGATATTATGATTAAAAAAATATCCCTTAAAATTTAAAATTGGGATCTCAGTGGCACTCAGTGTCTTCTCAGTGATTCTCTGTGTGATATAAAAAACGAGTAACACAGAGTTCACAGAGGAAGCACAGAGAACCACGGAGAAATCCAAACTAAATATTTTTATGTACAAATTAGAAAATTCAAAAACCTTAAAACGGAATAAATCATGACAAATAATGAAATGACATCTGATATATTAGTAGTTGGTGCCGGGATGGCGGGAATAACTGCTGCGGTAGAAGCTGCTGAAACAGGAGTAAATGTAATCTTAATTGAAAAGAAGCCTTACATTGGCGGAAAGGTTACACAGTTTAGTAAATATTTTCCTAAGTTGTGCCCTCCTTCCTGTGGTTTGGAAATAAATATAAGAAGGCTTCGCAATAACCCATTGATAAAGCTTTTTACTTTGGCAGAGGTTACAGATGTAACTAAAGAATCTGAAAAATTAAAAGTAACAATTCGTTTAAAACCGAGATACGTCAACAACCAATGCACTTCGTGCGGCGATTGCGTGAAAGTCTGCCCTGAAAAAAGAAAGAATGAATTTAATTATAACATGGATGAAACCACTTCCATTTATATACCATATGAAAATGCATATCCTCAAAAATATGTCATCGATAAAGAAACATGTAAAGGAACAAGCTGTAACAAATGTGTTGAAGTTTGTAAGTACAAAGCAATTGACCTTGAGCAGCCGGAAAGAACAATTACTGTTGAAGTAAGTTCGATAATTTGGGCAGCAGGCTGGGAACCATATGATGCGAATAACTTAGAAGTTTTAGGTTATGGTAAATATCCTGATGTTATCACAAATGTAATGATGGAAAGATTAGCTTCTGTTGATGGTCCAACCAAAGGCCAAATACTAAGGCCGTCAACAAATGAAAAGGTTAACAGTATTGCTTTCGTTCAATGTGCCGGTTCAAGAGATGAAAACCATCTTGAATACTGCTCTTCGGTTTGCTGCATGGCTTCGCTTAAACAGACAAGATATTTGAGAGAACAATATCCCGATGCAGAAATTCATGTTCATTATATTGATGTCCGTTCAAATGGAGTGTTGGAAGATTTTTATCAAAGCGTTCAAGACGATGAGAAAGTTCATTTCCATAGAGGAAAAGTTGGTAAAGTTTCATTAAATGATTCAACGGGAAAATTAGTTGTTGAAGCGGAAGATTCTATTACTTGCAAGATGATGAAAAATGAAGTAGAGCTTGTTGTATTAGCTACCGGGATGAAACCGGCAACGAAAAATTTATTAGTTAAAAAGTCGTTAGTAGATAACAACGGTTTCATTAGTATTATCGGAATCGACCACTATGTGGGCGGCAGCGGGAAAAGCGGTTTATGCAGGCAGTTTGGATGCGGTGTAATTACAGAACCTAAAGATGTTTCTGCTACTGTCCAGGAAGCAACCGGAGCTGTGTTACAAGCTATTCAAACATTTAGTGGAAATCATCTGGAGGAAAACCTTCAGGAATCTCTTTCGGAAAGGAATTAATAAAATGGCTATAGAAACTAAAGTTGGTGTATATTTATGTTCCGGATGCGGAATCGGTGAAAGTATAAATTGCGAGCAGCTAAGCCAGGTTGCATCAAAAGAAAAAAAAGTAACCATATGTAAAGAAAGTTCCTGGCTGTGCAGTGAAGAAAATGTTGAAATGATTAAGAAAGATATTGCATCTGAAAATTTAAATCGTGTTGTAATTGGCGCATGTTCGCAAAGATTTTTATCAGACGTTTTTAAATTTGATTCGAAAGTAGTTACCGAACGTGTTAACTTAAGAGAAAATGTTGTGTGGACTCACAAACCAAATGACGAAGATACACAAATGCTCGCCGAAGATTACCTTCGCATAGGAATTGCAAAAGTAAGAAATTGTGAACCGCCGGAACCATTTCAAAAAGATATCAACGAAACAGTCCTTGTTGTTGGCGGTGGAATTGCCGGGATGACGTCTGCATTGGCAGCAGCTAATGCCGGGTCTTCAGTAGTGCTAACTGAAAAAGAAGATAAGCTCGGTGGTTGGATTGGGAAATATTATAAAATTGAACCAACTCACTCCCCTTTCTTTGAACTTGAAAACTCAAAAGTTACTGAATTAATTTTCACAGTTGAATCACATGAAAAAATAAATGTAATCAAATCATGCGTGATAGAAAAAATTTCGGGAGAGCCGGGAAACTTTAAAGTTGCTCTCAAAATAAATAATACTCAAATAATCGATATAGTTGTTGGCGCTATAATTCAAGCTACTGGTGCAAAGCCGTATAATCCTAATAAGCTTGGAGAATTAGGTTACGGAAAATTTAAGAATGTTATAACCAGCATTCAGTTAGAAGAATATTTTAAAACCGGCCATGGTACTCAAAATGCTCTTAACGGCAAACCGGTAAAAAGTGTAGCATTCATACAGTGTGCCGGTTCGCGCGATGAAAAACATTTACCATATTGTTCAGCTGAATGTTGTTCAACTTCTTTGAAGCAAGCTTTATATATAAAAGAAAAATTTCCTGATGCATTGGTTTATATTATTTATAGAGACATGCGTACACCGGCGCAACATGAACTTTTTTATAGACGTGTACAAAACGAAGAGAATGTTTTTTTCACAAAAGGTGATGTTGTAAACATTGCTCAATCTAAAGAGGGTTCCATCCTAATTGATGTTGATAATACTTTACTTGGAGATAAAATTCAAATTGAATCCGATGTTGTTGTATTGGCTAATGGCATGGTACCGTCAACTTTAGTGGGAAATATTGAAACAGAAATAGAAGAACCAGTTGAAGAAAGCCAGCTTGCCGACAGTCAAGGGAAAGCTCTTGATGGAAAGAAGGCAGCAGCATCTGCAGAAGCCGGAGCTAAAATTTTAAATCTATCTTACAGGCAAGGAACTGATTTACCGACATTAAAATATGGCTTCCCGGATTCGCATTACATCTGTTTCCCTTATGAAACCAGGCGAACCGGTATTTATGCCGCCGGTTCAGTAAGAGCACCAATGGATATTTCTACATGTAAAAAAGATGCTTATGGAGCTGCATTAAAAGCTATTCAAGTTATTCATACCTCAAAAACAGGTAAAGCAGTTCATCCAAGGTCAGGCGATCAATCTTATCCTGAGTTCTTCATGCAGCGCTGCACGCAATGTAAACGGTGTACGGAAGAATGTCCTTTTGGAACTTTGGATGAAGATGAGAAAGGTACTCCACTTCCAAATCTTGCAAGATGCCGTCGATGTGGTATTTGCCTTGGCGCCTGTCCGGAAAGAGTTATCTCTTTTAAAGATTATTCTGTTAATATGATTTCATCTATGATTAAATCAATTGAGATACCGGATGAATTTGAAGAGAAACCAAGAGTGCTTGCTTTCCTTTGTGAGAACGATGCTTATCCATCACTGGATACAGCGGCAAGGAATAGACTTCAATATGACCCAAATATTAGAGTGATTCCGGTAAGATGCCTTGGCTCCGTAAATACAGTATGGATTGCAGATGCACTTTCCCGCGGATTTGACGGAATACTTTTAATCGGCTGTAAATATGGCGATGACTATCAATGCCACTTTGTAAAAGGCAGC
This sequence comes from uncultured Bacteroidota bacterium, assembly GCA_963775245.1. Lineage (GTDB taxonomy): Bacteria > Bacteroidota > Ignavibacteria > Ignavibacteriales > Ignavibacteriaceae > CAVSWT01. The sequence continues at coordinate 33,015 of CAVZID010000021.1, forward strand.
GAACTTGCAAATAAACGAATGGAAAATGTTCAGGAAAAATTAAAACAGTTAGTGCTTGAACCAGAAAGAGTAAAGTTAATTACTCTCTCAATTGATGAGTATGAAAAAATTCCAACAATATTTAATGAATTTGTTGAAGAGATGACGGAAATTGGATTCAATCCTTATAAAGGAATGTAAATAATTGCATGTTACAAAATTGAATGGTTGAATGATTTTTTAGCTTAAAAGTTAAGGAAAAGTTGATTGAAATCACTCAAGATTTACTGGTTTTTATAGAGCCATTAATCCAAAATAAATTGAACAACAACATGATTACAAAATGTATTAACGCGTTGATTTTACTGACACATAGCGATAAGTTTTAATCAGAATTATTATTGTTAACTACACAAAATGTTTTCAAAAAAATGGAAACTAAATTTTAAGGGAGATGAAATTGCCTGTTCAATTTGGGCATAGCCAAGCAAAAACTCAGGGAAGAAAATTCTTTTTAGAAGGGGTAAATGAACAGGCATTTTCATTACTAAGTCTTCAAGTAAATCAGGATAAATTAAATATTATTAACGGAAGGGAATGTTATGTCAAATAGCACATTGATAAGCCCACATGGCAGCGATCAGCTAAAAGCTCTTCTACTATGCGGTAAGGAAAAAGAAGAAGAATTCAAGAAAGCCAAAACATTAAAGCAAATCCGGCTAACAAGTCGTGAAACCGGCGATTTAATAATGTTGGGAATCGGAGGATTCACTCCTCTTGATGGTTTTATGACAAAAGAGGATTGGAAAGGCGTTTGTAAAGACATGAAAATGTCCAACGGATTGTTCTGGCCAATACCAATTACTTTATCTGTAACTGATGAAGTAGCCAAATCGTTAAATCTGAATGATGAAATAACTTTGGTTAGCGGGGAAACAAATGAGATCATGGCTACAATGAAAGTTACTGATAAATACCAGATCGATAAAGATTTTGAATGTAAGAACGTTTATACAACCAATGATCCTGAACATCCGGGTGTTAAAATGGTTATGGAACAATTGGATTGGAATATTGCAGGGCCGGTAAAAGTTCTTTCAGAAAGTTATTTTCCTAACGAATTTGGAGAACTCTATCAACGACCTGCAGAAAGCAGAAAAATATTTGCTGAAAAAGGATGGAGAACAATTGCAGCATTACAGCTTCGTAATCCAATGCACCGTTCACATGAATTCTTAGCTAAGATAGCTCTGGAAGTAACTGACGGACTTTACATTCATCAATTAGTAGGAAAACTAAAACCAGGCGATATTCCTGCAGAAGTAAGAGCAAAATGTATCAACGTTCTGGTTGAAAATTATTTTGTGAAAGATTCTGTTGTATGCGGCGGATATCCATTGGATATGAGATATGCCGGCCCAAGAGAAGCTTTACTTCATGGTGTATTCAGACAGAATTTCGGATGTACACATCTTATTGTTGGCCGTGATCATGCCGGTGTTGGAAATTATTATGGGCCTTTTGATGCACAAAAAATCTTTTATGAAATTCCGGAAGGTTCTTTGCAATTAAAGCCTCTTCCAATTGACTGGACATTTTGGTGCTTTAAATGCGGCGGTATGGCTTCAATGAAAACCTGCCCTCACAAAAAAGAAGATAGATTATTCTTAAGTGGAACTGCTCTTAGAAAAGCACTTTCGGAAGGCGGAGATGTTCCTGCTGAATTTAGCCGTCCTGAAGTTTTAACAATCTTAAGAGATTATTATGCAAAGCTTGAAGAAAAAGTAGAAATAAAAATGCATCAGTTTGCTACTGGTGATATGAAAACTGATGGTAAAAAATAATTAAATCATAATTATGAAAAATTCAAATATCAATTCGTTATCAATTATAATAAAGGAGATAATATAATGCCGAGTTATGTAATTCCTGATAAATGCGATGGATGCAAGGCGCTGGATAAAACAGCTTGCCAGCACATCTGTCCTAATGACCTTATGGTGTTGAATAAGGATTCAATGAAGGCATACAACTGCGAACCAGAAATGTGCTGGGAATGTTACAACTGTGTTAAGATATGCCCGAACCAGGCTGTTGAAGTACGCGGTTATGCTGACTTTGTCCCTCTAGGAGCGACTGTTACACCAATGAGAAGCACAGACTCAATTATGTGGACAGTTAAATTCCGCAATGGTGTGTTAAAGAGATTTAAATTTCCTATTCGAACCACAGAAGAAGGGAAAGCAGTACCGGATGGCGGATGGAACACAAGTAACGATGACCTCAAGAGCCCTGTTCTATATACCGAGCCTGAGTCTTTAGGTCTTCCTGAAGTAGTAACAATTAAGAATTAGGAGGAAGAAAATATTATGGCAAATTTCAAAACTGAAGAAGTAAATACCGATCTATTGATAATTGGCGGTGGTATGGCAGCTTGCGGGGCAGCAGTAGAAGCTGCTTATTGGGCAAAGAAGAACGGCTTGAAAGTTACTATGGTTGATAAAGCTGCTGTTGACAGAAGCGGTGCAGTGGCTATGGGGCTTTCAGCTATAAACCAATACGTTGGAATTAAAGACGGGAAAAATACTGTAGAAGATTATGTAAAATACGTCAGAAGCGATTTAATGGGTATTACACGTGAAGACTTAGTTTACAATATCGCAAGGCATGTTGATTCATCTGTTCATTTATTCGAAAAGTGGGGACTCCCAATCTGGAAAGATGCAGATAACAATTATGTTCATGAAGGTAAATGGCAGTTAATGATTAACGGCGAATCTTACAAAGTGATTGTTGCTGAAGCAGCTAAAAATGCTATCGGCGCTGAAAATATTTATGAAAGAGTATTCATTGTTGGCCCTCTTATGGACGGCGATGTTTGCGTTGGCGCAGTTGGTTTTAGTGTACGTGAAGAAAAATTTTATATCTTCAAATCAAAAGCAGTACTCGTAGCTATGGGCGGTGCTGTTCATGTATTTAAACCTCGTTCAACCGGTGAAGGACTTGGCCGTGCATGGTATCCACCATGGAATGCAGGATCAAGCGCATACTTTACACTTAAAGCCGGAGCAGAAATGACCTGCCAGGAAGTGCGGTTTATTCCTGTAAGATTTAAAGATGCTTACGGTCCAGTTGGTGCATGGTTCTTGTTATTCAAATCCAGGGCAACTAATGCTGACGATGGCAATTATATGGTTGAAAGACAGCCCGAATTGGAAAAATGGGTTCCTTATGGAAAAGTAAAACCTGTTCCTGCTAATTTAAGAAATTGGTTAATGATGCTTGATGTTATGGATGGCAAAGGGCCAATTTATATGAAAACCGATGAAGCAATTAAAAAAATTGCTGCAGAAGCCGGTGACGAAAAAGCCGCAAAGAAAAAACTAAAAGAATTGGAATCGGAAGCATGGGAAGATTTCTTAGATATGACCATTTCCCAGGCTATCTTATGGGCAGGCACAAATACAGCCCCTGAAGAAAAACCTTCAGAAATTGCTGCTGCTGAACCATACTTTATCGGCTCACATTCAGGTGCTTCAGGCGCATGGGTAAGCGGTCCAAAAGATTTGGCTCCTGCTGAATACTTCTGGGGCTATGCAAATATGTCAACAATAAAAGGTATTTTCTGTGCCGGTGATGCTTCTGGTGCTTCAAGCCATAAGTTCTCATCTGGTTCTCATGCAGAAGGCCGTATTGCTGCAAAAGCTGCTATTGATTATATCGTAGATAATCCAAATCCTATTAATTATAATCAAGCTGAAATAGATGCACTGAAAAATGAAATTCTGAAACCTATTGATGTTTACGCTGAATTCAGTAAAACCTCAAGTGATCCTGAAGTTAATCCAAATTATATTAAGCCTAAAATGTTTATGTTCAGGCTTCAAAAAATTATGGATGAATATGCAGGCGGAGTTTCATCACAATTCAAAACCAGCAAGAGCCTTTTAGAGAAAGGACTTGATCTCTTAAATTATTTGAAAGAAGATTCTACTAAACTTGCTGCAGCAGATCTTCATGAATTAATGAGATGTTGGGAAAACGTTCACAGAATGTGGCAGGCTGAAGCTCACGTAAGAGCTATCTTATTTAGAGAAGAAACAAGATGGCCTGGATACTATTTCCGTTCAGATAAACCTGCAATGGATCAAAAAGACTGGAAAGTATTTGTTAATATGAAATGGGATCCTAAGACAGATAAATGGGACGTATTCTCAAAACCAATACTTTCAATAGTGGATTAGTATTTATCCGGATATATAGGGGATTATCTTTTGGATAAATCAAAGTTCAAAAGGAATCCTGTTTAACGCGGGATTCCTTTTTTTGTAAATGATAAATTAAAAATAACAATTATGAAAATTGAAGAAATTAGAAATTGCCCTCATTGCAACCGGCCGTTAAAAAAATGGTTGTGTCCTCCTGAATCATCATGGGAAGTTGAACATCAATATGTTTGCTTTAATGATGAATGCCCTTATTATATAAAAGGATGGGACTGGATGAGAAGCAAATTCAGCCAAAATATTTCTTACCGGTATAGATACAACCCTGCCAACGGGGAAGAAGGGCCGCTCCCGGTGTGGTCTAAAGACGCATTGAAAAATTTTATAATCGAATGAACTGCGAACCCTGCCTAATTGTTTGCAGCAATGCAGCTCAGAATAAAAGGTGAATACTATGGAAGAACTACAAAAATTAAAAGAAACAATTCTCGCTGACTTTCCAAGATTAAATAAAGAAAGTAAGTTTAAGTTTGGTTGTAACAAAAATGTTAGCTGCTTTAATAAATGCTGCAGCGATGTGAATATATTTTTAACCCCTTATGATATTATTCGGTTGAAGAACAGGTTAAAAATATCTTCACAAGTATTCTTAGACAAGTACACTCTCCTGCCAATAGATGAAAAACAAAATCATCCTGTAGTAATGTTAAAAATGGATAATGATGAAAACAAATCTTGTCCGTTTGTTACTGATGAAGGATGCTCTGTTTATGAAGACAGGCCATGGTCATGCAGAATGTTTCCCCTGGGAGTTGCATCTCCAAAAGAAGCTGATGAAAATGGAGTAGGAGAATTTTATTTTCTTCTTGAGGAATCCGTATGTAGGGGTTTTGAAGAAGACTCAAACTGGACAGTAGATAAATGGATGAAAGATCAGAATGTCGAAGAGTTTACTGAGATGGGTGAGCATTTCAAAGAAATTTCATTACATGAATATTTTAAGACAAAAAAACAACTTGAACCCGCAAAACTTGAAATGTTTTATACCGTCTGTTACAACATTGATAAATTCAGAGAATTTGTATTTCAGAGTACATTCTTAAAAAGATTTAAAGTTGATGAAGTAACAGTTAAAAAAATAAAAGAAGACGATAAAGAATTATTACTGTTTGGTTTTAATTGGTTAAAGTATTGTCTCTTCGGAGAAAAGACAATGCAGTTTAATAAATAGACTAAAAAATATTTCAGGTTACTATTATGAACGATAGGAATTTAATTAAACCGGATGTAAAACTTATTAAATATATAAAAGCAAACGGTGGAGAAGATTTAAAAAAATGTTATCAGTGCGCTACTTGTTCATCTGCCTGTCAATTATCCACTGAAGAATATGGATTTCCACGTAAGCAGATGCTGCTGGCTCAATGGGGCTTGAAAGACCAGCTACTCAAAGATCCGGGTCCGTGGCTGTGCTTCTATTGCGGTGATTGTTCCAAACGATGTCCCCGAAAGGGCAATCCCGGCGAGACAATGATGGCTTTAAGAAGGTTTCTAACATCTCAGTATGATTGGACCGGGCTGTCTCGCTTGATGTACCGTTCAGTGTTTTGGGAAATCGGCATCCTGGCACTGGTGGCCGCAGCAATAGTATTACTGTTTACGATTCCTGACAATTTTGGCTTTGGTCTGCTGAACCATTCCGGACCAGCGGCGCTGTCTACGGTTATGCTTGAAAAGTTTGCACCTGTTAACATAGTTGATACTGGCGATAGAATTATGGCGGTATTTTTAGGTTTACTTCTATTAAGTAATGCCTCACGCATGTTTTATGGATTAGTCCATGGACAAAAAATTCCTGTTCGTTTATATTTTACCCACCTCCCTATTATTGTATGGCAATTATTAACACAGAAACGCTGGAAAGAATGTAATAGCGATGAAACTTTTAAAAACTGGTACCGTCATTTCTTTCTTGTAAGCGGCTATGCAATTATGTTTACACTTGTGATTGTTTTTCTGCCATGGTTCCAGGTTAATAACACCAGTATTCACTGGACAAGTTTTCTTGGATACTATGCAACACTTGTTTTGTTAGTCTCCACAGCCTGGATTTTAATTGACCGTATGGGTAAGAAAACCGAGATGCATCAGTTCAGTCATTTTTCAGATTGGTTATTCCCATCATTACTTTTCCTAACAACACTTTCAGGCATTCTGCTTCATATATTCCGTGTTTCCGATTTACCAATGATGACTTATGTTACCTATACAGTACACATGGCTATTTTAGTACCAATGCTTGCGGTTGAAGTTCCGTTTGGTAAATGGAGTCATTTATTATATAGGCCGTTAGCAATATATGCTGCAGCAGTGAAAAGTAAAGCAGCGGAAATTTCAAAGCAAGAATCTATTGGAGTTGAGCAGGTTGCGGCTTCTGTTTAATTTAATTTTAATGGAAGAATAGAAGAATTTATTTCTATTCTTCCATAAACTTTAATGCTGGTGCAGAATCCCCTTTCAAAAAAGCATCCACAAACTTATCAATACTTTCATCACTTGTTAATGTTACGTCAACATTTCTGACTGCACCCATCAATCTCCCGATTTCGGATAAATATTCTAAAATTAATGAGGCAGGTATTTTCCTTATCGTAGCTAAAACGTGATCATTCCTGTGAGTAACTGTAAAGTTTAAGGTTTCTAAAACTTTTGTAATTATTTTTGCTCTTCTCATTCTTCTGATTGGATCTGCAGCACCGCCGCGAAAATTAAAATTGATATAATTATTATTCAACTCATCACTTGCATAGGCATCAAGCCTTGAAAAATGATAACCTAACCTTGAAAAGAAGTTCAAATAACAATCGGAAATTATAGCGTAGCTTTTACTTCCCAAATCTCTATCACCCCGGTTTGAATCAACTACATTTGACATTAGCAGATTTGTAAACCCTTTTAGATCTATCGGCAAAGGGCCTGCCCACCTAATTCCTGGTGCTGTCATTCCTTTCATTAAAGAAAGAAACGGTTTGGAAATAACATTATCCGGTGTTATATGTTTTTTCTTCCCTTCAACATTTATTAAACCATTTCCTAAATCAATCACATGAATATCTAATGGAACAGAAAATTTTAATGGGTAGGCGTGCTTGTCTTCATATTCTGCAGATTCATAAAGAGAAAACATTTCTCTCATCGCACATTCATGTGCAAACCTGGTAACATCATGAAGTGTTTTACAATTTTCAGAAGCAAATTCTTGTGCACCGGGGTCTGTTAAGTTTAACGGAATAACCAATTTTGAAATATTTTCCCAAATTCTATGCATCGGGCTTTTAATAAAAGCATTTTTATTACTGGAAATCGACTTGTAATATTGAATTAATTCTTGAGCTATCCCTTGATAAACTCTATTATGTGCCGCATCGATTGTAACAACCATGCCGTTGGTTAAAGTGCTTGTAGCATTAATTGTATTAACAATTACCGGAATACCTAACTCACGAGCAATAATAGATAGATGCCCTGTAGTGTTTCCTATATCTGCTATTAAGCCAGATGCTTTATGTAAAACCCTCGTTATTTCCGGCAGAGTTTTTTTAACAACAAGTATTGCTCCTGATGGAAAATTGACAAGATCTTTTATCCTGTTCATCACAAAAACTTTTCCGGAACATACTCCAAGGCTTGCACACGTTCCTTCATCAATCAAGACAGGATATTTTGCCTCTATTTCGTTATCAGTAATTTTTCTCCCATTATTAGAACCGTTTGCTGCTGAGACTGCAAGAGGCCTGCATTGCAGAATAAATATTTTTCCCTCTTTATCAATTGTCCACTCAATATCTTGAGGTGTATCAAAATATTTTTCTATACGTAAAGCATATTCTGTAATTTCTTTAATTTGATGATCATTTAGACAGGGTATTCTAAAAAACTCATCAGGAATTATTTCTTCATGCAAGCCGTCAACTTCTCTTGGGACTGTTTTGAATTGCTGGTTACCGTGACTGAATTTTAATACTTTAAAATTAGATGTATCAACAATAAATTCTTGGGGAGTAACACTTCCTTCAACTACTTTTGTTCCCAAGCCTCTCACTGCATGAATAATCATTCCTGGCCGGCCTCCCAGCGGATCTTTTGTAAATAATACTCCGCTAACTTCGGAATCAATCATCTGCAAGCAGCCAATACTCATTGGCATATCTATATCCTGCAAGCCTGTTAAATAACGATATACAAGGGACCGCGGTAAATACTTTGAAATTAAAACTTCAAAACAAGCATCAATTAGATTCGCCTTGCTCACGTTCAATGCCGTATAATGAAGGCCGGCAAAAGAATAATGAAGATCATCTTCACCAACAGCGCTTGATCTTACCGATACCAGAACTTCGCCGTGCTTGCTTGCTAAATAATCATACTTGTGAAGAATAATATTTTCAATAAGCAATGGTATAGGAGAGGAAATTATGAATGCTTGAATCACCTGGCTTACTTGCTGAACTTGTGCATTATCATTAAAGTCAATTGAAGATATTGCTTTATCGATTTGATTGTATAAATCACCTTGAGCTAAAAAGTCTTCAAAAAACCTGGTGGTAATACAAAAGCCATCGGGAATAGGGATTAACAATCTATTATGAATTTCGCAAAGCCGGCTCATCTTACCGCCTACTTCCCTTGTATGGTCCATTGTAATTTCATCAACCTGGTAAGCATAAGGAAATTTTGTGCTGTCTAATACTTCAGTTTCAACTTTTTCACAATCAAGGCAGTTGGTTTCATCACATTCATTTTTTACAGAACAATACGATCCTGGTGCTATTATTTCATTACATCTATCCTGAATTCTATTTACGTAATTAATAAGCGATTTATATTTACCGCTGCACATAGAAGAAAGATTTTTTGTAACTTCTTTTGTGTTGACCAAAATATCAGAGAATATTTTATAAATCTCTCCCTTTGAAAATGGTTCACCTGATACAAGCAATTCGCTCAAGCTTCCCATCTGCTTTAATGCTTCATCGTTTGAATTTAAAAGATTCTGGAAAAATCTAAGCTTTTCTTTAAATGAAATTAAATCTTCTGTTTTGGCTTTTGCTTTTTTCTTAAAAAAAATCATCGCTATTATTTTTTATTTTTGTTATCTATTAATTATTTGCTTTTTCTGCTTTTTAATCAAGATTTAAAATTCGATGCATCATAGATAATATTTCATTTATTGTAAACGGCTTTAAAAGAAATCCGGCGATATTGTTTGAACGTTCTTCTTTCAAAATTTCTTTTTCACTTTTACCGGAATGAAATTTTGTGTTAGCAAATCCAGACATAATAACAACAGGAATTTCAGGGTAAACATTTTTTATTCTTCTTAAAGCTTCATTTCCATTCATCCCGGGCAAAACAATATCTAAAAAAACTAAATCAAAAATATCGTTTCGTATTAATTTTAATCCTTCCATTGCAGTATTGCAAGTCTTAACTACATACTTATTTTTATTATCATTTTTTAATGCTTTAACAATTGATTTAAGAATAACATCTTCACTGTCAATTGCAAGTATTTTAACTTCACTTTCCAATATTTACACTTTCGGCAATTCGATTATTACTATTGTACCTGTTTCAGTTAAGTTGATATTAATATTCCCTTTATGCATTTCAACTATATCTTTACAAACACCAAGGCTGATTTTAATTTTTCTATATTCAGCTATCTCTACGTCATTAGACGGTTCAAATATATTCTGTAAAATATTTGAAGGCATGATACTACCTGAATAATTAAAATTCACCTCAAGTGAATTTGCCAAAACCGAAACTATAACATTAATTATTCCTCCACCTTCCATGAATTCGGAAGATAATAAAAGCAGGTTGAGAAAAACCTGCTCCATTAAATTTGAATCAGCGGAAATATTCGGAAGTGTTTTTGGAACACTTGTAATAATTTTAATGTTACGAAAATTAGAAAGCTTTTCTACTACAGAAATTGCCTGTAAAATAATTTTACTTAAATTACTTGGTTTGAAAACAGGTTTGTCGCGTTTTGTAAGAGATAAGATATTTCTAATGCTCTGCCTTATTTTTAAAGCTTCCTCTCTAATAAATTCTACGTCATTTTTTAAGTCAGCTATTTTCGGGTCATTTAAAAGGCTTTCGCTGAAAACAATTATTCCTGTTAAAGGGTTGTTAATCTCATGAGCGATTTCGTCGGAAAGCTTCCCGACAGATGCAAGCTTTTCAGATTCAATTAATTGAGTTTGAGTAAAAATTAATTGTTTCTGCATTTTGTTAAATGATTCTGCTAATACACCAAGTTCGGCTTTCCCAGGTGGAATCTCACTGTGGAAATTGCCTTTAGCTACCCTTAAAGTTCCTTCCATTAAATTATTAACCGGCTTGCCAATAAAATATTGAATAGAAAAATATGTAATTAAAGAAGCAATTAAGGCAAATAAAACAGTAAGAATCATTAATTGATTTTGTGTGCCGTTTAGTTCTGAAATAATTTTTTTTATCGATACATCGATTTCAATAAAACCAAGTATTGTACGTGAAGAATCATGAGCGGGAATTAATGATAGAGCAGAATCATCTATTCTTTTATCACTATTTAAAGATTGTATTTCGGAAGAATGACATGGCCCTCCATAACAACTCTTATCATTATAAATTGGTAAAGAATAATATATGAGATTATTCTTTTCATCTAACCTGCTGCTGTTAAAATTTTTTAAATTATTAGTATGATTTATATTCCCTTTTTCATGGCAACCTACACATAACTGGCTCTTTTGAGAAATGTTATCATCAATATCTGATTTCACAGAAGAAAATTTTATTACTCCATCATGATTTAATATTCTTATTGATTTAATATTTTCATTCCCAACAATATTATTTATAGCCGAAGAAATATCATCACGCCTATTCTTCAGCATGCTTACTCTTAAAATTTTTTCTATGGTTTGATTAAGCTGTTCCGTATTACTGCTTATTGATTTAATTGCATCTTCTTTTTGTTTAACAAGGCTGAAAGTTGAGAAAGCTCCCATAGTAAGAAGTATAATTATCCCAAGTAAAATAGAAATGCGGGTAGAAATGCTGAGATATCTAAGTTTTTCAAGTGGCTTCAATTAATTCCTATATTCACATTTAATCAAATTATTGTTTAACTGTTAAATAGTTTAATTGTTAAATTGTAAGAAAATAATTAAAGGATTTATTATTCTAATTTTGGATAACAATTTAACAATTAAGCAATTGAACAATAGCCAACTTTAACATCAACTCTTTTCTTTGTTGCCTTCATTCACTGTGTGAAATTTTGGAGACATTCATTCCGAAACGTTTTAACACCAAGTCAGTTCCAAAAGCCATAATCGAACCTAAAGCTGCCATAACTGAAGTTACAACTACGGCATACATTAGTCTGTTATTATTATATAATTCTGCTATCCACAAATTTATCCCTGTAAGGTCTTTTGTATCTATCTTTTTATTTATTGCCGTTTCTTGCTTGCCGCCTATTCCTCCGCCAGCGTATGTAACACTGCAAGTGCCTGCAAAGATACAACAGAAAAGTACTATTGTGATAATCTTTTTAATTGACATAATTAAAATTCCTTTTACTTATTTAAACTTAAATCTTTATTTTTCAAAAAAGTATATCATGTTCTAATAACTGTATTATTTTTTAGAACAATTCATTTTAAAATAAATAACAACTTGTTTATACTTTCGCATGTTTCAATTCTTTTCTAGCTTCAATAACAAGCCTGATGATAATTATGAGAGTCATTAAAACTGCAGTTCCCATTAAAACAAATCCTGCCGTTGTTGAGAAAAAAGGAATTTCAGTAAATTTATAAGCTTGCTCAAGTGCTATTGAACAGCCAGCTAATATTATCATTATAGAAAATAATAATCTAATCCCGTAACCTTTTATATACTTCACAGCAGTAGCTCCGATTTGAGCACCTATTGAAGCGCCAATCAGCATAATAAAAGCAGCAATAAATTCTACTCGTCCTTTGAGTGCATATGTAAAACAACCGTAAGCTCCGGCAAATAGAACACTCATTAAATCAGTACCAACAGCAATAACAGTTGGAACTCCTATCAAATAAACTAACGCAGGCATTCTTATAAATCCGCCACCAACACCTAAAAACCCGGATAAAAAACCGGTAAATAAAAAAACCATTATAACAATCCATAAAGAAACAGACTTAATGCCAGAAGCCGGAAAAGATATCATTGGCGGCAGGTTTATTTTATGAAGCCGCTCTGCAATTTTAATTTTACCTGATTTTGTTTTTGATTCTTCCCCTGAATTTGATTTGCGCATTTTGTTATTTGGATTAGACGTATGATAATCATAAAACATAAGTGAACCCAGTCCAAACATGAGAACAAGGTAACACCATCTCACTATTGAACCGACATCGCCTGCTTTTTCTAAAACAAGAACAATCTGAGATCCAATTTCCAATCCAACTATAGATGCAACGATTGAGACCCAACCAAGCTTCCAATCAATATTCCCCATTTTATGGTGCTTTTTTGTTGCACCTATAGATTGCCCAAAAATATTTGCTAGGTCTGTTCCAATTGCATAAGACATGTGGAAACCAAAGATATTTAGTGCAGGTGTAACTATCCAACCCCCGCCAACACCGAAGAACCCCCCAAGAACTCCGACACAAAAACCGATCAAGAGTAATAATAATACGTTGAATTCGATTCCTGCTACTGGTAAATAGATATTAAAGAAATCCATATCTTCACTTTATTTTGTTAATTAATCTTATTGCTATTTATTACTTTCTTTTTTTGATTCGATTATAAGTTTTCCAATTATCACAATAGAAAGCGATAATGCAGTTCCAATCAAAACAACTCCGGCAATAGTTTGAAAGAGTTGCTTCATTGTTAATTTATAGAACTGTTCCGTTGCAACAGAACATGCTGCAAGAATAATCATAATTGCAAACAATAATCTTATCCCATAACCTTTAACATACTTTACAGCGGTGCTGCCAATTTGTGCACCGATTGCTGCACCAATAAGCATTATAAAAGCTGCTATTAATTCAACCCGCCCTTTCATTGCATAAGTAAAACATCCATAAGCGCCGCTGAAGAGAACAGTAATTAAACTAGTTCCAACAGCAATAGTAGTGGGAAGTCCAATTAAATAAATAAGTGCCGGCATAATAATAAAACCGCCGCCTACTCCTAAAAACCCGGACATAAATCCTGTAAACAAAAAAATTAAAAAAATAATCCAGATTGATACTCCATCAATATCCGAAGCTGGAAATGAAATCATCGGAGGTATATTTATTTTGTAAAGTTTTTCTGAAATTTTACTTCTTTTAGTTTTTATAACTTTGCCAGGGTTTTCACTCTGACCTTGTTCAATACTTTTTTCGCTTTTGGGATTGGAAACAAAATAGTCATACATCATGTATGCGCCGAGAGAAGACAGTAAAAACATATAACACCACCGGACTATTATACCAACATCCCCTGCTTTTTCAAGAGCAATTATAACTTCAGATCCAATTTCTAACCCTATTACAGAAGTAATTATAGAAATGAGCCCTAATTTCCAATCTATATTCCCCATCTTTTGATGTTTCTTAACCGCACCGATTGATTGTCCAAAGATATTTGAAAGGTCTGTTCCAATTGCAAAAGCCATGTGGAAACCGAAAATGTTTAATGCCGGAGTAACAATCCATCCGCCTCCTACTCCAAAAAAACCTCCAAGTATCCCAACACAAAATCCAATTAATAATAGAAGCAGAATATTAAATTCTATACCGGCTACCGGTAAATAGATATTAAAAAAATCCATACTACTCCTGTATTTTAATCAGGTTCGTTAATTAAAACTTTATTTGCCTTTTTTTCTCTTCTTAATTCAAGTATGAGCTTACCAATAATGATTGTAGTAATGCTGAGAGCAGTTCCTATCAAAATAATTTCAGCAAGTGTTTGAAAAATGTGTGTCCCTGTTATTTGAAAAAATTGTTCTGTTGTAACAGATAATGCAGCAAATACTATCATGATTGCAAATAAAAGCCTGATGCCGTATCCTTTAATATAACGAACTGCAGTAGCTCCAATCTGTGCACCAACAGATGCACCGATTAACAGAATAATTGCTGCAATCAATTCTACACGGCCATTAATAGCATATATAAAACATCCATAAGCAGAGCTGCACAAAACTGTTATTAAAGTAGTGCCAACAGCAATAACTGTTGGAAGTCCGATTACATAAATAAGTGTGGGCATGATAATGAAACCGCCGCCAATGCCAAGCAAGCCGGAGAAAAATCCAGTGAATAAAAATATAATTATTATTATCCACAGAGAAACAGATTCAATTTGTGAAGCTGGAAAGGAAATCATAGGAGGAATTTTTATGTCATATAATTTTTCTGCTATCTTAGTTCGATATGGTTGAATTTCAGAAATCGCATTTGGATCATCTTCACTGGTAAGCTGTTTTTTTTGTAACACGAAATAATCATAAAACATAAAGCATCCTAATCCAGATAGAAAAACAACATAGCACCACCTGATTACACCCCCGGCATTACCCGAACTTTCCAGAGCAGCTACGACTCTTGAACCAGTTTCAAATCCAATAATAGAGACTAAAATTGAAACTGACCCTAATTTCCAATCAATGTTCCCCATCTTATGATGCTTCTTTAAAGCACCTATTGATTGTCCAAAAATATTGGAAAGGCAAGTACCTATTGCAAAAGCCATGGGAAATCCAAATATGTTTAATGCAGGGGTTACAAACCAGCCGCCGCCTTCGCCAAAAAAGCCTGCTATAACACCAACGCAAAACCCGATTACAACAAGTAGCAAAACATTAAAATGAATTCCAACAACAGGTAGATAAATACTAAATATTTTCATTTTTATTCTGCAAAAGAAATGAAGACTAATCCAAAGTTTCTTTTAATCAAACTTCTGTTTAATTGCCTTTGATGATTTAAAATGATTAGTTAATTAGAATGCTTATCATACTTAAAATTGCTCAATACTTTTTCGGCTCCTTCAAAGTTCGTATTACTTTCATTAAGAATTTTTTCAAAGGTTTTTTGTAAAGGCGTATTGAAATCAGCTTCAAGCTTATTCTCAAACCATGAAATTTCATCTCTTAAGTGCGATGGTAGGCCCAACCATGATAATTACAGGAGGTTGAACATTTTGCTTTTTAAATTCTTCTCCCATATTATCAAGCCTGGCAACTATTGTTCTTTGCTTGGTTAGAGTCCCATTTTCAATAGCTGCAGCATACATAGCGGGACTCATTCCATGTTTGATTAACTCATTACAAATTCTGTCAATTCTTGAAGCACCCATATAAATTATTAAGTTAGTATTTTTCAGCTTTGCAAGTTTTTCCCAATCGACTTGAGTCTCAGGCTTTCCGGGGCATTCATGTGCAGTAATCAAAACACATTGAGTAATTAATCCTCTGTGAGTAATCGGAATGCCTGCATAAACCGGGGCAGACAGGCCAGATGTAATCCCCGGAATAATTTCAAATTCGATACCCGCATTTTTTAGATCTATGGCTTCTTCAGAACCTCTTCCGAAAACAAATGGGTTTCCGCCTTTTAATCTAACTACATTGAATCCAAGCTTAGCTTTTATAATTAAAATTTCAGTAATCTGTGATTGTTCTATAGGATGATAACCGGACTCTTTACCAACAAATATTTTCTCACAATTTTTTTTGCATTGGTTTAATAAATCATTGTTTATTAACCTGTCATAAACAACAACATCTGCTTGTTTTAATCTATTCAATGCTTTAACAGTAATTAGTTCAGGATCGCCTGGCCCTGCACCAACTAAATAAACTTTCCCTTGTTCCATTTTTTATTCCGTTAAATAATTATCTCTTTTATAAATGTTTGATTACGTTTACGATTAAAAAGCTGGTAGTCGCAACAAAGATGATGATAAATATTACAATCAAGATATTTGCCTGCCAATCTGTTTTATTTGACAATTCCTGTTCACGAGTTAATATGTTATTTATCATTTCAATTGTTTTCCTACCTATTTGCTTAAATTGTTCATCGTAACTAATAATTTTATTTTGACTAAGTGAATCAGTCTTAATTTCATGGAAGAAATTTGTGTATGTACTTGACATTTCTGAGTAATCAACTTTAATAGCATTTATTTCAGAATCACTCAAAGCTTTCATTCCAATTAATTCACCAAACCTTTGATGGAAATTTTCTTTTGCATTCTGCCAACGGAGATATCGTTGCTGAGTATAACCTCTGATCAAAAGATTTTTTTCTTCCCGTCTCAACTGAAGTTCAGCTTCCTTAAGAGTATGAACGGTAGCTATAATTTTATCGCTTCGCTCAATCTGCTGTGTTAATTTCCAGCCTAGGACACCGCTAAAAAGGATTAAAAGAATCACTACAATAAAAGTGATGGTTATTTTTTTCTTTAAGATTTTTGGATTACTCATAGCCTAACAGATTATAATTTTATTTGAGTAATTTATTTTCTTTTAAAAGTTTTTGAACATAATGCCTTGAGCTCTTTTCTCCATTTTCAGATAGAATCTTTTCCCAATCTTGACTAGTGAATCTTTTAAATATATTCGTTTTTAATTTTGCTGCTTCTGTTTTAGATATCTGTTTTTCATTTCTCTCAAAGTAATTCAATAATTGTTTTCTAAATTCACCTGCAAGATTCATAATGTCAGCATAGGTAGGTGAAACATATTGCTCCAATTTTCTTTTCATTTCTTTTGTGTAGAAAGGTGCTTTTCCCTGGGATGAAACAGATATTGTTAAGTCTCCTCTCCTAATATTTGCTGGTAAAATAAAATCACATAATACAGGATTATCAACAACATTTAATAATATATTTTCTTTAGTACAATCATCCCGAACCATTTGATTTACTTTAGAATTATCTGTGGCGCTAAAAACAATTTTATAGTTTTTTAGAAATTCACTGTTGTAGAATTTTCTAATAATTTTAATTTTCTTTTGCTTATCAAAATCAACTAAAGGTTTGCAGATTTTAGGGGCTAAAACAGTAACTTCCGCATTGAATTCCAATAGCGTTAAAACCTTTCTATAGGCTACTTTACCGCCGCCAACTACTAAGCATGGGAACTTATTAAGATTTAATAAGACAGGAAAAAAAGATTGGTCTGTATTGTACTTCATAAAATACTCCCTTGCATGTAAACTTTGGGAAAATAGGAACAAAAAACAAAGAGGTATCTAATTCTGTAATCCTTGTGTTGCAAGGATTTTTTTCGAATTCTTACTTAAAATGAAATTAAACAAACAATGTGATTTTTGTAGAAATTATAATAAAAACGTGGTCTTATTAGATTATAAGTTGTTTGATAATTTACGTAAGATCACTTAAAATTATAATTTATTTTGAGATATTATAAAGTCGAATATTTCGTTGAATACTTAAATGAATTACGCAATAACTTCAAGTTGATATTATTCAATCCCAAATTCTTTCTGAATTTTTTCGAGAGATATTCCTTTTGTTTCAGGCATCACTTTTAATACCCAAATCAATTGAACAACCATACATGCAGCATAGAAAGCAAAAGTGAACCCGGGCGAAAGTTCTGCAAACATCGGAAATGTCCATGAAATAACAGCTGCCATAAACCAAAGTGTAAAGCTTCCTAGTGCTTGTCCTCTTGCACGAATACGATTTGGGAAAATTTCACTTATAAAAACCCAAATTACAGCCCCTTGTCCAAACGCATGTGATGCAATAAAAACAATTAAACTAGCTAATACAACAACACTACCAGTACTGGTAAAATCTGTGCCATTATTATAAAATGCGATTGAAGTAGATATTAAACTTATGATATAACCAACTGAACCAACTAACATTAATTTTTTTCTGCCAAAATTATCAATAATAATTAATGCCAGTATTGTAAAAATTAAATTTGTTCCGCCGATTGCAACAGTTTGTAAGAGTGCAGATTTTTCTCCAGCTCCGGCTAATTTAAAAATATAAGGAGCATAATACATTAATGCATTTATACCTGAAAGTTGATTGAATGCGGCAATTACTACTGCTAAAAGAATTGGTTTAATATACTTTTTTGAATAGAATGATTCCTTTAATTTATGGTGTTCTAAATCAAGCGATTTTTTAATTTCATTTATTTCTAATTCGATATTACCCGAGTCAGTTCCGCACTTATCCAGTACAGCTTTTGCTTCACTAACTCGTCCGACAGCAATTAACCATCTTGGACTATCGGGATTTAAAAACAATAGGGAAAAAAATGCTAATGCCGGGAATGATTCAACACCAAACATCCATCTCCACTCAACTTCACCTAAGTTCAACCCCGAAATAATATAATTTGAAAAGAAAGCTAATAAAATGCCTAAGACTATATTAAATTGTGTAACAGCAACTAATCTTCCTCTATATTTTGCCGGTGAAATTTCTGCGATATACATTGGTGAGACCACGGATGCTCCACCAACACCCAATCCTCCGATAAATCTAAAAATTAAAAATGAATACCAATCCCAGGCTAATGCACTACCAACTGCTGAAACAAAGTATAACACAGCAAGAGCAATTAGAATCAATTTTCTTCCATATTTGTCAGTAGGTTTACCAATAAATATTGAACCAACCATAGTTCCTATTAATGCACTAGCTACAGTAAATCCTAACCAGAAACTATTAAGATTGTAGACCTTTTGAAGCCATTCAGTTGTCCCTGAAATAACAGCTGTATCAAATCCAAATAGTAACCCTCCAAGTGCCGCAATAATTGTAAAGAATAAAACGTGCTTTTTTTGTTTCATGCTTCTATCTGTGGTTGTTAATTAAATATTAAAAGATTTATGATGTAAAATATCGTTAAAAAGAATAATATAATTTTAATTATTTATTTTAATATCACTTTTAATTATTGAATTAAAAATATATTTACCAGAAAATATTTTAAAACAAATAAATTCATTTTCACTTTTTAAATATTTAATATTTTTTACCTGATTAATCGATTTCCCATTTTCATAAATATTTTTTATTGATATTGCCGGTAAATACACAATAGCACTTGTATTAATTGGAATTTCAATTTCATGAATAAATTTATTTTTTTCTATTTTCCAATTAGAAACTATTTTACCATTTATAGAATTGTATGAAGTGTTAGCAAATGTTAAATCTCCCCCTAATTTTGGTTTTATAATTATTTCCTTAAATCCATTTTGAGATAAATTAATGCCCCCAATATTTGAATAAAACCATACACCAATTACTCCAAGTGAAGTATGATTAAAGGAGTTCATTAATGGATCGTAAATCCCTTTATCAGGCAAATAACTATTCCATCTCTCCCACAATGTTGTTGCTCCATTTTTAATCATAAAACCCCAGGATGGATACCTCGTATCCAATAATAATTTGTACGCAATATCCTCTCTATCAAAATTAGAAAGAGTGGGGAGTAAAAATTGCAAACCGATAAATCCTGTTGAAAGATGCTCATCTTTTGATTCTATATCTTTAATCAAATTATTAAATGCTTTATTTGTATTTCTTTTTGATAAAAGATTAAAATTTATAGCAAGCAAGGATGCTGTTTGTGTAGTTTCTTTTAACTGTCCATCTTTTAAAACGAATTTATTATTAAACGAATTTCTAATTTGCTTGAATAATAATTCATATTGTTTACTTTTTGAAATCTTTCCAAGTACTTTTGAAATTTCAGACATTAATTTTACGTCATGAGCAAAAAAAGCTGTTCCAATAAATTCATTTGAAGTTTCAGCGTCAATAGAAAGCCAATCACCATATCCAAAATTTGGCCGAATAAAATTTTTACTATTTTTAATTAAATAGTTCACATAACGCTGCATGTTTGAATAATATTTCTCAAGGATATTTTTATCATTGTAAAATTTATAAATGAAGTAAGGAGTTATTATTCCGGCATCTGCAAAACCTGCGGCCCCTGAATATAAAGGTCCAACACTTAATTTAGGAAAAGGAGCAATCGCAGGATAGCCCCCATTTTTTCCTTGAGCATCATTTAAATCATGAAGCCATTTTTTAAAGAACGAGTAAACATCAAAATTAAATGCCGCCGTTTTGAAAAAATCAATTGCATCAGCAGTCCAGCCAAGTCGTTCATCACGTTGAGGACAATCGGTTGGTATATCCATATAATTTGAACGCTGACTCCAAATTATATTTTCATAGATTTTATTTAATAACTTATTAGATGATTTGAAATTCCCTGCGCGAGTTATGTCTGAATGAAGTACAAGTCCAGTTAGAGTTTCTTCATTTGGTTTTTCATTTGGTTTTTCATTTAATCCACTAACTTCAACATATCTAAATCCATGATAAGTGAACAATGGTGCCCAAATTTCTTCATCCTCCCCTCTTGTAAAATATGTATCGACGGCACGAGCCATTCTTAAATTTTCAGTATATAATGTTCCATCCTCATTTAACACTTCACCAAATCTTAATACAATTTTTTTGCTCTTTGTTCCGTTAACTTTTATTCTAACAAAACCTGCAAAATTCTGTCCAAAATCAAAAATACATTTACTATTTGAAAGTGAAGTAATTTTTATTGGTTTTAATTCTTGAATAATTCTGATTGGATTTCCCGGATGAGAATTAAGTTTGATATTAATCTTATCAAAGCTTTTTATTTTATTCCATTTTCTATCATTTATTGATTTTGTATTCCAACCTTCAATTTGCTTTTCCATTTTTGCATCATAAGTTTCTCCCATTAAAATATCAGCTTCTCTAATTGGACCGTAAGATGCTTTCCAGCTTTCATCAGATTTAATTATTTCTTTCTTTCCATTTTCATATTCTATTTCCAATTGACAAATAACTTTTGGGGCTTTACCATAGTAGCCTCTTTTCCTTTCCCATCCTAAATAACCCGAATACCAACCACCCGCTAAAATAATTCCAATTGTATTAAGTGAATTTTCAATCAAAAATTTTGTTACATCATATGCAAAATAATTTACTCTGATACTATAATCTGTCCAACCGGGTGTAAGTCTATCCTTATAGATTTGTCTACCATTGATTGAGGGATTATATAATCCAAGTGCGGAAATATAAACGTATGCATTTTTTATTTTTTCAGATACATAAAAAGTTTTACAAATGTAACTTGGAGGAGGCAGAATTAAATCTTTCTCAGGAATTCTCCATGGCAAATCACCTAAAGCCGATATTATTTTAGAGTTTTTCCAATAAATATCTTTAAAAGATTTTTTATTCCATCCTTTAACAAATTTATTATGAGATTTCCAGGAAGAATTTGTTCTAATGATTTTATGTTTTGAATTGTTAAATTCAATGAACAATTTGGCAGTCAACCCTGGCATGCTGAGATAAGTATTTATACCTTCGATTGCGATTACATTTTTACCTTTAACTAGTTTTGACTTTATATTGATAAATTGAGGCCTCGTCCACGAAAATATTTTATCATCACTTTTACAAATCTTTTTCCCATTTAAATACAGAACAAATCTTTCATCAGCAGTAATTAATAACTTAGCAGATATTACATCATTTATATTTTTTATATTAAAATTTTTAAGAAAATAAAAATTGCCGATTTTATTTTTGCTGTCATACCAAATCCATTTGTCTTTTTCTTTTTCAAAACTATATTTAATATTTTTTTGATTCCATATTATCCATTTATCATAACCTATCCATTTAGCTTTCCAATCAGATTTTCTTAATAGACCCATTTTCCAAAAAGCAGCTTCACTCCATTTAGTTGGAGTATTATTCTCATCCCAAATTCTAACTTTCCACCAGCATTCGGTTCTTGAGTTTATTTTTTTACCCGCATATCGAATTTGTGCTATTCTATTTGAAAATACTTTTCCTGAATCCCACAAATCTCCAAAATTATTTTTTAATTTTAATTGAGATGAAGAAACTAAAATTTGATATGCTGTTTGTTTTTGTCCCCTTATATTTTTACTGGTTGATTTTAATAGCCAGCTTAATTGAGGTTGGATTTCATCTATTCCTAATGGATTTATTTTGTTTTCACATTTGAGGTTTGTTACTTCAATAAATGAAGTTTTATTCATAATATATATTTTTATAAGGTTGGATTATTCATTGGCTCACTAATCCCAATTGTTGGTTTAATATAAACGAGAACCATCTTGCAAGTCCGATTTCCTTTATTTATAATTTTTATTTTGCCTGAGGCTGCAGGGATAAGCATTGATTCAAGGTATGATAATTTAATTGTCCGTTTATTCTCAGAAATAATTTCAACTTGTTCCCCTTCTACTAAATTTGTTGCGTAAGCGTTATCATTAGTTGACAAATCAAATTCATTTTCAAATTCTATTCTATGAATATTATAAAAAGTAAAGGGTTTATCATAAAGAACGAATTCTTTCCAGCCCCTTCCTTCTTTAATTAACTTAGGTTTTGCAATGAGATTTTCTTTAACAAATTTTTCTCTTCTTTCAAACCGGATGTTATCAAAAGCCCGCTCTATATTTATTGGACGCAAATTACCTTCAAGATCTCTTCGCAAATAATCATAAATTTTGAAGGTAAAAATATAAGGAGTTGCACTTATTTCAAGAACAAGATTTCCTTCTCCGCTGCAATGAACTGTTCCATTAGGAATAAAAAACAAATCATGAACTTTGCTCGGTTCTTTATTTACAAATTTATCAATATCAACTTCAATTCCTTTTTCAATTGATTCTTTCAAAGCATTTTTAAATTCGATAGGATCGCAGTCATCTGTTAATCCGAGATAAACATTTGCTCCCGGTTTTGATGCGACAATATAATATGTCTCATCCTGTGTATAAGTTTCTCCAAAATTTTCCCTGATGTAATTTGGGCGTGGATGAACTTGTGTAGAAAGATTTCCACCATCAATAGTATCTAAATAATCTAAACGAATTGGCCATTCATATTTAAATTGTCTTGCTGCATTCTTTCCAAGAACATTTTTGTTTTCCTGGTACATTAAAAAATCAAATGAAAACTCTAATCTCTTTTTATCTTTTTCTATTATAATTCCATTTTCAGGGACAATCATTTCAAACGACCAGGCAAAATTTGGCTGATTAGGATCTAAACCCATATGGCCTTGCATAAATTTCCCTCCCCATGGACCGGGATAAAACCATGGCCTTAATCGAAAAGGAGATTGAGATAAATCATTTAAAGTAAATCGAAATTCATCTCCTGAAATGAAAGCTGGTTTTTCATTATCTTGAATATCTATTAACAAATCTATATCAGGAAGCAGCTGCTTTTTCAGCCTATTCAATGCAGGCCATTCAACAAAATAGGAGCGCTTATAAAAATCTCCAAATGAACTTGTATTATTTTCTCCAATATTTTTTGCCTCGCCTTTGCGAGCTAATTCTTGAATTAAATCTTTAGGAATATCTATATACCATAATTTATCCCACTGCTCAATTAATGAAGATCCGCAGCCGTATATTATTGTTAAATTTCCTATTTTATCTCCGCGGGCTATTGAAGATTTAATTCTATACTCTGCAATTTTTTTAGAATCAAAAAAAACATCGGGACTTAAAGGATAATGGTTACCAAAAATAGGATCGTCCCAGCCTAAAAACTGTTCTATCCTTTTTTTAATTTTATTTGACGAAGCATAACATTCATTTATATTCAGCCAATTTGAATTTATGTTTTGATTATGTAACTCAGCATTTAATTTTAGTTTGAAAGTTTCCCAATTTACCCCCTGGTATCCATCAATAACTAAAACTTTTAATCCTTTAGAAATATTATTTTTTATTTCAGAAGTAAGCTCTTTATAAGATTCATTGATTTCACCAGTTCTTATTTCAAATGCAGGCAGTGTATCAAATGGACCTCGTGGAAATGAGGTCATTCTTTCAGGTATCATTGCAATGAATGGATCAAGCACCGTATTTTTAATATGATCATGCATTTTAAATCCTATATTTAAATATTCGACTTTCTCTTTTCTTTAAAGAAAAGCAACTCCAATTGCAGCGGCTTTATTTCCTAATTCAGAAGTTTTAATTTTTACTTTATTTCTTGGAAAAGTCCAAGCCCGTTTGTGAACTAATTCAATTAAGCCCGGTAAAATAATTGTTGCACTGTTCATAACTCCTCCGCCTAAAACAACAACATCAGGGCCATATGCATGAATAACATTAACTATTCCGATTGACAAATTTTCCTGGAATTCACAAAGTAAATTAATATATTCACTTTCATTCCTTACTAAAGCATCAAAATAGTTTTCTAATACATTTTCTGTTTTGTTAAATTCAGGAAAAGTTTTTCTTACAGTTTTAGTAAATGCAGTAGCAGAACAATATAATTCTAAGCAGCCTTTATTGCCGCATGGACATTCAGGCCCATTTTTATCAATACTTATGTGTCCTCCAAGTAATCCCCCCAAAGCATCTGAGCCTTGATAAGGTTTTTCATCAACAACTAAAGAGCAGCCTAAGCCGGTTCCCAAAGTCATGCAAACCATGGCAGAACTTTCGCGCCCAGCTCCAAATTTATATTCACCCCAAGCGTACGCTCTGGCATCATTTTCAACTTCAAAGGGAATGTGAAGAGCATCTCCAAATGCTTGCTTAAGATTTATTCCCGCTAAAAATGATCCAGCGCCTATATCATCTTCTAAAACACCGGTTTCAGTATTAATTAATCCTTTAATTGCCAGTCCGCCCTGAGATAAAGAAAATCCCTCACTAACTTCTTTTGCATGATTTATTAAGTTAGATAAAAGATTTCCATTTTCAGTAAACTTTGATAGTTTCTGTTCATTAAATAAAAGTGTTTTCCCTTCTTCTGAAAAAATTCCTGTCTTTACGTTTGTCCCGCCAAAGTCCATTCCAAATCTCATTTCTCATTCCCTTCATATCCCAAAAAATAAATTAATGCATCAATCAAATGCCTTCGCCAATTTCCCCATGTATGTCCTTCATAATATTCATTATAAATAAAATTATACTTTTTTTCTTCTAATACTTTTTTAAATCTTCTATTACCTTCTAAAAAATCTGTTTCATCAGCAGGTAAAAAAGATGAGCCGACTTTTCTCTCATATGTTCCGACATCTGCATACAATTTAATGTCTTTTTTATTTGCTTTTTCGAATAACTTAATCAAGTTATCTTTTTGAAAAGAATGATAACCTGATTGACTATAAGCCATGTTAAATATTTTAGGATGACTAAAAGTAATATATGTTGAAATCAATCCGCCGAAAGAATCTCCAACCACTAATCTATTTTTTGAATCTTGCATGGTTGAATACTTTGAATCTATAAAAGGAACAAGTTCATCAACAAAGAATTTCACATACTCATCATTGAGTCCATATTCAGTCATTCGATTTGGAACTTTTGGTTGATGTAAATTTGGGGGCGTTACAAATACCGCAATAACCGGCTCAATTAACTTTGAATTAATTAGCTCATTTAGAATATGTGGCGTCATTGCAAATTCTATATAATCTCTCCCATCCTGGAAATAGACAGTTGAATATTTCTTTGTGCGATCATAGTTGGGCGGAGTATATAAATGAATAGTATGAGTATACGAAAGTATTTTAGAAGGAATATCAAATTCTTTTAATGAATCATAACTTCCTTTTTTCCCGTAAATAAATTCATTGAAATATGGATGTCTATTATATTTAGGCATAGCAAGTTCAGATATTTCCCCAAATCCATTTAATGACTTGTATGGATTAAGCGAATCAACAAACGGAAAATCTTTTTCAGAAATTCTTAACCAATATTCTAATCTTGCAGTCGGCTCATAACTTACTTTCAAATAAAATAAATTTGCGCCCTCTATTTTTGTCATTGGAATTCCATATTCCCAGTTCGTCATATCACCAATCAATTCAATGTTTTGGGAATCTCCCGAATACAATAAAATAACCGTTGAATCGTCTTCAACAATTGGATAACCAGTCTCTTTGATTGAAATCAATAATGAATCAACTAATTCTCTCTTTTCTTCTGCTGTATTTTTAGAATTAATTTTATCACGAAAATTTTGAAAATTAATTTTAGTTATTTGTTTTTGTTCTTCCATTGACTCTGTAAAAATTGAACTAATTAAAATTAGAATTAAATCATTAAGCTTCTGCCAATCCTTTTTTATTAGCATGATATAACTTCCCTTGATAGGAAATATTTTTCAGCTCTGCTTTAGCATCAAATTTACCAAATTGAGGAGATGCACTAATGCTATCATATTTTGCATCGATTCCAAAGATTGATTCAACAATAATATTAGTCCAGCTTCCGCTTGATGAAACCGTCCAATCACAAATAAAAGGCCCTTCAGGTGACGACTTTCTCGCTCCCCCGGATTCTGTTTCAACAGCAGTTTCAACAAAATGAGCTTGTCCAAGCGGACCTTGATTAGCACTTTTTGAGAGTCCCTTTAACCAATTAAATGCTAGATCAACTTCTCCTAATTTGTAAAGGCCTGTAACAGCTTGCGCCGGCCATGCCGGATAAGCTCCATTCCATTGGTGATCCGGTCGAATGCTGAATAAAACATTATCATCACCTGGCGAAAGTGCTCTCATCCAAGTCGGAGTTTGTAATTCATTTTTAAAAAAAGCAACCATTTCTCTTTTTTGTTTTGATGTTAAATCATCTGATATATTATTTAGGATGGTTATAAAATCATAACAATGTCTCACTTCAACCAACTCATTATTAGGAAATCTAGTATTCCAATAACCTTTTCCGTTGACATATAGTTTTTTTATTTCCGGAATTAATTTTTCTGCATCCGAAAATAGTTTTTTACTTTTCTTATTATTTCCCTTTAGCTTCAAAATTTCTCCACCAGTCCGCATATTAAAAACATTACCTGCATTAAGGCTTGCTACTTCGTGAATGTATGTACTTACACATTCTAATAAATTATTTATTCCACCGTAATCAGCTAATCCGTTTTTTGTTTTAAATTGTTTCCAGTTGGAAGAATATTTGAGTAAATAATCTAAAACTTTTTTGCTTCCATCCTTTTTAGATTTTATTGATTTATCCAGCCACTTAAAATCACCTGTCCATCTTAAATAATTTTTTGCAACCGTCATCAAAGCAAAATCATTAACAGAATACCATGGGCCGACTGGGCCGCCGGTTAAATAATCAGTCCCAAAATGTTTATGAATGTCAAGCATCATCCAGTGTTCTAAATATTTCTGCATTACTTCCGGATCAAGGAATGCATGCGCAAAGGAACTTAATGCATAATCCCAGATAAATGTAACCGACTGCCAATAGCGCGGCATTAATGTATCATATGTTCTGCCGATCACAGAATACGGATTATCTCTTTTAAAATAAATTAATCCTAGTATTCCAAGGTTATAAAGTTTAGCAATCTCTTTATCTTTAGTTTCGAGTGTTGGCATAAATCCGGAATATCTTGAATTACCTGGAGTGAATGCAGCTTTGATTTCTTCATTCCATTCCCTTTTAGTTTCATTAATAATCTTATCTGCACTATTAATTATATAATCATATTCTGTTCCTATTTCATTTAAATTATCACCAAGAGAGTTTACATAAATAATTTCTTTCGATTCACCGGGTTTTAGATTAAAATTTTTTGTTACACCGTTCTTAGTAATTTTATCTGCTTTAGGAAATATTCCTTGTATTTGAAATGCTTCACTATGCTGAGCTTTAAAAAGTAATGATTTTCTTTTTTGATCAATTTCAATTTTGTTATCTCTCTCCAGCGGCGGATATGCATCGTTCCAAGTTCGGACTGCTTTAGTAACGCTTCCAACTAAACCAAATTTTAAATCGAGATTCTTTTCACTTCCGCTTCTATTCTGAATAATTAATTTTACTAAAACTGATTTTGATTTGAATGGAATTACAGAAATGGATTTATAATTTATGCCTTTGTAATTCGTGCTTCGAACTATTTTATCAGCATACCATTGAATATTAATTTTTGTACCGGTTGCCGGAAAATAAACATCGTTAATAAATAATCCGCCTGTAATTATATCTGAGCAACCGAAAGGCGGAAAATTTAAACTTCTAATGCCTGTAATATCAATATCAGATTGCACGCAGCCCCAGAAATTGGTAAGTCCAGGAGGATTAAATAAATCATGCGTCTTGTGAACTAAAATATCACTTTTAAGATCATCAACAGTTGGAATCATTAATTTTCCTTAAAATTAAATCCTTCATTCAAATTCAACTTTAATTAAATGAGGATAGTATTCTTCAAATTCAATATAGGTTATATAAATTACTTTGCCGTTATTAGCTGATAAAGATGGATGTTCTTTTCCTGCATAGATTAAGATTGGATACGGCAATTTCAATTCTCGCTTAACTTTAACTTCATAAAGAGTAGTTGGCTCACTCCACGGGCCCCACAGTGTTGGCGAAGTTCTACCAACAATTTTTCCTGATAGATCAAGTGAATGTACAGCCAAATATTTGTTTAAATAATTATTATATGAAACAGAAAGTTCATTCGGCATTCCTGAGAAAACTGGAATTGCCTTTTTAATATCGCCATTCCAATCGGGTAGATTAGATGAAAGATATTCGTAATTATCAAAATTTTCTATCTCATTATTCTTTACTCTTGCCAAGTAGCATTGCTGAATACCATCTTTATCCTGAACTACTCCATATAGATAAAGAAGATTATTTTGCTCATCTTTTAAAACAGCTGAAGCAAATTTTGGTTCTTCTTTATTCCAAATTATATCTGAACCATTTGCAGTGAGCCGGGTAAAATTCCAATCTTTATTTGAACCAACTGCAACACCTGAACCAATAACTTCAAAGTTAACTGGAAAGATACCTTCTTCAATCATCCGGACTTTTATAAAAAACAAATAAACTTTTTCATTTAAATAAACACCGTGCAAACACCAGACTCTAATTTCATCATGATGCTCATTTTTTAAAAGCGGTATTAAAGTTTTAATATTTCCAAAACCATTAGTAATATATTTGAATTCCTTAAAACCGTTTTCACAACTTCTGTTAGATAAAATAAGGCCGGTGTTATTCAACATTTGTTTAATTGTTCCTCTGCCTGACATATCTTTTGGGCCTACGACTTTTCCATCTGGATACCAAATACTTTCACCTTCTTTTCTGCTTCCGATTAAAGTATCACCAAAAAACCAGAGTATTTCGTTTTCCAAAGGAATTGAATAAGCACCATCCTGCCCAATCATCTCATGAGGATTGTCTTTAAATTGTATTCCTAAATCACAAACCAATTTTATCTTCATCAAATTCAGTTACACCTTTAGAAACGAGGTTACTTCAGTAATGCAGCATTAAGGAAGTGAAGTAACGTTCATAGGAAATTATTTTTACTTTAAAAGAATCATTTTTTTAGTTTGAGTAAAGTTGTCTGAATTAATTTTATAATAGTAAATACCGCTTGATAAATTAGTATTTGAAAATTTCACCGAATAATTACCAGCACTTTTATAACTATCAGCTAAAACTTCAACTTCTTTTCCAAGTGAATTGTAAACAGTGATATTTACATTTCCTTCCTTAACTATTGAATAGTTAATAGTTGTGGATGGATTAAAAGGGTTTGGGAAATTTTGACTTAACAAGTACTCAGTCGGAATTCCAGTTAATTTTGTTTCCTCAACTCCTGTCGCAGGACTAACTGTCACCATATGATTCATTGATGTATCAGTCCATGCGGAACTATTATCAACATCCTGTGTATTAAATACTAATAATTTTTCTGAATTTTTAGTAGTTAAATAACCTATAGGAAAATCTCCAGTCTTTTGTCCAACATTTAATTTCAACTCCACTTGATAAAGAGCATTTGCCGGATTTGAGTATGCTTTATCCGATAAGAGCTTTAACCATTTCATATTCATGGGAGGAGGAATAGCTGAATCTACATTTCCATAGACTGGAATAATAGCTGTATCAACTATCATATTTCCATTTCCTCCTGAAAATGAATAAGTACCGGATTTAAAAGTCCAGTCATCAGGCACTAAGACATCTACTGCTCCTTCGTGCGGGTTTGCATCAGCAGTTATATCTGAAATTACAATTGTCGTACTAAATGTATCTCCTTGTTTAACAGTAGTTGACTGATCTACAGATTCAATCAAACAGCCGTTAATTATAACGGAAAAAACTAATGCGGCAATTACAACAGATAATATTTTTAGTTTCATTATCATTTTATTATTCCTCTTTAAGAATATTGCATCTAAATTTTAATAAACCTGTTCTTACTTTTACAATAATTAAACTTCTCTAATTTTATCTGTATAGCAAACGTCTATTATATAGCTGCCTGTAAATAAATCAGGCAGCTATATTTATTTTTTAAAGTAAGCTATGAATTAATCAATTTTTTAAATATTTAATAAATTATTTCATCAATACCATTTTCTTTGATTGAGCAAACACGGTTCCATCTGCTCCTTTAGCAGAGATAGAATAAATGTATGTTCCGCTTGAAAAATTACTTGCATCTATTTTTAAAGAATGGTTCCCAATTGAAAATTGTCCATCAGCCAAAATGGAAACTTCCTGACCCACAGCATTAAATAATTTTACTGTTACTTGAGATTCAACAGGAACAGAAAACTGAATTGAAGTTGAAGGATTAAACGGATTTGGATAATTCTGAGAAAGTGTAAAGTTACTAATTGTTGTATAATTTAATTCAACAGTTTTTGAATAAGTAAATGAACCATCATTATCAATTTGTTTCAACCTATAATAATATTTGTTTGTATTAACATTTCTATCAACATATTGGTAGGTATTTCTATTTGTTGTGGTTCCATTGCCTTGGACAAATTCAACTTTCATAAAGTTTTTATTATCTAAACTTTTTTCAATTTCAAAACCATGGTTGTTCGTTTCCGTAGCTGTTTCCCATTTTAATGAAACACCATTTTTTACAATTGCTGCATTGAATGAGGTCAATTCAACCGGAACTGTTCCGGAAATTGTAATAGAATTATTCATGCTGATATCATAATAAGTTGGATCTGTAAAATCCAATGCCGCATCTGAAACAAAATATCCTAAATTGAAATTACCCTGTGTAGCCGATGTTGTCATTTTAACTGTAAGCATTACATCAACCGTATCAACAAGTGTTAGATGAGATTGAGATGATTGATATACAACCCACTTCATATCCGTGCCGCTTGGATAACGAGTTTCTAAAGTATCTGTCCAATAATCTTCTATACCTCCTGGTTCGGCATCTGAGGAATCAGGATCTAAATAAGTACAATAATCAGAATATCCGCCAGAGAAATAAACTGTATCGATAGTCCAATCATTTGGAACTAATAAGCCAACAATTCCATAGTGCGGATTTGAATCTGATTGACCTTGTACAGAAACAGTTACCACAGAAGTAATCTGCTCGCCACCTTGAGCACTTGAAGGCTGGCTGACAAGAGTAATTACAAAACAGCCGGCGATTATTGCAGCAGTTATAATGGCTGCTGCAAAAGCTAGTTTGACAGTATTTTTACCGTTCATTTTATTCTCCTATGTTTATTATTAATTGATAAGAACTAAATAGAAATAGAAAATTTTTGAAGGCAATCAAACAACCTCCTTCCTTAATGCCTTATTTTCAACTCTATATTTTAATTAATTATAAATCCTCTATAATTCTTTATTTATTATTTTAAGTAGACCATCTTTTTTGTAATTATAAAATTATCTGCCTGTAGTGTGTAAAAATATATTCCACTTGCAAGAGATTTTCTTTTTAAATTATTTACATTAAATGTGTATGAGTGAAATCCTGCATTTAATTTATCCTTCACTATCTCCGATATTTTATTTCCTAGTATGTCGTAAACAATTAATGAGACGTTTGAATTTTGTTTTAAACTAAAGTTAATTGTTGTACTTGGATTGAAAGGATTAGGATAATTCTGTTCCAATTTAAATCCATCTACAACATTTTCCATTTCAAGGACTTTTGTTGTTGTTGTATCATTAATCTTTAAATAAATAAAACGAGGACGATAGATATCAGCGTTATTTATAAGAGATGAAAAATCAAATGAATTGACATTATAACTAATTAATAATTCATCCTTAGTTGATAAACTTGGATGCGCTTTTGCATTATAAACAAAAATGTTCGGATCTTGTATAACCTCAGGACAATTATAAATAGTATGAAAAATTCCGAATGGACCAACCGGGCTTTCACCTAATTTGACTGCCACGGTATTTCCTGATTGAACAACTAATAAAAACTTATTATCGTTTAACGGTGTTACACTAAACTCTTGAGATATTCCTGATGTTATTGATTTGCAGTCTTCAATTTTATCACCCCAATCATTTCCATTCCAAAATTTCCATTTATCAAAATGCTCAATGTCCTGCGGTAAAAATCTTGCAGCAACAAGGTTCTTTCCTGATCCGGTTGTTTTAGGGCCATATATATAAATATATCCATCTGGTGAAGGATTCCCGGACACAGTTGTCATAGGCATTATTGCCTGTCCGAGAAGAATTGTTGTATCTTCATTAATGCTTTTATAATAAAAAGGCGTATCAAACTGCTTTACGTTTGATATAAAATTTTGTTCATCAAAATTAAACTTTAATAGAACGGCACCATTTATTTCAAACCCAAAAGCACCACTGCCGTTTGCATTTAATCTTATAGCAAAAACATAAATTGTATCATCAATGGAAATTCCATCCATTAACCAATACCAATCACCTGAATGTGCGTTTGGAGTTTGAGGTACATAAACTGAAAGCGGATTTCCAGAAGAATCTTGACGCCAGAAAAATTTAATACTGTCAGAATTTGGAGTTGTATTTGGAATAAATGCTAATGTATTATTAATTAATTTAGCATTTACTCTATGATTATTACTGTCTACATCTCCAATAAATGTATCACTAAATAAAATTAAATGTTTATCATTAACATCTGTCGATGGCTGTTCTGAACCGTTCAAAGGAATAGAATAAATACCATCTGAACCTGTCCAGCCGCTTTTTCTATCAAGAATTTCATCCCATTCAGGAGCCGGCCTTGTCTCAAAAATTGAAGTGCATAAATTGGAATCAGGAACCCCAATGGGATGAGGAAATGATACAGGAGCCCATTGGGGATTTCCCGAAGATAATAATCCTGATGTAGCTTTTGTTGTAAGATAGCCAATATTAAAACAGCCTTCTGTTTGGCCCACTTGCATTTTCAAATGGACAATAAACGTAGTCGGGTCATTATATGTATATCCGGTATCGGAGATGAAAACAAACCACTTCATATTGTTTCCGTAGTTTGCGTTAGGAAAATATTTCTCAACAGAATCCTGCCACGCTGAAGATTCGCTAAAAATACCGTTACCCAAATTTGAAGTATAGTCTGCTGAAATAAATGTCCAATCATCAGGGGCTGCAATTCCCACTAAACCTTTATGAACATTGGTTTCAGGGACTATAGTGCTTGTTATTGAAAGTTCTATATTAATAATTTCACCAGGTTTTGCAGATTTTGGCTGCTTTACATAATCAAATAAACAGCCTTCCAATACTTGAGCACTTAAAATTGTACACATAATTATAATTATCTTAATAAGTTTATTTTTCATTTAATCTATTTCGCTACCGTTTCACTTTCTTTTAATGAAATTTTTATTGTAGCTATTTCATTAGGCCGTAAATCAACTTTTACCGAATCTCCTTTCAATTTTAATTTCTTCTCTTCATCTTCTAAATAAGTAACTGAAGCTGCAGAGCCATTTTTCATAAACTCCGATGAAATATTTCCGGATTCATTATTATTTGGATTCATATTTTGAACTCTGATCAGGAAGTAATAATCCTTTGCAGATGGAATTATTGTTAATAAATTTAAATCCGGGTTATCAATTTTGAAGTAACTTTGTTCAGTGGGTTCTGTTCTGTACCAGCTTCTTCTGCTTATTGGTGGGGTATTAATTTCCCATCCGAATTTTGATGTGAAAGTTGGATTGAAATTTCCTTTA
Organism: uncultured Bacteroidota bacterium; assembly: GCA_963775245.1. Taxonomy (GTDB): domain Bacteria; phylum Bacteroidota; class Ignavibacteria; order Ignavibacteriales; family Ignavibacteriaceae; genus CAVSWT01. Next base: position 67,371 of record CAVZID010000021.1, read on the forward strand.
TGATTTGTAAAACTATATCTAAAAACTATTTTGCCTGTATTCTCCTCGTAACGATTCCAATTTTTAGGGAAGTTATTTACCAAAGATGAAATTAAAACTTTTTGATTATTTGCATCTCTTAAACGAATAACTCTCGCATCTAAGGAAGTCCAGCTTATAGATTGATTACTATTATATAGAGCAACTGATCTCCGTATTGAAAAGCCTTCTTTTGTAGTGCCTGGAAATTTGTCTTTTTCAGGATTTATAAATCCACCAATTATTTCCGGCCTTATTTCTTGATTATCTATTTTAAATGGAAATGCGACTGCATATTCTTCAAGCTTGTCAGTTGGATTTAGTTTAGAAGTATTTACTTTTTGTTCAATATCTATTCTATCAACATTATTCCAGAGTATATATTTTGTGTCTTCAAAAACCTCATCATCTCTTTTTACCTGCAGAATAACTCTTACCGGGCTTTCATCTTTTATCTCTAATTTTTGATTTGTAAAATTTAGTTGAGAAAAAGTCTGATTATCCTGGAACTTTTCAATTAAAGGCTGATTAAAGCCAAGCGGATTATTTTTATCTATTAATTCTTTGTTTGATTTCTTATCGATGATACTTTTAATTTTATTTGATGTTTTATCAACTGTAATTTTATAGAATTGGTTTTCTATTGAATTATCTGAAACATTTAAACCAATATTTTTTATTTTACCCGGTTTTGTAATTGGCTGAAGTCGATATTTTTTATATCCAAAAGATGGAAGTCCTTTTGCGACAAAGTATAATTTATAACCCTCTCTAAAGCTTTCTACTTTTTCTTTAGTTGTAAGATCAATTACTTCATATTGCTGCATATTTTCTTCTGTAAACTGAACTTCAACAGTTGCATCTCTTTTCCAGGACAATGTATTAAAAACAATTAATCCTTCACCTTCAAAACTCTCTTCCGGCTTACCGATTCTGTACATAGAGCGTTCTAAAAGTTCTTCGGTATTTAAATATGCATTATGCACATAGCTTTTTCGATACTCTTGAGTAATTAAATTTTCTTCTGGTGAACCATAACCATATTCAAGTCCGCTGCCATGGCCGCTAAAGTTTAACATTGATCGATAGGCATTATGCACTATATCAGAAAGCGGCAGTTTATTTTTATCAATTAACCAGGTTAAGCTTGCCAGCTTTTCTGCCGATAACAGATTATTTTGAACCCATCTATGTTCTTTCATTCTTTCTGCTTCACCCTGGTAAAAAACATCCCAGTTTGATGTCCAATCACCTCTGATTAAGGGCAATGATTTTCCATATTCTTTAACAAACTCTTCTCCAAACTTTGAAACATTGCTAGAAATAAATTTGGGATATTCAAATTCTTTGTTCCATTTTTTCATATTCAGAAATTGATCTTTGGGAACAATGCTGTTATCTCCAAAAGCACTATTCAATAAGATTAAATCATAATTATAACCACGTTCGATTAATTTGTTTATTCTTTCATACATTCTTTGTTGAATCGCTAAACTTCCTCTATCCCCTTCCAGTCCATACGATTTTCCTTCGTTATATGCTTCATTCAAATAAGTCACTACTTTGCTACTGTCTGACCCTTCCCAAATAAATGCCTTAGGTAAATCCTTCTGGAGATTATAATTATTAAAAAATTCATTTATCCCTTCCGCAAGAAAATTTACTCCGGCATTTTTTAACACTTGCGGAACTATCCATGCTTCTCCCGGAACATCATTATAAACAGCGGCATTAAATTTTAATCCATATTTATCTTTCAACTCTTTTGCTTTGAATAACGATTGAATCATTTCCTCCTCACCAACCCAGCCTGTAAATGGATTTGAATAAAGAGGTGAGGCAGCAATACGTCCTTCCTTAATTAAATCAATAATTTTTTGAAACTGTTCTGGACTTCGTGATTGCTGGTATTGCTCGAGCTGCCATAAAGTTTCTATTGTCCAATGGAAATCCGGATAATCTTTACACATTTGTAAAACTTCATCGAGTGTGTTTGCATGAATTTCTTTTACAACAGGCTGCGGACGAGTGTAACCAATATCAGTATGAGCAAGCATCATCATATGAATTTTATAATGAGGTTTTTGTTTAAAAGTAATTGCTTGTTCTATTTTTTTATTATTTATAGAAAGAGCAGCTTTTGTATCAATATCATTTTTTATATCCGGGATATAAATCTCATGCCTGCTTTCACCGAAAGGAATTGAATCTAAATTAAATGAATAGCTTTTGTCATTAATATTGAATGAAAATTTACCTTCCGTCGTATTTGAATATGGAGATGTTATTACAACATCAAATCTTTGTTTTAAAATATTATCAATTTTTTTAAAGAAGAAAGTTGACACAACTTTAAATTCAGGTTGACTGATTTTATTTGGTAAATCAATTTTAACATTATCAAGCGGTTTCCCGTTTTCACTAAGCAGCTTTAAATAAAATCCCCATTCCCATTTTATCATTTCAAAAAACGCTAATTCATTATTTGCATTCGAATTGCCGACTTTTACAAGAATTAAATTCTTTCCTTTTTTAAGATTTATTTTAATAGAATCCTGGTCGACTTTTGCATTTCTAGCATTTGTAATAGAATAAACTTCTTCTCCATTTATAAAAATTTTTCCAAAAGAATTACTTCCAAATTTTATTACGGCATTTTGTTGAATAGGGCTTTCCACATAGGCTGCTGCATATCCAGTTATTGCGTACCAAATTTTTTCTGGAACATTTGCAGGTATAGTCCAACGAAGAGATTTATCAAAATCCAAAAATCCATTTGAAGAAATTGATAAAGGGATCCAGTTTACATCTTGAGTTTTAACTATTGTATCGCGTTCAACTTTTCCCCAATATGGCTCAATATTTTTTTCATCGATAACATCTTTGTCTGAAGGAATGCCGAATCCGGTAAGAGGCTGATCAAAAGGGCCTGCTGCAATCCAACAGGGAATAAAGCCATCTTTAGTTAGAGGCAACTGATTAGCATTTGCATCTTGTGAAAATGAAAGTTGGCTGAAACAGCTTAATAACAAAATGTTTAAGATTATAAAAAACTTTTTTAACAACTTTTATCCTTTAATATTTAAGTAAATTCAATTGATTTTTTTTGTGTTCAATTAATTCTTTTATAAAACATTAAAACTAAAATTCAACACCTACAGTAATTCTTTGAATATCTGAGAAAACAATTTCTGAAGGTGTATAAGAATAATCGAGTATGATTTTAATATTGGAAGTAATCGCCGGCTTAACCCCAAATCCAAATGAGAATTTTCCAATATCATTATTTAACCTGTAGCCGCCTCTAACATTTATAATATTTACAATTGTGCTTTCTATTCCAAAGTTAACCCATTCATTATTATCAGTTGGATGAACAAGTTCTGCTGCCGCATTAAACTTCAAATCATTTAAGGAAAATAATTCATCCGTTGCACTTACTCTAAATAAAAGCGGTGTTCGAAAAACTTGATTTACAAGTTTCATGTCGGGGCCAAAATGCTGCAATGCAAAACCTAATTTTAACTGCCTAAAACCAGTATAATAAATTGTCCCAACGTCAAATAAAAAATTGTTGAATGAATAATTATCTAATTTTTCATTTACAAATTTTAATTGAAGCCCGATTGAAAGCTTATCTGTAAATCTTCTTGCCGCAGCAATTGCAAAAAGCAAATCACCGGCTTGCACCATTCTGCCTGTTCCATCCGGCTGTAGCGCGGTTGTTTCTTCAAATTCTTTTATGTTGAGTGATATAGCACTTATGGCAACTACAAATGAAGCTACAGGAAAAGCAACAACAGCTGCATTGTGTTTGCTACCAGCAAGCCAATTATTATTTGAAAAAGACACTTCTCTATTTTCTACATAAGCTATGCCGGCAGGATTCCAGAAAACTGCATTTGCATTGTCAACAATAGCGGAAGCTGCACTTCCTAAAGCTGTCTCTCTTGCGCCTACTCCAATTTTTAAAAATTGTAATCCTGATGAACCTGCTTTTGAAAATTCAAAACCATAATCATATTGTGCTCTTGTTATTGAGAAACTTGTAATTAAAATAAAAGCAATAAATATTTTAAGGATATAATCCTTCATAAAAATTCTTTCTATTTTATAATTAATAGAGTTCCTTCAGCATTGCCAACACTTGATTCAACAGTCCAAAAATAAATTCCAGGAGCCGTTCTCTGTCTAGCATTACTTAGCTGATCCCAAACTTCTTCGCCCGAATTTGAATTATCATGTCGAAGATCTTTAACAAGTTCTCCGCTTGATGTATAAATTTTTATGGTACAAAGAGCGGGAAGGTTTGACCAGACGATATAATTTTCAGTACCGCTGGTTGGGAAGCCTGACACAACTTTAAAAGGATTTGGGAATACTTTAACATTCAATGTATTCTCTGCTGCAGTCCTTGTTGCTTGAACTGCAGTTTCATTTCTATTGGTTAACCAGCTTTCATTACCAGCGCTGTCCACAGAAGTAACAGCATAAAAATATCCCGTAGCAAGACTTATAGAATTATCTTCATAAACCCACTTGTGAATATCAGAATTATAATAAACACTGCTGTCAAATCTACTATAGACATTAATCGTTTTAAGTAAAGTATCTGGTCCGATAAATGATTTGTCGCTTCTATAAACTTTATACGATTTCAAATTACGTCTGCCGCTAATTGGATTCACCCAATTATTTTCAAGCGGCTGCCAGGAAATTGCAATTGACTGATTGCTTGCCTGAGCAAAAATATCAATATCCGGAGAAGGCGGTGGAACAGAAGATAATTGATAATTATTTTCAAAAAGTTTTTTCGCTCTGTCAATTGATTGTTTTAATGAATCTGCACCGGCAGGTAATTCGGGCTGCGCTGCTAATCCTTTTAAAGCTTCTTTCAATGATATTCCATTTACTGCTTCAACTATAACAATTTTAACTGATGAATTTGCAGCAATATTATATGGACCGGCTGCAAGCAGCATAAAAGGAGTTAATCTTTCATTCGGCAGCGCTTGTAATGATTTATCTTCACCATCCAAAATTTTATATAGGCTTTCAGGATTGGAGCTGCTTATTGTTAAATGAGGTTCGTTATTTAATATCTGAGCATACAGAACTGTAGCTGGCTGTTTTCTATTGTCGGAAGCTGCATCGGCATAAAGCATAGCAAAGCCGGCGTAGCCAGGAGTTCTTAATTCATTTGTTGCAGCATAATAATTTCCAACATCGCTTGGTAAACTAAAGTTCGGAGTGTCATCATGAGCATAAAGCAAAGATCGAGTTGAGTCGTAATCAACTAATTCATCAGTTCTATTAAAATCATCTCCCCAGCCGTTGTGAACTACAAAGTCTTGATAGCTTGGACGAATTAAATGAGGAAAACCAATATAAACATCAGTAACTTCAAAACTATTTTGATTTGTTATTGTATATTCTGAAATGATTGAATTGTTATGATTTATAAAACTCCATGTTCTGCTTATCCTTGTTACAGAAATATTTTCAGTTGTTTTCCATTTAGCAGTTATAACTTGCTCTGCTTCATTAGGATTATAATCTGCTGAACCAATATAATTTTCAGTTAATGTGATTGGATCAAAAGTTCCTTTATCTACAAAAGAGAAAGGCCCATTTTCAGTAAAGAATATTGAACCATCATTTCTTTTTCCGCCAATCCACATTCCTGCACCAACCATATATGACCGCTGATCATCTTTATTTAAAACATGCGGCCCTCCGGGCCAATCCATGCTTGGATAGGTTTCAAATCTATTAGTTGGATCAGGGGCACCAATTGTACCATCATCTTTCATAGTTTCCCAAAGATTTCCGCGATCATGAATTTTAAAATCAGCATTTCTTGCCTGAGGAAATATTAGGTAACATAATCCCGATATAAGAATTATTGAAAATATTTTCAAACTAATTTTCATTAATAATTTCCTGAATATATTTTATTCAAAATTTTTCAATCATTTAAAAAGAATATTTAGCACCTAAATAAACTCTTCTTTGTTCAAAATAAGTCTGCCAGCTGATATCATAACCACCAGCATCAATAGTTGATATTTTACCTGTCTCCACAAAGTTTTTAGTTGCATTCGCATCAAAAACTACATCGCCAAATGACCTAAGGTTTTTATTATTAAACAGGTTTGTTATTTGCACATATACCAATAAATGCTGCTCGTTAAAAAATGTCACTTCCTTATCAATTCGTAAATCAACGTTTTGAGTAGCCGGGATATCTATAATTATTATAAGTATCAGGCGGATCATTTGGAGTAAGATAGGTAAAAGCTTGCCCACTCACATATCTATACAAGATGCTCGCACTTACATCCTTAAGAATATTTCCCCAAAAATCATTTGCCCATTCATCCGGATATTTCAAATATAAATTAGCTCTAAGTATATGCGGACGGCTGTAGCTTTTTTCAGTTGGAACCCTTTTATTTACTTCCGTATCCCACTGATAAGTTATATTTCCCTGTCCATCAATTGTAACAGTTTTAGGACTTGCTCTTCCTTGAGTCGAACGGGAAAATGAATAATTTAAATCAAGATTAAAAGTTTTGCTAAATACAGTGCGTAATGAAATTTCAAATCCTCTTGAATCACCGTAGTCTCCAGGCAAATAAGATGCATAAGATTGATTTGCAGACACTTGATTAGTAAAAGGATTATAACCTTTGATGGCTCGATCAAATAGTCCTACTCTTTCTTGTGTTTGATCAAAGACATCCTTATAAAATGCTGTAACATCAAGCACCGCAAAATTTTCAAAGTTATGTTTTATTCCTGCTTCAAACATTATAGTTTTCTGCGGCTTTAAAGGTTCAGCCGTATAAGCAACTACTCTCTCAGGATCACCATCATTGGAAGGTATATGTTTAGGAGCTCTGCCTTCCTGCGCTGCTAACTGATCTTCAGCTATCATTGCTGTTACAATATTTTCCGGCCGGAAATAAGAAAATTCAAACATTTCATCGATCGGAGGCATTTGATAATAATGTCCGTAATTAAAATGAAGCAAAGAATTTTCTGTAATTGGAAAAGAAACTCCAAATCTTGGGCTAATCATTGTATATGTTCTTGCAGGCGTGCGCTTCTTGTTTAAAACATTTTGGAACGAATATTTTACATGTCCTTCAGAATCAACCTGATCACCGTCAGGATCTTTAGACGCATCATATAAAGGATCAACTGATAGATTAAATAAATCTGTAGGAGCAAACCAATCCCTATTAGGATCGAAGAAATCATACCTAATTCCTAAGTTAAGAATCATACTTTCAAATTCCATTTTATCCTGGATGTAACCTGAAGCTTGAATGGGATAATAAGCTTCGTTCAAACCTCTGTTCAGCCAATACTTTGGATTATTATTGTATGAAGGGAAACGATAGCTGTCAATTTCATCATACTTATTATATCTAAATTCAATTCCGCTTTTGAGAAGATTGTTTTTGTCAAATTGCCAATTAATATCACCAACCAATGACAAATCTCCTGTCACATCAGTGTTATAAATCAAAGGAGCATATTTATCGAACGGTTCATTTTCATATCCGTCATATCTTTCAAATCCAAACAAAGTCGGATTTTTACTTCTGCCTAATTCTGCGTACATACTAGGCCTTTCTTTATACTTGGTAGAAGAACCGCTTAATTTCAGTTCGTAAAAAAACTTTTGAGTAATAACATTTGAAAAATGTAAGCTGGCATTATATGTATATGTATCTAGCAACGAACCCCAGCCTCTATCATATTTTGCTTGATTAGTAAAATCACCATTTTCCTGCAAAGTAGAATAAGCGTGATGATAATAATGTCCGTCTAATCTTAACCTCATTTCTTTATGCCGATAAGATGTATTAACTAAAACATCTTCAGAATTTTTTGAATCTCTTGGATGAGGCAAAGTATATGCTTCTTGTTTTATTTCTGATGAAATGAAAAATCTTGCATCAGAAAAGTACGGAATCGGCCCTCCCAAACTTCCCCTAATATTATGATCAGGAATTTTTGTATAATCGTATATTTGTGATTGTCTGTATGGCGTCCACCAATTCGGATCAAGGCTTCCATCCGATAAAGTATGATCTAAAAATTCTTTTTGAGTTTTTGGATCATAAAGATAATTTCCAAAGTGATGCTGGCCTGGAATACCATAGTTAAGTTCTAGAGAACCTGTGTAATTGCTTCCGCCTTCTTTTGTAATAACACTAATGATTCCGGATTCAGCATCTCCATATTCTGCATTAAATCCGCCTGTCATAACTTGAACTTCTTGCACGGCATTAAGATTTACATTTGTTACAGAAGTTCCCCAATCTGCTCTTCCGGCAACTAGAGTAGCATTTCTTACTCCATCCACATACCATTTAACTTCATCCTGACTTCCTCCTCGTATCGAATATCTTTGTTCACCTCTTCCTGCAGAACCTAATCCACCTACAACCGGTATTGGGTCAAAATAAACTCCAGCTTGTAAAAAGACACCCTGCTTAGTATCAATTACAGGAAGCCGGGCTAATTCATCAATTCCAACAAATTGTATTGATGAAGTAACATCTTTTTGTATGATTGGCCTTTTGGCTACAACTATTACTTCCTGATTTAGCTGTACGCTGGTTTCAGCAATTTCAAAATCTATATGAGTAGTTAAGTCAACTCGAACATCAACATTCTTTATAAGTACTTCTTTATACCCTATCATAGATGCTTTAAGAGTATAATTTCCAGGTGGAACTTGCAGGATAAAATACTCTCCATTCAAATCAGTTGCTGCACCTATAGAAGTTCCTTGAATAATGACATTTACACCTGGCAAAGGTTCTTTAGTTTTTGCATCAACTACTTTACCTTGAATTTTACCTGTGACACCAGCAAAAGCATAAAAGCTAAATAATGCAGAGAGTAAAACTAATTTTGAAAATTTTTTTAATAGTAAATCTAATTTCATAGATGTTTAAGATTTATTAGAAATTATTTTAAACTTTATTCTTTCAAACCACTCATAGTGAACGCTTGTATAAAATATTTTTGGAAGAAGAAGAAAATAAATATCATAGGAAGCATCATTAAAACCGACGCAGCCATTAATAAAGCCCATTCCGTAATATGCTGTCCAACAAACATTCCTAAACCTAAAGCGAGAGTTCCTTTCATTTTATCCGATAAATAAATTAACGGCCCAATGAAATCATTCCACGAAAACATAAAAGTTAAAATTGCAACCGTAGCTAAAGCCGGTTTCGCCAGCGGCAAAACAATTTTCCAGTAAATTTTTATTTCTGAGCATCCATCAATTCTCGCTGAATCTAAAAGGTCTTTAGGAATTGTTAGAAAGAATTGCCTTAATAAAAATATATTGAAAGCACCTCCGCCAAAGAAAGCAGGAATTGTTAACGGTTTGAATGTATTAAGCCAGCCGAATTCCTTAAACAAAACAAAAACGGGAATCATTGTTACCTGCATGGGAAGCATCATTGTTGCTAATACAAAAATGAATAAGGAATTTCTTCCGGGCCAATTCAAACATCCGAAAGCATACGCTACTAATGAACTTGATATTACGGTTCCTATTATTGTTACTGCTGAAATGAAAACTGAATTTTTTAAATAGATTAAGAACGGCATTCTTGTAAAAATTTCTTTGTAATTCTCCCAATGAAAAATTTTAGGGATCCAGATTGGAGGAATCGAAAATATCTGCGCATCACCTTTTAAAGATGTAGAGACAATCCATAAGAATGGAATTATAAAAAATGCAGCAAAAATTATTAGTAAAATAAAAATCATAATTTTTTTAACAGAAAATTTCTTCCTCTGCTCAAATGAATTCAACGGTTTCCCCCTTCATAATAAACCCATCTTTTGCTAACTATAAATTGAATAGCTGTTATTATCAATGTAATTATCAAAAGCAGCCATGCTAAAGCAGAAGCATAACCCATGTTAAAATCATCAAACGCTTTGTTGTATAAATAAAGGTTGTAAAATAAAGTTGAATTTAAAGGGCCGCCGTGTGTCATTATGTATGCTTCAACAAAAACTTGAAGTGAAAAAATGACTTCCAAAATAGACCATAAAAAAATTATAGGAGAAATCATCGGGACAGTAATGTTTCTAAATTTTGTCCACCAGCCGCCGCCGTCAATTTCTACAGCTTCATATAGATGCTGCGGAATTCCTTGAAGAGCAGCAAGAAAAACTAACATCCTTCCCCCGCCTATTGACCATAAGCTCATAATGACCATTGAAGGCTTGGACCAATTTGGATCAAGTAACCATAATGGACCTTGAATTCCGAAGAAAGCAAGTGAAGAATTAATCAATCCGTATTCAGGATTTAACATCCACAACCATAAAACAGATAACACAACTCCGGTTACTATTGAAGGAATAAAATAGATTGTTCTGAAAATCTTTATTCCCTTAACAGCATTATTAACCAAAACAGCAAGCAGAAGAGAACCAATAATGCTTAGTGGAACTCGAAGCACTGTGTAAACCAGAGTATTCCATATTGAAAGCCAGAAGTAATTATCTTCAAAAAGAAGCTGGTGATAATTTCTTAATCCAATGAATTGTGGAATTCTTAGAACATCATATTGACAAAGGCTATAATAAAAAGAAACTAAAATTGGATAAAGTCCAAAGACTAAGAAGCCAATCACCCATGGAGATACAAAAATAAGTCCCACAATCGCCTGCGATCTTCTATATGGATTTTTCCATATTTCTTTAAATACCTTAATCAATTGGTAATATCTCCAAAACTCATTTTGCTCATAACATAATTGTCATATTCAATTGCTTGATCTAACTGATATTGAATTGCTATTTGAGCTTGCATTAAAGCAGCTTTAGGTGTTTGTACATGATGAATTGCTCTATCATGAGCACCTATAAATTCTCTCCAAAATACATCATGAGCCATGGGAACTATTGTGGGAGTCTTAGCATAATCAATCATATCAACTAAAGTTTTAATTGCATTATTATTTTTTATGAAAGCTGAATCCTTTGCTGCATATTGATTTGCGGGAAACAGAATTTCTTTTTGCGAGTTCATTTCCGCTAATTGAACTTTCTTACTGACAGAAAATTTCATAAAATCCCATGCAGCAGCAACATGTTTACAGCCTCTTGGAATAGCCAGCCACCAGCTGCCAGTTGAAGATACAGTTTGATGACCTTTAAAAGTTGGAATTTCTGAAACTCCATAATCTAATTTTGGATTATATAATTTGATCTGATCGATAAAGCTATTGTCCAAAACCATCATTGCAATTTTTTCTGATATGAATCCATGCTGATCTGCATATCCGAAACCGGACATAAATGCAGAAACTTTATCAATTGGATAGTCATCAAAATAATTTACTTCCCACTGAAGACTATTAACTACTTCCGGGCTTGTAAGATTAACTTTTGTTCCATGATCATATAAAAACTTCGCACCTAACTCCCAGGCCAATAAAAGAAATGTCTGTACATTGCCGTAGTTAGGAATAAATCCCATTTGTGTATATCTATTTTGATTATCTTTTTTTGTAAGAAGTTTTGCATACTTAACAACATCATCCCATGTTTTCGGAGGTTTGTTTGGATCAAGCCCTGCTTCCCTAAAGAGTTTTTTATTATAAAAAAATGCATAGGAAGCAGAATAAAGAGGTATGGCAAAAGTATGATTTCTCCAATTCATTTCTTTCCAAAGCGAAGGAAAGAAAATTGTTGTATCGAAAGATGTTTTTTCAATTAATTTATCAAGAGGAACTAATGCAAGTCTTGAAGCCCATTTAGCAACCGGTGAAATAAGATTTACAATATCTGGCGGGTCACCGCTTAAAATAGAAGTTAAAACTTTTTTCTCATGCTCATTCCATGGAAGCGGAGTACAATCAATAACTACGCTATCCTGAATTGAATTATAGTCTTTAGCATGATAAGGGATTTCTTCTTTAGTACCGGTTACATACCAATAGCGCAGATGAATTTTGCCATCATTATTTTGTTTTGAATCCGGTATAAAAAGCATAGCAACCAGAATCAAAACCAATAGTAAGCCCCCAATTAATTTTATTTTTTCCCTCATTAGATAAATCTCTCTTCTCAAAAAGTTTGGGAAAACTTTTAAATTAAAAATGAACCTATACTCAAATAAGCTTTATCTTTTTTCTCTTTGGATCTCTATTGAATAGGTAAATCGTTCAGCGTTGTAAAAGCCAATATTGTATTCTACCGGTCGTCCACCCGGATCTGATACAAATCTTTTACGTCTTAAAATCGGAGCGTTCTTTTTGATACCTAATTTTTTTGCTACTTCTTCATCAGCAAGACGTGCACTTATTTCTTCTTTTGAAACTGTTACAATAGTGTGGTGTTCTTCTTCTAGCATTTTGTATAAAGGCTTGGTGAAATCTTCTTTTCCAGTTAACCCAACCCTTGGATGAAAATATGAAATGAAATAAACTATCGGGCCGTTCTCTAGTCCTCGTAATCTCTCCATTTTTAGAACTAATTTATTTTCAGCAATGGAAAAAAACCTTGCTACAGATGTCCCCGCTTCTACCCAGTCAATATTAACATCGTAATTCTTAAATGGAATTCCTTTTTCATTCATCTCTTGTGTAAAGCTATGCCACGAATCTAATTTTGTGGTAACAATATTATCCGAAACTTTTGTACCTACACCTTTTTTTCTAATCAACAATCCTTCATAAACCAATCTGTTTGTTGCATGTCTTACTGTATTGCGTGATATGCCTAATCGCTTTGCTAATTCAATTTCATTTGGAAGCAGCTTTCCTTTGCTGTATTCCGGCTGGTCGATAAGTTGACGAAGCATTCTTTCAACTTGAATGTGTAATGGAACTGCACTTTTATGATTTATTTCTATAACCATTTGGAAGGAAAATTTTTATTGCATTTAATTTTTTTTATGGTGAAATTAAGTATGTCCATATGTCCATACATATTCACAACACTCAACTTAAAAATTGAAATCTTTATTGTCAAGCAATTTATTTTAAATTTTTATTTTAACAGAATTAAAATTTATTATTCGTAATATATTTCTTTTGTGAAAAGATTTTGGAGGATTTAATGCCGGAAAAATTAGAATTTCATAACAAAGTTGCTATTGTTACTGGTGGAGCAATGGGTATTGGAGAAGCAGTTGTAAGATTATTATCCGAAAGAGGAGCTAAAATTGCCATACTTGATATCGCTGAAAAGGAAGCTCAAAAATTAATTTCTGTGATTAACACAAAGGACAAAGAATCGATATTTATTAAAACAGATGTTTCAAAATTTAGCGAAGTAAAAAACGCAATTGAAAAGATTATCCAGCATTATAAAAGAATTGATATTGTATCTAATAATGCCGGTATCCAGCGTTATGGGACTGTCGAAAGTACAGAAGAAAACGATTGGGATAATGTAATGAACATAAATCTAAAAAGTGTTTACAATGTTTGCCGCAGTGCAATTCCTTATCTCAAAAAGACCAAAGGTTCGATTGTTAATATGACATCCGTTCAGGCATTTGCAACTCAAAGAAACGTTGCCGCTTATACAACATCAAAGCATGCTTTAATTGGATTAACAAGAAGTATGGCTTTGGATTTTGCAAGAGATGGAATTAGAGTTAATTGTGTTGCCCCGGGAACTGTTGATACCCCTTTACTAAAATGGGCAGCTTCATTGGATGCAGATCCGGAATCTGTTTATGAAGCATGCAGACAAATGCATCCGCTTGGAAGAATTGCAAAACCTATTGAAGTCGCAGAAGTTGTTGCATTTTTGGCATCAGAGAAAGCTTCATTTGTAACCGGTGCGGTTTATTCGGTTGATGGAGGATTGCTTCTACCAATCGGCGGTGAACCGAAAATTGAATAGAATTAAAAATTTTTCGGAAGGATAACAAAATGAAACTAAATAATTTCATTCATTACACAAACATTGATTTGATGCCAGGCGTACCATTATATGTTTATGCAGTCAAAGGTGAATATTATAGCGTTTTGATTGATACAGGAATTAATCAGATGAGAAAACAAATTATAAGTTTATGTGATGAAGTAAATGAAATTAAAAATGTCTTAATCACTCATGCTCATGCAGATCACATTGGCTGCAACAAAGCAGTTAAAGAACATACTGATGCCGAGTTTTGTGCAGCCGGTGCAATTGATTGGATAGAAGATCTTTATATTCACTATAAAGAATTTTGCATCCCATCAAAAGATTTACCAGACTCACCTGAACAGCATGCTGAAATTATGGGATTGATGGACGGCGCTGTACATGTTGATTTAATATTAAAAGAAGAAACATCTTTTAGATTAGGTAACAATATTGAGCTTAGAACTTTAGCATTTCCAGGGCATAAACTTGAAGAAGTTGGATTTTTAGAAGTTAATTCAGGAACTCTTATTATGGGTGATGTTCTTCTCGCTTTAGCGGCACCATTCTTTCATGGCTTCCAAACTGCAGCGGGTTTTCGAAATACATTAAATAGAATTACAAAAATGTTAGAAACAGGTGAAGTAAAAAGAATCCTCCCAGCTCACCATCCGCCTTTAGAAAAAAATGATGCTTTAGATATTATCAAAAAAACTTTTGAATTTTTAGACGATGTAGAATTAGCCACAATAAGTGAAGCAAATGGAGTTTTATTTTCAGAATTATGGAAAAACGTTTGTAATAAATTAAACAAACAGCTTGAATTTAGAGGATACGCAATGCTTCAAGTGCAAGTTGATGAATTAATTTTTGAAGAAAAACTTTACAAAAGTGAAAATAGAATTTTTAAAAGATGAAAATCTTTAAGCTAAAAAGTAATAAAGTTTCTTTGGGAATTACTGAGCAAGGCGGCCACTTATCAGATGTCACTTTTATTGTAAACTCAAAAATTATCAAACCAATGCATGTTGCACCTTGGGTAAATGAAAATCTTGATGATTCAATTCCTCCCATTTTAAAAATTTTACGAGGAGATTTTTTTTGTGCTCCTTTTGGAGATTGTGATGTATTAGAAGACGAAATAAGGCCCCATGGCGCAAGTGCAAATGATTTTTGGAATGTAATTAATCACACTGATTCAAGCATTGAATTATCATTAAATAAAAAAATTGTAGGTGCTGAACTTCATAAAAAAGTTCTTCTAAAAAATGACCATCCCGTAGTATATCAACAACATGAATTTATTGGAGGAGAAGGAAAAATTCCAATCGGCCATCATTCGATGTTAAAGGAAGATAAAAAATTACATCTAAGTTTTTCTAATTATGTTTGGGCTGGAACTCCAAATAAAGAAATTGAAGTTGAACCAAATGGAAATTCTTTGTTAAAATATCCGCAGAGATTTACAAGTTTAAAGGAAGTTAAATTATTTGATAATTCAATTTCAGACTTAACAATTTATCCAACGCTGGAAAATCATGAAGATTTATTGATGTTAGTTTCTGATGTTTCACTTCCCTTTTCATGGTCTGCAGCATCATGCCCGGAATCAGGCTGGTTGTGGTTCACACTTAAGAATCCTAAAATTTTATGCAGTACAATTTTATGGATGAGCAACGGAGGAAGAAATTATCCTCCTTTTTCAGGAAGACATAAAAGTGTAATTGGTATTGAAGAAGTAACTAGTTATTTCCATTTAGGACATAAGGCATCTATCGAAACTAATGAACTCATTAAACTTGGCTATAAAACTTATATCGAATTACAGCCAAATAAAAATTATAAAATCCCTTACATTTTTGGATTGACTGAAATTCCAAATAATTTTAAAGAAGTTAAGAATATAGAATCAATTAAAGATGGAATAAATATTATCGATGAAAATGATAAATCTGTTTTGGTAAGAGTTGATGTAAATTTTCTTGATAATAAATAAAAATTAAACCCCAAAGATTCAAGTTCGAAACTTTGGGGCTGTTGGCTCCGCGAACCCTTCCGAAGTGCGAACTCATTTATCCATCAAATTGCCCTTAATTATCAAAAATACTGGGGAAAATCGAAAAGGATTCTTTTTAGATTCCAAGCAGCTTACACAATTTATAACCATTTCGCAACAAAGTTTATTTCGGTTAACAAAATACTTTCCTATGGAACAGCTTGAAGTTAATAATAAGAAAAGACAAAAGATTGATAGAAAGAAATTAGCTCAAGAATATCAAATATTATTGAATAATGGAACGTATAAAAATAGAGCAGAATTAGCAAAAGTATTTGGAGTAAGCCGTGCTTGGATTACAAAGGTAATGAATAATTAAAAACTTTAAATATGTTATTTTTTTGTTTTCTTATTTTTACTTTTTTTCTTTTTCTTTTCAGTATCTGAAGCAGTATCTTTTTCAGAAATCTTTTCACGGACTATTCCTTCTTCACCAATCTTTGGATCATAAACTAATTTTGAGATTTTATTATTTGATTTGTTAGAATAAAGTATGGCACCATCCTTATCAAATCGTACAATAAACCAGGAGCAGTTTCTTATTGCTGCCAACTTTTTGTTGCTTTTCATTTGTTAAAAAAAATCTATTGCAGTTTTTTCCCATGATAATATATGACTGATGTTAATACCTAAACATCTCAAATCTTAATCGCTAATAATAACCACTAACCGTTCGGCATGTTCTTTAAGGAATTCATTCCATAAAGCTCCCATAAATAATGGATATGTCATTTTAAGAATTATGAGTGGTTTCTTATGTTTCCGAATGGCAAGCGGCCAGAAATCTTTTGATTCCCGGAATCCATTACCGGCATCATCAAGAACAACAATATCTGCATCAGGATCATCATTCTCAATTGACAAAACAGAAGGTATGTTTTTTAAAGGACCATCATATCCTTCGAACTGTGCTATCCGGTAAATGCTATTTCTTTTTTCTTTAGTAGAGGAGGGAAATTTTTTAATCTTTGCAAAAGAATGAACAATATGCTTTGAAGAAATTTGTTCCATCTTTCTTGGAGTAGGTGTTATGATATTACTATTGGTAGAAGATCGAATGAGTTTTGCCAGCAGGAGTGCTCCGCCGGGAACTGTTTTAAAACATTTAACAGGAAATGTTTGCCAGTTATAAAATTTTCCGGGGTTGTCAAAGCGTGATTTACTTGGTGTTATAGAAAACTCTAATCTCTGAATGGTTATATCTCCGGTAACAACTACTTTTAGTAAAGTTTTATCAGAACTCTTTTTAGACATGACTAACTTCCTTAAGAACGCTTTTTTAGTTTTCGATCATTCCAGTATTTTTTATTACAATAAGCTCAGACTCTGCTTCCAATGTTCTAGTATATTAACATGTTTTATTGAGACACATTCTATCTGTATTAACGCTTATAGATTTGACCGCCAGCCTCTCTTTTCGAGTTTTCTAAAAGAATCAACGCCAGAAATCTTTTTGAGATATATCGAGAGATATTTAAGCTCATCGTCTTTTTCAGAACCATCCCAGGGCGAAATCAGCAGGAGATTTCCATAATTTCGTTCCAGATTTGAAGCTGTATCATCTACCACTATTACCCGGTCCAGTGTATAACCCTTTTTCTTAATTTTCTTTAAATCTTTAACCCATATCATCTCACCTGTTATTGAATCGATTACCCGGGTGCATCGTTTTCTGCTAAATGCAAATTCAAGTTTTATTTTCTCCGGAATAATATTTTCAATCACGCATTCCATATAATCTTCTGTAGAAGATGTCCAAACACCAAATCTGAAAGCTGTTTTGATTTCTTGAAAGAATTCATTTAAATATGGCCGGCAATAAACTGAATACATTCCACAAACAAAATCGGCGTTTCTTTTTAATCTTTGCTCAGAAGCGAAAATAAGAGTTTCATCTAAATCCAATATTAAAAGCGGTTTGTCCACAGAACTGTTTCCCAACTAAAACTTAAAAGTAAGGTTTGATCTTAAAATTAATCTCGTTTTATAATAATTTATTTTGATCTTTCCAGTACATCCTTATTGCTTCGTCATTTTTAAATGCAATGTCATATTTATTTATTTCTGAAAATGTAATCCACGCAAACTGTGAAGATTCTTTATTTAATTTTATTTCACCCTTCACATCACAATAAAAATATAAAGTTAAATATTGGTTTTCTTCATCTTTCTGAGGAAGATTGTCCTGATAAAAAAGAAATTTAACGGAGTTACATCTTAATGATGTTTCTTCCATAATTTCTCTTACTATAGCCTCCTCTGCAGTTTCGCCAAAATCTACTTTACCCCCGGGCAGGCACCAATATTCTCCATACTTATCATTATCCGCTCGCTTCAGCAAAAGCACTTTATTATTTTCTTTATTAAGAATAATTGCTCGAACTGCTAAAAAGGGGCCCAATTCTCTTTTATCCATTAGGTCAGTCTCCAAAATTTTTGATTTTTAGTTTAAATTTTAATTCCCTAAATGCTAAATATCTTTTTCGTTACCTACAATAAATGGATTGAACTTAAGTTTCCCCCTACAATGAGGACATTCTGAAAGCAATCCTGGGTCTTTCCAAACTTCATCAGGGAGTTCCCTACAAGAAGACTGTTCCAGCGTTAAACCAGTTTTCTTTGTAATTTCTGCAATGGCAGCCAGAACTTCAGTAGGCGGTGCAAAGCGATGTCCACATAAAGGACAATCAGCTACATACGGTTGGTAATGCTTAAACTCAGAATCCCAAATTTGTCGGATTGATGTAATAACAAAGTCTGAATAGGATAATTCCTTGTAAGTGTCTAAAAATATTACTTCTCCTGATGAACAACCTAATAATATACTTGTTGAAGATAAGGAAACTGTAGTAATGTTCGAATTTGAAACATACCTTACCAGCGCTTTTCCACTTTCCAAGTCCCAAAGGATACAAGTATTGTCTTCAGAATGGGAAATGGCACGATTTCCATCTGGTGTTATTGCAATAGCGTAAATCTTGGCAGTATGCCCTTTGAGAGTAAAAATGGCCTTGCCGGTAACCAGGTCCCACAGAATACAAGTATTGTCATCAGATCCGGAAAGTGCTCGTTTACCATCCGGGGTTATAGATACCTTATTGACTGAGGCAGTATGTCCCTTCAGAGTAAATATGGCTTTGCCGGCAACAAGATCCCATAGGATGCAAGTATTGTCCTCAAATCCAGAAAAGGCAAGTTTCCCGTCTGGGGTTATTGAAATTGAATAGACCTTAGAAGTATGTCCTTTGAGTATAAAAATGGTCTTGCGGGCAACTAAATCCCAAAGGATGCAAGTACCATCCAATGAGCCGGAAAGGGCTTGTTTCCCATCCGGAGTTATAGAAACAGCCCTAATAGGCAACTCCCACTCCCGTAAAGTATGCCTTATGAATGTAAAGATGACTTTGCCGGTAACTAAATCCAACAGAATGCATGTACCTTCCTCAGATCCGAAAAAGGCTTGTTTCCCATCCGGAGTTATAGATGCGACATTAGTCGAAAAACCATAATTAGCTGGTTCGAGTGTGAAAATAATTTTACCAACAATTAGATTCCACAGAATATAAGTACCATTGTATGAGCTTGTAAGTGCCTGTTTCCCATCTGGAGTTATTGCAATAGACAATACATAACTAGTATGCCCCATGAGAGTAAAAATGACCTTACCGGCAACCAGGTCCCACAGGATGCATGTTTTGTCTGGTGACACTGAAAGTGCCCGTTTCCCATCCAGGGTTATTGAAATGGCATTGACATAGGCAGTATGGCCTTTCAGAACAAAGGTGTTTTTATTGCCAACCAAATCCCACAGGATGCATGTATTGTTCTCTGAACCCCAAATAGCCTGTCTCCCATCCGGGGTTATTGAAATGGCATAGACATAGGCATGGCCTTTCAGAGTAAAGATCGGCCTTGCCAGCGACCAAGTCCCACAGAATGTATGTATTATCTTCGGAACAGGAAATAGCCTGTTTACAGTCTGGGGTTACTGAAATTGAACTGACCGCAGAAGTATGTCCTTTGAGTGTACGGATGGCTTTACCGGCGACCAGGTCCCACAGAATACAAGTATTGTCATCAGATCCGGAAAGTGCTCGTTTACCATCTGGGGTGATTGAAACAGCATAGACCCAGCCAGTATGGCCTTTCAGAGTAAAGATGGCCTTGCCAGCGACCAAGTCCCACAAAATGCAAGTACCGTAAGAGCCGAAAAAAGCAAGTTTCCCGTCCGGGGTTATTGAAATAGAATTTACATTATTTCCCTTAAGTGTTAAAATGGCCTTGCCAGCGACAAGATTCCACAGGATGCATGTATCGTCCTGTGAACAGGAAAAAGCAAGTCTCCCGTCCGGGGTGATTGAAACAGCCTCGACAATGTTAGTATGGCCTTCCAAGGTAAAGATGGCCTTACCACCAACCAGATCCCACAGGATACAAGTATTATCGAAAAATCCAGAAACTGCAAATTTCCCATCCGGGGTTATTGAAACAGCATTGACCGAGCCAGTTCCTTTCAGGGTAAAGATGGCCTTACCGGAGACCAAGTCCCACAGGATACAAGTACCATCCCATGAACCTGAAATAGCCTGTTTCCCGTCTGGAGTTATTGAAACTGCAGTAACCTCACCAGTATGTCCCTTGAGGATTTGGATAACCATCGGCAAAGGATTCCAGACTGGACGGGTGTGTGGGTTGCGACGTAAGAGCAAATTGGCAGACTGTGGAGAAAATTCATCTGCAGCCCCTGCTACAGACCCTTCAGTAGCATAATTCCAGGCTTGTTGGTGGGTAAAATAAACAAATTCGCTGGCATAGTTTTGCAGATTATCGACTTCCTGACCTAAAAAATTAATAAAGTCTTTTAGTTTGTCTGCTCGGTTTGGATTGATTTTTATTCGATCAATCTCAACATCGATTTGTTCCTGTGTCCAGGGAGTAATGCTTTCAGGCACTTCCAAATCAAAGCGTGATATTTTTCCTTCTGCACAGGCTATTAAATCGCGAGTATATTTGTCTAACCGCTCCTGCCGATTGTGTTCTTTTTCTTTTTCCGCTTGGTATTCGGGTAAGCCATCCAGTGCAAAATGGTAGTCTTTTGCCAAATCGTAGGTGAGTTTGGCGCAGGCTTTGGCTTGTATAAAATTAAGGTCGGTGAGGGTTTCGGTTACTTCATCCCACATCTCTGCTTTGGTTTGTTGCCAGGGCTGCTCCATGCATTTACGGATGTTTGGTTTTTTTTGCTGATCACCATCAAAGAAATGTGATGTTGTTGCAAAATATTCAGCCAAATTTTTATGATATTTATTTTTTATAGCAACCATTAGACTATATTTTCTTCTTCTATAAGACCATAGCGTTCTTTTAACACTTCAATAAACTGGCGATGGAAAAAAGTGAAAATAGGCACACCATCAGCATCCCGTTCAGTCAGGAATGGTTCCAGATCGAGGAATAATCGCGACCATACAACAATTGGAATTTTTGTAACTCCTTCAAGTTCTTTTCGATGCTCGGGGTGTGTTCCTTCAAGAAATATATTCCAATATTCTTTATCGAAAACCAGGATTTCAAGTATCTCATTTTCAGTTAATCCCTGGTACCTGCCGCATAATAAATAACATATTACATTTTCCACAAATTCTCTGCTATGTTCTTCTTCCAGTACAGTTATGAAATCATTGATAATACCATTCACATCTTCATGTACTTCAATATTTTTATCATAGGAGTGCCAATGCTTTGCTCTTTCAAAAGCTAATTTTAAATATATTGCCAAACCGTTTTGATTAAATTTTTGTATTATCTCATTAAATTGTTCTGTTGTGAGTTTTCTATGAATGTATTGAAACCATCCATCAAGTATTTGTTTGGCTTCCTGTTCTTGAAGTAATGATAGGTGTTCAATATTAGTTTCAGATAAGCTTGTTTCTAATTCCGGCAATGATGAAACAATTAGCTTTGAATTCAAAGGTAATACTTTGGGCAGCCAGTATAATGAGCGGGTATTATCTTTTTCGTTTAATTGATCTAATGCATCCAGAAAAACTACAATGGGTTTCTGTTCACTTGAAAGAGCGAGACATTTTCTAAAAATTTCCATCATTCCGGAGATTTCAAACAATGATTTTTCCCTGCCATCACCGGCAAGTGACTCTAATGTTTCACCAAATTCCTTTGCAACCTGAGCACAAATACTTTGAAGAAGTGAAACAAGATTTGAAGCTCTTGAGGTAGTACCAATAAAACGATAAACCATTATAGCATTTTGATTTTTGCTTTCATATTCTTGAATAGCCTTGGCTATAACACTTGATTTACCGGTTCCCGATTCGCCAATAATGGATAAAATATTTTGTTGTGAATTATCGTTTAAATATGATTCAATTGTTTTTAATATTTCCTGCCTGCCGAAAAAATGTTCGATAAGTTTTTCTTTAAATTCAGAATGTAATTTCACTTCACGCTCTATTTCATCGGGACTGATAATAAACTTGATTTGTTCTTTAATTACTGTTTCAAGAAAATTGTAGAGCTGCATTTCAAAAGCTTTTGAATCTTCTATTCCTGCCATTCCGTTTTTCCATTTGGCTGAATAAGAAATACAGTTGTTTCCTAATTTATCCTTTAATTCCGTTTTAAGCTGCTCGAGTTGGGTTCTGCAATACTTATCCGGTTTACCATCAATCAGATCAATATATCCTTCCGCTGATTCAGCCTGAGGTAATCCATCAATTTCACGGATCATTGCAAATACATGATCTTCAGGATTATCAGTATCTAAAGCTCCCCTTACAATTTCCTGATGTGTAGCAGATGCAAAATATTTAATTCTTTGTTCATTTGTGAAAGATAGTTTTGAAACAGCATTGCGCAGTATGTTTAAAATTTCTCTTTCTACTTTTCTCCATTCTTTATAGGAAGCATACTCTTTCCCTCTTGACTGGATTACATATTCGGCTGGAACAGCATTTTCATCTAGTTTATACCAGGTATTTAACATCCCTTCTTCTTCTTTTCTAATCACTCCAAAGATTTTATCCATTTCAGCTTCAGGTATTTTTGTGGGAACAGGTTGCCAACCGTATTTATCACCTAATAAAATTATGAAGTTAGGTTTAGGGGTTATTCTTTGGCACCTATTAATTTCATTAAAACAAATATCAAGTGTTTTTTGGTTGAGCTGGGATTCTTCACTCACTCCCCATCTCAGATCGACTGCCTGAAATTTGGCGCTATTCTCTTCACAAAACTTTTCCAGTTTTGGAAAAACATTCTTCTGAAGAAGTCTGCGCTCCTCTTTCATATCCGTGAAAGTAGAACTTACAAATACCCTGAATACTTTTGTTTGTTGCGGCATTAATTTTTCATTGAATTATTTGTGTTAATATCATATTAACCATTTCCTTTCCAAATACATATCGAAGAAAGTATAGGAAATAAAAACACTGACTGTTCGTTTAGATTTTTCCATTTAGTTTAAACTAGTTGTATAATTTTTAATAATTTCATTATTAACTAAAAAATATTTTTACATTATTTTCATTTAATAACATTTCAATAACAAGTTTATCAGTGATAATTCTAAAGATAAATATTCTTGTTAACATAATTCATCTGGTTGTCCCGTAGTTGCTATAACAGATTTAAGGAATATACCATCTCTAGGAATTCGTTTTCTTCCGAGAACAACTAATTCTAAAGGAACCATAACATATTCTGTTAGCCATTGACTTATCATAAAATCGGTATAGCCAGCCATAGCACAATCGACAACGAGCGCACCAAGGCGTTCACCAAAAATAATATCAGAAGAACTGGGAGAAATTGCTCTTATGAGATGTCGAGGTTCGTTTGAAAATACTCGAAAATTATCCCAATATTCACCCGGCATATTATTAATCTTTTGTTGCAATACCTTAGATAATAATTTTAAACCACCGGAGCGCAAATCATCATGTGTTTGACCGAATACTCTTTGATTCTTTAAGTATTGTTCAATCTCTTTTTTTTCATCTTTTGTTAAACCTATATCTTTATCTTCCAAATATTTATCTGCATCCTGGGGTATAGCTGTTTCAGCCATTACTATCATAGCATATGTGTTTTCAAGACTTGGATTCTGTTGATATCTTTTTCTTAATATATTTGTTATTAAATCTGAAATTTTCTCAATGCAGAATTGAACTTCCGGAATTAAAAATAAATCGCACGCTCCGCTTGCTAATACTGCATGAGTAACAACAAAGCCTGAATCAGATCCAAATAATTGGATAATACAAAGGCGCGGATTCGATTTAGCTTCTGTTTGTAACTGTCGAATTACTTCTTTCGCACGTTCTACGGCAGAGAGAAAACCGAATGATTGCCATACCCAGAGAATATCATTATCCATTGTTTTAGGAACAGCGATTACGGAAATTTCTTTACCCCTATTGTTTGCTATTTTCCACAAAGAGTGTGCTGCTCTCATACTTCCATCACCACCTATTATATAAAGTATATCAACATCGTCTCCTACCAAACTATCTACTGCCCTGTTTAAAGCTTCTTCTTTTTCAGCCGGGTTACTACTCATAAACTGGGGAACTCTTGACGTGCCTAACATTGATCCACCAAGATTAGCATAATTTTTTGTTATTTCAGGTGTAAGAATGGAATAATGCCTTCCTTGTCTATAAAGTGCACCTAAACCATTTTGATAACCTAGAACTGTTAACATCTCACTATAATCTCCTTTTTGAGCATATAAAAATTGACGCTCAACTATTGAGTGGATTACTGCATTTATTCCCGGTGCTATTCCACCAGATACTAAAATACCAACTGTAATTCTATTATCATGATTTGAAGGATAATGTAGATGCTTCCTTGGCCTAGCCTCAGGGAAAGTCAGTTCAAGATTATAAAGATTACTTGCCTGAAATTCGGATAGAGCCGAAGCGACAACCTGAGGAATCTTTTTCTTTAGTTTTTTTATTCTGTCGATCCCAATCTCTATACAATCCAATTTCAGGCTCTGGGACGGGATTCTCAATTTCACCAACATTTTTTACCACTTTAGGCCATCTTTTAACACATCCAAGTTCTATGTACTTGTGGGGAAGCTTTTCTTTTGAATATTCTTCGATGATTTTTTTTTCATAATCAAAGGGATATCCTATCGGTATCCCATCGTCAGTTATCCAGTCCAAATTCAACGATCTTGTAATTTCCCTGGCGCATTTGAAAGCATTTTCTTCATTAAACTTATCAACTTCTATTGGATCACAATCGGTTTTAAGCAAACCAAGTGAAGCTGGAAATACCTCCCCTCTCAATAGAATGATGCGTTTTTTTAAGTCTTTTCTAGAACAAGCTAATAAGCCCTCTTTTTTTTGAGATTCTCCTAAAGTTTTTCCAGAAATAAAAATAAATGCATCAGTTTTTTCTTTATCAAGAATTAATTCTGGAACTTTTTCTAACCAACTCTTGTCATGCTTTTCATCGCTATAACAATATGGTTTCAAATAATTTTGTTTTTTAAAGTAATAATTAAGTCGCAAGGCAAACCATTCAGCACAATCATCATAGTCCTTTTTATTTTTAACTTCGTTATTCTCATCAAAGTGATAAGAGAGAAATAATTTAATTTTATTAATGTTGTCCATCATTTCCTCCTAAAATGAAATACATGACTTTTTTCTTGCTTATTTTATTATAAATCCCAGTTATTCAGAACATTAAAAACTTTATTAAGTTTGTTTACCCCAGGGATGCAAATTGAATTCATAAAAATCATTCAGAAAGATATTATCCATCTTATTTCCGATTAAAATCAATATAATTTCTTTCCAAGTTTCTGATAATTCAAGAAGTATCCTTTTGTCATCTGCATCCGAAACGAAATGTACATTATCAATTATCAATATTGGTTTATAACTTTTAGAAGGAACGAATAATTTAGCCAGATGAGGATGAAAATTATCTAAAGCACGGTCTTTTGATCCATTAAAATTTACATTAATCTTTTTAGATTGCAGTAACATTAAAACATCTTCAAATAATCTTCTTATCCCTCCTTCACCCAGCGGATAATAATAAAAATTATATAAACTTTTTCTTGAATCGCAAAACATAGCTATGAAGGCTGATTTTCCATATCTGGGAGGTGCTTGTACATAAATTCGTTCGGTTGTTAAAAGTGCTTTGTTAAAAATATCAATTTCAATATCTCGCTTTATCCATACTTCATTTATTTTTGGTAAGGCGAATATATAAGCTTCTTTAGAAACTACTTTATCTAAAAAATTTTGAGTTAGTTGGTACCGTATCCCTTTACTCTTTCCTGTTTTATTTAAAATCTTTAGAGCTATTAGTTGATTTATTTTGTCCCTGATATGTGATTCAGATGAATGTTTTATTGCATCATATTTTTTATAAAACTTTCCAAGGTCTTTGCGTTTGAACCCGGTTTTATATGTAGAACTTAAAAATACGGCTAATACTTTTTTTTCAAAATCATCAGCATTTGTCAATATATTATTATCAGTGAATTTCTCAAGAATTTCTCCGTCCATGTTAGGATTAGGAGAAGGGTAAATAGTATCATGGAAAGATTTTTGTAAGAGGATGGAAGTATTGCGAACATCAACGCTGTATTTTGAAATGTAATGATGTAAATTACTTTGAAACTTGTGTGCAAAATTATTTAGGTTATTAAGAGATTCAATCCTTAATATTGATGCTTCAAGAGCAATACGAAGCGCTCTAAAATTACCCGGCCATTTTCGCATTAAAATCTCGTTACTAACTATTGTACTCTGTTCTTGTGCGAAATTATTCACTTCTTCAGTTTCCGATAGTTTAAGACTATTTGGTAAGTCATTTATTCCAAATATCTTTTGAATTGCCGAATAATCTTTCCTCTTACCGATTGCCTTTCTAATAAAATAAGGAATAGCATTGATTACATCTTTTGGACGTTCATCTATACCTTTTATTTCAACATCGAATCCTATTTTGTAATAAAAATCGTTTCTTAACATATCCCGCGGCCGGTTTGTTGCAGAAATTATAATAAGATCTTTCAATGAATAATCAATTTTACCTGCAATACGGCGTCCTTCTCGTATCTCAGAATCAAAAGCTCGGAGAAATTTCGCCTGCAGGCTTTCCGGTAGTTCCCCTATCTCATCCATAAACAGTACTCCGTATTTTATCGACTCCAATAACCCGGGGTTTGTTATTGCTTCATTGAAAGCATTTTCTTCATGCCCAAAAAGAATGCTTTCAGCTAAGTTGGGATAGATTGTTGCAGAATTTATTGATTGAAATATACCAGCTCGTAATGAGTTTAGAAAAATATCAAGACTTTTACCTGAATAATGTGCTGAATATTGTTTCTCAATTTCAATATAATATGAAGGCCAGTTCTCTTTATATTGATTGTAAAATTCAGTAGTCACGAAAATATTATAATAATGGCGTGCTAAAAATTCTTTGCCTGCACCAGTAGGACCAAAAATAACAATTGGCTGACCTTGTTTAGCAAATGATCCAACTTCGTTATATAATTCTTTTGTATCTGAATCTTCTGGTGTGAATCCTTCATTAAAAAAGGTAGTAGTAAATATAGGAGTGTTCATTTTCATATAATCTCAAATATAGATGGGAGTAATTAGATTAGAGTGAATATACTTTTTTTTTAATAATTGGGCAAAATATTTTCATACTTCAATTATTTTTTTTATCATGTTAACACCATTATGTAACATCTATTATTAACATTTTAATTCCCTGTTTAATTTATAAATTTAATAATTTCGGCAACTCAAAATTATTCAACTGCTTAAATGATTTTTGATTTTGAATGCAATGTTCAGTTAATTTATTATAAATATCATTATTATTTAAGCGGGTTATTACCAGGTTTTTAAGATTTAGCTTCTTAATATATTCTTCACGTCTCGGATCATCCAAATCCAGTTTTCTTTGCTCTAAATTTTTTTCATCATTTATTATAACTTGAATAAAATCTTTATTGGTTGTATAAAAAAATCCATTTGGAAAATTTTTGTCCGGAGGGCAGGCAATAAGAAAATCATTATTCAAGGGAAGATACAGGAGACGAGCCATTTCTTGCCCTGTATCAGTGGATATAAAAGCAATTGAACCGTCACCACTACCAGTAACCAGTGTTTTATCATTATTCATTAAACAGAAGTTCCAAATCCAGTAAGTATGCAGTTTTGTATGATATAACATTTCACCTGTAATTAAATTGAAACAATAAATTGAACCATCTTCTGAAGCACACCATATTTTATATTCGTCTCTTGAAATATACACATCGAATATATCCATATTGTCAATCAAAATATCCTTAAAGTTCAAACCTGAAAACTTATAATAAATTCTCACCAATCCATTACTACAGGCAGCAGCAAAATAATTTTTCGAAACATTCACTTTACGTACAGAACCTTCAATTTCAAAGTATTTCAAAACAGGTTTTTCACTTCTAAAATTCCACTTATAAGCAATACCATCATCACTTCCTGTGTAAACAGCTTCTCCATCACAAATTATATCGATGGATTTACGATAATTTTTTTCTATCTCGTGTTTATAAATTGAAATTAAATTACCCGAAATAATATCCCAACACCTTGCTGTGTTTTTAAATTTTATGTTACATTCAGAGTCATAACTTGCATTAAAAAAATATTTTCCATTGGGATCGAGAAAACAACTGGGGCTCCTTCCAAAACCATTAAAAATTTGAGTGCATTTGCCGGAATCAATATCGAATCTGCGTGATGTCCCGTCCCATGATGCAGTGAAAAATGATTTATTATCTTTTGCTATACTTGTCATACGTACTGAATCAGCATGTCCTGCATATTCATTAGGTAGTAATTCAAGTTTTTTAAGGTCCAAGACGCATATCCTTCCTTCACTACTTTCAAAAGTAATTATCAGGTACCTGTTATCAGAAGTGATATTTACCGAACGGATGCCTTTGAATCCCCAATATGATTCAAACTTATGGCATAGTTCATATCTACTTTTAGTTGGTTCATTCCTGTATTTACCTAAGAAAACATTATCTATTTTTTCAGGTATCAAATTGTTGTTATACATCTTCGTTATGAGTTACATTATTAAGACTATTAGAAATTTTTATTTTCAATTTAACTATTTGATTTTTCAATTCGGAAATTTCATTTTTAATCTTGTCTACATGAGTATTTTTATCCATCAGGGCATTTCTATATAAATGCGTTTGATCTTCATTGGAATATTCATTCTGGACAAGTTCAAGGTGAGCCAGGTGAAGTTCTAATCTATCAGTTTCATTTTTTAAGAACTGCATTATTTCTTTTATGGTTGTACCTTTACTAATCATAAATTCAAGCCGGTTGCCGATATCAAAGTCATCAGGATTAATCTCCAGTATTTCGCACGCTCTTTTATATATAGATTCAAGCTGCTCGTAGTCAGGTAAATTATAAAGCAGCATTGCCGGTGTATAAGAGTATAATTCATCCTTTGTAGATTTCATTAATTTTAACCATAAATCATTTATTTCAGATTTCTTTCCGGGGGCTAATTCTGCATATCGCGGGGAGGTGTCGCTGTGTAATAAAAAGAATAGTTTTCTTAAAATCTTTTTACAAGCTTTTAAATATGAATTCTTAAATTCGGAAGTTACTGGGACAGAAAATTCATCAGCATTAAAATTTAAAAAGCAATTAAGGCTTCTGGTGATCTTTTTTCTTCAGTTCATTTCTTTCTCTTTCAGCTTCAATCGATTTATTATTAGCTAGTTCCAATAGTTCCCGGTAAGATAATTCCGGATTATCTTTTAAAGATTTGAGAATTAATTTGTATTTCTCAAACTTATTTTTAAGCCTTGCTTTTTCGTATTCTATTTTTCCAAAAATTTTAAAGTATCTATTTTCTATTTCCATATTTGATTTTTTATTTCGTTCAAGATTTAAAAGCAAGCCATCTAGTTCTGTGGATTTTATTTTCCAAAGTTCTTTCAATTTGACGTATTCTTCCCGCTCAGATTTGGAAACTTTATATAGAAGTAATTTTTCATCAACATCCTTATTAGAATACAATCGACTAATACTTTTATTTTCAACTAAAAATATATTTTCTTTTAAAAGGCTATCGATGAAAAAATCAATATGACTGTATGTCTTATCAGAATTTGAACCTCTACTTATGCCTTTTATCAACTTAAATATTTTTCCTTTATCAGGGTTAAAATCCGGAATAAACATTTCGATTAACTGCTGATCTTCCAAAATTGATTTCAGATTCAATTCAGTTCCATCTAAATAACCTGAAATTGCGGCTAAGAAATACTCCCATTCTGTTTTCAAAACCAAAGCGATAATGTTGGGTAATGGCAAATTGCAGTAATCTCCTAAACGGATTATTTGATCGGCTGGAAGAAAATAGTGGTTGGAATCCAGATCAAAGATTCCCAAAAAATCATCCTGAGTTATATTAAGTACCGGTTTATCATCGCTGAATAAAATTGGAGAGTGATGATCTTTACATAGTCTTATCATCTCAAATTTCTCACCGTACATTTTAACAACTATTTGCTTAATATCGTCCGATAAGCCGACGACTTTATTATTAATAGAGTTCATATTTTTTCCCGATTATTTATAATAATAGATTACTCGGTTATGAATTTATAACTTCTTCAGTGACCCTGCTTTTATCCGATGACATTTCATTAACACTAAAATTCTCTAAAGGTACGAAGCGCCGGTTGTAATAAGATTGCATCCTGACAGAAGCCCGGCTGCACTTACATTTCATATTTGTTACATCGGGAATTTCCACCAGACTAACTTGATGAGATCCGCAAGCGCATATGTAAAAGCCATTAATCGTGTATATTATACCTTTCCTCAAACGTGATGCACCATAATCGAAATGATCATCTACACACAAAACTTTTTGTCCGATACTAAATTTCATGTTGCACTAATTGCTTTTTGAAAAACAATCGAATTTTAGAGAATGATTAATGAGAAATATTTATATCAATAAGTATAAATGCAGATATAGTGCCGGTTAGCTAACTTATTATAAAATAATAGGTTATAAAATTATTGAAATTTATTTACCCGCTTATTAAATTGTTTGTGCGTAAATTGCACGGAAGTGGTAACTGCTTGATGAAGTGGAAACTAGTTTGCTTTAGGGGATTAAATTAAGATTTCAAAAATGGTTTATGTTATAGATTTCTACTTAGAGTATTACAAAAATTTGGCATTCCTCTGTTTTCTTTTTAATTCGTTTCTGACTTAAATTTTAATTCAAAATAAAGTTTCACTTTATTTTCTCTTCCAATATCTTTAAATACCCTTCATCTTCTTTTGAAATAAACAATCCTTTCAATTTCATTACATATAAAGTCTCATATGCTTTCTGCCACCAACTTTTTGCTAATCTATTTCCAAGCTGTTCATTAATTGACGCCATTCTCCAATATGAAACCCATAAATCCCTTGCATATTCGGCTGAGTCCGGATTTCTTTTGCGTAAGTCTTCCCGGATTTTCAATGAGCTTTCATAGCTATTTAATGCGTTTTTTGTATCCCCCAGTGCTGTATAAATATCGCCTATTCGGTCATATGAAATAGATAAATCCCTTGCATATTCGGCTGAGTCCGGATTTCTTTTGCGTAAGTCTTCAGCTATTTTCAATGAGCTTTCATAGCTATTTAATGCGTTTTTTGTATCCCCCAGTGCTGTATAAATATCGCCTATTCGGTCATATGAAATAGATAAATCCCTTGCATATTCGGCTGAGTCCGGATTTCTTTTGCGTAAGTCTTCAGCTATTTTCAATGAGCTTTCATAGCTATTTAATGCGTTTTTTGTATCCCCCAGTGCTTTATAAATATCGCCTATTCGGTCATATGAAATAGATAAATCCCTTGCATATTCGGCTGAGTCCGGATTTCTTTTGCGTAAGTCTTCAGCTATTTTCAATGAGCTTTCATAGCTATTTAATGCGTTTTTTGTATCCCCCAGTGCTGTATAAATATCGCCTACTTTGTTAAATGATACTGATAAATCCCTTGCATATTCGGCTGAGTCCGGATTTCTTTTGCGTAAGTCTAAGAATATTTTATGAGAGCTTTCATAGCTATTTAATGCGTTTTTTGTATCCCCCAGTGCTTTATAAATATCGCCTATTCGGTCATATGAAATAGATAAATCCCTTGCATATTCGGCTGAGTCCGGATTTCTTTTGCGTAAGTCTTCCCGGATTTTCAATGAGCTTTCATAGCTATTTAATGCGTTTTTTGTATCCCCCAGTGCTGTATAAATATCGCCTATTCGGTCATATGAAATAGATAAATCCCTTGCATATTCGGCTGAGTCCGGATTTCTTTTGCGTAAGTCTAAGAATATTTTATGAGAGCTTTCATAGCTATTTAATGCGTTTTTTGTATCCCCCAGTGCTTTATAAATATCGCCTATTCGGTCATATGAAATAGATAAATCCCTTGCATATTCGGCTGAGTCCGGATTTCTTTTGCGTAAGTCTTCAGCTATTTTCAATGAGCTTTCATAGCTATTTAATGCGTTTTTTGTATCCCCCAGTGCTTTATAAATATCGCCTATTCGTTCATATGAAATAGATAAATCCCTTGCATATTCGGCTGAGTCCGGATTTCTTTTGCGTAAGTCTTCCCGGATTTTCAATGAGCTTTCATAGCTATTTAATGCGTTTTTTGTATCCCCCAGTGCTGTATAAATATCGCCTATTCGGTCATATGAAATAGATAAATCCCTTGCATATTCGGCTGAGTCCGGATTTCTTTTGCGTAAGTCTAAGAATATTTTATGAGAGCTTTCATAGCTATTTAATGCGTTTTTTGTATCCCCCAGTGCTTTATAAATATCGCCTACTTTGTTAAATGATACTGATAAATCCCTTGCATATTCGGCTGAGTCCGGATTTCTTTTGCGTAAGTCTAAGAATATTTTATGAGAGCTTTCATAGCTATTTAATGCGTTTTTTGTATCCCCCAGTGCTTTATAAATATCGCCTACTTTGTTAAATGATACTGATAAATCCCTTGCATATTCGGCTGAGTCCGGATTTCTTTTGCGTAAGTCTAAGAATATTTTATGAGAGCTTTCATAGCTATTTAATGCGTTTTTTGTATCCCCCAGTGCTGTATAAATATCGCCTACTTTGTTAAATGATACTGATAAATCCCTTGCATATTCGGCTGAGTCCGGATTTCTTTTGCGTAAGTCTTCAGCTATTTTCAATGAGCTTTCATAGCTATTTAATGCGTTTTTTGTATCCCCCAGTGCTGTATAAATATCGCCTACTTTGTTAAATGATACTGATAAATCCCTTGCATATTCGGCTGAGTCCGGATTTCTTTTGCGTAAGTCTAAGAATATTTTATGAGAGCTTTCATAGCTATTTAATGCGTTTTTTGTATCCCCCAGTGCTTTATAAATATCGCCTACTTTGTTAAATGATACTGATAAATCCCTTGCATATTCGGCTGAGTCCGGATTTCTTTTGCGTAAGTCTAAGAATATTTTATGAGAGCTTTCATAGCTATTTAATGCGTTTTTTGTATCCCCCAGTGCTTTATAAATATCGCCTATTCGTTCATATGAAATAGATAAATCCCTTGCATATTCGGCTGAGTCCGGATTTATCTTCTTTAAATTATCGGCTGATTGATATGCAGATATTAATAATTTAAGCCTCAGTTTTAATTGAATTTCGTTTTTTGTACGATCTTCAAGGTTAAACCATAAGTTATTATTTAAAGCTCGCCTTTCATTTTCATTTAAATTTGTTATTTCAAAAAGAAAACACAACCAATCAATATTTTTTTTATTTTCAAATAAAATATCTTTTAAGGTTAGGGAATATTCACCCGTTTTATAATCATCCCACCAATATGTTCCGTAGGTTTCTGCAGCTCTCTGTTTGTTATCGCATTTAAACAAATGCCATAATATTTCACTTAACCTTTGCGGGTCATTTTCTTCAAGTTTTTCTAACTCTGCAGCAAAATTAGTGTGCAGATGTTTTACTTCTTCATCAACATTCAATATTGTTTTTGTCAAACTTTCACGTGCCTGCAGATGCCGGTAATCCCATAAACCCAGCTCACCTCTTTGCACAAAATGGCTCCGCAAGTATCTTCTCAATGCTGCAAAATTTAATACATCCCATTCGACATTCGTGTAATTGTTTATCAACCCTTCAAGGTCGCTCTCCCGTAAACCGTTGCGGGATATTCCTATATAGCTTAAAACTGTTTTGGAAAATTCTTCTCCAAACCTCTCACATCTCTTAAAGACATAATTATACATTTCTGTTATACCGGCAGGTAATTCCATCGCTGTTGTCAATAACAACTGTTCAAGCTTCTCTTCTGCATTTCCTTTCAGCTCCTTCATCCTGCTGAAATCATCTTCATCAAGCAGCAGAAATTCATCTACCGCCATAGTCAGCCACAATGCATTACCGTATGCAAAGCTTCCGTCTTCTCTTTTCTTCTCAAGAAGTATTTTTACTGCTTTTGGGTTTAGTGTTTTATGGTAACGACTGCATATTATGGTTATAATTTTTTCAGCATCGCTTAAGTTCATTGGCTTAAGCTCTTTAAGTTTCATTCCTTTTCGTTTGGAGAGGTTGTTTGTTTCCTCACCTTCAACGGCAGTAAATATTAATTTTGCATTTTCAGGCAGCAGTTCCGGCAGCCAGTTTACATACCTTGCATTAGGTGTTTGTTCAAACTGGTTTAATGCATCCACAAGAATAACAATACGTTTATTTACTGCTATTCTTGATAAAAGCTGTGCAAACATTTTTGAGAGGTCATCAAAGCTGTTTTTTCCCTTTAGCTCCTCTCTTATATCTAAACTTAAATCCTCTGCAAGTTCTTCTATCCAGATAGTAAGCATATTGGTTAGGCTGCTGGAGCGCAAACTTATGCCTGCTGCGTGGGTTAGTAATAAAACATCTTCCATTATCAGTTCTTTGTATAACTTTGCAAACAATGCACTTTTTCCGCTGCCCGATTCCCCGGTTAAGCACAAACCGGCATTCTCAAAACCGGTTTCCGCCAGTGCAAAATCTTTAAGCTCATTTATTACATCTTCCCTCCCGCTGAAGGTGATTGTTCGTTCCTCAATAAAGTCTTCAAGATATTTCCTTTCTTCTTCCTCCCAGGTTTTTGCACGGGTTTCTTCAAATTCCCTGGTCTCTTCATCAAGTTCCTTCCATAATTGTTCTAAAATCTGTTTCTTAAATTCATCCAGCCCGGTAACTCTGTTTCCATCCCAATCTGCCTTATAATTAAATACCCGGTTACTGCCTACTTTATCTATTATCAACTGCTTAAAATCATTTAATCTTCTGCGGGCAAAACTTTCATTAAGTGAAGGATTAAATGCATCCGAATAATCCGCTCTTTTTTCAGGCGGTAGTTTATCGTAAGGCAGCGGTTCACGGAAAAAGAAAAAGCTTCTTTGTAACTGTTCTTTGCTTGCAAGTACCCCGTATTCAATCTCAAGCACCGTTACGCTCTTCTCTTTAAGTCCGGACTGAAATCCTTTTTCTGTTTCGGCGTCTTTAATTCTTTTCTCTGAAGGAACCCATCCGTAACGGTCACCGATGATACCTATAAAAAACGGTTTGCATCTGTCAATTTCATTCAGGCATACTTTAAGTACTGTTAGTTCTTTCTGTTCACGCTCTTTTTCGTCGGTGGTTTCCACTCCCCACCGGAGATCTATTGGCTCAAGGCGGACACGTCTTTCGGCAAGTCGTTCTTCAAGTTCGGGAAAAACATAATCCCGCAGCACATCCCTTTCCGCCATCATATCGGTAAATGTGCTGGAGATAAAAATAGGCTGAGTCTTCCAGATGTAAGTTTGGGGCATATGTGTTCATCCTTAAAATATACGAAACTCCCATACAGGATGAAATTTTATTTTTAATTATAAGCTGAACCTAATACGGATAATTCTATTGAATTCCTATTTCCACTTTGTCAAAAATTCTTTAACAGCCGGTATAGTCGAAGACGGATAATCGGTTTTTAATATTTTAAAATCGTCTTTTTTAATTCCCATTTCATCAAACCACTTAGTCAAGTATTTTCTAATAATATCGTAATCCTGGGGATACTCTTTCACAGGATTAACTTCAAGCACCATCACATTTAGGTCCTTAACCTGTGTTCCGGTTTTTAATAAACCATAATCCTTTTCATCAAATTTTTCTTGCCAATTCGGATCATTACGAAAAACGGCTACCTGATTGGAATTAGGAAGAATATATGTGAATCTATTTTTGATAGAATTTTTAGTGTATTTCCAATAGATATATCCGTCTGTCAAAATTATCAAATAATTATGATAATCCTTTTTATTAATTATGCATTTCTGGTTTACTTCATCTTTAAAAAAACTCCAAATATCTGCACCGGAGAAATTCTTTTGTTGAACTGCATCATTATATAAAGAATTTAGGTTACTTTTAAATATCGAATCAATGGAGTGATATTTAATCTTTCTATCTTTAATTGCCAAACTTTCAAAATCAATATTAAGATTGGAAGCAATCTGTGAAAATTGGGGAGCTTCATGTTCCGGGTAAAAGATAACCTTTATCTTGTCAAATGAGTTAATAAGACCTTTGGATTTTATATTTTGTTTAATAATATCTACGACAGTAAGTATTATTTCTTTATCTCTTTGTACCTGATCGGGATGAAGATCAGGTTTAATCCTATCGGATAAATCCAACAAGACGGTAATATTATATTGCTGGTAACCGGGCTTAGTTTCTTTTTCTTTATTTGAACAGGAATTAAAAACCCAAACAAGAAAAAGAATTGAAATTATAACTTTAAAGGAACCCTTATTTTTCATTTAAATTCCGACTTAATTTTCTTAATAAAATCTTCCTTTATATTTTCTTGTGCATTGATCTCTTGCTGCTCAACCTGCATACCGGTAAGATAATTTAACCAGCCGGTCCAAAATGAATTAATATTGTTCTCTAGCAGCACAAAATCAAAAAATTTGGAATTTATGAAAGCTTCTGCTTTTTTAATTTCCCCTTTAATACTCTCGATTTTGGTATTTATATCATAAATTTTTGTATTTAAATTAATTATTTCATTCTTGTGTTCCTTAATTTTATCTTCCCTTCTTTTAACAGCAACTTTCACTACATCAAATTTTTGAAAACCTTCGGTAACAAAAGTAAGTATAAGGCCCCATACAATGTAAACCACAAACCCTGCAAAAATAATTAACCAAAAGTTCACATCATGAATTGCAATGGAAAGATTATACGGCGGCATATTTTCCGGTGAATTTATAATTATTGCATCATAAATTTTAGAGGTAATTTCATATGCTAAAATGCAATCAAATATAAATGTAACTAATAAAAGAGAGACCATTTTCAGATAACCGGTAATTTTTTTCTCTTCAAGGAATTTGTGTATTAAATATCCTAGCGCAAGAAAGATAAAAGGTGAGACTAAAATTAAAATGAACGCTGCTGCTCCGGTATTTAGTGATTCGATAAAAGACTTAGCATAAAAGATAGTGTTGAGAACAACGTTTTGTGTAAAATCAATTTTCCTGAAAAATGCCGAGTATATAGCGGAACTATAAAAAATCCATAAATCAACCGTGAGAAAAATGAAAATTAAAAGACCTAAATAAAAACCAAGTTTATCCGGTTTTTCGATGTGCAGACTTCCGGAAGGATTTTGTTTTATGTCGTTTATTTCATCGATTAAAATACCGATTTTGTCTTTGATTTCGGGGATTTTAGTATTTTCTAAATTTTCTTTATCTATTATCAGTTTATCTTTATCCGTTTCAAGTTGTACCTTTTCTGCTTTATATTTTTGTCTAAATGATTCAGTTTTTGAAGTATCGTATTCACTTTTTATCTTGAAATTTTGATATAATACTTCCAAATTCGATTGTAAGGCAATTCTGTTACCTTTTGCCTGACCGGCTGTTTCAAAGCCCAATTTCAACCAGTATCTTACACTTTTTTTTGGCCCATCATTATTATCTAAATTATTCCCTTTTTCATTTGATTTTTTTTCATCATCAGAATTCATAGCCCCACCTTTTAATTTTTAATTATCTTTTTAGTATCCTATAAAAATAGGATTTATTAGTAACTAATGATTAAATCTAATTTTAGGATTGTTTCGGAGTATAGGTAAGTAATTCAATGAAAAATACTT
The DNA here is from genome assembly GCA_963775245.1 of uncultured Bacteroidota bacterium. Classification (GTDB taxonomy): domain Bacteria; phylum Bacteroidota; class Ignavibacteria; order Ignavibacteriales; family Ignavibacteriaceae; genus CAVSWT01. The sequence goes on from CAVZID010000021.1 coordinate 105,651, forward strand.
TTGTAAATCTGATAAAATATTTTATTTGCTTATAAGATAATCATATCATATTTATTGGTCAATTAAAGTCTTGAGAAAATTTAACTTTCATTGAAAAAATAATTGCTGAAGGATTTAAAATTTTGATTCAATAAATATATTAATCAGCTCTTCAATTTATTAAAAAAGTCAATATTCTTTTCTCCACTTGTCAATATATTTTTTATATTACTAGTGGGCTTAATGTGAGGTTTCCATGAAATCACAAAATAATCAAAATCAAATATTAAAATTTACAGTCATTGTTATTTTAAATATAATAATTATGAACAACGGCTGTGGAAAAGGAGGTTCGGATTTCATGTACAATCTAAATTGGAATTATCAATACAATGATAAAGACCTTGTAAATAAAATAATTGATCCAGCCGGTAAAATTATAGAATTCAATTATGAATTTTTCCGGACAGACGGAAAATCGATTCGAAGCATCCAAAAAACTACAGCAGATAGTAAAGCGCTCTATCAATTCAATCAATCAGGACAGTTGATGAAAATTGTAGATGATGCCGGAGCTACTGACTATGATTATTTTGATACGGGCCTTCTAAAATCCGTTAAGGAAATAGATAATCCATCAGTAAACTACACATATAATTCTGCGGGCATGATTACATCAATTTCTCTAAACAACCGATACCGCGTTGAATACCAATATGATTTTCTTAACCGTCTCTCAGCTATTAAAATTCCATCGGGAGAAATAAAGTATAATTATTATACTGGTGACGGGATAATAGAACGGCAACTACCTAACGGAATAAAAACACAGTATAAATATTCCCCGGATGGTAAACTTGAATCAATTACCCATATTAATAAAGATAATTATATTTTAATCAAGTATTCATATACTTATACGCCTGACGGTTTGATAAGCAGTATAGATGAGTGGACGACAAACGGAGAAAAAAAAATAAATTATAAATTTGATCAGGTACAAAGATTAATATCGTTTACAGATGGAAAAGGAAATAAAACGGAATATGAGTACGATAATTTCGGTAATCGCACTAAAGTAATTGTCAACGGCAAAGCTACTGAAACCTGCACATACGATGGTTTAGGCAGGTTGAAAACAATTAACGGCAAGACTTGTACTTATGATGGTGCCGGAAATTTTTTATCTGTTACCGAAGGGACAAACCAATTTAAATATAACGGTGAAAACCTACTCCAAAAAGTAAATGATATTTCTTATGAATATGATGGAAACGGACTTTTAATTTCGAGAACTGATAAAAATCAAAAAACAAATTTCATCAATAATCCGCTTGCTGATACCTGGCAGCCTTTATGTTCCAGTAATGAAAAAGGTAATGAAAATTATTATATATGGGAAGGAAACAATCCTATTGCCGTGATTGAAAACGGGAAAACAAAATTTTTATTAACTGACTATTTGAGTTCTGTAAGAGCCGTAACAGATGAAAAAGGAAACCTTACACAACAGATAAACTATACCCCGTTTGGAATGCCTGATCAAACATTTTCAAGTAATGATTTTATTCCCGGTTTTGCCGGATTGTTTTATGAACCTGATGTAAAAATTTATTTAACCAAATCACGGGCGTATAGCCCATACTCAGGACGTTTTTTACAGGTAGATCCTCAACATCGTATCCCAATGGGCTCACAGAAAGATTTTTCCTTATACGCTTATTGTGGAGAAGATCCAATTAATTATAAAGATATAATTGGAACACAGTCACAATTTGTCTGGGGACCGGAGAATAGGGCCTGGCAATTTTTACATAATTTTAGCCCGACATATGCAAAACAGTTTTATGCAAATAAATCCAATCAAGCAATCCAGAATGCGCGAGGAAGAGGTATTCTAGGTGGTATGGAAGCTACTGCTTGGGATTTAATTGGGGGATATATACCTGGTAAAGCAGCAAATAAAGGACAAGAAAAAGCACAACTTATTTGGTCATTATTAAGTGCAGGCACCGGATCAGCCGCTCTTACTGGTTTGGGATTAGGACGAACTTTCACTTCATCTTTAGTTAATTCTTTTGAAGGTAATTATGGTGAAGCAGCACTTGATATAGTTAGTTTATCCGGGTTTGAACTTGATAAAAGAGCTAAGAATCTTTTGACGGAGTCCAATGGACAAATGATGTTAAATTTTATGAATAATAAAGCAAAATTGATGTCTGACATTTCTGAATCAATTGAAGGTTTCGATTTTTTAAGACTTTCTAATAAAACTCATCATGAATTGAAATCATTTTATTTCCCATCAAACGTTGGTGGTGTTTATCTCGGCGGTGCAGGCAATACATTAGAAGGGCTTGGGCAGTTAAGCGGGGTTGGAATTGATGAAGCAAACGGGAAATTGGTTTTGATTTCTGAAGATAAAGGGAAAATAGACCTGCCGCCGTTACGTATTGATGATATAGTAACAGTTTTCAGAAGTGTTTATCAAGATGGTGAAGCACCTTATGTATCGATAGATCCCGATTCGGTAAATCCGAGGGGGCCTGTCATGCATGCTCGGCATGGCAAAGCAACTGAGAATACTTATGTTGGATGGATATTGTTTGAATCAGATAGAATTATGAAGGCATTCAGCCTCGGAGAAGATAACATTACTAAAAAGCAAGTTACAACAAAAATTGCAGGGTATGATGATGTATTAAATTCAATGTTTGAAGGTGAAAATAAACAGGAAACCTGGGAACGTTTTTGGATTGTTCCTGCAAGCGTGGATAAAAATGTTTCTACGAAAAACGAATTAACTCTTTTTAAAGTTCCCTTAATGGTCAAGACCCAGAAGATGATAATGAAACACGGTAAGCTGGAGCGTGCACCGGATGGGAAAATTTCCAAAGGCGCTGAGAAGTTTGCGAAATGGTTTACTGCAAATTATGATAAAATTGCTGAAGAGTCTTATTCACTTCCGCCAAAGGGAAGCAGATTCGATAAACCGGTCCCGGTTTTTAAAGAGTTGGAGCGCATCGCTGTAGTAACTGCCATAGCCGAGCAGCTTCGGGATCAGGGTGTTGTATTTCCGTTCTGGATGCGCAGCTATAATGTAAAAACATTCCAAACACCGGATACAACACCGGCTCATACCGTTACTCGAAAAAACGGCAATTCTATATTATCTGTTTACGGAGGTGTAAATCTCTCACCTTCGGATGATAAAATTATTACTAAAAAATCTTCACCGGAAGCTAACCGTATTGAAGAAAAAATTTCCGGAACATTTAAAACTTTAAATTATTTTAAAGCCGGTTACAATTAATTCGGATAATAAAAAATATAACATCTCGGCTTTACCCGGATCAAATACAAAAGATTTAGGACCTTGCATATTAGATGAGAACGACTTGTCTGTTCAAATTAATGGCGATTATTATTTATCTCTTACAAGAAAATATAATTCATTTGAAAAACCATTAGACAATCTTTTCGGAAAATGCTGGTCGCTTGACCTGCCTTATTTAGAAAAACAAAAAATTCCTGTTAAACGGAAAGGAGATGTTACAGAATTTTCTTACGATTACTATCTAATCTCTCCTCTAAACAGCTATTCGGAAAAAATTAAAGATATCTACGTAGGAGATGTAAAAGAAATCGGATTTAAAACGAAATTTATAATTAAAGATAATGTAAAACTGCATTTCAATGATGACGGCTTTTTGGTTGCAGTGGAAAGTAAACCCGTAACAATAATATACAATAGGGATAGTAATAACAGGATATTCCAAATTGCCGGTATGTATGGAGATCTTGTTTTGGCCGATATGAAAATAAAGTACGGTAAAGATAAAATTGTATCGGTCACCGGCAGCAACGGCGAAATGGTTAAGTACAACTATTCCAATGACGGAACACTTATAAGCGTTGTAAACGATAACACTGTAACTAACTATGAATACAAAAATGATCTGGTAACGGCAATTAAACAAAATGATAAATTATTAAAACAATTCAACTACAATTTAAAAGGACAATTGTTATCGGAAACAGGAGCTGACGGCTCTGAAACAATCAATCAAATAAAATCTAATGAGAACGGCTATGAAATAATTAGCTCCGTCAATTCAAAAAATTCTAAAGAGGAAGAATCATTGTCAAAAGAAACTGTTCAATACGATTTTTCATATCGACCTGTTAAAAGAATATTAGATGACGGTTCGGTTATATCTGCTGATTACTCCGGCAAAGATCAGACAAAAATAGTAGTAACCGATCCGGGGGGAAATAAATTGAATATCACCAAATCAAACGACAACAAAAATGTTTTATACACATTGCCTGATGGAATTCACTATAGTGAGGAATATGATGAAAACGGACAATTACTTTCTCTTAATCAAAATGACCAACCCCTTTTTAAACAGAAGTGGAATCCTGACGGCACACTTGCTCTTACTTCTTACAACAATCAATCAAACCACTTCGAATACAATGAACAGGGTGTTTTGCAAAGGACACTAATAACTCCCCCGGGAAACCAATCAACCTGGAATGAGTGGGAGTCGTATGAATACGATAAGCTCGGCAGACTATCATCTGTTTCTGATTACTCCGGACTTGAAGTAAATTACGGTTATGATAAATCCGGACAGCTTGATCTGATTAATTCGAAGCAAGGCGGAATAAAAATTCTGAACCAGGATGGAGTAGTTAAAGAAGTTGAAACTCCTTGGGGCTCAAAATTGAATTACTCTTATGATAAAAATAATAACATTGAAGAGATTACAAATTCCAGGAATGGAAATACTGCAAACATTAAATTTAATAAAGGACAGATAAGTACAATAAAATTATTTAACGGAGCTGAGTATAAATACAATTACGGTTCAGACGAAAATAACGGCAATTTAATAGAAAGTGTTAAAACACCATTAAATAACATTGAATATAAATATGATGACAACGGTAAATTAAACTCAGTATTGTGCAGTGATAAATATAGGCTAGGATATAATTATGATAATAAAGGAAGGATAAGCCAAATAACAATTTCGGGTAATTGAAATCGATTCAATACCTTTTTTGCGTTGTCGTAGATAAGTGAAATATTGTTTAATAGTCTTAGGTGTTATCCCTTTTTTAATTTTTAAGATCTTATATATCGTATACTGTATTATTTTCTAAATAATAAATCTATGAAAACTTTTCCCATTTCAGTTCTCCTTTTCCAGTACCTATATCAATATATAGACATGATTTTTACAATTTGTATTTTACTGATTTTAGGTGCAGGTGCATTTGGTATTTACAGACTGGCCATCTGGAAAATGAATGAAAGAGTAAAGAAGGTTTTTCATAATTCCCTTAAGTTAGCGGGAATTTTAATTTTAGTATTTTTCTTTGCAGAAATGATATTTTCACTAATCACAATTCATCTTGTAAATAAACAGCTTGGCTTCAATTATGCAACACCCGATACTCCCAAAGGAGAACTTTTTGAAATAACTACGGTTGAACCCGGGAAAATAATGGAGAAGACCGGTCTAATTCCCGGAGACCAAATAGAAATGACAGCCGTAGATGATCTCTATAAATTACTAATTAAAAATCAGGAGAAGGAAGTTGTCATACCTGTCCTAAGAGACAAAAAGAAAATTAAGATTAAGTTGAAAGTTCCCAGATTGGATGTGCCACAGGCATATGCCTCATTTTTATATTGATGGTTTGTATTTATAGAAAATATTTTCACATTTTGTTAACCTATAGATTTGATTCTAATAATTGTTTTCTATATCATCAAATAACCTTTTAATTTCACTGGCTAAATCCTGGAAATCATAATCCATTGCTATCTGATATGCTTCTCGTAAGACACTAAATGCTTGCATTTTATTCCCTAATTTTGCCATAATGGCAGATTGAGTTATCTTACATTCAGCGAAATGCATTGGGTGATTTAATTCCTTATAAATCATTTCTTGTTCCCTATAAATATTTAAAGCCTTTTCAAATTTTCCTTCTTCAACTAACTTTTTCGCCTGATTACTTAACGAAACAGCAAGGCTTTCTTTTCTATTTCTCTCCGTTAAGTTTTGCTCCTTAATTTTCTCCATTTCATTATCTTTAAGTTTATTGTCAATCAACTCTTCAATCTCCACCTGGTTTTCTAAACTTGCTTTCAAACCTTCTGTGTTTCCTAATTGACGGCAAAGTTCTTCTTGTTCCTTTAGAAATTTCATTGCTAAATCCAATTTCCCCTGAAATTTTAAAATTAATTGCTTGGTTTAAAAGCAAAGTTTGAAAGGCCTTCTATGTATTTAATTTCGCGACACAATTGTTCCTGCTCTTTATAAAGATTCATCGCCTTATCCCAATCTTCATTAATATAATGAATGTTCGCCTGCCACAACAATGAAGCCTGCAAATTAATATTATCTTTTAATTCTCTGCATAATTTTTCGTGTTCCTTAAATAATGGCATTGCTTTGTCAAATTCTCGTAACTTATAATAAACATTTGCTCTACCAATAATAGCACTTGCAATATATTCTATATCATTAATTTCTCTTGAAATCCTTTCTTTTTTCACATATAGACTTAAAGCGTCTTCTAACTTATTTTGTATGAATAGAACATCAGCATGTCCGCCCAATGACCATGCTAATTGTATCTGAAAGTTAAACTTGTGGCATAATTCTTCTTGCATGCAGTATAGCCTAATAGCTTCCTCATAGTTAGCTAGACGATAATGTACTAACGCCTGGTTACCAAAAGACCTAGCTAGATGTGTCTTATCGGTTATTTCCCCACCAATAGTCTCTAACTCCTTATATATGCTTAGCGATTTATCAAAGTTATTTTTTTGAAAATATATAAGTGCTTGTTGATTCAACGTCCGCAGTAAATAATCCTTATTTTTAATTTTTCTACAAATATTTTCCTGTTCTTTATAAAGTGTTAGAGCTTCATCCCATTTCCCACTAGAGTAAAATTTTTCTGCTCGATCAGAATAAATTTGCTGCAATCCTTCATAGTCGGAATTGGTGATATACATTTCCTCTTGTTCAACTTTTAATTTTAAATATTCATCATTTAACTGCATTTTATTATAGATCAAAGCTAAATCATCAAAAGCTTTACTAAGCCGTTCTGGTTTATCTAATTTTTTTGAAAATTCAAGTCTCTCTTTTAAAACATTTAATGCTTCGGAATATCTATTTTCTCTTTTTAGAATTTCACTTCTGAAAAATAGAGAGCATTCAATATTATTTATATCATTTTGTTGTCTGGATAATTCTTCAAAGCTAAAACAGATTTCCTTAGCTTCTTCATCATTATTGTTTTCTAATAAAACCGCAGTTTGAAATTTTAGATTATCAATTAGTAAATCACTATTATTAAATTGTTTGCATAATTGTTCCTGCTTTTTTAATAATTTCAGAGCACTTTCAAAATCTTCCTTGTCTGAAAGGATATTCGCTTGTTCTTTAATGTTGTAAAAGATCGGATAAATTTTTTGGTCTTGTTCCAGATATGTCAATTGTTCCTGATATAACTTCAAAGCTTCATAAGGTCTACTTTGTTTTCTGTAGACATTCGCCTCTACACCAAGGATCCATTGATAACTATTTTTATCTTTCATTTTTTTAGAAAGTTCTTTATAGCGATTTATCAAGGGGATAACTTCATCAATTTTTTCTAAATTGATATAAATCTCAATCTTAACTGATAGTATTGAAAGTTCCTGATCATCATTTTGGATCTGTTGGGATAAATCGTTAATAATGTTCAGAGCTTTTTCATATGAATGTGTTGATTTAAGAATCTGTGCGTAATGAAACAAAAAATTATTTATCTGCTTTGTATCCTGAATTTTATTAACAAATTCTAATGCCCTCTCCATCTCTTTTATAGATTCCTTATAATTACCTTCTTTCTGATAAATTTCAGCATTGTAACCTATAATTTCGCATAATTCTGAAAATCGGTCATTTTTTCTAGCAAATTCCTCCACTTCTTGTAGTAATCTATGCACCTCAAAATAATTAGTATTTATTTCTTCAATTTCGGCTCTTTTAAAAAAGCTTTGTATATATTTTTTAGCTTTTCCGAGCTTTAAAGCAATTTCTCCAGCCTCAATTAAAATAGAATTGGCTTTATGAAAGTCGGATAGTTCTACTAAAACATCAACCTTAATCATTAGAGCATTTAATAATTCTGAAAGGAAACCAGATTCCCTGCAAATGTTTTCTTTTTTTTCAGAAAGTTTTAATGCTTCAGTCAAATTTCCTAAGTCTAAGTACAAATTGGCTTGATTTCCATAACAAACCTGTAAGCCATCTTTATTTCCTAATTTTAAATTCTCATTTTCAACCAATTGCATTATACTTAATGCCTTCTCCTTATCGCCTAATTCTTCATATATTAATGCTTGATTTCCTAAACTAGCTGCTCTGTCTAATTTAAGTCCAACTGAAGTAGCAATCTTTTCCTGTTCTTTATAAAGAATTAAAGCTTCCTCCAATTTCTCTTGATTATCTAATACGATCCCTTGATTTCCTAAAGTTCGCTGAATTCCTTCTGGTTTATTTAACTTTCTATAAATTACTTCTGCTTTTTTATAAAGATCTAATGCGGTGTCTAGATCACCCATTAATCGCAGAATTGTACCTCGACTATCAAAACAACAAGCAATACCCTCTAAATTACCTAATTCATTCCATAATAATTGAGATGCTTTTGATAATTCAAGTGCTTTTTTCAGATTCCCCTGATCTCTAAGAATTAAAGATTGATCATCTAAACAGGTTGCTTTTCCTTGTTTGCTGTTTAACTCGATATACAATTGTTCACAAATTTTTGATTTAGCTAAAGCTTCATCAAGACTGCCTTTGTTCCAAAGAGTACCTACAGTATCTCTTATGCAATTAGCTTGTAATAATTTATCACCAATCCTAACAGACAATTCAGTTGCAGCCTTATGTTTTTCTAACGATTGATCAAGTTCACCCAATACCTTTAACATTTCACCTTGCATATTTAAAGACGTTATGGCAAATGTTATTTGACCTATATCTTTGGCTAATCGTTCCGTTTCATCTAAATAATCAAGGACTTTTTTATAATCTCCTTTTATTTTTAATAAATTTGCCTGTAGATTTAGGGAATGAATGATACCCTCAATAAAACCTTCCGCTCTACTAATTCTTTCAGATTCAATAAACAATTCCAATGCTTCATTTAGTTTGCCTAACTCCATATGGTGCATCCCAGCATTTGATAAAAGAAATGCTAGTTCTTTTTTGTCATTTATTTTCCGTGCAATAGAAATACATTCATTATATATTTTTAAGGCTTTAATGTTGTCTCCCTGTAAATGTTTTATTCTAGCTTGATCACTAAGCGATGCTTTGAGTACGTCGTAATTTTTTATAATTCTACATATTCTTTCAGTTCTCTTTGCATATTTTATAGCTTTCCCAACATCTCCTCTCTCAAGTAAAATGTTACATATATTGCTCAATGTAGATGCATAATTGGCATAATCAAGCTTTTTTTTGTAATAATTACATTGAAATTCACGAATTCTAAGGGATTCTTCTAAATTACCCGTGTCATAAAATAGCTGCGATATATACCATAATTGGTTAATATATTTTCCAGGTGAATATATTATGAATTTATAAGCTTCTTTCATTTTTAAATTTGTATTGTTTTCTATCATTGACCAATATCTATACAAATCATATTTATCCGTTGTTAATAGATTATCGACAAAACCAACATCTGCTAATAAATTATATAAACCTCTCCATTCTTTTGCTTTGGCAAACTGCCAGGGAATTTCCTCTATTTGCCGTTTAAGCCTTATTTGAATCGGCTGGTTTGTAAAATGATTTCCACCAAAATATGATGCCAATTTTAAATGATAACTTTTTTCTATTTCATCATTTGTTATATATTTTTGTTTTATAGCTTCTTTAAGATAATTGTGGGCAAAATTGATAACACCGTTTTTTACAAGAATTGAATTTATAATTGCCAGATAAAATGGAGACCAAATATGTTTCTGAAGATTCTTCTTTCCATCTCCTAATAATTCTAACAATTCATTTTCTGCAAGACCTCTTCGTGATGCCCATATTAGACAAAGGCTTTGACCAACTAAATTTTCATATTCGCCTCCATAATCTTCTTCCCAAAGGATTAACAGCTTTATGTAAAGTTCAAGTGGATTCTTTGCTTCCAAGTAATAATTAATCCTTTCGTCCAATTTTTGATAATCACCGAACTGGCGTAATTCTTCCAAGAGTGTTTTAAGATATAAGGGATTAGAGCTTTGTTCAGTTGTTATAATTCTCCAGATGCGTAATTCTTCGAGATTTTTACTGAATATTTTAAGGTAATCCTGGACAAATTTAGATTTCTCAAATTCGCTTAACGGATTAATCCTTAAAGTTGTCCATTGTCTTTTATTTATTTCATTAAGTGTACGCCCCGGTAGAGTAGAAATTATTAATCGTATATTTTTAGGTAAAATTGGTGGTAACCAGACTAGGTCAGGAGCTCCTTCCCGATCATCCAGTTGGTTTAGTGCATCAATTATAATTACTACTTTTTTCCCTTTTGATACCGCTAATTGTAGCCAACTAATAAATGATTGTCTTAATTCATCAGGCTTATCCGGAATCTCTTGTGATATATCAAAATAGTTTCTTAATTCATTCATTAGTCTTCGTAACATTGCCATCCAATCAGTGCTATAAGAAGATGCCCCTACGAAATGCATAATTAGTAATCTATCAGGGTGTGCCTCTTGGTAATTCAATCCCCAATTTGAGAGAAGTGCGGATTTACCCGAACCCGATTCACCTAAAATAACAAGTGGTGGACCATATCCATTTACATGCTCATCTAGTTTTTGAAAATATTCTTCCCGACCGATGTAAACTCTTCGCCGGGATTCAGCAAAAGCTTCATGTTCCATTCGTTCTCGTTCTAATGGTGATGGTACTTCTTCAGCCGGGAAACGCTCATCTATCGCTGACCATAAATCATCAAGTACCATTCGTCCAAATGTTTTTGCATTCTCATAATTTTTGCGTACCGGGTATCCACTACTCTCGATTTTTTGCTTTAATATTTCCAATTTTTTCTTTGAAGCTTCGGGTTCAATTTTATAATCCGGATGCTTCCTCAATTCTTCCTCTATTTCTTTTGATTTTATTTGATCCCGGAAGTAGAAGAAAGCGAGATTCTGCATTGAAGGATCTTTGAGAATGCCGTGGATGATTTCAAGTTCAGTTACACTTTTATTAAGGTGCTCTTTTAACCAGGGCTGCTCCTCCAATAATATCGGATCAATTTCATCGGGAACCCAGCCATACCTTTCACCGAGAATACCAATAAAGTAAGGACGACAATGTTCAATTTCTGCAAGACATATAGGAAGCACTTTTCCCTCAGATTTTTGTTCATCCGTTACTCCCCAACGCAGATCTACGTCTGTAAATTCTACGTGTCGATTACGACATCTCTTACGTAACTCAGGAAAAGTGAATTTTACAAGTTCTTCCCTTTCTGTAAACATATCACGAAAAGTGGAGGAGATGAATACACGTATTGTTCGGGAGTTACTATTGAATTTTGTTTGTTTATTTTTTCCCATAATTATCTCCGCCTTTAAATCTTTATAAAATATTCAAATAGTAAATCCAATTTTTGCAAATTACATTTCATCGAATTTAATTGTAATTCTTTCACAATATTTAGATAGCCTATAACTCCATTTATTTTCTGAATTCTTATTTATTTTGTTAATCAAATCCAGTTTTCCAAAAACATTAGAAGTATCTTGTTTATCATTAACTAATTCTTTTCTAATTTTCAACGACTTTTTGTAATATTTAAGTGCCCGGTTCTTTTTGCTTAAAGCTGCAAAGCAATCGCCAAACTCCTCTAAGGTTTCAAACATAAATATTGCATATTCTTTCAATTCCGGGTTTTGTCTTCGTAATTTTTTCCCAATTTTTATAAGGTCGGAATAATTTTTAAGAATATTTTTTGTATCACCGAGTTCGAAATATATATCTATTATTCTATCATAGCTTTTGGCTAAATTAATTGCATATTGCTCATTGTCCGGGTTTTGTCTGCACAGGTCTTTCCCAATCATAAGAGATTCTTCACAATATTTAAGAGCTTTATAAATTTCATTTAATGAAAAATATGTATCACTTATCCTTGCACAACAATCCAATTTCATTAGTGCATATTCAGCTGAGCCCGGTATTCGAATAAGTAAATATTCAACGAAGTTTAAAGATTGCTCATAATTTTCAAGAGAACTTTTAATTTTACTTGGAGTTATTGAATAAATATTCCCCATTACGAGATAAATTGCTGCCAAACATTTTGCATGTTCTAATGAGCCAGGATTACCCCTTTGTAATTCCTTTATAATCTCCAATGATTGCTTACAGTTTTTTACTGCATTATCTAGATCATTTAATGGTCTCATATCTATTTCCCCCATCCTCAGATACAATACTGATAAATCACTTTTATACGTTTGAGAGTCAGGTATCCCTTCTCTTAATTCTTTGAAAATCTCCAGTGACTTTTCATAGTTGAATCTTGCTTCTTTTAGGTCATCATTTTCAAATAAAGAAGAACAAGAATCATGAAGGGAGGCATAAAAATATCCCAATTCGCAATATGCGATTGCAAGATTTCTTTTAAATCTGGTTGAAGACGGATTATTTTTGCATAATTGTCCGCTTAATACCAAAGATCTTTCATAATTATTTAAGGCACTCTGTTCGTCATTAAGAGAATGAAAGGTCCGGGCTAATTTTCTGTAACTCTTAGCAAGAGCATACGTGTATTCAACCGAGTCCGGATTTGTTTTGTGTAAGATTTCAATTATCTTAAATGCTTGTTGATAGTTTGCAAACGCACTTTTCATATTGCCGAGTATTGTATAAACCTTCGCTATTTTATTATAGCATAAAGATAAATCCATTTTGTATTCTTTTGAGTCCGGATTTCGTCTTTGTAATTTTCCTGCAATCTTCAGAGAACGTTGATAACTTGCGAGTGCATTTTTTATATTTCCTTCTTTTTTATATTTGTATCCATCTTTAATATATCTTTTTGGTGATTGTTCCATAATAGCTCACAAAATGAAATTTTAAATCGTAACAAATAACTCAGTAGATAGTGCCTTTCTATTGATTTGTCAACTTATTCATTTGATTATTAGCATAAAATATTTCGAACTGATAATTTAAATGAAATATAAAGGTTGTAGTATTTTAAATTTTAATCGTATTCCAATTCATTCCACTGCTGATATTTTTGCACCTCGGGAAGATTTTGAGCAAGGAACGAGATGATTTTTTTCCATTCTGAAAATTTTTCCTTCCCTCGATTATTATTACCCATTTGCTTATAAAGCATTGCCAGCTTATAATAAGAAATTCCTAATCCTTTCAATAAACTTACGTCTTGGGAATTGATTTCATAAAGTTCTTTTGTGAGTTCATTATATTTATTAAAATGCTCCAACGCCCGGTTGTTGTGACTTAGAGATTGGTAAATTTCACCAAGTTTTAAATACGCTATAGCGAGTCCATATTTCAGGGTTTTATTTTTAGGATTATTTTCATAGATCTCTTTTGTAAGTTTAAAATATTTATTAAAATATTCCAGAGCTAGATCGAATTGACCCCGTGAATGATAAATATCACCAATATCACCAAGTTTCGAATATAAAATAGCTAGTCTTTCCTGAAGACTTTCATTATTTGGTTCGCTTTTAAGGAGTTCGGTTGTAAGTTCTATACCTTTATTAAAATAATCCTGTGCTTGTTCGAATTGATCCAGTGTCATATAAATTTCACCAATTCTCACATATGAAACAGCAAGCCCGCTTTTTAGACTTTCGTTATCTGGATTTCTTTCATATAGTTCCTTTGTGAGTTCATTATATTTATTAAAATACTCCAGAACCTGATCGTATTGGTCTAGTGTCTTATAAATATCACCAAGTTTATCATATGAAACAGCGAGATTGAATTTCAGTCTTTCGTTTTTAGGATTACTTTCATAAATCTGTTTTGTAAGTTCTAATTTATTATTATAATACTCCAGTGCTAGATCGTATTGGCCTAAGGCCTTATAAATTTCACCAAGCTTTTCATATGAAACAGCGAACACATATTTAAGATTTTCGTCCTTTGAATTGTTTTCATAGAGTTCTCTTGTAAGTTCATTATATTTATTAAAATACTCCAGTGCCTGATCGAACTGTTCTTGAGCCTTATAAATATCACCAAGTCCTTCATATAAAACAGCAAGTTCGGGTTTAGCGTTTTCGTTTTTGGGATTGCTTTCATAAAGTTCTTTTAAAAATAATTTAGAATTACTAAAATATTCCAGTGCAAGATTGATTTTACCCAACTTATGATAAATTTTACCTAGTTTATAATATGAAATACCAAGCCCTTTTTTAACGCTTTCATTTTGAAGATTGTTTTCGTAAAGTTCTTTCATCAGTTTTATATCTTTATTAAAATACTCTTGAGCTCGTTCAAATTGATCCAGTGCTTGGTAAATTTCACCAAGCTTTTCATTTAAACCAGCGAGCACGCGCTTAATGTTTTCGTTATATTTATTACTTTCATAGAGTTCTTGCGTAATTTTTATATCTTTATTAAAATAATCCAGAGCTCGATCGAATAGACAAAGTGCCAGATTAATATCACCAAGTTTTTCATATGAAATAGCGAGAATTTCTTTAAAATTTTCGTTTTTTGGATTTCTTTCAAAGAATTCTTTTGCAAGTTTATTGTATTTAATATAATATTCTAGAGCTTGATCAAATTGATTGAGAGACTTATAAACTGTACCAAGTCTTTCATAAGAAACTGTAAAGTTTTTTTTTAGACTTTCATTATTTGGATTGCTTTCATATAGTTCTTTCATAAGTCCATTGTAATTATTAAAATACTCCAGTGCTTGATCGAATTGTCCAAAAGTCTGATTAATACCACCAAGCCCTTCAATTGAGATTGCTAGCATGTGTTTAATGCTTTCATTTTTGGGATTACTTTCATAGAGTTCTTTTAAAAGTAAGTATGAATTACTAAAATACTCCCGCGCAAGATTGATTTTACTCAGCGCTTGATAAGTTTTACCAAGTGTATAATACGAAATACCGAGATCTTTTTTAATGCTTTCATTTTGAGGATTGTTTTTATAAAGTTCTTTCATAAGTTTTATAACTTTATTAAAATACCCCAGTGCTTGTTCAAATTGTCCCTGAGCCTGATAAATATCACCAAGTTTTTCATATGAAATAGCAAGTCCGTACTTCAGGCTTTCATTCTTTGAACTTTCATATATGTCTTTTTTTAATTCATTATATTTATTAAAATACTCCAGTGCTTGATCGAATTTACCCAATTTCTCATAAATTTCGCCAAGTGCTTCATATGAAACAGCCAGCCCGTTTTTAAAGCTTTCATTTTTGGGATTACTTTCATAGAGTTCTTTTAAAAGTACATTAGAATTACTAAAATACTTCAGTGCTTGATCGAATTTACCCAGAGTTTGGTAAATTTCACCAAGTTTTTCATACAGCGATCCTTTGTCATAGATGAAATATACATCTGTAATGTTGATTCCATATTTATTTTCAACTTCAATTAATAAATTTTTCAATAAAGTTTGTCTGACTTCAAGATTACCTTCAATTAATAATAAATTATTTAGTTCATATATATATTTTCTTACTAAGCTGTGAAAAACCTGAAACTGTTCACCCGCTTCTAAAATTATAGAGTTTGTTATCGCAAGACCATTTTCACTAGTAGTTGCTGTTTCGGCTAATGCTGTTGTTGCCCCTGTAATTTCTTCTTCATCCAATTCACTACTGTAATAATAAGCAGCATCTCTATACCTACCTGCTTCCAATAAATGGTATAAAATTTCTGAAGCTTTAAGGGGATCATTATCAAGTTCACTAAGATAACCGGCAATGTTGCTATGTAATTTCTTTAAGTATGTTTCGCCGGCTTTTTGTATTAATGCTGTTCGTAAAATACTGTGTGCAAGATTCCATTGCATCTCTTCTCCCTGCAGTATTAGGTGTGCTTTAAACCTGCGTCTTAAACCGGCAAACTGCAATGAGTCCCATTCAATATTTTCAGCATTTAATATTATTTCAAGGTCCTTTTCACGCAGCCCATTACGGCTGCACGCTAAATAGTTAAACACTGCATTTGTAAAACTTTCTCCAAATACAAGTCCCGCTTTTAAAATCAAGTTCAGAAATAGGGGTCCGGGTAAAGGCTCAAAATCTGCTGCCATTTCAGACATATAGGTTTCTATTTGCCTGTCGCCGCGTCCCTCAAGCCGGCTTATTTTCTCAAAGTCGTCATAGTCAAGTGCCATCAGCATATTTACAGCAAGGCTTAACCACAAAGGACTGGATGCTGCTAGTTTTCCATCACCTATTTCTTTTTCAAGGATTATCTTTTCAACTTTATCCGGGAGGGTTTTGTGCTGCTGCCTGCAAAGAGTTTCTAAAATTTCTGTGGCTTCGTTTTCAGTTATATAATTTAGGTTTTTAATAAATAAACCGGTATGGTATTTAATTACTTTTTCTTCAGTTCCTGTAACGGCGGTGCACAACATCTTTACTTTTCCCGGAACTTCTGTAGGAAGCCAAGTCATAAACTGTGCACGTTCGGTAGGCTCAAACCGGTCAAGTGCGTCAATAAGCAAAACAACCTGCTGTTTATCTGCAGCAGTAAAAAGTAATTCCCTGAAGCGCGACTGTATTTTTTCAATTTCCGGTTTGTTTCCTTTTTGCCGTAAGCTTTCCATTTCCGTATTGCTCAAATCTGCGCTTTCTAATTCATCATCAGTCTGTTCTTCTTCAATGCCGAGATAATCGCTTAATTGTTTATTCCATATTTGCAGAAGGTTAACAACTTTTTTTGCTACAGGTGATAACCCTGCAGAATGAGCAAGTACTAAACAGTTCTCTTTCTCTATTATTTTCTTTACCATTGAAAAAACAGCGCTCTTCCCTGAGCCGCTCATTCCGGTCAGCATCATCCCCCATTTGCCTTTTTCTTCTGACAGCAGATGTTCTTTTACTTCGTTAAGCAGCTCCTTTCGTCCGCAGAATGCAGCAGTATTGTTTTCAATAAATGCATCAAGCAGAGCCTGTTCCTGTTCCTGCCAATTTTGCGGTACCTTATACCAGGTTTCTTCAGCGTGTTCTTTACATTCCTTCAGTATATCTTCATAAACAATTTCACCCCAGCTTTCCAGTCCGGTTACTCTTTCTCTCGTTTCATCCCAGCTTACTTTATAATCTTTTACTTGTTGCGAAAGATTTTTACCTTCAAAATGTTTTCGTATAGATGTTTTCAGATTTTCAAGTGCTGCTTTTCTTTCCTGTTTATCAGTCTCACTTAAAGCTGGATTGTATGCATCGCAATACATAGCAGCACGCACAGTTGAGAAAGTTTCATAGGGAAGAGTACCTCTTAAATAGAACACACTTCTTGAAAGCTGCTCCTTGCTTGCTAACACTCCAAATTCAATTTCAAGCGCAGTTACACTTTTACCTTTTGAGACTATAGATAGGTCTTCAGCGGATACCGCCCTTTTCATACGTTCTTCGGGAGGTACCCAGCCGTAGCGGTCGCCAAGCAAACCGATAAAAAACGGACGGCATCGTTTTATTTCATTTAGACAAACCTTCAGCACATTAGCTTCACGTTCATCTTCTTGTTCAATAGAGGTTGTATCAACTCCCCAGCGTAAGTCTACAATTTCCAGTTTTATTCTTCGCTTCTGTAATTCTTCCTCTACTCTGGGAAATATAATATGTTTGAGGTAATCACGTTCTGCCTGCATATCGGCAAATGTGCTGCTGATGAAAATTGAGAAGGTACGCCAAATATGTGATTGTTCCATATTTACCCCGCTATTAAATAATGCATTTTATTATTACCAAAGATACAGTAAGAACAACCAATATATATTTATTACTCTTTCAATAAAACTATTTAAGTGAAAGTGCTCCTTTCAAATAAACTATCCAGATTCAAATTCTGAAAAAGTATGTTAAGAATCGCGATAAATTTCCAATCCTGCCTTAGCTAAATATTCAGGTATTTTTCGTACGGTATCTCTATCAAGTTCTTTAATATCATTTGATAATAATTCCCAGGCAACAAGGTATGGACTTAATTTTTTTGAGACATCTTTAATTTTTGCCGGTTTCCAGCCATCGGATAAACGTTCCACTACCCAGCGTGCATGTTCCAATTCAGCCATTACTTCAATTTCCTTCTTTGAAAATTTCATTAATGCTATTTCTCTATTTTTAACCTTCCTAATAGAACATTTAATTAAATTCAACTTATCTAAAATTTGGCTTGCTTGCTGTCGATTTGATTCCTTCAAATATTCTTTAAGGTTTTTCCAATCAGCAGCTGAAGGGTCTAAATATTGCGGGACTTTTTTTCGAGATTCGCGGTATTGTTCATGTATTTCTTTTGCTATAATTTCCCTTAATTTCTTATCCATTTTTAAATTTCCGGTATTAACAAATGATTTAATTATAGCCGCATCATAGGGTAATTGAATTAAATTATTTTTACTGTTCCATTCCGGATCGGAGAATATTTTAGATGTTTCTCCGCCGCTACCCTCAATAATTCCTACTTTTGCCCCCAACATCAATGCAATTTTACACTCGGCCATTGAGATTTTTCCTCCATTAATTACCAACAATTTAACTTGTTCCGGTTTAATACCAGAGGAAATTACATCCATCCAATATTGAGTAGCTTCCAGCGGACTGAAATCAACAACATTTGTTTTACGAATTTCATCATATCTTGCCTGATCATAATCAATTTTTTCCGATGTCCTTCCGGGGACATAACCAATTGTATAAATATTTTTTGAATATTTCTTTTTCAAATCACCTGCGATTTTACTAATTCCTACTTTAGTCCCTCCTGAAATTACAACACCCGAAAAACCATCAAATGCTTTAATTAGCTGTGGTATATAACTATCCATCTCTTTTTTAACATCGTTACTAGAATCCTCCAACTAAAATTACCACAGGTAAATTAACATTTCTATTTTTCCGAATTATCCTTCTGTGCGTTGATTGTTTGACTATTATTTTTTTATGCTTTACTGTTAATCCTAACTTGAACAAATTATCAATCCAGTCATAACCTAATAGTAATTTTTTAATTACACCAAGTTTTATTAATGATAAGTGAGAAGTCTCTACCATAAATGAAGCGGTGCTTAAATCTATTGCTTTTGCATATGCGGAGAAACTATCGTAAGGTCTACCTAGTAATAAGTTGAATTTACCAATGTCATAATAAGCCCAGGGAATATTAACATCTACTTCAATGTAGGCTTTGCATCTTTTGATCGCAGTATTTATGATAGGTTTAATTAATTCGAAATTGAGAAGTTTTTTTTCATTCGCTATTTTAAATTCTAAATAATTCCCGAGAGGATATGGATCGGTAGGATCGAGTTCATAAGCCTGCCTGTAATATTCAGCTGCTTTATTATCGTTAATCCCTTTCCATGACCCGGCTAGTGATGAAAGCGCATCGGAATCATTGTGTGGCGGAGAGCCTGCAGTTAATAAAAGTTTCTGTCCCTTCTTAAAATTTCTGTTGTTTGATTTTCTTCTGTATTTTTTACAATAGGCTATTCCAAGTGTTTTAAGAATAATTGCATGCTGTATGTTTTCATATTCGGACAGAATATTAATTGCTTTGTTCCAATCTTCTATTGCAAGTGCAAGTTTTCCGATTGTACCGGCAATTTCAAAATTATTTTTATCAATCTCCAGCACCATTTCAAGCCGCTTAATCTTATCTTGAATTTGATCTTTTGTTAGGTAAGCTCCGTAGCTTGATTTATATGTTCTTAGTCTTTCTATAATGTTTGAGAAATTTTTATCTGCATTTTCAAGTAGAGCGGATGTAGCTGCTAACTCCCGTTCAATTGATGTCGGAATCTTGAATTCTCCTTTATAACCAACATCATGATAAATATCAGCCCAGGCATGTTCTAAAAATGTTCTAATCTGAATTTCAGCTTTTAAATTATATAACATTTTTGGGATTTTAATATTAATCTCTGCTGTCGGGAACATATTAGGTTTAAAACTGATAATATAATGAACGGACCTGTAACCAAATTCAGTTGGTTTATGACGTTGACTAATATCAACACTATTTTGCCAGTCAATTTCAAAATGTGATTCAATAAACTTACTTAGTACTTTAATTTCACTTTGTGTATTTGTTATTATTCTTCCACCGCAAAGGTCTGTCATTTGCTTGATTGGATTAGTATATTTCCTACGCAATATTTTTTCAGCAAAGCTTGAAATAGATTTAGGCCGTGTTTGAACAATTGCAAGCGGTGCATATTTCCTGGCCCCTTGCTCAAGAATATTCTCTAAAACTTCAGCAAATTTTTCGTACTTCGGCTGCACAGTTTTAAATTTATTCATTTGTTTCCTGAACCGATTAGGATCGAACTCTAAATTCTTATTTGACATTTTAAAAGTTCCTCCTTTATTAATACAAAAACTTTATTAATTTAATAAAATAAGATTTGAAGTGCTTAAATTTCCTTTGAAAGACAATCAAAATTCTCATTCTGTAGTTATTGTTTCGGGCCCCACTACAATTAAGCTCGAATATGATAAGTATTCGAGTTTTTTTTATCTTCATAAGAAAAAATTTTTAGTCACTAATTTTTTGTCTCAAAGAACATTCCGCAATTATTGTGGGCTCAACTCTACCCTATGTGTTTTGACAAACATCATTCGGCAAAGAAAAAACTTTTCAATTTGTTCTGTTCCCAGCTTTTACCATTAGCTTCATTCACTCATTAGCCTCATTTATAAACTCCTTAATATTTTTTGTGCCTTTTTAAAGCATTCTTCATTAAATCCTAAATCCATATTTGTGTTGACAAATATGGAGGTTTGATCTTCAAGTATATTTGCTTCATCATCTATGATAATATATTTTTTTATTCCCTTATGATTTTCAAGCCAATTCATAATTTCATCACCTCGTTTATAACCATACATATATGGCGTCTTCCAATCTTTGTGTAAATACTTTAATAATCCACTTTTTGTTAATTCATTAAATAATAAATCTTTTGCTCCAAATCTCCATGAAGAAGATATCACAATTTTTGCCTCAAATTCTTCAACAAGTTGCTTTATTAGATTCACCGATATAGGGTCAAATCTATCCCAATTATTTTTTTTCATATCTATACTTCTAAAGTATCTTTTGGAGTTCATAACTCCATCTATATCAAGGAAAATTATTTTCATTTAATAAGAATGATTTTTATCTAATCCATTTTAAAAGATGAAAATTTGACTGTCGGGAAAATAAAGGAATTATTATAAAATCGTTAGTTTGAATTTTTATCCCCTTATTCCTGCTGTTAGCTTGCAGCCCAAAAATAAAAATAACAATTAAAAAACAAACGCCGATGATTTAGCTGTAGATGCGAAATTTTCTCAGTACGCATCGAAGGCAAGCGATAATATTTGTCCAAATCCGATTGGAGAAAAAATCACAATATCCAGAGGGGAATTCAATAAAGATTCTGTAAATAGAATTTTGAGAAATAAAATTTACATTGGTAAAATTCAATATAAGGATGAAGAATTTGTAGGATTACATCAATCTATTATTGAAGACAAATTGTTTAATGAAATCCAAAGTAAATTAGATATATCAAAAAAAGATAAATTTATTACACATGACAAATCAGAATTATTATTGTTAGGTTTAATTAAATGTGGAATTTGTGGAAATAGTATGACAACTTCTTTTGCTAAAGCTAAAGATGGTAATAAATATTTTTATTATAAGTGCACAACGAAGACTAAATTTAATAGTAATAAATGTATCTCAAAAGATATTTCTGCTGAAGAGATAGAAAATTTTATAGAAAGCTTAATCAAAAATATTTCTTCATCAGAAAAAATTTTTAATTCTGTTTTTCAACAAATGAATTTTAATGAGAGTAAAGATAAAGAGGAGCTTACAAACCAAAAAGTTTCGTTAGAAAAAAACTTAATAATCCAGAAAAGAGAAATAGAAAATCTATTGAGTTATATAACGAAGGCACATATGGAAGATTTTGATTTAACTACAAATAAACTTAATGACTTAAAAATTCAAAAACTTCAGATTGAAGGTGAGTTAGATAAAGTAAATGCTCAGCTTGATTTAATAAAAGATGTTAAAATAAGTAAGAAAGAACTGAGAGCCATTTATTCACAGATACCTAATATTTTTGATAATTTGACTATTGAAAAAAGAAGCCAACTTATAAAAACCATTATCCAGGAAATAAAATTATCTATTGAAAAAGACAAACAAAAAGGCGAAATAGAGATACACTTTAGAAGCGACGGAAGGATTAAAAAAGAATGGGTTAACAAAATTGCTAACCCATCAGAACTAGTTTCGAGTTTTCATCTCGGTTGGCTCCGCGAGCAGGACTCGAACCTGCAACCCTTCGGTTAACAGCCGAATGCTCCACCATTGAGCTATCGCGGAATTTATTTAAAAAACGAATCCTAACTTAACTACAAACACAATTTTTGTCAAGCAATTATGCACTTACATATCTCGAAATTTTTAATTATTTATTTTTATTATAAATAAAAAAAATGCCCGAAAATTCGGGCACTTAATAATCACAAATATTTTTAATTATTTAACAAAAGATTCTTTTAATCTTCTGGCTACCGAAACAAAAAATCCAACTACCATTATTAAAATTCCAACCCAAACTAAATTTATAAATGGTTTAATACTGGCTTCTACTGTCAGCACTTCTTTCGGCGCTTCTGTTTTTGCCATATCTTTTGTTTTAGTTACAGTAAAATCTGCGGTTTCATTTGCCGGATCAATTTTCTTTAACTGAATTTTTAAATTCAAATCATCAACAGTTGCCGGAATGTATTCAAATTGACCGTTTTCTCTTTTAATTAATGGTGCTGCACTGTATGTTTTTCCATTTTGCGTTATTACTAAGTTAGCCCCCATTTTAATATTTCCACCGCTTTGCATTGCTGCAATATCCGGTTTTATAAATTCTTTATAATTTATTTTTATACCGTTAATTTCTTTTTCCTGCCCGACGGTTAATGAAACATCCTGGCCCTGATCTTCATTTCCATTTTCTTCATATCCAAGTGGTGATAAATAAAAATCCTTTGTTGGCAATGTTAAAATAGCAGGTTCGCGCATCAATCCTTTATTAAAATCACTTATATACATTATTGGGGAAATGATATAAGTTTTATTACCCATTGTCATATTAACATTAAAAGCATATTTCTTTCCGTTTTCAATAGCCTGATAACCGGTAAATACCATCTTATAACCAAAGGCTTCTGTAGGTTGATTTTTTACTAAATCAATATTTACTTCTTTACTGTAAGACATCGAACCTATAACACCTAAAATAAAAAGCGCTATTCCTATATGAGCAACATAAGCACCAAGCATTTTCATGTTGCCTTTAACAATTTTAACTGCAATTTCAATATTAACCACCAAAGCAAATACAGATGAAAAAGTTAAAATTATCATCATTAAATCTGTAACTTTTCCAAAAACTATAACCAGAGCAGTTGATAAAAATGCAATGACTAAAGAAGGAATTGATTTCTTAAAAAGTTCTTGTCCTTTTGTATCTGTCCATTTAAGCAGAAGGCTTAAGCCATTCAATAAACCAATTATAATTGCTATAGGTATATGCATTTCATTGTAAAAGGCTTTATCAACAGAATGTCCGAAAATAGGAGCTGAAGTACCAACCAAAACTATAACTGCAGATGCACTTAAAACAATTGCTGCAGTAAATAAAGCAAAATCACGTGAAAGTAAACCCTCTTCTACAACTTGATGTTCGGTTAAATATTTCCATCTATATGCAAGTGAACCAAACCCTACAAGTATAAATGTTCCAATAAAAATTACAAGGAATAAATAAACCAGCATTCCCGGATTAACAAAAGAGTGAACAGAAGCATCTCCAAGAATTCCACTTCGAGTTAAAAATGTACTATATAGTACTAAAACATACCACATTATACAAAGTATCAAATTCGTTTTAGCAAACTTGCCTATCCCTCCGCTCTTCGTCTGACTTTTTCTTTGTACTAACAAAGTATGAATGGATGCCACCCCAACTAACCAGGGAATCAAACTTGAGTTTTCTACCGGATCCCATGCCCAATAACCTCCCCAGCCAAGCATTTCATAGGCCCAATAACCGCCAAGCATAATTCCTAATCCTAAAATCCCAGCACCTGCAAGAACCCAAGGGAAAGATTGTCTCACCCAATCACGATAATCATTTTTCATTAAAGCAGCAATGGCAAAGGTAAATGGAACTGTTGCCATTGAAAAACCAGTGAATAAAATCGGTGGATGAACCTGCATCCAGAAATTTGTTAATTGCGGATTCAATCCTTTGCCGTCAATTATAAACTGTTTGATTGGAATTCCGGTAGCAACTAGAGTGTTATATAAATCAGTATTCATCTTAATAAAATTCTGCCCGCTTCCGCCATCACTAAACAAAAACTTTTGCAGCCAAGATTGACTTAAGAATGCCGGGTTTATATCTTTTGCTGCTATGAAAACCGGCTCTGCCCAGATATATACAAATGGACTTTTGAATAAAGGAGAAACCATAATTAACAAGAAAGTAGTTGCTAAGGTAAAAACAACCATTACTCTTTGTTCAAGGTCGCCTCTTTTAGAAGAATAAGATTGGAGTATTAATCCGATTATTGATGTTAGAAACAGCCACAGCATAAAACTGCCTTCTTGTCCCGCCCAAAAAGTAGCTGCTAAAATTCCTTTAGGTAAATCATTACTGCTGTAGTCGTAAATATATTTTAGACTATAGTTGTGAGTTAAAATATTGTAGAGAAGAATTGTGGCTGCTGTAAACACAAGAATAGCCATTGAATGATAAGCAATTCTTCCAAAGTTGATTGCATTTTTATAACCCCTAAATGAAAAATAATACATTATCATCGCAACCAAACTTGCGACTAATGCTAACGTAAGGACTATACTTCCAATCATAGTTTCCTCTCACTGCAAAGCATTTCTGCTCTGCGATTATGTTATAATTTATC
Organism: uncultured Bacteroidota bacterium; assembly: GCA_963775245.1. Lineage (GTDB taxonomy): Bacteria > Bacteroidota > Ignavibacteria > Ignavibacteriales > Ignavibacteriaceae > CAVSWT01. The sequence continues at coordinate 130,897 of CAVZID010000021.1, forward strand.
TAATCGTTATAAGCTTGAAGCAGCTGTTTTCTGATCCTGATATTTACTTGGACATTTAGTTAAAATATCTTTTGCATGAAAATATCCATTTTGATATTTACCTGTAACCACAACACTTTTAGCAGTTTCAAAATTATTTGGGATTGAACCATCATAAACTACTTTCATTTCGTTTCCTTTTGTATCAACCATATAAAACGAAAAAGTTCTTGCTTGTTTGTTATATTCATAGTTCTTTGATTTTACCCAACTACCTGTGGCTTTTACTGTTTTTTCTTTCTGTATAACATTAGTAAAGTCGTTTTCATATTTTATATTACTCTGAGTAAAAAGATAAACCATCAATACTAAAAAGACTGTTATAATAATCCCGCCGAAAATATACTTATTTTTCATTTTTATCTCCGTTTATTTCTTTTTCAACATGCTTAATTCTTTTGTCTAAACTGTATAGGTAAAAGAAAACTCCTCCCCACACAATTAGAACAATAATCATTACAATAAAGATTGAATTTTTTTCAAGGAACTGATAAAGACCTTCCAAATTATCCTCGTATATATGTTTTATTTAATTTGTCTCTATAAATAATTGATTTGTAACCTATGTTCCACATCCAAAAATAAAGTACAGTAAATGCAATTAACGAAAGGAAGAAAATTAAAAGCATATTTCCATTCATCTTGAAATCTACTATCGGGCCTGAGTTTGTGTCATCAGCAGAACCAGGATGCAAGCCTGACATAATTCTTGGCATCACAAAAATAAAAAACGGAACAGTTACAAAAGCAATCATGCTGTAAACTGCCGAAAGAGTTGCTCTCTTTTCTTCCGATTCAATTGAAGAACGAAGAGCAAACCATGCACCGTAAATTAATAAAAGAGCAAAGATGCTTGTTTGTCTTGGATCCCAACTCCAGAAAGAACCCCATGCAAATTTAGCCCAAACTGCACCGGTTATAGTAGCTAAGATGCAAAAAATTATTCCAAGTTGCGCAGCCGCATAAGACTTAGCATCGTCATCAAGATTTTTCTTCTTTAAAATGTTAAATCCATAGTAGGCAGTCATAAAAAATGCAACAACCGTCAACCATGCTGTAGGTACGTGAAAGAATATAATTTTTGCATTTTCTCCCAATCCTGGTATTGATGGAAATTGGTACCATGCAACGGGATTCTCGACGATGGGAAATGAAATTCCCGCTATCGAAACAAAACAAACTAAAAAAAAGAGAGTGATTTTCCAAGCCATATTAATGTTAGTTTTAAATGTTCTTAAAATTACTAATCTTTCCAAATAAAATCGAATAACATGTAGGAAGCAGAAATCATGATAACGTCATAGCACGCAATAATTGCTAATTCCACTTTAGCAAAGGCAATAGTTGTGCCATCCATCGAAAACAAAGTTAACTTTACTGCTGTTAAAATCAAAGGTAGTAAAATTGGGAAAGATAAAACCGGATAAAGAGAACCTTTTGAACCGGCTTTTGCTATTATAGCAGCAATAATTGTAGATGCCACCGCAAGTCCGATATTGCCGAGTACGAAAGTTATGAGGAAAAGAAGAAAATTTTTCACTATAAATTCACTGAATAAAGCTCCATAAAGCAGAGCAATTACTGCGTTCATACAGAAAACTAAAATTAAATTAAATATTAACTTTCCCGTAAAAACTGTTGATGGTGCTGAGATTAATTGAAGTGTTAGTGAAGTTCCTCTCTCCTCTTCTGAAACAAAGGCACGCGATAAGCCCGACATAGCAGAAAAAAATATTACGACCCAAAACAAACCTCCGGTCAATGCTTGGGATATTCGTTCGGTACCGATAGCAAAAAGTATAACGCTTATTGCGACAACAATGAACATGGCAAGCGAGTTAACAGCATAACGGGTTCTTAGTTCCGAATTAAAATCTTTTTTAAATAGTGCGTATGCTTTCATGTTTTAAAGTCAAATATCAAAAGTTAAAAGTCAAAATTATTTTTTATTGTCATTGCGAGAAGTCCTCGACGAAGCAATCTAAATGTATTCCATTGTATAAATCTTCCCAATTAGGATTTAAAAGATTAATCAAATCCAATTTCTTTTTTCTTGAACCTCTTTTTATTTGTTTCTCTCTTTTAATCGCTTCTTTGACATCATTTATACATTCAAAATAAACTAATTTATTCATATTATATTTTACTGAAAATCCTTTATAAATTTTTTCCTTATGCTCATAAATTCTTCTGATTAAATTATTGATAATTCCAGTTTATAATACATTATTATTTTTATTAGTAATTATATACATAAAATAATTTTTATCCATCTATTAATAGATTGCTTCACTCGAAGACTCGTTCGCAATGACCTCTCATATTAATTTTTAAAATTTTCAAGTTTTATTATGTCTTCACATAAAGCTAAATCAGTTTCTTCATTTGAAGCGACAATTACAACATTATTCGTTCCTTCTTCTCGTACTATGGAATAAACAGATTCTTTTCCTTCAGCATCTAAGTTTGAAGTTGGTTCATCTAGAATTAATAATTGGGGAGAATGCATTAATGCAAAAATAAATTTCATCCGCTGTTTCATTCCCGACGAATAAGTTTTTAAGAAATCATCTTTTCTATTATACAGAAGAAATTTATTCAATAAGTAATCTATCTTTTCTTTATTAAAATCTACTCCGCGTATTTTTGAAAAATGATTTAAATTTTCCAAAGCAGTAAATTCATCATACAACACTAAATAAGGTGAAACAAAACCAATATGATTATGCAGGTTTTCGGATTCAATTTTTCCATCACTGTTTTGATGAATAATTTCACCCTCAGAAGGAGAGATTAATCCCGCAATTATTTTCACAAGAGTTGATTTACCAGAACCATTAGGACCGGAAATTCCAAATACACCTTTGTTTTTAAAACTAAAACTTATGTTATCAAAGATGAGCCTTCTGCCAAAAATTTTTTTGACAGTTTTTGCTTCAACAGAATATTCACTCATTAATTATCACCAATTTGCCTGTATATGTATTGCCCCCATTTTTTATTGCATAAATATAAACACCGCTTCCTAGTTTATTATTGTTATTTCCTCTTCCATTCCATTTGATAATTTTCCCACCGGAAACTTGAACACTGGAAGAATAAACCAATTCCATTCCGGCTGTGTAAACATTAAAATCAACCACAGAATTATTACTCCCGTTTACCGGTATATTAATATATTGATTCTTTTCATAAATAAAGGGATTTGGATAAACAAAATCAGTTGTAATGGTAGTAACTGCTCCTTGATGAATTACAAGATTATTTAATATTTCCGATGAATACCAATAAATAGGTTTACCGGTAGTTAATTTCGCATAGTAATCATTATCAAGCTTATATCCGCCATTTATTGGGGAATTTGATAAATCATATTCAGCAGAAAATAATTTATTAAGACTATCAATTCCAGATATATAATCTCCGTTTGTGATTATTGCTGAAAGAGTATCATTGTTATCAGGGTTAACAAAATTAATTAGATAATCAGAAGTAGCGCTGGCATTTATGTTAACAGATTTTAAAGATGAATTAAAAGTTATGGTAGTGAATGGTTTCAACAGTGGATAATTAGCTCCTTCTGAAAAATAATTTTCCGTAGTGAGTTTTGCCCGGAATCCGGTAAAGTATGTCCATATACCAAACTCATTATATTCTTTCCCGAAAGTTGTTCCCAAACTATCAAGTGTGTATTTAATAGTACTTAAAGCTCTTCTACTGGGCATTAATTCCCATTGCCTTTTTATTATGTTGTAACCGTATTTATCTTTTAAGAAAATATTCCAAATTGCCAATTCATAACCACCATATTTTGCAAAAGCTTTATTCGGAAAATTAAAGTAGTCTCTTAAATAATTATAATAATCATTTACTGTTGTATATACAAAATCTTCCATGGCAGTAGAAGTAAGTTCATAAAAATATATGTCGCTATCGCGTAAAATATAATTCCCAATCTGAATAGTATGATGAAACTCATGAGCAACTGTAACTTGTGCTCCGCTAATACCTTTGGTTGGAAACCCACGATAATCATTATCAATTCTCATATAAGAAGTATATTTAGAATTGCCTAAGCTATTTTCAGGAATTGTTTCACCATAAATACTTTCAGATTCCAAATTCTCAATATAAATATCATAAAGGTTATCTCCTCCTTCCCCATTATCTGATGGAGGGGGTGGATAACCCAAAAAATTTACTTCAAAATTGTAAGAGGAATCTAATGCTTCTGCCAATAAAACTAACGATTGCTGTAAACCTAAATTATTATAATTAGGTACTGCGCTTCCAGTGGTATCATAATGTATTCTGAAAAAACCGTTTGGTGTAACCATGCTGGTTTGTTTTGCAGGACGTTGTAAAATTTTTCTTAAAACTACTTGCTGCTCGGTTGAAAAAGCATTTAGATTTTCTCTAATACTACTAACTAATCCGAATCCGCATTTGATAGGTTCTTGTTGTGTAACCCGTTGTTGCGTTATTGTTGTAGTTCTTCTTGACACAAAAAGATTATATAATGAATCAAGCTGAGTAGTTGTTAAATCGCCAGCATATAGGCTCGAAATACATAAAAAGAATAATGCTAAAGTGATTTTCTTCATCTATTATAATTTTTGAATCGTGATACAATTATTCGAATTATTAATGTAAACAAGATGAAAGCTTTTTGAATTCATATTTTTAATAAAAAAACTTCCCACGTCAATTTGATCAGCAATATTTGTAATTATTATATTTCTTCCTCCATTTATAAAACTGATTTTATTTATAGTGCTACTTTCAGGATTATAAACAAACAATTTTTTCATACTGTTAAACCTGGCTTCTCCATAAAAATAATTATTCTCATCAGAATAAGAAAAAAGATTTGATACATTAAAATTTTTATAAATAGTTGAAAAGCCAACTGAATTAACAATAGCTTTTTTTTGACCGCCTAATTTAAAAAAACTTAACAAAACATCTTTGTTATTAAGAAAGAAATCTTCAAGAAATGTATTCTTAATTTTATCATCATCAGTGTGCATAGCGAATATCTTCTGAAATTTTTTGCTGCTGCTTCCAAATTTAATTACAGAAAGGTTAAGTGAATCTTTCTCTTTATTCCATGCATAAATTGAAGGCTGATTTATAAGAGAAATATTTGCCGTTAGAACATTTGATAAAACATCAGGATAATCATTTAAATAGAAGGTAAAATTTTTATTTTCATATAATGCCGCGCCTAGTTTACGGCCCTTCTTGTAAACTATATAAATATTAATTTTTTCATTTCCGCTTTTATATTTTAAATCTAATATATTTCCCGGTGAATAAAGGTCGGTTCTTTTTATGCTTCCATCAGAAAAATTTATATCAAGTACCTCAATTAATCTTTTATTCAGTGAATAGCAGTAAAATGTTTTTTCAAGAGGTAAAGAATTATCTATTAAAATATCATTATGAATTTCATGCAATTTATAATTGAAATTTTTGGACGGAATACCGGCATTGTTGCGTGTTATCAAGGTCAAACTGTTTGTGAACTTATCTATGAATGCTATATCATTAATACCATTATTTCCTAAATCAAAATATTTAATTGATGACGGAGCAACTCCCAAAGCTAAATCAGGCCCTTCCGAAATTGATGCAAGCCTTGTTAACGTTATAATTTTTCCATTGCTGTTGAGCAAAGCCAGACCGTCAATGAATTTGCTGTAAAATGGAATCAAATCCGTTACACCTTCGCTCTGTAAATAAACTATTTCAGGATAAAACTCAAAAGTATTTTTGGCAAAGAACACAGACAAAGTTGATTTATTTTTATTGATATAAGCAATATCCATTTTGCCGTCTTTATTAAAATCACGAATTACTATTTTATCCGGAAAATTTTTTGTTGGAAGGGCTACTGATTCTTCGTATGAAGATGTATAATCACCATATAAAATATTAATTGAATTCCCTTTTACAAAAATTAAATCAGCATAGTCATCTAAATTTATATCGGATGAAATAAGCGAATAAATCTTTTCATTCTCAGGAATGCTTCTTACTCGATTAAAATTGTTATCACCAATATTGTAAAAGAAATTAATGGAATTTGTAATCACATTAAATGCTGCTATATCAAGTTCATCATCATTGCTTAGATCAGTCAGCACTGCACTTGAAAAAACAGTTTTACCAATAACTTTTTTTTCAATTAATTTCTTATTTTTTTCAAATAGAATTGATAAACCTTCAAATGAACTTCCTGAAACAAGTATTTCCTTTTGGCCGTCATTTTCAATATCACCTATACTTAAATTTTCAGGGTAAGATTTTAATTCTATTTTTGTTTCAATTTCAGGTTTACCTTTACTGTTAAATTTTAGAGTTCCAACTTGCCTGGTTTTTCTTGAAGTAAATGCATATTCCTTTATCATCCCGTTTTTTTCAGTTATACTTTGAAACCTGGAAATTTCAAAAGGTAATTCATATTCATTCTCTTTTGTGAAGGTTCCGTTATTATCCCCAATAAGCGTAACACACTTTTTATCATTTGGATTAAAAAGAAATAAATCTGCGTAGGAATCGCTGTTATAATTCAACGAAAAAAATGAGGTGTAACCGGAATCTGTTTTAATGCTATTGTATTTACAAAAGCCGTTGATGGGAATTTGCGGATAATTATTCTGATTGAGAAACAGAAGGCAGAAAAATATTTCAGCTATGCTTAATTCTATTCTTAAGCCTATTTTCTCTCCTTTGCAAGGCTTCTTCATATCTCCTTTTTTCATCTTCCGTTTCGGGTATTACCTGGATAGCAGGTATTGGCTTTCCAAAATTATCAACACTTACAAAAGTTAAATATGCTGTGTTGGTATGAATTCTCTTTCCTTCTTTAAAAGACTCGCCAAAAACCTTCACACCAACTTCCATTGAGGAATTAAATACACGATTCACCGAAGCAATTAATGTAACTGCATTTCCTATTTCGATAGGATGATGGAAATCAATTCTATCCACAGAAGCAGTAACACAAACACATTGATTAAGCTTCGCTGAACTGAGTGCAGCACATATATCTATCCAGTGCATTAATTGTCCGCCAAGCAGTTTAGTTAGCTGGTTAGTATGATGAGGCAGAACGAGCTCTGTCATCGTTATAGTTGTTTCACTAACTTTTTTTGGTTTAATCATTCCTTGGATGCGGAAAGTTTATTCTCAAGGGAAGACTGTACTTTTTTTAATTCGTCTACATTCGAATTGTCAGGATATCTTTCAAGAAATTTGGCGATTTCTTCTCTGGCCTCTCTGTTTCTATTCCTATCAAGCAATATCTGTATTTTATTATACATTGCCATTGGAGCGTATTTTGTATCATGATAGGTTTCTAAAACATCATTGTAATAAATTAGCGCTGCTTCGTAATAATCCAGTTTCTCATAAATATAAGCATCGTGATAAGTTTTGTGTGCAAGTTTGTCATTTAGAACTTTCAGCTTCTGCTCTGCTTCCGGAACTTTTGCATGCGTCGGAAAAAAATCAATAAATGCTTGAAATTCATCAATCGCTTTTTTAGTGTACTTCTGGTCTAATTCATAATCGGGAGATAGTTGAAAATAAGATTCCGCCAGCATGTACTGAGCATCCGGAACAAATTCGCTTGCCGGCATATTTTTTACCAGTTTGCTGAACTCATAAGCAGCTAAAATATATTCCCCGCGTTTATATCTTGTCATACCCAATAGATATTGGGCATCATCAATTACTTCATTACCGGGATATTGCAGAATTATTGCCTGAAGTTCATTTACAGCTTCAAGATAGTCTTCATCATTATATAAATGCCTTGCGTATTCAAGTCTTTCTTTTGCCGAAAGATTCACCGTTTCTATAGAAGAGCCGCAGCCCCAGAATAAGAGTGCTGTAAAAGATATAATTAAGAAATATTTCATTTTCAACATAAATTTTGAATAATTAAAGTACAATTATATATAAAAACTATTAGGCTTCAAAGGTAATTATTGTACCTTAAGTGTGAAATTCTAAATAAAATATTAAAATAAATCTATCTTAATAATAGGATAAACAATCTTGTCTGCTCATCCAAAACACACTAAATTCATAATATTGATAGACAGAAAGGGTTGTCCGTCCTACGATTTGTCTATTTACTTCTAACCGTAAAGAAAAGATAAACAGCAATTGCTGCTGCACCAATGGCAATAACAGGCTCCCATAGATTTGAGAAAAATGGTTCGGCTGGTACATCAGATTGAGTGAACGGATAAGAAATGTTTTCTACATCCTTTACTTCATCAACAGTGATTGTATCTGCAAATGAATATTCAAATGTCTTCACAATTTCATTATTACTTTTAATCAGGTAATTTCCTTTTAATTCAAGAGTGCGTGGAATTTTTTCATCTCCTAATAATCCATCTCTAAACATTTCTCCGTAATTCACGCTTGCTTTATCAATTGCATAGTTTATTGTTAAAGCATCTTTATCATTACTATCTACAATTGATTTCTTTTTTTTTGTTAAGGAAGAGATAACCTGATTATTAAAAATTGAATATGCATTTCCAAGTGTTAAATTTAAATTGATTTCATTTTGATTAGACGGGATTTTATCTGCCAAGGAACTGGTAGATGAATCAATTAATGAATAAAAAATTTCAAGATTTGTCTTTGTTTGTCCAAATGCTGAAATACAAATGAAGAAGCTTAACAAAGATGTTAAAATATATTTAATCACTCTCTCCCGATATTTTTTCGAAATTTATTTAGAATAAATGATATTCACTAAATACTCTAACTCATAAATACCAAGATATTTTTTTTTGAATGTTGAAAATTGAATATTGAGAATTGAAAATTTAAATAGCCAATTATTAATCCCAATGTTCAACTCGCAATTTTCAATATTCAATTAATTGAAAGCCATTATAATTAAAAATCCTGGCACTAAGCATAAAGGCCGCGAAGCTTAAGTGTCTTTGCAACTTTATCTATCGCCATAATATACGCACCTATTCTTAATGAGACATTATATTTTTCTGCTGACAAATAAACGTTATTAAAAGCTTCATGCATAAATCTATCAAGCCTGTTGTTCACTCTATTCAAAGTCCAGAAAAATCCCATTCTATCCTGAACCCATTCAAAATAAGAAGCTGTTACACCGCCGGAATTTGCAAGTATATCCGGGATAACTAAAATTCCTCTTTCCTGCAATATCTTATCAGCTTTGGATGTAGTTGGCCCGTTTGCACCTTCCACTATAATTTTGCATTTAAGTTTATCTACAATATCGGCAGTTATTTGGTCTTCAATAGCAGCCGGAATTAAAACATCACATTCGAGCTGAAGTAATTCATCATTATTTATAACTTCTGCATTAGGATATGTAATTATGGTTTTGTGGGTTTCTACATGTTCTAAAATTTCGGGAATTGGGAGTCCGTTTGCATTATAAATTCCACCATTGATATCGCTAATTCCAATAACTTTAACTCCGCGTTCATGAAGCAGTTTTGCTGAAATGGAACCAACATGCCCGAAGCCTTGAACTACCGCAGTTGCTTTTGTAGGTTCTATTTTAAGTTTACGAAGAGCAGCAATAGAAACCGTCATTACTCCTCTTCCGGTTGCTTCATATCTTCCCAAAGAACCTCCTATAATGTAAGGTTTACCCGTGACAACGGCAGTTTCATTTTTCTTAGCATGCATGCTGAATGTATCCATTATCCAGGCCATGGTTTGTTCGTTTGTGTTTAAATCCGGCGCAGGTATATCTTTATCAGCGCCAAATACGTCCAGCAAGTTAGCTGTAAATCTTCTAGTTAATCTTTCGAGTTCGCTTTCGCTCAATTTTCCGGGGTCACACTTTATTCCTCCTTTGGCTCCTCCAAAAGGAATATTTACAATTGCACATTTCCATGTCATCCAGGCAGCAAATGCTTTCATTTCATCTAAAGTAATATCCGGCGAATATCTAATTCCTCCTTTAGATGGGCCCAAAACATCATTATGAATTACGCGGTAACCTTCAAAAACTTCAAGAGATCCGTCATCCATAGTTATTGGGACTGAAGTTATAATTTGTTTGACCGGGTTTTTTAAAAAATTATATAATCCTTTTTCAAGTCCAAGATAATTAGACGCAATTTCAAATTGTTTCATCATTGATTCAAACGGATTTTCTTTATCAATAATTGGGGCAGGCTCTTTATAGTTTATTTTTTTGCTCATTAAAATTTCCTTTTGCATGAAGAAATATGTTTTTAATTTTTTTGCTTGTTAAGATATATTTAAAGAATGGAAATTGCACGTGAAAGATATAAGAAAAATAGTTTAATTTATTAAAAGCCCTCACCCCAACCCTCTCCCAAGGGGAGAGGGAGTAGAAAATATTCATTCATTAATTCAGTCATTAAAGCTTCAATCTTGAAATTTTGCAATCTTTTAATTTGCAATTATCTTTTCCCCTCAGCAATGTCTTGAAGCCGTTTAATTCTTTCTTCCATTGGCGGATGAGTTGAAAAAAGTTTCATCATACCACCGCCTTTTAGTGGATTTACAATAAACATGTGAGCAGTTGCCGGGCCAGCATTGTTTACAGGCTTCAATTGATTTGCTTGAGATAATTTATTTAAAGCCGAAGCAAGAGATAAAGGTTTTCCTGAAATAGCTGCCCCGCCGGCATCAGCATCATATTCTCTTGATCGCGAAACTGCAAGTTGTAATAAAGTTGCGGCTATTGGTGCAACAATTATTAAAACTAAAGAACCTATCCCGCCGCCTCTATCATTGCTTCTGCCGCCACCGCCAAACATTGCAGCCCACCCAGCCATCTGGGCAATAAAAGTAATAGTCCCGACAACTGTTGCAGCAATTGTTCCTGTTAAAATATCACGGTGTTTTACATGCGCTAATTCATGTGAAAGTACTCCTTCAATTTCATCATCACTTAAAATTCTTAAAATACCGGTAGTTGCTGCTACTGCTGCATGTTCAGGATTTCTTCCGGTAGCAAATGCATTGGGGGTTGGATCGTTAATAATATAAACTTTCGGCATTGGTAAATTTGCATTTTGAGTTAACTTTTGAACTATGCTGTATAACTTCGGTGCTTCTTGTTCACTAACTTGACGTGCGCGGTACATTTTTAAAACAATAGTATCAGAAAACCAATATGAACTAAAATTCATAACCAGGGCAAAAACAAACGCAATTATTAGCCCGGTGTTTCCTCCAAGTAACTGCCCAACCAGAAGGAAAAGCACCATCATCATTGTCATTAAAAAAACTGTTTTAAGGGTATTCATTTTTTCACTCCAAAAAGATTTAATTCAAAATTAATTAGTCTTTTCTGTTTAAGCAAGGTTAATAGATTAGTGTCAAGTCAACTTTATAATGATATTTTATAAACCCAATTTCTTTAAGAAATTGGGTTTATTGACAAAGTTTTAAATAACATGTACGACTTACAAAATATTAAACCATTTTCGATATAAATTAATAATTCCATTTTCTCTTTTGACGTTTTAAATCGGTTTTTAGTTTAAATGCTAATATGTCTAAAAAAAAATTGAATTTTGACTTTTGAACTTTGATTTTATAGCAAAATTATTATCGCTATGTTATTGATAAAATTCATTATAGTAGTCTAATTTCATTTAATATTTAGTATTTTTGCCCTTGTCTTTATTTTCAAATATCATTAAATAAGCATCAAAATTTTTGGGAATTTTATGAAGTTCTTCTCTTTCTTTCTTTTATTTTCAATCTTTTTAACAACAAGCTCATTTTCACAAAATAATACTTATGATTTTCTGCGGCTTGATATGAGTGCCAGAGCTGGAGCTTTAGCCGGCACCTTCGTTTCAAACAGCGACAATCCAAATGTAATATTCTATAATCCTGCAGGGTTAAAGGCTTTAGAAGGAAGTCCAATTTCATTTTCCTTTATAAAACATTTACTTGATATAAATTTAGCAAGCTTAGCTTACTCAACTGATATTGAAGGGATTGGAAGATTTGGCGGTGCAATTGAATACATCAATTATGGAAACTTTCAAGGATACAATGAAGATGCTTTAAGTACCGGAGATTTCGGTGCCGGTGAAGTAGCTTTTATTCTTGGATATGCAAACCAGCTTGACGAGAATTTTTATTATGGTGCTAATGCAAAATTTATCTATTCTTCAATTGAAAAATATTCTTCATCTGCAGTTGGGTTAGATGTGGGACTTCATTATGCAATTCCTTCAGATGAAATGAGCGTTGGATTTTCTGTTCTAAATATCGGAACTCAATTATCTTCTTACATATCTACAAAAGAACAGCTTCCTCTAGATGTCATGGTAGGAGTTTCAAAAAAATTAGAACATTTACCTTTAAGACTTTCAATTGATTTCCATAGATTGAATAAGGAACAGGATAATTTTGGAAGCCGGTTTAAAGCATTTGCAGTTGGCGCTGAATTTACTTTAAGCCGTGTATTGCGTTTAAGATTTGGATACGATAATCAAAGAAGAAGTGACCTCAAAATAGGTTCATTCGCCGGTATAGCTGGATTTAATATTGGTGTCGGTTTACATATAAAAGATTACAATTTTGATTACGGCTTTTCATCGATGGGGTTAATTGGAGCACTTCATAGAATTAGTGTTTCGACTTCTCTTTAATGAATGAGAATTAATTTTATTACTTAAATATTTAAACTTTAAATAAGTTTAATAGTATAAAAGTAATGTGCACTTTGTCCTCCACTATAACAAATACAATAAAATGAAAAAAATACTTTTTAGCCTAATTGCAATAATATTTTTTTATTCTAGTATTTCACTTTCGCAAACTCAATCAGATATTGAGCTAAATAAAACAGAACTTGCAGAAAAAGTTAAATCAGAATTTATCCATGCCTGGGAAGGATATAAAAAATATGCCTGGGGCCACGATGCACTTAAACCATTAAGCAAAAGTTATAAAGATTGGTATGGTGTTTCTCTTTATATGACTCCAATTGATGCTTTTGACACAATGAAATTAATGAAACTAGACAAGCAAGCACAAGAAGCAAAACAATTATATTAGATAGCCTTTCATTTAATAAAGATATTTCCGTCCAGACTTTTGAAATAACAATACGGCTTTTAGGCGGATTGCTTTCTTGTTATAATTTAGACGGAGATAAAAAATTCTTAAACTCTTGCCGAAGACCTTAGGAAACAGACTACTTCCTTCATTCAATTCTAAAACTGGAATGCCATATCGATATGTGAATTTAATTTCCGGAAAAACTAATGGTAATGTAAGTAATCCTGCCGAGATAGGGACTTTAATGATTGAGTTTGGTACTTTAAGTAAATTGACTGGGAATCCCTGTTTACTACAACAAAGCAAAAAATGCAGTTGTTCAATTATTTAATCGCCGTTCAAATTTAGGATTGGTTGGTTCATCAATAAATGTTGAAACCGGTGAATGGGTAAATACCACAAGTCATATAAGAGGCGGGATTGATTCATACTATGAATACTTGTTAAAAAGCTGGCTGTTGTTTGGAGATAAAGATTTTAAGAATATGTGGGACGTCAGCATCAATGCAATTAATAAATATCTAGCTGATTCTACCGAGACCGGATTTTGGTATGCCCAAGCAGATATGAATACCGGAAAAATAACTTCAACAAATTTTGGTTCTTTAGATGCATTCTTCCCTGCAGTTCTTGCATTAGGCGGCGACTTAAAACGAGCAGAATCACTTGAAGCATCATGTTACAAAATGTGGAACATTGAAGGCATTGAGCCGGAAACAATTGATTTTAAAACAATGGAGATAACCTCACCTTATTATGTGCTGCGGCCTGAAATAATTGAATCTGCATATTATCTCTATCATTATACGCACGATGAAAAATATTTAGAAATGGGAAAGACTTTTTTAGATGGCATTGTAAAATATTGTAGAACAAAGGATGGTTTTGCAGAACTTGAAAATGTCATTACAAAAAAGAAAACTGACGATATGGAAAGTTTCTTCCTAGCGGAGACAATGAAATATCTTTATTTAATATTTGCACCTGAAAATACTTTGAATTTTAATAAGATTATTTTTAACACTGAAGCTCATCCCATTCCAAAATCTTTTTTGGAGAAAAAATAGAAATAATCATTTCTTTTGTTTTTCTTCAAAGCTATTCATCGGAAATAAATAATTTTAAGTTTTAAAAGTTAATACTCAATTAATTATATTTGCATGTGACTGAATCAAACAAATATGAGTAAAAATAATACTACAACGGGGAGCCCCACATTTTCGAGAGACCTTGGTTTATTCGATGCAACAATGATTGGCACAGGTGCGATGATAGGTGCCGGAATATTTGTTTTAACCGGAATAGCTGCAGGTGTAGCAGGCCCGGCTTCAATTTTATCTTTTGTTCTTAATAGCGTTGTAACCTTGTTAACAGCATTTGCGTATGCTGAATTAGCTTCTGCAATACCGCGAGCCGGCGGAGGTTATTCATTTGTGCGGATGGCTTTTCCCGGAGCTACTGGTTTTATTGCGGGCTGGATGCTTTGGTTTGCATATACTGTTGCCTGCAGTTTATATGCACTTGGATTTGCTGGTTACTTTTGGGAATTCTTTCACAAGTATACACCAAATTTCACAGGCGGGGTGACTTCATTAATGGGAATGCATCCTGCCATTCTCATAGTTACCGTGTTGATAGCTGCTTTTTTCATATGGCTTAATGTCCGCGGGACTGATGTAACCGGCAAAGCAGAAAATATTTTAACGGTTTCTAAAATTGTCATCCTTTCAATTTTTATTTACTTCGGTTTAATTGTTGTAATTGATGAACCGGTTCGTGTGACACAAAACCTATTCCCTTTTTTCCCTTCTGGATTTGGCGGTGTGCTGGTAGCAATGGGTTTAACTTTCATTGCATTTGAAGGTTATGATTTGATAGCAACAGTTGCCGAAGAGATTAAAAACCCTGAAAAGAATATTCCTAAGGCAACATTTATCTCGCTAGGAATAACTATAACAATTTATTTATTAATTCTGTTTGTATCATTAACAGCAATTAATACTACTGGTGAAGCTACATGGGAATTCTTAGGAAGATATAAGGAAACCGCTATTGTTCGTGCAGCGGAAGCTTTTATGCCGGCTTTCGGTGTTGGACTTATTGTTTTCGGCGGATTGCTTTCAACCATGTCAGCATTAAACGCTACAGTTATGGCTGCTTCAAGAGTTGCATTTTCAATGGGAAGAGATTCGCTGCTCCCAAAGCAAATGTCAACTATACATAAAAAGCGCCGCACTCCGTATTTAGCAATTATCATTACCGGATTAATTTTAATTGTCATGGCATTAACTCTCCCAATTGAAGCAGTTGGTTCCGCGGCAAGCTTAATTTTTCTTCTAATTTTTGCTATGGTAAATTTGTCAGTAATTGTATTACGCAGGAAATATCCTGAGATTCCAAGAAGATTTCACATGCCTTTGTATCCTTTTATTCCCATACTCGGATTTTCACTAAATGTTTTTCTTGCATTGTATCAATTTAATTTTCAGCCGATTGCCTGGTATGTAACCGCCGGCTGGATTGTGATTGGATTACTACTTTATTACTCGGTGTTTGAAAAGAAAGCATCAGCCTTTGAACCGCAGGTGCTAATACCTAGTACCCGGCCTGCAGCATTTGAGCAGGGTAATTCAGTTCTTGTTGCGCTTCATAATCCTGATAGTGTAAGAATTCTTTTAGAATTTGCTTACCCTATTGCAATCAAACGTAATGCACGTTTGATTGCCATGACAATAGTGGAGGTTCCGCGCCAAATGCCGATTCATGAAGGAATGCGATTTGCTCATCATAAAGAAGCACTATTGAATACTGCTAAGAAGATAGCATCGGAATACAATATGGATATAGAAACAGATTTAATAATTGCACATCACGCATCTGATGGTATTTTAGCAGCAATTGAAAGACACAATGCTCAGGCTCTTGTAATGGGATGGAAAGGCTACACAAATGCGCGTGACAAAATTTTTGGAGAAATTGCCGATAAAATAATTCGCTATGCTGCTTGTGATTTAATGATTCTTAAAATAGGCAAGAAAGCTAAAATAACAAATTGTCTGTTGCCTACTTCCGGCGGGCCAAACGCTAAGCTCGCTTCGGAAGTGCTAGACGCATATATCAGTAATTCAAATATAAAAGTAACAGGCGGCTATGTAGTACCGGAACAAGCCACTGAAGTTGAACGTTTTAACGGATTAAAATTTATTGATGAGACACTATCGCATTTGGAAAATCAATCAAAATACGAAAAGAAATTAATTGAATCCAAAACTATTGCGGGAGGGATTGCTAAAGCCAGTCGAGATTATGATATGGTAGTTATCGGGGCAGCCAAAGAACCCTACTTTAGAAAAATGTTGTTTGGAGAAATCCCGGAAAAAGTCGCGAGATATTCGCCGACATCAGTTCTGCTTGTAAAAAAATATGAAGGTGCAGTCAAATCAATTATAAAAAGAGTTTTTGGATGATTAATTGGTGTAAAATATTCTTAGGGATGTTTTGCTAAATGTGCTTTTAATATTTTTTATAGTTACTATTTAATTTTGATCATTGCTCTCAAAGCACTATGATCTGAAATACTCGAATTATTATTATCTTTTAGATCATACGCGTTTATTGATTCGGTAGTTACCTTTCTAAGCTTAAGTGAATCAATTGTATCATAAGCAAGTATATAATCAAAACGCCGGCTGCCTCTTCCAGATCCAAATCGAAATGTATAATCTATTTTTGTACCATTGAATTCCTTGTCTAAATCTCTTGGATTGTCTAAGAGCTTAATTAAATTTTTGTCTCTTTCAATATTGTATGCATCGCTGTTAAAATCGCCGGCTAAGAGCACTACTAAATTTTTCGAAGATTTTACCAATCCGGAATTAACAACTTTTGAAACTGCATTTTTAATAAAGTCTCTAATTTGCTCTAATTGAAAATTTTTAATCTCCATTGAGCCTATTGCCTGCACATGAGTTGTAAACAAAAATAATTTTGTTGAATCAGAAATTTGAAATAAAGCACCAAGCACTGACTTATTGGCTAGCC
The DNA here is from genome assembly GCA_963775245.1 of uncultured Bacteroidota bacterium. Taxonomy (GTDB): domain Bacteria; phylum Bacteroidota; class Ignavibacteria; order Ignavibacteriales; family Ignavibacteriaceae; genus CAVSWT01. The sequence goes on from CAVZID010000021.1 coordinate 148,057, forward strand.
AATCATAAGTATGAGACATTTCTTTTTTCAAAATCATATGGATAACACCATTGGATTCCTTAACGTCATCTCCAAAATCTATATCTGATAGACTAATTAATGGAAACCTGCTCATCATAAAAAGTCCGGCATCTTGAAAAAGAAATTCCGGGAAGGAATTGTAATCTATTCGTGAGATTATTGTTTTATAAAATGTTGTGTCCGTATTTTCTAGTATATAATCACGGGTACTTTCATTAAAGAGTTCTTGGAAAAGTACAAAGTCGTATTTTCCATCTTTAACAAATTTCATTAATGTATCTACCTGGTTCTCTTCTTTTTTGTAAACCCCTTTAATATTGAATGTGACTAAACTAATCTGGTTATTTCCATTATTGAAGTTAACCATGTTCTTATTAGAGCTTGTGAAAACATCAGCAGTAGAACATGCGGAGAAAAAAAGAGAATTACCATCAAAGGTAATAAGTAAAAAAACTTTTTGAGCTTATAAATGTACATGTTTATTTTAAGTATTATTCAAATATTCTTTATGTCATCCCTTCGGGATTTTCAATAAATCTTTCCTTTTATTTTATAATAATTTCACGCCTTCAGCGTTTGTTATACAAGAATGCTTCGCTATTAACAACCCCGAAGGGGTGATATAACTTCTTTAACAATATTTATATAACTTGAATAGCACCATATTGCTATAAAAACTTCAGCGGCTATATTGAGAAGATTATATAATAATAAACTTAATTTTTAAATGGTGTTTTAATATATTCATTTGCTAAAGCATGCGACCGCCCGTATTCTTTCATATCAAGAACATCATTATAATACTCGACAGCTTTCCCCCTATTGCCTAATACATCATTAAGCATTCCAAGATATAAGGTTGAATTAATTAAAAAACCGGTTTCTTCATCACCGTCAACTTCTCGTGAAAGTTTTTCACATTTTTGAAAATATATTAAAGATGAATCAAACTTATTAATATTTTTATACTGCAAGCCAACATAGTAAGACGCTTCACGCGTTCCTTTTTTATATTGATAACCGGGATATTTTTTCTCACTTTTCATTAAATAATCTTTAAAAACAATTGATGACAAAACCATGTCCCCTCTTTTTGCAGCAATTCTGCCGTGCCATCGTTCGAAAATCGGGTTATCAGGAAATTCATTTGTTAAAGTTTTTGCATACACATCTGCCTGGTACGGATTTTTTTCATATTCAAAATAAAGTGTCATTAAAAAATACTGTGCTTCATATTTAGCATATTTTCCGTTTTGTGCAGTGTTGTTTAACTGTTCAATTCCCTTTTGTTTATCTCCAGAAGGGAAAAAAATCATTAGAGGTTTTATCATAGGATATTCTTCCGGGATTACAGCAGCATAGTAATTATAAATTCCAAATCCCAGTTCAACATCTGTGTTGGTAGAATCAAGCTTTGAAGCCTCCTCAACTATTGGCAGCGCCTCCCTGCCATCATCTGCAGCTTTTATCCAGCTATCGCGGTTTGCCCGCAGCCTTCCTCTGAATCCAATTGCTCCTCCTTTAAAGAAAAGTGCATCAACATTATTAGGATTATTATCCAGCAATTCATCACATTGATTAATTACATCTTCCAGCTTTTGAAAAAACATATCATCATGGCTTTCATCGCCCGGGTTCAATAAAATTTTCCACCAGTCTATCATGGCAAGGAAAAATCTTCCTGCCGGATGATTTGGATAATCAGCAATTAATTCACGGAAAGTTTTTTCTGCGGCAGGGAATTTAATGTTATATATTTGCCTGATCCCGGTGGTAACCAAAGAATCAAATTTTGCATCTTTAGCAAATGTAATTGAAGCTGAAAGGATTAGAATTAGAAATAAAATTCTTTTCAAAATAAATTTTCCATAATAGTATTTTTAATTTTAAAACTAAAACGGAGAAAAATCATAACCGTTAATTAAATTTTTCTCCGTCTTATACACAACCCAAATAAAAAAACTGTAGATTATTTTTTCACTAACCTTAAATCAACAATCGGCTGCACCTTATAATCAAAGTAAACCGTATTTATGTTGTTAGCAAAGTCAATTTCTCTAACCCAAACCTTAATATAATTTCCTTCCTTAGTTTTGATTAAATACACTGTATTGCTTACAACGTCTAATACTGAATAAGTAGGTTCTTCCAACGTAGTTTGATCAAATGCTACTTGCCCGGTGTCAACGACTCCAAAGAGAGTAGTTTTTCCTCCGGTCAATTTATTATCAGGAGAATAAAATTTTAAACCTCCTAGGTATTCCATATACATATCAATTGATGATACATTAGAAGATGTTAAGGCATATTGAGTGCCGGCGCCTGAACTCACATTCCATCCATAACCACTTTTAGCCGACGAATTACTTTGTAAATATTCATCTATTACTCCATTATCATTAGCGTATACTCCTCCATATATCTTTGTTGCAACAGAATCACTTTTTGTTCCGTTTGTCAATTCTGCTCTTACATAAGAAATATATCTTGTTCCTCTTAAGATGGATAATATATTTTTTGTGTTAGTGTTCTTGGATACTAAATCATTTGAAAATGTCCCCGTGATGGAATTGCTTGAATTTAAAATATAAGTAATTACTCTATATCCTTTGAAATCACTTCTAGTCCAATCTGATGATCCATTCCAGGTTATTATTGCATAGGAGCTTCCGCCCGGGATTGCATCAACGAGCAAATCAACATTTGTAGGTGGGGCTATTGTAGAAGTTCCATCTTGCGGGTTTGTAGATGTATCAGACGCGCAGCCGCTAAAAATAAACAAAGCCGCAGCAAAAATGTTTATGAATACTATTAATGATTTTGATTTGAACATTTAATTTCACTCCGAATTTTTGTAATTGATGCAATCAAATATATTAACCAAAATGAAGTTTTTCTAACAAATAATTTAGGACTTGATTGCTGTCAACCCTCACTTGTTCCATTGAATCGCGTTCCCTTATGGTAACTGAATGATCTTCAAGAGTTTGAGTATCAACTGTTATGCAAAACGGAGTTCCGGCTTCATCCTGCCTGCGGTATCTTCTTCCCACCGCACCTTTATCGTCATAAAAAACTTTTAAGCTTCTACGTAAATCTTTTTCTATTTTCCTCGCAATCTCAGGCATGCCGTCTTTATTCACTAAAGGAAAAACAGCAGCTTTAATTGGTGCAAGCCTTGGATGAAATCTTAGCACTGTACGATTTTCATCGTTAACCACTTCTTCGTGATAAGCATCAGTAAGAAATGCCATGAATGACCTGCTTGCACCGGCAGATGTTTCAATTATAAAAGGAATATATTTTTCTTTTGCTTCTTCATCAAAATATTTCATAGACTTGCCGGAGAATTGTTCGTGACGGCTTAAATCAAAATTAGTTCTGTTATGAATTCCTTCTATTTCTCCCCAGCCAAATGGGAATTGATATTCAATGTCCGTCGCCTCTTTTGCATAATGCGCAAGCTTCTCTTTGGGATGATCGTGATACCGAAGTTTTTCTTTTGTCATTCCCAAAGAAGTAAACCAGCTTAATCTTTCAGCTTTCCAGTAATCATACCATTTTTTATCATCGGATGGCTTAACAAAAAACTGCATTTCCATTTGCTCAAATTCACGAGTTCTGAAAAGAAAATTTTTTGTATTTATTTCATTACGGAATGCTTTCCCTATTTGTGCAATTCCAAACGGCAGCTTTTGTCTTGATGCACCTTGCACATTCAGAAAGTTTACAAATATTCCCTGCGCAGTTTCCGGGCGTAAGTAAACAACAGAACCAGAGTCTTCTACAGGCCCTACAAAAGTTTTAAACATTAAATTAAACTTGCGTGCTTCAGTGAATGTATTTTTGTTGCCGCATTGTGGACAATTGATTTCGCTTAATAATAATTTCCCTAACTCAGGATTTTCAAGAAGAAGATTAAACTTTTCATCGAAGCTGCTTCCATCTCCAAAAATATTTACAAATTTTTCCGTGAGAGATTTATCGTTTAATAATTTTTCTTTTAATGAATCGATTGCTTTCTTTTTTTTCTTTTCATTTATTTGATCGCCAAGAACATCAAGCCTGAATCTTGCTTTGCATTGTTTACAATCAATCATCGGATCTGTAAAATTCTCAACATGGCCGGAAGCTTCCCAAACTTTGGGATGCATAAGAATTGATGCATCAAGTCCTTCCACATCTTCGCGGTAAGTCATGAACTTCCACCATTCTTCTTTCACATTTTTTAAAAGCTCAACTCCAAGCGGGCCGTAATCCCAGCAGCCATTTAAACCGCCGTAAATTTCACTTGATTGAAAAACGAAACCTCTTCTTTTGGAAAGTGAAACTATTTTTTCAAGCACGTCTGATTTTTCAGGTTTGGGCATATTTATTTCTTAACCTCAATGAATGATTTCAAAAAAATTTTGAACGGAAATATAGCAAAAAAGGAAGGGAAATATAACTTAACTGTTTTAAATAAGCCTCCGAACAGCAATGGGATAAAAAAAATCTGCCGATAATTATTTATCAACTAATCTTACACAGCACTGAAAGATGACATCTGTTCAATAGACTCAAAGAGTAACTAATATTTATAACATAACTTGATAATTACACAAATGCTGGGTTGCGAATTTGCTGTTGGCTCAAAATGCCTAGTTAGAGGCCTTTATTATCTACACAACTTCTATCTTTATTTTTCTTCCCAAGGTTGTTGCATAACGCCTAAGGGTTGATAATCTTATATCTTCCGAATGATTTTCTATTCTTGAAATTACAGATTTTTTTGTTTTCAATTTTTTTGCTAATTCATCTTGAGTAAGTCCGGATTCCTCTCGTAACTGTTTAAGCAATACCCCAATCTTAAAATTTTGATATCCTATTTCATAATTTTCTGCAAATTCCGGATCTTCCTTTTTTCTTTTTTCTACATATTTTTTCAAATCACTCATTTCATTTCTTCCTTTCAAAATATTTTTTTCTTCTTTCTTCAGCTATTCTAATTTCACTTTCAGGTGTCTTTTGTGATTTTTTTATAAATCCATTTGTGACTATAAAATTGCCGGCTTTTTCAAAAAATCCCAGTAACCTAAATATGTCCCCCGAAAATATTATTCTTATTTCCCAAATATCATCCGTTCCTTTTAACTTCTTGAAATATTGTTTTGGAACTATAGAAGTATCTTCAAATAAATTCAAAACCCAAGTAATCTTTTTCGTTTGCTTTCCGGTCAGTGAATTTAAAAATTCTATAACAGGAAATTTCCCGGATTCAGATTCATAAAAATTTACTTCTCGCATATATTAAGTTAGCGTAAATGCTAACCTTGTTCAATAGGAAAATATAAATAAATATTTACCACATAATAATATTGCAAATAAATATTGCAAAAAATCTGCGTCCCAGAATTACAATGTCGTTTAAATAACAAAATCATTAATTTCTAAAATGTAGAAAAAGAAAATAGAGGTCATTTGAACTGCATTTAAGTATCGCTTGCCTAACTGGAAGGTAAAATTATTGCATCTTCTGAAACTCTTCAATCAATAATATTTTTATCTTCAAATGACCTTCTTTCAAACTGACATATTTTTTAATGCATATAAAAACGTTGTACTTCGCCATTATTTTTTCATTTTAAAAAATTGAATAATTTTTCTTACCGCTGAAGTAATTCTTTTTATGTCCTTAGTAATGGAATCTTTTTCAAATTGACTTGTTAGATTGTTAATTCTTTTTATGTCTTTTTTTATGGAATCTTTTTCGAATTGGCTTACTTTACTTTTCAATTCGACAATTAAATTTGACACCTGGAAATTGATTTTTTCCGTCTGAGAAGAATTTTTCCATACATCTTTTATTTCATTCCATAAGTCATTTATTTCATCTTCCATAATTTTATTTCCTCAATATTTTAATTTTTGTGTTATGCATTCTGATAACACATCCCTAATTCTTTTCATTTTAACTGCTATATGATTCTCCCTCAATCCAGTAATCAATGCTATTTCTTTATATGGCAATTCGTCCAAATAAAGTATAATAATAGCCTTATCTTTTTCATTCAATGAAGAAATACAATCTTTAAGAGCTTCAAATTTTTCTTGCTGATTTTTATCAACAGTTATTTCCGGGAGTATAAAATGAATGGATTCTAATCGCACTGTATTGCTGCTGCTTTTCTCGAACTTCATTTTTGAACTATAGCAAACATTTAGTGCAATTTTATATATCCATGTACTTATTTTGGATTTGCCTTTAAAAGTAGACAGTGATTTCCATATTTGGATTACCACTTCTTGAAATAGGTCTTGAGGTTCTATTGGAGAAACAGCATAGATCTTACATATTCTGTATATTCTATCCTTATTTTCGTCAAGTAACTTTATAAATTGCAGCTCTGTTTGATTTTGCATGTTAAAAATTGTTATCTCTTATTTCTAATACATTAGTAACAAGAATTTCAGAAATATTACAAGATATTTAATTTTTTTAGAAATACATAAATAGCTATAAAATTATTAATTCAATTTTTATAGAGCTTATAACAATTAATTATACCGCAAAACAAATTAGTTAAAAGGACATAGATGCCCAGGCTGCCTCACTTTTTATTATAAACCTTATTTTAAAAAACGGGTGCAATACCAATAGATATGTGTTGGAGGTACTCACATGAAGTGGTATTATATCTATCAGTTTATTGCACCCAAAAATATTTTTAATAATTATCTTTAGTTATGTAGAAAGAACTTTAAAAGATGAAATTTTTTACAGATGTCATCTTTCAGTTTGTGCAGCTTCAGTAACTATCTTTAAATAAAGTAACTCGTAAAAAGATTTATGGCTGAGTTATTTGCCAAAGATAATAGTCTTCATCTCCTTTCGATAAATTATGCTTATTACACATTGGAAATAAATTTGACACACTGGTTTTTCCACCCTTAGAAAAAGGCACCCGGTGGTCTAAAGTCTCGTATGGATGTTTGCAACCCGGGACGGTACAGACACTACCTTTTAATATCAACACTACATTCTCCATATTTAAAGGCCAATTATGTGTATCAACATAAGCTTCATGCTGCTGCGACGGCGTAGGAATTATATAATTATTATCTGTGTTTGGGCAGGTTGTTAAACTACCGTGATTCTCCCAGTTTACAGTATGCAATTCAGAACAAATTGGACAACTAAATGACCATTTCATAATCGCGCCTCCATAATAATAATCTAATTATTATTTCAGAAAAGACAGCAAATTAGAATAAGATATTAAATTGTTTAACTTTTGAATTTTAGGACTTCCCCTCATTTAATCTTATCTGTGTAACAGAGAAATGCAAAGATTTACACAAAAATATAGTAATTAGATTTAATGTACAAGAGTATTTTGGTAGTATCTTAATTTACTGAAACTAGGCCAGAGGATTTTCAGGTGGTAAAATTTTATTTAGCATAAATTAATAATTATTTAATAGATGAAATGTATGATGAACTTGGTTAAATCTTCAAATACTTTATAAGTTATTTTACATCCCCATCTGGACACTGAAACTATTCACGAATAAATTATCCCTCGACTCTGTTCGGTGCGACAATTTAAACACATTTGTCACGGTGTGCAGAGTCGAACCGTGACTCAGATAAGCGAATTAGGACACTACTGGTAATTTTACTTATTGTTTATTTACCAACTTCTTCAATTCATCAATCAATAATTTTTTTATTTTCAAATGACCTTCATTCAAACCGCTATATTTCTTTTCAGCAGTCTGTAAAAGAATCAAAGATTGAGAAATATAATTAAGCAGTTGAAGGTTAATATGTTCATCAATAAAATCTTTTCGTTTTTTAAGAGAAGAAATATGCTTTATGATTGTTTGGTAATCTCCTCTATCAACCGGGCCGGATAAAGAATTTGCAGAATTATTTTTGCTAATATTATTCAAGGTTGATTTTATAATCGGCTGTGCTATTTCAAAAAATTTTGTTTCTTCTTTAGAACTTTTCTTAAAAATATTTTCTGCGCTAAAAGTATTTCCCACTAAAAAATTTGAAGCATAAACTCCTGCCAAATGATAAAATAGCTTTTTCTTCAGATTTAATTTTAAATGGATGGAGATTTAAATCTCTGCTTACCTCAAATAAATATTTCTCTGCTGTTTTATTTTCTGTTTCAATTGCAGCATAACAATTTTTAATTGGTACAATTTTCTTTGATGGGAATGTCTGCATAATATGAAATGAAGCTGTCTTTGCTTTTTTCTTTTTAAAAATGATAATATTGAAATATCGTTAGCACCTGATAAATGAATAAAAAGCTTTTGAGAAAAATGCAATTTCAATTTTGATATTTCATCAGCAGTAATTTTTATTTGGTTATCCGGGACTGAGAGAAAAATAATTTCAGCACAATCAATTAAGCCAGAAATACAATTGGCGTAAGTTTTAATTTTAAATTTCTTAGAAAAGCTTTTTGAGGAAAATAAATTCTTACTAATTATAAAGTCAATTTTATAACCGGCTTTAATCAAAGCATCCGCAATAGAATATGCTGCTTTCCCGGCTCCTATAAATGCTATCTTGCTTTTTTTAGAAAACAATCAATCTCCGTAAATAACAGCAGAAAGATAGCCAACCACCTGCGTGTCATCATTTGTTGTATCGCCTGAATCACTTCTATCCAGCACTTTAGACTTCAATTTATTTCTTAATGAAGCAGCTTTCATAACAGAAACGATTGGGCCGCCGCCGCAAGCTTCGCAATTTTTTATTTGCAAATCCGATTGAAGGGTTTTAAAATCAAAATCTGCAATTCGCTGTTCAATTATAGAATCCAGCTTGTCGGCTTCAAACTTTGGATAATAATGAGAAAGGTCCGAACTGGCAATTACAACAGTATTTTCATCAATCACGGATGAAAGTTTGGAAGCAAGCTCGTCAATAAACATATCTCCCTGGTCACCCATAACAATTGGAACAAATTTGAATTCGCCAAGAACTACTTGAAGAAATGGAAGCTGAACTTCAATTGCATGCTCACTTCTATGGCCGTCTAATCCGCTGTAAATCACCTTACTATCATTTACAATTTTCTCTCTTAATTCTTTATCGATTTCAACAAAGCCAAGCGGAGTTTGATATCCATCTCCTTCGTAAATACAAATACCAGGGAAATATTCGCGGTGGCTTGGAGAAATGATTACAACCGTTTTAAATTTTTTACCTTTTAAAAGATTAAAACCGTAAGCCGCCGTTTTGCCGGAATAAATATATCCGGCATGGGGAATAATTAACCCAAAAACATTTTCGACTATTGCTTTCCGGCTGCGTAATATCCAGCATATTAGTAATCAAGGTTTTTAATTCTTTGGGTGCAGCAGGATAAAACATTCCTGCTACAGAAGGGGTTCTAAATTTGTTCATAATTTTTTTCACTCTTTTCAAAATCTGAAAAAACTGTGGCGGTAAACATACTAATATTAACTTTGTCAGCCCTCCATAAATCTGCCTTTAATCCGGCTTTCTCGCATAAAGCGGATAAAAATTCTTCGATTGTAAAATTTTGTTCAACTGCAACTTGAGGAAGAAGCAGCGAACGGTAATTTTTATATTCTAAAATTAATCCATGAGTACCAATTTCTATTTCACTATATTCTTTAATCGGAACCGGTTCTGAAAGGACTGATATTTCAATTGAGATATCATCGATCTCATCTTCAGCAACCGGGAAAAATCTTGGATCATGGATAGCCGCTTGAACTGCTGCATTACAGACGGTTTCAAACACAGATGTTTTTGAAATTATATAGCCAATGCATCCACGCAACTGTCCAAAGATTTTTAAAGTAACAAAAGCGCCGGCATTTACTTTTAAATTTGGATATTGGGAATAATCTGGTACTAGAGGAGGTAAGTTTTCGTACAATGCTTTAATAGAATCACGGGCGGCCGTAAGCAGCGTCCCTTTATCATTTTCAGTTAGTTCCATGTTTTTATTTTAAATTATTTTCAATTCATGTCTGGATACTGCAAACTAATAGCTTAACTTTTTCAATCAACAAAAATATTAAATCATCTTTTATAAAAAACGCATCTGGAATAAAAACCGAAGTACTTTCATCAAGCACATCTTCAAAAATAATTTTTTTTCGCTTAATATCAACTGAGTAAAACACATTTTTAAGCTGTCCATCAGTTTTTACAGAATGACAGTTAAACAGAAGTAATCCGGGTAATTCAACTGCATCCATATTTCCGGTTATTACATTTTCAATTTTAAATTGGTTTATAAATTCTGTGGCTTGAGGTGAATTTGCATTTGGATTAAACACCTCCGGGAAATTATAACCTTCATAATTTTTATTTGACGATATACTTTTTCCCTGTAACAAATTTATTTTATTTGAATCATTTCCTAATTCTTCAACTACTTCACCGTTATTTAAATCAAGTGAAAAGTATAATCTGCCTTCGAATCTTTGTTTATAAACAAATACTTTTTGTTCATGAACAAAGATAAAAGTTGTGTCATTATTTTGCCAAATTATTTTTTGGGTGGTAATATCAAAGGCAATAATTGAAGAATGCCCGGGCATGTCGGGTTTTGCAAATTTGTGAAAGATAATTATATCATCAACTATTGTTTCTATTCCAATCCAGAATTTTTCTTCAAGCTGAAGATTTACAAATATTTTTTTACCGGAGTTAATATCTAAACAATTAAAAAAGACTTCCTTGTTTTGAGTATCTCTATCTTCAATAATAAGTTTGCCTGTTGTTGTTGGAAGCAGTCTCCATATTTGTCTTTTATTTGTAAAGGAATATTTTTTTTTGATTTTCATTTTAATGAATTACAATGTTTCAAAAATCCGAAATGAGATATTACTCTAAATAATAATTAAACATTCTCGATGTCATCCCTTCGGGATTTTTAAATAGTGGCTAAACTATTCTCTATAATAATTTCACGCTTTCAGCGTTTCCTAATGGCGAACAATTTTAACGTGACAAGCCCGAAGGGCTGATATTATTATAGCCAAATTACGATAGCAGATTATCTTTAACCCAGAATGGCTGAAATTATATTTTTCAACTCCGAGTTATTTTAAGAACATATTTTATTCTATCGGTTTAAACTTCGCCGTAAAATGCCTGAGCATTGGAGCTTGATATGTTATTTCATATCCTTTTAATTTTTTCCTGTTTTTAAAAACATCAAGTATAACTTCTGAAACATAATCAATGTGACTTTGTGTATAAACTCTTCTTGGAATTGCTAATCTTACTAACTCCATAGGAGGAGGGATTAATTTTCCATTCGCATCATATTTACCAAACATAACACTGCCTATTTCAACACCTCTAATTCCGCCTTCAATATAAAGCTCGCATACTATCGATTGTCCCGGAAATTGTTCCTGGGGAATATTAGGAAGAAATCTTTTTGCATCAATATAAATTGCATGGCCACCTGGTGGTTCAATTATCGGGACTCCAGCAGCAACAAGTTTTTCACCAAGATACTCCACACTTCTAATTCTGTAATGCAGATAATTTTCATCGACAACTTCTTCTAAACCTTGAGCAACTGCTTCCAAATCTCTTCCGGCTAAACCGCCGTAAGTTGGAAATCCTTCCGTTACAATTAATAAGTTACGGCACTGCATTGCAAGCTCTTCATCATTCAATGCAAGAAATCCGCCGATGTTTACCAAAGCATCTTTCTTTGCACTCATAGTTGCACCATCAGCATAAGAAAACATTTCTTGAGCTATTTCTAAAATTGATTTATCCTCATATCCTTTTTCTCTTATCTTTATGAAATATGCATTTTCAGCAAAGCGGCATGCATCAAGGAAAAATGGGATTCCATATTTCTTACATACTTCTTTTGTCTCGCGAATATTCTGCATAGAAACTGGCTGTCCCCCGCCGGAATTATTTGTAACGGTAATCATTACCAACGGAATATTCTCTTTACCTTTTTCTTTAATAAACTCTTCCAGCTTTTCAACATCCATATTGCCTTTAAAATCAGCTCTGATTTCAGGATGCTTGCCGGTTTCATTTAATAGGTCATGTGCTTCTGCTCCTGTAAATTCAATGTTTGCGCGGGTTGTATCGAAGTGCGTGTTGTTTGGGAAATATTTCCCTTTTCCTCCCACAATAAAAAATATTATTTTTTCAGCTGCACGTCCCTGATGAGTAGGAATTATAAATTTCATCCCGGTAATTTTTTGTACTGCTTCTTCAAAACGGTAGAAACTTTTTGAACCTGCATAAGATTCATCGCCTTCCATAATTCCAGCCCACTGCTTTGCACTCATAGCTGAAGTGCCGCTGTCTGTAAGCAAATCAATTAAAACATCATCGGCATGAATAAGAAATGGATTATACCCTGCTTTAATTAATAACTTTTCTCTCTCTTCCTTTGTTGTAAAACGGATAGGCTCAACAGATTTTATTCTGAATGGTTCGATAATGGTTTTCATTTTAAATTCCCAGGTTTTGATTATCAAATTATCAATGAAAGTTAACAAACCCAATTTCTTTAAGAAATTGGGCTTGTGCTCAATAATTACAAATAACTATTGTTACTAATTTAATAAACCTTCAAACTCTTTGCTCAAGCGTATTATATATTATAAACAAAAATATTTTTTTTTGTTGCCTTTTTATAAAAGTAGAATTAGTTTTTGCTAAACACATTTCATTTTAATAACAAAAGGGAGTTATAATGGATAACTTTGATACTACAGATCAAAATTCTGATAATCCATCCGGTGAACCGGAAGAACCGGTTGAAGCTGAGTTAAGCCATACCGACAAGATGGTTGGGATATTGTCCGAGCCTTCAAACACTTACGAATCAACTGCAAAATTTCCACCAAAAACTATTGATTGGGTTATACCGGTAATATTAGTTGTTGTCCTTTCAATAGCTTCTCAATTTATATTATTCAGCAATCCGGAGATAAAATATCAAATTGTACAAAAACAAACGGAAGCTATACAAAAAGCTGTTCAAGAAGGAAAGATTACTCAAGAGATGGCTGATAAGCAAATTCAATTTATGTCCGGTTCATTCATGTCTATAATAAGTAGTGTGTCAACTTTGATTATGGTTCCTATCATATTTTTTATAGTTACATTGGTTTTATTTTTATTCAGCAAGTTTGCATTGAAAGGAGAAGGGACATATTCATCTGCTCTTGTCGCAAACGGGTTAAGTATGTATATATTAATGATCCACATTATTCTGGCCACTGTTGTTGGAATTGTATTGGGCAAATTAATTCGTGATTTGAGCTTAACATCATTAATAGGAATGGACAAAACTTCTTTTATGGGATGGCTTTTATCTTTTGTTGATGTCCTTACTATTTGGGGATTTGCAGTTCTAAGTATTGGTTTGGCAAAGATGTTTAAAGCAGCATCAACTATGAAATATTTTGTAATGGTTTTTGGTCTTTGGTTTATTTGGAAAATACTAGTATTCAGCCTCCAAGGAGTATTTCCGGTACTAAAGAATTTTTAATAAAGCTTAAGTTACTTTCTATTTAAGCTCATCAATTATGATGAGCTTTTTATTTATACTTTTCTTAGTGTAAGAAAATCATTACATTCATTCTGTTAAAAAAGTTATTTACACTTTTTTGACTTATTATTAACCAATCTGAGGGAGCTATCATGAAAAATATTTTGTTTCTTACGGGAGATTTTGCCGAAGATTACGAAACTATGGTCCCTTTCCAAATGTTAGTTATGGTTGGGCACAATGTTCATGCTGTTTGTCCCGACAAAAAGAAAGGCGATACAGTTAAAACAGCTATACACGATTTTGTTGGCGATCAAACTTATATGGAAAAGTCGGGACATAATTTTCAGCTTAACTATTCGTTTGATGATGTTAAACCGGAAAACTATGATGGGCTTGTTATTGCCGGAGGAAGAGCGCCGGAATATTTACGTTTAAATAAACAATTGCTTGAAATTGTAAAACACTTCTTTGATAAGAATAAACCTGTTGCTGCTATTTGTCATGGCCCTCAAATTTTATCCGCAGCAGGAGTTTTAAAAGGAAGAAAATTGACAGCATATCCTGCAGTTGGCCCTGAAGTTACAGTTGCAGGCGGTAACTATCAAAATGTAAATGTGGATGATGTTGTTGTTGACGGTAATTTAGTTACTTCTCCAGCTTGGCCTGCTCATCCTAAATTCATAAGTGCTTTTTTAAAATTATTGGGAACCAAAATAACATTGTAACAATTTAAATTTACTTGTGAGGTTAACCTCCAAGGTGAGCCTCACTCAATTGTTTCTCTTGAATTTCCTATCCATTGACAATTCATTTCCCCGCATGTATTTTATCACCCGGTCTTTTAACTGCTTCTTTTTTATTTCATTGTTCGCTGAATTAATTTTTTAGTGTTTTTGAAATATATTTTCAAAATTTATTTAATGCGTCAACCTCCTCAGAATCGATTAATAAAGGCATAAGATTTTTAGGTTCCGTTTATAATTAACATATTAAGATAACTTATTCCATTGGAGGACGTATGAGCAAAACAAAACCAACCTTCGGGGCATTCAACCAGGGAGTAATTCCAAAAATAGCATGCTTTAATCAAGCAACTGTTCCACTTGGTGTTGATTTTGATAAATTAATTTCCGCAATGCAGAAATATATTGATAAATATGTCGCACCCGTTTGGGGGACTCCCGCTGTTTTAGTTAAAACAACTGGTTTCAAAAAAGGAATGTGGGCAATGGTATTCCTGGATAACGCTGATCAGCCTGGCGCATTTGCTTATCATGACCTTACACCGGAGTGGATTTCCATCTTTCAAAAGTTTTTGTAAAAACAACACATGAAAACAATGATTTAGTAAGTGTATCCGCATCTCATGAGCTTGTTGAAATGCTAGTTGACCCGGCAATTAATATGATGACTACAGGGCCAGATTCAAAAACTATGTATGCTTATGAAAGCGCTGATCCGGTTGAAGCATTAAGCTTTAAAGTAAATAAAATTCCAATGAGCGATTTTGTTTACCCGGCATACTTTGAAATATTTCGTAAAGCGGGCTCTGTTAAATTTGATCACATGCATAAAGTAAAAAAGCCTTTTGAAATACTTAAAGGCGGATATCAAATAACTTTTAAAAATGGAAAATGGAATCAAGTATTTGGTTCAAAAGAAAAGAAAAAAAGTTTTGGAAAAGAAGATAGGAGTGGGCATAGAAGTGAAACCCGGAAGACAGGGAAATTGAAAAACACTTCCAGCTGCATCAGTTCGCAAGATAGTAAGACATGTATCGAGATAATTATTAAGTAACTTTACACTTAGAGTCTAAATAAACCCAGTTTCTTAAAGAAACTGGGTTTATATTTACCAATTTTGCGTAAAATGTATTATTAACTTCCGCATTTAATCAGAGGATAATAAATAAATTTATTATCCTCTTCATTTCTTTTTTGAATTACTAATTATTAAAATGAAACTTTCTCTATCCCCTTTCATTAATTTTTTTTAATGAAAAATTAATTTTAAAATTTTTTATTACTAATGGAACTTTCTTATTTTCACTGCGTCCAAATCATTTAATTTAATAACCGAAAAATTTCATAAATACATTTTGGGATTTGTAATTGTATGAACATCTCTGTTGAGAATCTAACTAAACAGTACGGCCCGCAAAAAGCAATAGATACCATTTCATTTCAAGTTAAAACCGGAGAGATTTTAGGATTTCTCGGCCCAAACGGTGCGGGTAAAACAACAACTATGAAAATTCTAACCTGCTTTATGGCTCCTACTGAAGGAGATGTAAAAGTCGGTGAATATTCCATTCATGATCACCAGGATGAAATAAAATCAAAGATTGGTTATCTACCTGAAAATAATCCTCTCTACCTTGATATGCCTGTTCTTGAATATCTTTCATTTACTGCAAATCTGCAGGGTGTTCCCAAAGAGAATATTGAAGGCAGAATCGGAGAGATGGTTCATGTATGCGGATTAAATGTTGAGAAACATAAAAAGATTGGTGAGCTTTCCAAAGGCTACAGGCAGCGCGTTGGGCTTGCTCAAGCAATGATTCATGATCCTGAAATATTAATTTTTGATGAACCGACAACCGGGCTTGATCCTAATCAAATTATTGAAATTAGAAAATTAATTCGAGAAATAGGTAGACAAAAAACTGTAATTTTAAGTACTCACATACTACCCGAGGTGGAGGCCATCTGCGATAGAATATTGATTATCAGCAATGGAAAAATTGTTGCAGATGGCACTGCTGATACCTTGAGAAAGCAGGCACAAGGTGAAGAAATCCTAAGAATCAAAATTGAAGATGAAACAAATAAAGATTTATTGTTTGGTGGATTGAAATCTATTGAGTCAGTCGGTATGGTTGACCCAATAGCTGATATGCAAAATACTTTCATGATTCAAAGTAAAAGCGGATTGTCTTCTAAACGGGAAATCTTTCAATTGTGTGTGCAGAAGAATTGGGTGCTAACAGAAATGACATCTATTGAAACCAAGCTTGAAGATATATTTAGAGAGTTGACTACATAGAGTTATGTCTCATTGTCATTCTGAACTTGTTTCAGAATCAAATATTGGAAAACAGAAGATGCTGAAATAAATTCAGCATGACGGTATGCGTCATTCCAAACTTGTTTCGGAATCTCTGAACGAAAAATAATTATAGTGACGCTAGTTCAGTATGATAATGTTAAAATGAAACAATATTATGTTTATATATTGGCAAACAAATCCAAAACGATTTATATAGGGATTACAAATAATCTAGTCCGAAGAGTATATGAACATAAAAATAAAATGATAGAAGGTTTCACAAAAAAATATAATCTAACTAAACTAGTTTATTTTGAAATATTTAATGAAGCTAAAGATGCAATAAAAAGAGAAAAACAATTGAAAAACTGGCATAGGCAATGGAAAATTAATTTAATTGAATCTATGAATAAAGATTGGAGAGATTTAAGTAGTGAGACATTTAAAGATGCTGAAATAAATTCAGCATGACTATAAGCGTCATTCCGAACTTGTTTCGGAATTTGATATTAGAAAACTGTAGATACTGAAATAAACTTGCCTTCGGGCAGGCAGGTTCAGTATGAATTTTAATAAACATAAAAATAATTACAATGAGAAAAACCTGGGTAATTGCACTTAAAGAACTAAGACAATTTTTCGATTCACTAACCGCGTACATTTTAATTGTAGCGTTTTTAGGTATAAGCGGATTCTTCACCTGGATTTCCGGTTCAGATATTTTCTTTATCGGGCAGGCAACTTTAGAACCTTTCTTTTCTGTTGCTTACTGGACTTTATTCTTTTTCATTCCTGCTTTAACTATGCGAATGATTGCAGAAGAAAATAAAACCGGAACAATCGAGCTGCTGTTAACAAAATCAGTAACTGACTGGGAAGTTGTGATGGGTAAATTTTTAGCATGCCTAATTTTAATCGGCATTGCCTTATTCTTAACTCTACCCTACTTCATAACTGTTTCTTCAATCGGAAACATAGATGCAGGCGCCGTTATTTGCGGTTATCTCGGGCTGATGCTGATGAGCATGGTATATATCAGCATTGGATTGTTTGCTAGCAGTCTTACAAGCAACCAGATAGTTGCTTTTCTCGTTGCCCTTTTTATCGGTGTTTTCTTCTTAATAATTTTTAACGTTCTTTCACAAGATTTCACCGGCTTAATTGGTGGAATATTAGATTACTTAAATTTGCAAACTCACTTCGAATCAATCTCCAGAGGAGTTATTGATTCTAAAGATTTAATTTACTTCCTCAGCATTACCGGATTCGGGTTAATACTTGCTGAGACAATGCTATCAAAAAGAAATATTGTTGATTAAATATGTTAACAAAACAAAAAGTACTAACATCACTATTACTAATTTTCGGCATAGTAATTCTTATTAACTTCTTTGCCAATCGCTTTTTCACACGTCTTGATTTTACAGAAGATCATGAATACACATTGAGCGATGCAACAAAAAGTATATTAAAGGATCTGGATGGCCCGGTAACTGTTAGCGCATACTTTTCTGAGGACTTGCCGCCAGATGTTGCAAAGGTCAAAAAAGATTTAAAGGATATGCTGATTGAATACGACAATGCCTCAGGCGGAAAAATTGTCTATCAATTTATAAATCCTAATAAGGACCAGAAGACAGAAATGGAAGCGCAGCAAGCCGGTATTCAGCCGATTATGATTAACGTTCGTGAACGTGATCAAATGAAGCAGCAGCGCGCTTATCTCGGTGCTGTTTTGGAATACGGAAGCAAAAAAGAAACCATTCCGTTTATTCAACCTGGTTCTGCAATGGAATTTGCTCTTTCATCCAACATTAAAAAATTGGTTGTAAAACAAAAACCCAAGGTTGCTTTCTTGCAAGGTAATGGCGAGCCTTCGCTTTCAGAATTACAGCAATTAAACCAGCAGCTTTCAATTCTTTATGATGTAGTAACCTATAAAATGACGGATACAACTAAGATTCCAAGCTCGTATAAAACTCTAGTTGTAGTGGCTCCGGCAGATACGGTAAAACCTGAATACTTTAAACAGCTCGATGATTTTTTAGCCAATGGAGGGAGAATTTTAGTAGCTTTAAATCGTGTTAAAGGAAATTTACAAAATGCACAGGGCTCATCTGTAAGCACTGGATTTGAAAATTGGCTTAATAAAAAAGGAATAGATGTTGAAGATGAATTTCTAATTGATGCAAACTCCGGGAATGTAATGGTGCGTCAGCAAAACGGTATGTTTATGATGAACACTCCCGTTAGATTTCCTTATCTGCCAATCATAACAAAGTTTGCCGATCACCCTATAACCAAAGGGATTGAATCGGTTATGTTTCCCTTTGTAAGCCCGATTAAAATTATTTCAACAGATAGTTCAATACATTTTGTTAAACTTGCTGTAACTTCGGATAAAGCCGGATTGGAAAAACCGCCGGTTTATTTTAATGTAACAAAAGACTGGACACGCAGTGATTTCCCGGTTTCATCATTGCCTGTAGCAGTTGCTGTTGATGGTAAGCTGGTAAACAATACATATTCTAAAATGGTTGTATTTGGCGACGGTGATTTTGCAACTAACGGAAGCGGACAAAGTGCTCAAAGATTGCAGCCAGACAATGTAAATTTAATGGCAAATGCAATTGACTGGCTTTCAGATGATACAGGATTAATTGAATTAAGAACAAAAGGGATTAGTTCACGGCCTATTGATCCAAATCTTGAACAAGGGACAAAAACATTTTTAAAATATTTGAATTTCTTACTCCCGATCATATTGATAATAGCATTCGGGATAATTCGTTTTCAATTTAGAAGGAAACTTAAAAACAAGTGGATGTCAACAGATTATGTTTAAGAATATCTCTTCCAAAACTCTTACAATAGTTTTTGTAGTACTATTAGCGTTAGCAGCTTTCTATGTTTACTATGATTCTTCTCATGAAGAAAGAACGTTCAAAAAAAATATAGTAGAAATTGATACCGCGAAAGTAACTGCTATTTCAATTTACCCTAAAGCAAATAATCATAAAGAAGTTAGGTTATTTAAAGAAGGTAAAGATTGGCAGGTACAGCTTGATAATAATAAATCGGTTCCGGCACAGCAATCGAAAATAAAGAATTTGTTGAACCAGCTTGCCGGAATAACATCACTGGGAGTCGTTGCCCAAGATGAAAGTAAGTGGCATGAATTCCAGGTTGATACTGTAGGAACCAGGGTAAAAGTTTTTGAAGGAAACGATAATACTCTTGATATAACTTTCGGCAAATTTTCTTACGAACAGCAAATGCGTTCAATGTCCACGGCAGTTAGAATTAATGGCGATGATAATGTTTACAATGTAAATGGTTTTTTAGAATTCTCATTTAATCAAAAACCTGATGCTTTTAGAGATAATTATATTGTAAATGATGATGTGTCACATTGGAATAAACTAACATTTACTTATCCCGATAGTTCATTCCAATTAATTAAAGACACAACAAATCATTGGACAATAAATAATATTCGTACTGATTCTGCGAAAACAGTCAACTTTCTAAGAACTTTATCTCATGTTACAGGAAGTAATTATATTGACAATCCGGATCAGTCACTTTTAAATAAATCAAATTACACCTTAACAATTCAATCAACCGGCTTTGGCGCTATTGATGTTTCCGGTTTTGGAACTCCTTCGACAGAAACTAAAAATCCTCCGCAGTTTATAATTCATTCCTCACAGAATAATGAATCCTATTTTAACGGAAACACTGGTAAATTGTGGCAGAGAATTTTTGCAAGCAGGAAACAATTTTTTGCTGGCAAGAAAAAGAAGTAATCTCAAAAATTAAAAAGTAGGACAGATAGGAATGTTTATCCTACTTTTTAGTCACTCTATTTGAAAAACACTCCCTCCAATAAATATTTTCAAATTAGTAACAATTGTCTATTGACAACTAAAATATTGATTCTTATCTTTTCATCGGATTTTGAGTTTCACCCACACTGCTAAAATTCCTTACGACTGAAATAAATATTGAGACTTTAATTTGGGAAAAGTATCAATTTAAAATTGAGATTATCAGACCTTTTATAATCTCTTTTTTTAATTTATTCCCTGGATGTATTTGGGTAAGAAAATTATGTGAAATTTTATTTGTACTGTTATTTATAATAATCATTAATGTTTCAAA
This sequence comes from uncultured Bacteroidota bacterium, assembly GCA_963775245.1. Taxonomy (GTDB): domain Bacteria; phylum Bacteroidota; class Ignavibacteria; order Ignavibacteriales; family Ignavibacteriaceae; genus CAVSWT01. The sequence continues at coordinate 168,819 of CAVZID010000021.1, forward strand.
ATACCGGAGGGAAAAATGAAAAGAATAAAATCAATTTTACTTATGTTTTTATTCTTTTATCAGTTTAGTTTTTGTATTCAAATATTTTCACAGAATAGAGATGACCCATATGTTTCAAATGAATATTTGATTCAAGAATATAAAGAAAAGGAATACCGTTCGGATTGGAAACTCAAATTTTCAACTAATGAAGACTTAACAAACTTTAAAAAACTTAGAGAATATTTACAACAGAAAAAAGATATTCTGCAAAAGCTGCAAACAGAACTCTATTCCTATCAGTACAGTACAAATAGTTCACGAACTATAAATAATTACATTACGCGTTATGAAAAAAGAATTTCAACTGCTAAATCGGGCGAATTAATACTTGTTGATATTTATGTAACTGACCCGCCATTAAATTACTATGCATCTTATACACCTGCTGATATAAAAAATTATATATTGCCCGAGCTTAAAAACGCTAAAGAAACAGCAGCGATACAGGATTCGACTATAAACGTTCAGAGGACAAAGTTAAACAATAATATTGAATTAATTAAAACGGACATAGCAAACTGCGAATCACAAATCGATAACGCCTTAGCTCCAGAATATCATCAGCAAACATTCCGAACAGAAATAAGTATAACCTTTGCTGTATTAATAGGGATACTTTTAGTTGCATTCTTCTGGCTTATTCATAAAAAATCGGATCATAATATCACGGCAGAAATGTTGAGCGGGAATGGTTTGCAGTTTATTACATTATTTGTATTAATCATTTCAATAACTCTTTTCGGAATATTGAATATTTTGGAAGGTAGAGAATTATCAGCAATATTAGCCGGGATATCAGGTTATATCCTTGGCCGAGGCGTTAATAAAACAAAGGATGATGACACTGCAAAAGCCATTAAATGATATTAGTAAAATTAGTAAAGTGAGGTTCACCTTGGAGGTGAGACTCACTTTTCTTAAAAATAAATTCTCCAACTAAATATTTTTCTTGACTATCAAATATCCGAATTGTATTTTCGTTTCAATTTCACTCTCCTCTTATATTGTCTTGATTTCATTTTTATTTCATAGAGTTCGAATAGTCATTATAGTTTAATTTAGCTCGCTTTACTTAAGTTGGTTTCTTCTTCTTTTAGTTCGATAAAATTCACTGCTAAAAAAAATAGTTATAAAAATAATTTAACAAAAAACCTTTGGTAATCAATCACTATGTGAAAGGTGTATTATGAGTCCATTTTTTAGATTCCTAATAGTCTTTGCTGTGCTGTTTTTGATGATATTTTACCTGGATAAAAAATATGATATGTTGAAAGACAGCAATAAAGAAAATCGAAAGACGTTTAGTTTTTCACGTGTGCAGTTAGCATGGTGGACAATTATAATACTTTCTTCTTTTGTCGCTATTATGACATTGGGACATGGCATCCCGACTTTAGATGGCTCCACATTAATTTTACTAAGTATAAGCTCCGGTACAACAGCGGCTGCAGAAGTCATTGACATTTCAAACGATTCAAAGCTAAATAAAGCTACTAGCCAGAATAAAAGTAATTTTAATTTTTTACTTGATCTTATATCGGATGGAGGCGGAGTAAATATACACCGTTTTCAAGCGGTTGTTATTAATGTAATATTTGGTGTTTATATGGCTATTACAGTTATTCATGGAATGGGCGATGTTAGTGCAAGTATTGATAAAATGATTCCACAAATTTCTGATAATAATCTCATACTTTTGGGAATAAGTTCCGGGGTTTATACTACTTTGAAAGTTGCGGAGAATAAAACAAAGACAGATGGGACAGAGAATAAAACACCTCCAGATGTTGGAGGAACTACCAATTAAATTATGCTCTGCGGATCAACATCGTAAAAAAGTTTTACATCTTTGTAGCGTGATTTGCGGTTAAATTCTATCCATGAATTTAAAATTGCTTTTCTTAAAACTCCCCCGCCCGGGTCAGCTTCTTTTGTGCTTTTAACTAAAATGTGGAAACGATAATTCCCTTTCAGTTTTGCAATTAGTGCAGTGGTTGGAGTCGAAATTTTTATCCATTTTTTATATGCCCTAACCTCATTATAAAAATCTGTTATTGCTCCACGTGCTTTTTGTTCATTGGTATCCTTTGCTTCTATTAAAGCTATATGCGTGAATGGAGGATAGCCCATTTTTTCTCTATCTATAATTTCTTTATTATAAAATCCTTTGTAATCATTCTGCAAAACTTTTTGCAATGCAAAGTGTTTTTCGTTTTGTGTCTGAATAACTACTTCCCCTTTTATGTTGCTTCTGCCTGCCCTTCCTGAAACTTGTGTAAGCAGTTGAAATGTTCTTTCATCTGCTCGGAAATCAGGCAGCCACAAAGTTGTCTCTGCAGAAATAACTCCAACTAAAGTAACACGAGAAAAATCCAATCCTTTCGATACCATTTGTGTACCGACTAATATATCAACATCTCCTTTGGCAAATTCAGTTAAGATCTTACTTAAGGAAGATTTTCTTGAAATAGAATCCGAATCAATTCTTTTAATCGAAGCTTTAGGAAAATAAAATCCAAGCTCATCTTCCACCCTTTCTGTTCCCATTCCAAAATATTTTAATGATAATGACCCGCAATGTGTGCAGGCTTTGGGTACTTCTCTAATTAATCCGCAATAATGGCACTGCAATATATTTTTGTTTATATGATAAACCATTGAGACTGAACAATTTTCACAAGTTTCAATTTCATTGCAGTCATCGCAATAAAGCTGTGTAGAAAACCCTCTTCTGTTTTGAAGAATGATTACACCTTCTTGTTTTTTTAATCTATCTTCAATCTTATCTAATAAAATCTTTGAGAAGACATTTTCCATTCGCTTCTTTTTTTTCTCAATCGCAACATTTACTAATTCAATAATCGGAAGCTGTGCATTATCAATTCTTTCCGGCAGTTCCAACAATTTATATTTACCGGTTTTTGCGTTATACATGCTTTCAATAGAAGGAGTAGCAGAACCAAGCACAACAGGGCAATTATGGTTTACACCAAGTATTATGGCTGCGTCTCTTGCGCTGTATTTTGGAATAATGTCGCTCTGCTTATAGCTTGCATCATGCTCTTCATCTACTACAATTACTCCAATATTTTTTAATGGAGCAAACAAAGCGGAACGTGCACCAATAACTACTTTATATTTTCCGCTTAATATTTTTCGCCATGAATCATATCGTTCACCTATTGACATTCGGCTGTGAAGAACGGTAACTGCTTCACCAAAATTATTTATTAGCCGGGATGTAATTTGAGGAGTTAACGAAATTTCCGGGACAAGCAGCAATGCAGTTTGATTTTGCCCTAAAACTTTTTTTATAAGCTCAATATATACTTGAGTTTTTCCGCTCCCGGTTACGCCGTGTAATAAAAAAGTTTGAAACTTCTTTGCAGATATGAATTTTTCTACTTCACTTATAGCATTCTGCTGATCCTTGGAAAGTTTAAATTCAACTTGCTCTTCAACAAAACTTTCCGAAAATCTTCTTTCAACTTCTTTTTCAAAAACCGTAATCATTCCTTTTTCTTCTAAAGAATGAATAGAAGATTGTGAAGCCCCGGTCTTCTTTAACAGATCTGACTGCTTTACATCTTTTTTTCTTTTTGATATTAATTCTAAAAGAATACTTACTTGCTTTGGTGACCTTGATTCTATTTCTGGAATCAATTCATAAACTTCAGAGACAGGTTTAACAAGCTTAACAAACTTTGCTTTTTTAATTCTTACCTTAGGATCGCCAATCTGATTTAAAGTAATTAAAGCCCCTTCTTTTTCAAGGTTTCGAATAACAGAATAAATATTTTTCTTCTTAACTGTTTTTTGAAGAAATGAAAAGTTTATTTCGTCTTTTATAGACAACACCTTCAGAATTTTTGAACGAATTGTCTTTTTATCTTTCTCATCTTGTAAAAGTTTCTCAACAACTTTATAATCAACAATAAGCTTTCGCTTTGATTCGATATCAGTTCCATAAGGCACTCCGAGCTTAAGCGCTTCCCCGAGTGATGATATATAATATTCTGAAATCCAATTATAAAATTTTAAAGATTTTTCAGTGAAGATTGGCTTGTCATCTAAAATATCGTAGATCGGTTTTAATTCTTCTTTAACTTCGGTTTTTTCCGAAACATTAATTATAAAGCCGGTAAGAGTTCTTTTGCCAAAAGAAACAACAGCACGGACACCAACTAATGAATCTTTCTCAAATTCCTTTGGAATAGAATAAGTGAATGAATTTCTGAAAGGAAGTGGGAATACAATATCTGCAAACATTTATATAAATTATTTTATTCTAAAGTGGAATATAGTTTTAAACCACAGCAGGCTCAAGTAAGGTTAAAGTTTGAGAAAGAGAATCAAGCTCTGCATCAATCCCAAACGGCAGAGTAAATTTATTTGTAATATGTCCAAACGACATCCCGTATACCGTGGGGACATTTAATTTTGAAAGTTTGTTAAACAATACTTCAGCTAAACTAAATGAATTTGTTATTCCGGATTTATCAGGCTGTGGTTTGGAATCTTCAAATACTCCCAGCATAATTCCTCTAACATTTTTAAATTTACCCGCCTCAATTAACTGCGTGAGCATTCTATCAATTCTATATGGTTCTTCCCCTATATCTTCTAAAAAAACTATTTTGTTTTCACAATCAATATCGTATTGTGTCCCAATCAATGAAACTACAATAGAAAGATTACCTCCAACTAGTTGGCCGGTAGATTTACCGCTTCGAATTGTAAAAGGAAAATATTCTTCACCATCCTTATTTTTATCATAGTGAGGATTGTAAAAAGTAAGTGTTTGCTGTGGTTCCATTAAAACTCTTTTAAAATAATCAACGCTGTAATCATTAAAAGTAGAAATTCCAACCGGCCCGTGAAAACAAACTAATCCGGTTTCTTTATATATTCCATAAAGCAGTGCAGTAACATCACTATATCCAATTAGAACTTTTGGATTATTTTTTATAATATCATAATCAAGTAATGGAAGAATCCGTGAACACCCCCAGCCGCCGCGAGCACAGACAATTCCATCAACATCATTTCTTTTGAACATTTCATTTACATCCGAAGCTCTTTGTTCATCCGTTCCTGCGAAATAACCATATCTTGCTAAAATATTTTTTGTATAAACTACTTTAAAACCAAACACTTGTAGATTATCAATGACTCTTTCAATTCATCTTCAGTTAATAAAGCTGCCCGGAGAAATTAATCCAAGAGTATCGCCTTTCTTTAATCTTTTTGGTTTAATTATATTTTCTGAAGAAGGAATAAAAGATGAAAAAGTTTTACCGGAAATTGTTGGGATTGCTAAAGCAGAGAACGAAATGGATTTTAAAAAAATTCTTCTCTTCATGTAATCTTTATAGAAATTGTTCTAATTTCTTTTTAGGAATAGGCCACGGATTTAATGGATTAGACTGGTCTTCACTGATATAATACAAAATATTTTATCCGTACTAATCCGTTACATCCGTATTATCCGTGTACTATTTATTGTATTTTTTCTACTTCGTCATAAATTAAATGATCCAATGTTTCGCGGCTTCTGATAACTTTAAAATTATTCCCATCAACCATCACTTCCGGGGCACGCTTTCTTGCATTATAATTTGAAGCCATTGTCATTCCATAAGCTCCGGCAGACATGATTGCAAGATAGTCGCCTTTTTTACATTCAGAAATTTCTCGATTTTTTGCAATAAAATCACCCGTCTCGCAAACCGGACCAACAATATCGGCAGTAATATCTTTTTTATTTTCATTTTTATAAACCGGCTGAATATGATGATATGCGCCATAAATACTGGGACGTAACAAATCTGTCATCGCAGCATCTATTACAATAAAATTTTTATCATTATTATTTTTTGTGTACAAAACTTCTGTTGCAACAATTCCTCCGTTTGCGGTTAAAGTTCTGCCAGGTTCAAAGAAAATATCGCAATCCAGTTTTTTTAAAGTTGGAAGAACTGCTTTTGCATAATCAGAATAAGAAAAATATTTTTCATTATTATAGCTGACACCAATTCCACCACCAACATCAAAATGCTGTAAATTTACTCCTGCAGATTTAACTTCAAAATAAATTTGAGATAATTTTTCAACTGCTTCGGCTAAAGGAGAAATAGAAGTAATTTGAGAACCAATATGCATATCTATTCCGGTAAATTTGAGGCTCTTATATTTTTTTTCACTCTTATAAATTCTAAGAGCATCGGTTGAATTAATTCCAAACTTATTTTGTTTTAATCCTGTTGAAATATAAGGATGACTTTTCGCATCAACATCAGGGTTAACTCTAATTGAAACTTTAGCCTCTTTCCCTATTTTTCCTGCTATTTCATTAATCAAATCAATTTCTTGTTCCGACTCAGCTTTTATCATCAAAATATTTTTTTCTAATGCAAATTGAATTTCACAAGCAGTTTTTCCAACACCGCTAATAATCATTTTTTGCGGATCAACTCCTGCTTTCAGTGCCCTGTACATTTCACCTTCAGAATTAACATCAATGCCTGCACCTAAATCGTAAAACGTTTTAATAACACTTAAATTAAAATTTGATTTAGAGGCGTAAAAAACAGTATGAGATATTTCCTTAAATGCATTATTGAATTCGTTAAATCTATCTGTAAAAAACTTTTTGCTGTAAATATAAACCGGTGTTCCGGTCGATTTAGTTATTTCTTCAACGGCAATATTTTCACAATGAAGTATACCTTCTTTATGAGTAAAATAATTTGAGTCAAGATAGTGCATAATGGGATTACTTTTCCTTTTGTTTGAATGCACAAACTTAACAAAAAAGAGACAAACCCGGCAATTGCACAATATATCTGTAAAAAGTGCTATTCATTCACGGTGTGAGTTGTAACTGCCAGGTATTAGAGCGTTATTGTAACAAATTTGTTTTAGGTTCGGCATTAAGGGCGCGAACTGTAGCTTTGGTTAGAATTTTATTTCTTTAAAATTTAATTTATCTTGTCTTAATCTATTAGGAAGATTTTTATTTATATTTGTCAAACAGGAAAATATAAGCCATGAGAGAAAAAATCTTTGAGTTAGATAAAAAATCGTTTTCTTTTGTTTCTTTAAATGAAAACGTTAATGATCTAAAATACTGGCTTTCAAAAACGCCTGCAGAACGTATTCATGCAGTAGAATTCTTAAGACAATTAATGTATAACTATGATCCGTCTACCGAAAGACTTCAGCGATTTTTTGAGACTGCTGAATTTAAGACAAGCTGAATATTTATTAATTGGCGGTTGGGCTGTTGGTTATTATGGATATCCAAGATCAACCGGTGATATGGATATTTGGGTTTCTAGAACTGATGAAAATGCTTTAAAGCTTGTTGAAGTTTTGAAAGAATTCGGATTTAATATCCCGGAACTTTCATTGAAGTTATTTTCAAAAGAAAATCATGTAACAAGAGTCGGTGTTCCACCACTAAGAATAGAATTATTGACAACAATTTCAGGAGTTTCGTTTGAAGAATGTTTTAAAAATCGCCTAATTGTACTGTTCGATGACGTTAATGTTAATCTAATTAACTTAAACGATTTGAAGAAAAATAAATCCGCCGCAAAACGGTTTAAGGATTTGGATGATCTTGAAAACTTAAAAGAAGAATAAGGGAAAATTTTAATATGCCAGTCACTTTGTAGGTGACTTGCAATTATCGGCATACCTAAATATTCAATTTGAATTACCTGCTAATTTCGATAAATTTGTGACTCAATTTTTCAACTTTTATATGTAAGATTTATGCGATATCCATTTGCTGAAATAGAAAAAAAATGGCAAAACATCTGGGAAGAAAATAGAGTATTTGAAACCGATCTTTCAAAAACAGATAAAAAATTATATACGCTAGTAATGTTTATTTATCCTTCCGGGGCAAAACTTCATTGCGGCCATTGGTATAATTACGGCCCAACTGACACATGGGCAAGATATAAAAAATTAAAAGGCTTTAACGTTTTTGAACCGATGGGCTATGATGCTTTCGGACTTCCAGCAGAAAATTATGCAATCAAAACCGGAATTCATCCTTACGACAGTACATTAAAAAATATTGAAGACATTCGCGTTCAATTAAAACATATGGGCTGTATGTATGATTGGCAAGCGGAGTTGATGACATGCAAACCTGAATACTACAAATGGAATCAGTGGCTGTTTCTTCAGCTTTATAAAAAAGGTTTAGCTTATAGAAAAAATGCCCCGGTTAATTGGTGTCCGAATGATCAAACTGTTTTGGCTAATGAACAGGTTCTGTCAGACGGAACTTGCGAAAGATGCGGAGCCATTGTAATTCAAAAAAATCTTACTCAATGGTTTTTTAAGATAACTGATTACGCTGAAGAATTATTAGCTGGATTAGATTCCATAAACTGGCCGGAAAAAACAAAACTTATGCAGAGAAACTGGATTGGAAAAAGTATTGGCGCAGAAGTTAATTTTAAAGTTGATGGGCACGATGAAGGAATAAAAATTTTCACAACCAGACCGGATACTTTATTCGGCGCTACTTACATGGTTCTCGCTCCTGAACATTCTTTGGTTGATGTTATAACAAAAGACGAATTCAAAAATAAAGTTGAAGAATACCGTGAATCAATAAAATCAATGTCGGAAATTGATAGAACTTCAACTGTAAAAGAAAAAACCGGAGTTAATACTGGAGCGTTTGCAATCAATCCGGTTAACAATAAAAAAATTCCAATCTGGATTGCCGATTATGTTTTAACTACTTACGGCACAGGGGCAATAATGGCTGTTCCAGGTCAAGATGAACGCGATTGGCAGTTTGCTGAAAAATTTGGATTAGATATAATTAGGACCGTACAAACACCGAAAGATTTTGAAGGTAAAGCTTATATCGAAGATGGGCCGGCTATCAATAGTGAGTTTTTGAATGGGCTTTATGTCAAAGAAGCTAAAGAAAAAATAATTAAATGGCTTGAAGAAAAAGTAATTGGAACAAGCAAAATCAATTTCAGATTGAGAGATTGGTTAATTTCACGCCAGCGATATTGGGGAACACCTATTCCAATTATTCATTGTCCCAAATGCGGCGAAGTAGCCGTTGATGAAAAAGATTTGCCAGTTGAACTTCCATATGACGTTGAATTTAAAAGAGATGGGAAATCTCCTTTAGTTTCAAACAAAAGTTTTATGAATGTTAAATGCCCTAAATGCGGTGAAGATGCTGAACGCGACCCAGATACAATGGATACTTTTGTTGATTCATCATGGTATTATTTCCGTTATCTTGATCCTCACAAAATAGGATCGGCAATCAACACAAACCTGGCTGACAATTGGGTCCCGGTTGACATGTATGTCGGCGGGGCCGAACATGCAACCATGCATTTATTGTATGCAAGATTTATTCACAAATTTTTGAGAGATATTGGATTAACAAAATCGGACGAACCATTTAAAAATTTGATTCATCAAGGTACAATTACTAATCAAGGCGCCAAGATGTCAAAGTCTAAAGGGAATGTTGTTAATCCTGATGAGTTTACAGTTAATTATGGTTCGGATGTTTTTAGATTGTACTTAATGTTTATGGGCCCTTATGAACTTGGTGGAGATTGGAGCGATAAAGGTATTTCCGGAACTGATAGATTTGTTCAGCGCAGCTATGATTTGTTTGAAAGATTATTTGCAAATGTTAAAGGTGTTTCATCAAAAGATATTTATGAAATTGAAAAATTATCCGGAGAAGAAAAATCTGTTTATAAAAAAATAAATCAAACTATTCACAAGTACGATGAGGAAATAGTTAATTTCAGATTCAACACCGCCATTGCTTCTTTAATGGAATTGTTAAATGAGTTGATTAGAAATTTAGAGAAATGTTCTGTTGAAATTCAAAGTTATGCATTAAGAAGATTTGCTGTTTTATTGGCTCCAGTTGCTCCGCATCTCGGAGAAGAATGCTGGCAGTTAATTGGGAATGATGATCCTCTTTTTTCTAATCCGGTGTGGTTTGAAGTTGATGAAAAAGCTTTGATTGAAGATGAAGTTAATATCGCTGTGCAAGTTAATGGTAAATTACGTGCAACTATTTCTGTAGCAAATAACAGTGAACAAGGTATCGTAAAAAATCTTGCCCTGGCTGATGAAAAAGTTTCAAAGCACATTGACGGGAAGCAGATAGTTAAAGAAATCTTTGTGAAGAATAAAATTTTTAATATTGTAGTTAAATAAGTCAAATATCAAAAGTCAAAAAATTTATGCTTGATTTAAAATTTATTCGTGAAAATCCTGAGTTAGTAAAACAAGGTGTTGAAAATAAAAATGAAAAAAGCCGGGTTGATGAAGTGCTTAAGCTTGACGAAGAAAGAAGAAATTTAATTGTACAAGCAGATGAATTAAAATCTCAGCGCAATCAAGTTTCATCACAGATTCCGAAAATGAAAAAAGCTGGAGAAGATGTTTCTACTGTGCTTTCAGAAATGAAAAGAGTTTCAGATCAGATTGCTGACCTTGATTCAAATCTAAAAAATGTTCAGGAACAATTAGATGATATCTTGATGTACATCCCGAATATTCCTCATTCTTCTGTTCCAGTTGGAAAATCAGCAGCAGAAAATGTTGAAGTTCGTCAATGGCTTCCAGAAGAATTTTCATTTCAGAATGAAGAAAAGGTTTTAGACCACATTGAGCTAGGCAAGAAATTAAAAATATTGGATTTTGAAAGAGGTGCTAAAATTTCCGGCTCCGGTTTTCCTTTATACATTGGCAAAGGAGCTACGCTTGAAAGAGCACTAATTAATTTTATGCTTGATTACCATCTTCAAAATCATGGTTACAGCGAAGTGTTCCCGCCGTTTTTAGTTAATAGAGATTCTATGAAAGGAACCGGTCAAATTCCTAAAATGGAAGAAGACATGTATGCCATAGAAAAAGACGGCCTCTTCCCTATTCCAACTGCCGAAGTTCCTATTACAAACATTTACAGAAATGATGTATTGAACGAAAGTGACCTTCCAATAAAATATGTTGGTTACTCTGCATGTTTCCGCAGAGAAGCAGGTTCTTATGGAAAAGAATCAAAAGGATTTTTGCGCGTTCATCAATTTAACAAAGTTGAAATGGTAAAATTTGTTAAACCGGAAACTTCATTAAATGAATTGGAATTATTGGTAAATGATGCAGAAGACATTTTAAAAGAATTAAAAATTCCTTATAGAATTTTATTGTTATGTACTGGTGACTTAAGTTTTTCTGCAGCAAAATGCTATGATATTGAAACCTGGTCACCAGCAGAAAACAAATGGCTTGAAGCATCATCATGCAGTACATTTGAAAACTTTCAAGCACGCAGAGCAAACATCAGATTCAGAAATGAACAAACTAAAAAGTTAGAATTTGTTCATACACTTAATGGTTCAGGTTTGGCAACAAGCAGATTGATGGTTTCTATTCTTGAAAATTATCAAACTCCTGAAGGCAAGATTATCGTTCCCAAAGCTCTTCAAAAGTATACCGGATTTGAAATAATAGATTAATTTTATTAAATAAATTCTAAATGAAAAATAAAGATTTATTAAATCGCGTAAAAAATGTAGTTAAAAAGATAGACCAATCTGCAGAAATATATCTTTACGGTTCCAGAGCAAGAAAGGATTTCCAAAAAGATTCTGATTGGGATTTTTTAATAATTACACCTAAACATTTTGATTATAATTTTAAACGAAACATATTGAATGAAGTTTATAATATTGAATTAGAAAGTAATGTAATTATTAATACAATTATTGTTAATAAGGATGAATGGAATAATTCCATTAATTCACTTACGTCCTTCTTCAAGAATGTTCAACAAGAAAGAATAAGAATTTGATGGAAGGACAGGAGTTAATAAACTATAGAATAGATAGAGCAAAATCATCTTTACAGGAAGCGAGGCTTCTAAAGGAAAATAAATTCTATCATGCTGCCGCGAATAGACTATATTATGCCTGCTTCTATGTTGTTAATGTATTGTTCCTAAAATATAATTTTTTAACTTCGAAACACTCTGGTGTAAGGTCCATATTTAATCAAAAATTTGTAAAGCCGGGTATTATTTCCAGCGAATCAGGTAAGTTGTTTAATGAGCTTTTTATCTTCAGGCAGGAAGCTGATTATAGAGATTTTATTGTTATAAGTAAGATGAAATCAATTCGGCCTTAAACAGAACAGAAAAATTTATATCAGAAATTACTTTAATATTATATAAATAACTTAGTTATGAATTAATTCATAACTTCTCTGTAATATATAATTTCAAACTTTATTTACTTTTTTAAATTTGTTTAGTTAACATCAGTTCTTTATTTTTTAATCATTCATTCCAACTCTTTCAATTATAAATGTAATATTTGATTAATATCAAGTGAAATTGAGTTAAGGGGAATTTATAAGAATTTTCTTTGTATTTTTTGAAACTTATTTATGAAAAACCTTTTAACTCTAAAAAAATATTTTGCACGTTACAAAACAAAGCTATTTTTAGGCTTTTTGTTTATACTGCTTTCCAATGCCGGTACGCTTTACATTCCATTAGTAATGAAAGATGCAATTAATTCAATCGACAAATCTGTTGATATTCATTCGCTCATGCATTATGCGTTGATAATTGTTGGGGCAGCATTCTTCGGAGGCCTCTTCCGTTTTCTCATTCGACAAACTATCATAGTTGTTTCGCGAGAAATAGAATATGATTTGCGTTATGATTTTTGGGACCATATCCAAAAACTGCCGCTGCGGTATTTTCAAAATAATTCTACCGGTAACATCATGGCACATGCAACTAATGATGTTAACGCAGTCAGAATGTTTCTTGGCCCCGCTGTTATGTATTCGACCGACACAACTATCAGGTTGATTATTATAATAAGTATACTTGTCTCGCTAAATTTTTCAATGACAATTTATGCTTTAATCCCACTGCCAATATTATCCTATTTAGTCTTTAAGGTAGGAAAATTAATTCATGAAAAATTCACATTGATTCAAGAAAAGTTTTCTGAACTAACTACCAAAGCCCAAGAAAATTTTTCAGGTATTCGCGTAATAAAATCTTATGTGCGGGAGAAAAATGAAATAAAAGAATTCAATAAACTCAGCCAGGATTTCCTAAGCCGGAATATGGATATGGTTAAAATCCAGGCATTGTTTCAGCCAATTTTATTTTTAATTACCGGGTTCTCAATAATAATAGTTATTTGGGTAGGCGGCGGAAAAGTTATTGATGGAAGCATGGATCTTGGTGAGATAACTGCATTCTTAGTTTATCTAGGATATTTGATTTGGCCGATGATTGCACTTGGATGGGTTGTTAATATTATCCAGCAGGCAGAAGCAAGCATGAAAAGGTTAAATAAAATTTTAGATGAAGAGTTTGAAATTCAAGATAGTGAAAGCACGAATACAAATATTAAAACTCTTAAAGGTGAAATTGAATTTAAAAATGTTTCATTCCGTTATACAGAGAATCATCATGAAATTTTGAAGAATATTAATTTAAAAATTCCTATTGGAACCACATTAGCTATCATGGCTTACACTGGTGCAGGCAAAACAACTATGATCAATTTAATTCCACGCTTATATGATGTAACCGGCGGAGAACTTTTAATAGATGGGTACAATGTCAAGGATATTCCTTTGGAAGTTTTAAGAAAAAATATCGGAGTTGTTCAGCAGGAATCATTTCTCTTTTCAGACACGCTTTTAAATAATGTATCCTATGGCTTGAGAGAGATTAGTAAAGACAAAGTTGTTGCCGCGTCAAAGATTGCACAGTTTGATAGAGATGTTGAGACTTTTACAAATGGATATGATACCATTGTTGGAGAAAGAGGGATAACTCTTTCCGGTGGGCAAAAGCAGAGAGCATCTTTAGCACGAGCGCTTGCAATCGACCCGAAAATATTAATTTTGGATGATTCATTTTCAGCAGTAGATACTCACACAGAAGAAGATATTCTTCAGCAGTTAAAAGTTTTTATGAGAGACAGAACAAGCATTATTATTAGTCATAGGATTTCAACTGTCCAGAATGCTGATAAAATAATTGTTTTATCAAATGGAGAAATTGCTGAAGAAGGGACACATGAAGAATTAGTAAAACTCGGTGGAATTTATGCGGATATCCATTATAAACAATTACTCGAAAAAGAATTGGAAGAAATTTAATAATCATGAATAAAATAGTTATAGCTTTTTTTGAAGTTAATCAAAAAGAAAAAACTTATATCAAAAGAAAATTTGATAAAAGTTTTGAAATAAGATTTCATAAAGAAGAATTAAATGAAAGTAACTCTGATTTAATAAAAGATGTGAATGTCATTTCGCCTTTTATTTATTCTAAAATTGATTCAAAAGTTTTAGCTAAAGGTAAAAAGTTAAAGCTGATTGCAACTCGCAGTACCGGTTTTAATCATATTGATATTCAATCAGCAAAAAAGAAAAAAATTTCTGTTTCAAATGTTCCTTACTATGGAGAAAATACCGTAGCTGAACATACATTCGCATTAATACTTGCACTTTCAAGAAACCTTCACAAAGCTTATGTGCGCACTATTAGAAATGACTTTTCTCTTCAGGGATTACAGGGCTTTGACTTGAGAGGAAAAACTCTTGGAGTAATTGGAGCCGGCAGCATTGGAATGCATGTCATAAAAATGGCAAAAGGATTTGGGATGAAAATTATTGTTCATGATGCCCGGCCAAATCATACTCTAGCCGAATTGATGGAATTTAAATATGTGAGTTTACTTCAGCTTTTAGAAAATTCAGATATAATAAGCTTGCATTGTCCTTATAATCTTTCAACCCATCATTTAATTAATATGAACAATATTAAGAATGTAAAGAAAAGTGCTTTATTTATAAATACAGCTCGCAGCGCAATCATCCAGCCGGAAGCTTTGTACTATGCAATTGAAAAAAGAATTTTTGGCGGTGCCGGGCTTGATGTTTTTGAAGGTGAAGAACTTGTTAAAGATGAAAACCAGATGTTAACTAAAAATGTTGAAGTCAATCATCTTGAAGCAATTTTGAAAAGAAATATTTTGCTGCGTATGGAAAACGTGATTATAACTCCGCACATGGCTTTTGATTCAATAGAAGCTGTTGAAAGAATTATAGATACAACTATTGAAAACATAAAAAACTTTTTTGACAACAAAGAATATCATAAGGTATAGCCCATCCCCACCCCTTCCCAAAGGGAAGGGTGGATTTTCGGAGAATAAATTTGGGAAGTTAAATGAAAAAGAAAATTTCAAATTTTAAAAATTTAATTAAAGGTTCAGCTCTCCCCTTTGGGGAGAGACGGAGTGGGGCTTATGGCGCAAGATTATAAAAGCGAAGATGAAGTATTAGGCAAGGCGTACGATTCTAAATTGATGAAGCGTCTATTGGGTTACATTAAACCATACAAGAAGTACGTCATTTTTGCTATACTATTAAATATTGTAATTGCTGGTTTACCCGCGATAAGACCGTTTCTAACCAAAGTAGCTGTTGATAAATATATTGCTCATGGAGACTATCCAGGCCTTATAAAAATAAGCTTGCTGCTTTTTGGATTCTTACTTCTTCAAACTGTAATGCAGTATTTTTCAACTTATTACCTACAGTATCTTGGACAGCGCACCATTTATGATATACGTACTCAAATATTTAAACACATTCAAAAACTTGCATTAAAATTTTTTGATAAGACTCCAATTGGAAGATTGGTAACAAGAACGACAAATGATGTTGAATCATTGAATGAACTTTTCTCTTCCGGAATTGTTATGGTATTCAGTGATATTTTTAATGTTGTTTGGATTTTGGTTTTCATGTTCTTTATGGATATTAAATTGTCACTTGTTACTCTGTCTGTTCTGCCAATATTAATTTATGGAACCTTTCTATTTAGGAAAAAAGTTAGAGAGAGTTACCGTGATGTAAGGCTTCATCTTGCCAGATTAAATTCTTATATGCAGGAACACGTAACCGGAATGAACGTAGTTCAAATATTTAATAAAGAAAAAGAAGAGCAAAAACAATTTTCAAAAATTAATTATGATTATAGAACTGCAAATATAAAATCAGTTTTTTACTACGCTATTTTCTATCCAAGTGTAGAATTTCTAAGTTCAATTGCGTTTGGATTAATTATTTGGTACGGCGGCGGAGAAGTTGTGCGAGGCACTTTAACTGTTGGTGTACTTTTAGCTTTTATTCAATACACTGAAATGTTCTTCCGTCCAATTCGTGATCTTTCAGAAAAATATAATATTATGCAGACAGCAATGGCTTCATCAGAAAGAATATTTAAACTTTTGGATAATCAAACTTTTATTCATAATCCTGAAAAGCCTGTTACAATTGAAAAAGTAAAAGGCGAAGTTGAATTTAAAGATGTTTGGTTTGCATACAACGAAGAAGATTACGTTCTAAAAAATATAAATTTCAAAATTAATCATGGGGAAACAATCGCCATTGTTGGGCACACTGGTGCCGGAAAAACAAGTATTATAAATCTTTTAACCAGGTTTTATGATATAAATAAAGGTTCGATATTAATCGATGGAATTGACATCCGAACAATGAATAAAAGTGATTTAAGAAAATTTATTTCTATTGTATTGCAGGATGTATTTTTATTTTCCGGGACAATAAAATCCAACATTAGCATGAGTAACGATGATATTCCTTTAGAAAAATTAAAGGAATCGGCAAAGATTGTTGGCGCAGATAAATTTATAGATCAGCTAGATAATAAATACGATGAAGAAGTAAAAGAAAGAGGTGCTACATTAAGCGTAGGCCAAAAACAATTAATTTCTTTTGCACGTGCACTTGCTTTTGATCCGCAGATTTTAGTTCTTGACGAAGCTACTTCAAGCGTTGACACTGAAACAGAAATACTAATACAAAAAGCTATTGAAAAATTATTAGTTGGTCGAACAGCTATTGTAATCGCACATAGATTATCGACTATTCAAAGTGCAGATAAAATTATTGTAATGCATAAAGGTGAAATAAGAGAGACGGGAAATCACCAGGAATTACTCGCAAAACGGGGAATCTATTATAAACTCTATCAACTGCAATATAAAGATCAAGAAATCGGTAAGGCGGTTTAATTACATTGAATCAGATCTTATCCAACATTAATGGCAAGTATTTTGGGAAAAAGATTTAGTTTGGTATTTAAGCTGTTTTGATTTTGCTTATTTCATTTTTAATTTTATTGGCAAGCTCTTCTTCAGTAATTCCTGTAACTTTAATCTTAGTGCTTTTTACTAAAATTTCCGGATTGTCCCCTTCGCCTTTTAAATATTTATAAAGTGAAAAACCAAGCCTGTTTCTATCATTAAGAATCGGCAGGTACTCACTTAAACTCTCCACGATATTATAAACCTTTTTTTCCAGGGAATCTTCCGGAAAATTTTTGGTAGATGGAGGAGGTAAAGTTGTCATATTAAATCCCTACTTTTTTGCTTGTAAAAATAAATAGATCAGGCTGAACTTCAAACCCAATTAAAAAGTAATATCAATTTTATTTTAAACTTTTTTCGATAAATAAACAATTGTTAAGGAAAAATGAAATATTTAAATTATCCCTCAATTAATTGAAAGACTTTTTTGAATCTTAAAGAATTTAGAAAAATTTTAATTATTAGGCTTAGTTCTTTAGGCGATATAATTCTAACTACTCCATTGATAAGATCTTTGAAAAAACAATATCCTAAATTGCAAATTGATTTTCTGCTTAGGCAGCAATACAAAGATATTTTGGTAAATAATCCTTATGTCGATAATATTATATATTATGAATCGGATAACATTGAAAAGAAACAATTAGAAAGAAAATTATCCGAACAAAATTATGAACTGATTGTTGATCTTCAGGCCAATTTTAGATCCGCTTCAATTTCTTCAAAATTAAATGTAATCAAAGAGAAGTTTGACAAAAAAACTTTTGAAAAATTTTTACTTGTAAAATTCAAGATAAACAAACTGCAGAATTCAAAACAAATTCCAATAAGATATGCGGAGACAATTAATGATTTTCAACTTGACGATAAAGGATTAGATTTATTTACTAACAATAATTCCTCAGCAGTATTAAACAGTGAAGAAAAATATATTGGCTTTTGTCCAGGCTCGCGTCACTTTACAAAAATGTGGCCGGAAGAATATTATATTCAGTTGGGAAATTTATTAAAAATACATGGTTATAGGATAGTTCTTTTAGGCGGCTCAACCGATATTCAAATTTGTAATAAAATTTCGAAATCAATACCATATTCAATGAACTTATGCAATGATGATGATATTTTACAGACTGCTGCTGATATGAAGAAGTGTGAATCTATAGTTTGTAACGATTCAGGATTAATGCATGTTGCATGTGCAGTTAAAGTTCCGGTTCTCACATTATTTGGATCTACAGTTAAAGAGTTTGGGTTTACTCCTTATAAAAACCATAATTCTATTTTAGAAAACAATTCATTATCTTGCAGGCCTTGTTCGCACATTGGTAGAGAAAGCTGCCCAAAAGGACATTTCAAGTGCATGCTGGAATTAAAGCCCGGGCAGGCTTTTGAAAAATTAATGCTTCTAATAAATTCTGAATGAAACATATCTGGTCATTTTTTTATAACGTTATAATTGTTCCTATTCTTTTTGTTTTCGTCAGGTTAATAGGAATTTTTAATTCAAAAGTCAGGCGTGGAATTACCGGCAGAAGAAGAATTTTTGAGGAGCTGATTTTAAATGCCACTTCGTTGGATAAATCAAAAAAATTAATTTGGTTCCATTCTTCTTCTTTAGGCGAATTTGAGCAAGCAAAACCTGTAATTGAAGAATTAAAAAAAGACAGCAGCATAAATATTTTAGTTACATTCTTTTCTCCTTCCGGTTTAGAGAATTCTAAAAAATATCCTTATGCCGATCTTGTTTCTTACCTTCCCTTCGATACAAAGGCAAATGCTGAAAAATTTATAACTATTGCAAGGCCTGATTTAGCTGTAATAATGCGTTATGATATTTGGCCAAATCACATTTGGTCAATGAAAAAGAAAGGGGTAACTTCATATCTTATTGACGCAACAATGAAACCTCGTTCATCAAGGAAATTTCCAATAATAAAAAATTTTCATAAAGTTTTGTTCAAAGATATTTCAAAAATTTTAACTGTCTCTCAAATTGATTCCAAAGGATTTAAAAGTTTCGATTGTACCGATAACCAATTAATGGTTGTTGGGGACACAAGATTTGATAGAGTTTATCAGAGAAGCTTACTAGCAAAAAACAGAAATCTAATTAAAGAAGAAGTCTTAAAGAATAAAAAAATATTGGTAGCCGGCAGTACCTGGGGAGTTGATGAAGATGTTATAATTCCTGCATTCATTAAACTTGCTAAATTTGATCCTGATGTTTTATTAATTATTGCGCCACATGAACCAACTTTAATTCATTTAGATAGAATTGAAAACGAATTCAGCCGGCAGCTAAAAACAATTAGATTTTCTCACTTAAATAATTATAAAGATGAGAGAGTAATAATTGTTGATTCAATTGGTATTTTGTTAACGTTATATACTTATGCTGATGCTGCTTTTATTGGCGGCAGCTTTAAACAAAATATTCATAATGTGCTTGAAGCTGCGGTATATGGCGTACCTGTATTATTCGGGCCTAAAATCGAAAACTCACAAGAGACTCAAAAACTGTTAAAATGCGGAGGCGGCATTTTAATTATGGACAGGCGTGATGCGTACAAACAAATGAGATTACTTTTTAAAAATGATGAGCTTAGAAAAGAAAAAGGAAAACTCTCTTACGAATTTGTTAAAGAAAATTTAGGTGCCACGGAAAAAATCTTAAAAGAAATTTACAATGTAATATAAGTTTAAGCTCAAGTGTATGTTCAAGTTTGTTCAATCTTTCGTCCATTCAATTTTTTAATCTTTCAATCTTCTAACTTTGTAATTTATAAGTACCTTTCCTTCAAAATATTTATATGATGCTTTTCATGTCCAGGAATTAAAAATAATACTGCCCTAACAGTTAATGGATTATTATTTGCTATTCCTTTTTTATCATAATCATTTACATCGAAGCTTTTAAAAAGAGCAATCGTTGCTTCTCTTACTTTTTGATATTCGTCTAAAAGATTTGATAGCTCGCGTGAATTAAAATTTGCGTTGTTAATGTAATCATCCTGTTCAAAACCAGGCAACGATTGTGTTTCACCTCTCGCTATTGTAACAGCCCTGTAGCAAAATACTCTTTCAGAATCAATCAGATGTCCTAAGACTTCTTTAATACTCCACTTCCCTTCTGCGTAACTATGATTTGCTTCAGTTTCATTTAATGTTGATAGCAAATTTAGCATTTCTATTCTTTGTGATTCCATTAGTTCAATTGGATTTTCATCATTTATGTTTTGAAAATATGTTTCAAAATATTCTGGATAATCACCTTTGTTTGGTCTTTTCATTAAATTCCTTTCGTTAATTTGATAAAAAAAATTTAGTTCCTGAAAATGAAAAGGATATCATTAAAGCATCCCCCTCGGAGAGGTTTGGAGGGGCTTTTGACAATCATAATTTAAAAAGTTACCTTTTGACCAATTCATTTAAGTTAACTCTAAAGAATAAATTATTATTGAGTACAACTGTTCTTCTATGAAAATCATTCCTCCATTTTTGATTTTACTGGGAGCGGGTCAAAAAACATTCAAATTCTTTTCGATAATTATACTTTGATTGAGACGTAAAAATCAAGATTAAACAGCAATTAGATCTTTATCATTAGCAATTACCTATTTGTTCAATTATCAAATTTTATATGAGCTATCAAAAATTTGATAATTATATTTTTAATTCAATTGTTAATATAGTGATAATGACGTGTGTTTAATGAATTAAAAACTGGAACGGATAATGTATTTATTTTTTTTAAGCATATAATAAAAAAATACTAAAACATTTAGAAGTTTATATAAAGAGGTCAAATATGAAAAGAAAATTTTATTCTTTTTTACCTCAATCGCTTTTTCTACTTATCTGCATTTTGATTTTAAATTTAAAACCAACATATGCGCAGTGGATAAAATTATCCATCGATACAAAAGAACAATTAAATGATATTGTTATGCTCGATTCTGCCACTGCAATAACTGTGGGAAGCGGAGGTTCAATTTTAAAAACCAATGACTCCGAGAAAACATGGCAGCACAAAGAATTGGTTTTCAGTATGATTATGAGTTGGAACAGCATCTCATTTAGCGATAAATTAAACGGTGCAATCGCAGGCAAAAATTACATTTTTACAACAACCACAGGCGGCGAAACTTGGTCTCCAATTCATTTTAGTGGTGGGAAGAATTTTATAAGTGTCCTTTGTGTCAATCCAGCAAATATATATGCCGGAGATGATTCCGGGTATATTTATAATTCAAGAGAAACAGGTAAAACTTGGATTTCTGAACATCCGACTTCCTTACCTATAAATTCAATTTATACCGCAAAAGGCACATATATTAATGGTCCTGAAATTTTTGCTTTAACTTCCGATTCTCTTTTTATTAAATCAGAGGATCCTTCAACACCATGGCATAACTGGGGCACATTGGGATATTTTTATGGTTTAGGTTCAGCGGCTCATAAGGGAGATTATTCAGATAATGGCACTGCTTATATTGTTGGAGTGCAAGGTGATTTTGTAGCTGCTTCAGTAATAATACGGTTACGACCACCTGATTCACATTGGTATACTGTTGGACCTCCCAGCGAGATAGGAGAACTATATGGACTGACTATTCCGTCTTCTAAGTATGTTTATTCTTGTGGAGTTAATGGTAAAATATTAAAATCATCAGATGGAGGAGATTATTGGATTTCACAAGAAACTCCTACAACTCAAAGATTAAATTCAATCTCATTTATTAATAATGAAATTGGTTTTGCAGTTGGAGATTCAGGAACAATACTTTATACTCAAAATGGCGGGGGATTCGACACTAGTAAATCAGGGCAACTTATTCCTTTTGGATTACAGGATAAAGTAATTACTTCTTTAACGGGAGAAGAATCAAGTAATTATTTTCCAATTAACTCCAAATACATTTTTGCAGGGACTCAAGATAACGGAATATTTATTAAATCGATCACTGCTCCTTTTGATAGTGCATGGGCTCCTTTGGGGCTTGAAGATAAATCAATCACTGCTTTAACTGTGCAGCATTGGGGTCGCGGTCCTGTTGATGGCCTATTATTATATGCGGCTGTTTTACCGAATGATATACAAAATGATTCAACATTAATATTTAGCAGAGAGGTGCGTTTATCAGCAGATACAAATTGGATTAAATCCGACAGTGGTATAAATAAAAACGTAAACAGAATTAATACTTTGAATAGTTATTATTATACCGGACAAACCCCACCGCAGCCAATTCTTGCAGGAACTAATTTTGGTGTTTATACAAGTTTCAATAACTATTGGACTCAATCAGAAATGGAAGACGAGAATAATCTGCCATTAATAAATTCAATTGATGTTAGCCCTAAATGGTGGGGAAGACTAGCTTGGGCAGCCGGTAATATAGGTTTAAATCCGATGGCTTTTCTTTCAACAGATAAGGGAAAAACATGGAAGAGTTTCACTTTATCAGGTTATCAGAATACTTCAGCAACATCCATAACTGTAAATCCATTGCATCCTGATTCAGTTTATGTAAGCTGTGACAATAATATCTTATTTACATCTGATAATGGTGAGACGTGGAATAATGTATTTACTTCAAGAGGTATTTTTATTAATGTATTGACTGTTGACAAAAATGACCCAGATAATGTTTTTGCAGGAGGTTTATTTTATGATGACAGCCATCAAACCCCTAATCATGGAATATTCCTCCGCAGTACAAATGGAGGTAAAGATTGGTACGAGCCAGATTCTAATATAGATATGCAGATTAAAGAGGTAACTTCCATTGCTGTAATGGAAAATCCTCCTAACAACACACACAGTGTCTTTACAAACTATGTCTTTATCGGAACAAAAGGTACAGGCGTTTGGCAATATAAATATTCAATTTTAACAAGTGTAAATGAAAATAAAATTTATCCAGATAAATTTGTACTATATCAGAATTATCCCAATCCGTTCAACCCAACTACAAAAATAAAATATGAAATCCCAGCTTCCCTTGCCAAAGGCATCCACTCGGGAAATCTCTCCCAAGGGGGGACTTTAATACAATTGAATATTTATGATGTATTGGGAAGAGAGGTTAAAACACTTGTAAATGAAACAAAGCAGCCCGGGAAATATGAAGTTGAATTTGATGCAAGTAAACTTTCAAGTGGAGTTTATTTCTATCAATTGAAAGCCGTGCCTTTCGGCAGGCAAGCTGGAGAATTTATACAAACAAAGAAGATGATTTTGTTAAAATGAAATTCAGAAAAATAACATATTAAAGTTTTTTATTGACTTTATCTTTTTAATACCATACAATTAAGCATGTCATTTTTCTTTTAGGGGCATTAATTTATTGTTCTCTAAAAATTTCTTCAAGTCTCCTCACCCTAAAAAGTATTTCAAGCACATGCATTTCGTTCAACGAAAATAATTTTTGCGTTGTTAACATTTTAGTGGGAACTTATGAGTGGGGCAAGGATGATTCAAAATCAAAAATTAAAATCATTTATTGTTTTACTTATTTCGTTTTATTTTTTCTGCCTTACTTCATTTTCGCAAAATAAACAAAATTTTATAACACCTGTATTTGAAAATATTACAATTGAAGACGGTTTGCCTGAAAATAGTGTGACATGCATACTTCAGGATTATCTTGGATACATGTGGTTTGGTACACAAAACGGTTTGGTAAAATACGATGGTTATTCAATGAAAGTATATAAGCCGGATACAGCCGATAATAAAAGTATAAGTGGAAGTGAAATAGTCACTCTTTTTGAAGATAGTAACAAAGCACTTTGGATCGGAACATTACACGGTCTTAACAAATTTAATCGTGAAGATGAATCATTCAAATCCTATCTGTTTAATTCAAATGATTCAAACTCAATCAGTTCTGATTTAGTTCATACAATTTATGAAGACAGATTTGGCAGGTTTTGGATTGGAACACTTTGCGGACTGAATTTATTTAACAGAGATAGTGAAAGGTTTACCCGTTTTTACTTTATTGATTCAAATTCAAAGGCAGTTAATCATATACAAGCGAATCAGTACAGATTAGGTATAATTGCCATAACAGAGGATCCGCTCTCCAAAGATCTCCTGCTTGGTACAGCCTTGGAAGGATTGTGGATATTTAACGTCAATGAAAATAAAATTTCCAGATACGAGTTCAATGATTCAACTGATATCAATAAAAAGATAGGTTGGATTCAAAACTTTTATAAAGCCAGGGATGGCAGGATATGGACGGCATCACTTAATAGCCTTTCTAGTTTTGATCCGGTCAGCAGAGAAATTAAATGCTATCTTGATTTTCCTATTAAAGAGGAAGAAAAATACTCTGAAACAAATTTTATAAGCGCTTCAGTGATCGAAGATCAATATGGAAAAATAATAGCGGGATTTTATGCAGGAGATAAAGGATTATTTTGCCTTGATCCCAACACCGGAGAAATAAACAATTTTGAATTGTTTCCAAACAAGCCTCAGAATTCTATGCTCAACAAGATATTTTCTGTTTATGAAGATCGTTCAGGTATTATATGGATCGGGACCTGGTCAACTGGTGTAAAAAAGTGGAACAATATTGAAAATAAATTTACTGTTTTGCAAAACATTGCAACAAATTCGAACACTCTAAGCAGTCCAATAGTTTATTCATTAATTTGTGATCAGAAAGGTAATACCTGGTATTGCACACCAAGGGGTCTGGATAGGTATGATCAAAGGACCCATAGATATACCCACTACCTGAAAGATGAAAAATGTGTTACTGATTTTATGGTTTATGCTGCAATGATTGATCATTCCGGCAATTTGTGGTTGGGAACAAGCAAGTGTGGACTCGTTAAATTTAATCCTCAGAATTCAACCTATCAATTTTATCTTAATAATCCCGATGAAATAAATCTAATCGATAAAACTATTCTCTGTCTTTTCCAGGATCATCTTGGTTATATTTGGATTGGCACAGATGGTTTTGGTCTCTATAAATATGACAATAGAAACAGCAGCCGGGAACAATATAAAAATGATCCCGATGATTCTTTGAGTTTGAGCGGGGATCAGGTACTTTCAATTTTGGAGGATCATGGTGGGAATCTTTGGGTAGGAACTAATTTAAATGGACTAAATAAGTATAACCGGGAGACCAGAACCTTCTCGTATGTTGGATTTCAAAATTGCATCTCGTTGTTTGAAGATAGTCATAACAGATTTTGGGTGGCTGAGTACAATTCAGGTTTAAATTTATTTGACACTGAAAAATTAAAGGTTATAACTAATTACAGTCAACAAAACGGACTGGCATCAAACACAATTGTTGGGGTTTTGGAGGACGATAGAAAAAATCTCTGGTTAGCTACTGATGTTGGCATTTCGAGAGTTAATCCGCAAAACAAAACAACTAAAAATTTTGCGGTTGAGAATAAATTCTCAGACGTATTTAATTTTTATATACCATCGTGCATCGGAAAGGGAATTGACGGAACACTTTATATTAACACTAGGAAAGGTGTTGTAATCTTTAACCCCGTAAATGTAAAGGATGATCCCACACCACCGCAGGTGGTAATAAGTAATTTATCGTTATTTAACAAACCCGAAGAGAAACTTAATTACAATGGTTTTATTCCGGAAGCTAAGGGAATTACTCTTCCATTTAATCAGAATGATTTACGTTTTGATTACGTGGCTTTACAGTATAATGAACCTCTAAAGAATACATACAAATATATCCTTGAAAATTTTGATAATGAATGGATCGATGCTGGAAATCAGAGAAATGCAACTTATACAAATCTTGAGCCCGGTGAATACACTTTTAAGGTTAATGCAGCAAATAGAGACGGAGTTTGGAACAAAAAAGGTGCATCACTTAAAATTATTATTACTCCCCCCTGGTGGATGACAAACCTTGCATATTTTTTCTTTGCACTAATCTTCTTCGGCATGCTTTATTTAATCTGGAAAATGCAGTTGAAAAGAATAAGGATAAAACATGAATATGAAATGGGCAAATTCGAGGCAGAAAAACTTCATGAAGTTGATGAAATAAAATCACGTTTCTTTACAAATATCTCGCACGAATTCAGAACTCCCCTTACGTTAGTATTGGGACCAGTCAGGCAAATGATTGAGAAGGTAAATGATGGAAAAAAATGAAAGATAGATCTTCGAATTGTTCATAAAAATGCTAGCAAACTTCTTTCTCTTGTTAACCAGCTGCTTGATATATCTAAAATTGAATCTGGAAATATGAAATTAAGAGTTTCACCTCAAAATATAATTCCCTTTTTAAAAGCTATTGTACTTTCTTTTACAAGTTATTCAGAAAGAAAAAATATCACTTTAAAGCTTTATACAAGTGAAGATGAAAATATTGTATACTTTGACAAAGAAAAAATTGAGAAGATAATTAATAATGTGCTTTCTAATGCGTTTAAGTTTACTCCCGAGGGAGGAAGAATCATAGTAAAGGCAGAGAGCAAAGATAATTTTTTCACTCTTAGTATAAGTGACACCGGTGTAGGAATTCCAAATGAAAAAATACCAAAGATATTTGACCGTTTCTATCAAGTAGATCAAGCTCATACACGGGAATATGAAGGTACAGGCATAGGTTTAGCTTTTGCTAAAGATTTAATAGAACTTCATAAAGGAACAATTGAAGTGGAAAGTATAGAAGGAAAAGGGACAACTTTTAAAATCAATATTCCATTAGGTAAAGATCATTTAAAACCTGAAGAGATTTTTACTAATGATGATGATGACAACTTATTAATCATTCATACTGAATCGGTTGTTGGAGAGCCAATTATAAATAATAATTACAATTATATAAGTGAAGATGGTAACCCAGTTTTATTGATAGTAGAAGATAATTATGATGTGCGGAACTACATCAAACAGAATTTAGAAAATAATTTTAATATTATTGAAGCTTGCGATGGTGAGGAAGGCTGGGAAAAATCTATCGTTCAAATTCCGGATTTAATTATCAGTGATGTTATGATGCCGAAGTTGGATGGCTTTAAACTTTGTGACAAGTTAAAATCTGATGAACGAACAAGCCATATTCCGATAATTTTACTTACAGCAAAGGCATCTAGCCAGGATAAGATCAATGGGTTTAAAATTGGAGCGGATGATTATATAATGAAACCTTTTGAACCTAATGAATTAACTGAGAGAATTAATAATTTAATTGAGCAAAGAAAACGAATTCACGAACATTTTAGAAAGCATGGATTGCTTGAATTGGATGATTCGAAGGTTTGTAATTTGGATAAAGAATTTTAAATAAAGTTATAAGTTCAATTACCGGAAATATGTCCTCAGAATTATTTAATGTAGAATTACTTGCTGAAAAATTATTTATAAGCCGTTCACTATTGCACAAGAAACTAGCCTCCTTAACTGGCGAATCTCCTGTTGAATTGATTCGTAGATTAAGGCTATTAAAATCCACCGAATTAATGGAAAAGAAATTTGGCAATATATCTCAAATTGCCATGGAAGTTGGTTTTAACAGTTCTGCTTACTTTACCGAATGTTTTAAAAAACAGTTTGGTATCTCCCCTTCCCAATATCTTAACAAAATCAACAAAAATTAGTCATTTTCAATCCGCTCATAATTATTGAAGACAAATTTGTAAAAATCAAATACAAATCTGATAGAAATCCACTCCATAATATCTTATCTCTGTAAAGATCATTTTTTATGAATTTGATTATAAGGGATGAAAGATGAACCAAATAAAAGATGGCTTTATAAATAATCTAGTTCCCAATGAATTTTTTTTAAGTCAGAACTATCCTAATCCATTTAAAGATAAAACAGTAATAAAATATTGCATTGCTTATACAACAAAAGTGGAGCTATCCGTATTCAATTCTGATGAGAAATTGATTAAAATTTTAGTGGATAAAGAGCAGAATGCCGGAAGTTATGAAGTTGAGTTTAAAGTAGAATCACTGCAAGAGGGAACTTACTACTATCAATTAAAAACATATAATTATACAGAATCTAAAGAAATGTCTTTAAAAAAATAATCCTTAAAAGG
>CAVZID010000022.1:0-353242 GCA_963775245.1 uncultured Bacteroidota bacterium
TTGAATGAATGAATACTTTTTGTGATTAATTTTGAATTTAAAGCATACATAAATCGTGCTGTCATTGAATTGCATTTTATAATATAATGCCCAGAAAATAAGATGATTGAATGATTGGTTTATTGATTTGGTGAATATGCAATATTCCCCCTTAGCAAATGAGGAATTAGGCTTGCCCGCCTTCGGCGTGGGGTTGTTTGTTTGGGGGTTTCTTTTAATATGTTATGTCAATTAAATTTGGTTTTCATTCTCAGACGCATCACCGACATGGTGGCAGGCGATGCGTCTCTACAAAATTTTTATTAGAATAGATTCCGGGTCAATACTAATTTTCATCATCAAAGAGCCAGTAATGACATTGATAGGTTAAACACCACATATGTCATTCTGATGTAAATCAGAATCTCTGAAATTCCCACCAAGGCGGGCAAGCCGTATCCCGAAAAAGTCAAGCATGCAAGTCAGGAATGACAGTGATGGGTTCAACACGCTTTGTGTCATTCCGGTGAATGCCGGAATCTCAGAGATGCTGAAATGAATTCAGCATGACATTTGCGCTGCATTGGATAGAAATTATATCATAATTACATAACAAAATAATTGTTAAGATGTAAGACGAGACAACCAATGAAAACATTTTTCTGGTGAATCACATTAAGGTTACTTAACAATAATTCTGGGTAGTCATTCTCAGACGCATCACCCACATGGTGGCAGGCGATGCGTCTCTACAAAATTTTTATTAGAATAGATTCCGGGTCAATACTAATTTTCATCATCAAAGAGCCAGTAATGACATTGATAGGTTAAACACCACATATGTCATTCTGATGTAAATCAGAATCTCTGAAATTCCCACCAAGGCGGGCAAGCCGTATCCCGAAAAAGTCAAGCATGCAAGTCAGGAATGACAGTGATGGGTTCAACACGCTTTGTGTCATTCCGGTGAATGCCGGAATCTCAGAGATGCTGAAATGAATTCAGCATGACATTTGCGCTGCATCGGATGGAAATTATATCATAATTACATAGCAAAATAATTGTTAAGATGTAAGACGAGACAACCAATGAAAACATTTTTCTGGTGAATCACATTAAGGTTACTTAACAATAATTCTGGGTAGTCATTCTCAGACGCATCACCCACATGGTGGCAGGCGATGCGTCTCTACAAAATTTTTATTAGAATAGATTCCGGGTCAATACTAATTTTCATCAGCAAAGAGCCAGTAATGACATTGATAGGTTAAACACCACATATGTCATTCTGATGTAAATCAGAATCTCTGAAATTCCCACCAAGGCGGGCAAGCCGTATCCCGAAAAAGTCAAGCATGCAAGTCAGGAATGACAGTGATGGGTTCAACACGCTTTGTGTCATTCCGGTGAATGCCGGAATCTCAGAGATGCTGAAATGAATTCAGCATGACATTTGCGCTGCATTGGATAGAAATTATATCATAATTACATAGCAAAATAATTGTTAAGATGTAAGACGAGACAACCAATGAAAACATTTTGCTGGTGAATCACATTAAGTTTACTTAACAATAATTCTGGGCGGGCATTCTCAGACGCATCACCCACATGGTGGCAGGCGATGCGTCTCTACAAGTGTAAATTTAATATTTAGCTTTACCACGGCATAATATTTTAATATTCATAATTAATTTCTCTCACGAAATAAATGCGCACCAATGAAATGATACGAAAAAAAATTATACAATTTTTGTTTTAATTCTAAAGATAAATTAAGGTACAGCATTTGAAAGATTCCAATGATTTTAAATTTATCGCCGTGAAAGAATGAAAATGCTTTAGAATTATTTAATTATTTTTATTTACCACTGCTAAAATTAAATCAGCTTAATTAGGTTATATACTCAAATTAAATGCTTGAAATAAAAAACAGCTATCCGGAAGATGCCGGACAGTTAATGCTTAAATCGTTGAGAATTATTTGCGCCGGTATTAATTCCATTTTAGGATATTTGCATTTCACTGACATTATTATTGCTGTCATCATGCTTCGACAGGCCTGCTTTGCCGAAACGGTTTCCTGCAGGCAGGCTCACCATGACATGTCAGCTGCAGTTATTTAATAAATATTATTTTGATGAATTTCCAATTTATATAAAATTATTTTTTACTAATCCTGGTAAGCAAAAATAAAATCAAATTTTTGATAATAACCCATCCCCCTAATTAAAAACTGCTGAAAGCAGTTCTAATTTAAATTTATCTGTAAAATCAGTAAAAACAAGCATTTTCACAAAATGTTTTAAGGGATATCCTGATTGTAAACAGCTTCAATGAATCATACTTTGCAAAGGTTAAATATAGTCTGAAAGTTGTGAAAATTATAAGAAAATCATGCAAAATTATTTAGTGAAATATTGTTCTATAAAATTCTGTTTTCTAATAATAATTTATTTATTCCTATTATTTACTCCAATAAATTTAAATGCAGCAGTCAATGGAAGATTTGTTACTGTACAGCAGGATTCCAATAAATATGCAGTAAAATTTCAAATTAACTCTGATTCAAATAAGGATACAATCGGCTGCTCTACTATCATATTTAACTTTAACAATCAGGTACTTTCATTTCCATCTACCCCGGTTAAAAATACAGATTATTCGTTTATTGATCTAAGCGCAAGTGATTATAATCTAACTTTAACCAGGCCGTTAGAAAATCAAATATGGATCAATATTGAAACCTTAGCTTCAATTAAGGGGACTGCTTTAAAAGCTGCACCGGGCTGGACAGATGTTGTTCAAATTAATTTTTATATAGCAAATAAAGATAGTGCAATTAACTTAACCTGGCAGACATTAAACACCAATTATGCAATATATGGAATAACAAATACTGCCACTTTAAGCCTTGGAACCTGGGAAGATGAAACAACCGCTCCCCTTCCTGTTGAGCTTACAAATTTCTCTGCAGCAATTGAGAAAAATAATAATGTAATACTAAACTGGCAGACTGCTTCTGAAATAAATAACTTTGGGTTTGAGATTGAAAGAAGCCCATCCCAGCCTTCCCACATAGTGGCTGGCCAAAGGGAAGGAGCTGAAACAGTTAAATGGTATAAGATTGGTTTTATAAAAGGAAATGGAACTATAAATTCTGTGATTAATTACAGTTTTACAGACGTCACTGCTATAAACGGAAATAAATACAAATACAGATTAAAACAAGTCGATTTTGACGGCAGTTATAATTTCTCAAATGAAATTGAGGCTGACCTTTCACCAAAGGAATTTAAATTATTTCAAAATTATCCTAATCCGTTTAATCCAACTACCAGTATTCAGTATTCAGTCAGCAGTAATCAGTTTGTAAGGCTTAAAGTATATGATATAGCTGGACGGGAAGTTGCGACACTGGTTAATGAAAATAAACAGCCGGGAATTTACGAAGCGAAGTTCGACGCATCATCGCTCTCAAGCGGTGTTTATATTTATAGATTAATTACCACAGATTACACCGATATTAAGAAGATGATTTTACTTAAGTAAGAGAGAAAGATTGAATGATTAAAAGATTGAAAGATTAAATGATTGAATGACCCGCCTACCGGCAGGCAGGTTGAAAGATTAAAAGTAAGTGTTAAGAAACAAAAAAAAAAATCGGAAAGTTTTATTTTAATATTTTTTAGTATATAGTACATTAAACGATGAAAATTTTTTTATTAATAATATTATTTGCGTCTAATTTATTTGCAACGGATTATTATGTTAAGAACAGCGGGAATGATGCAGCAGATGGGACAAGCGATGCTACTGCATGGAAAACTATTGCTAAAGTACAAAGCCTAAAACTCTTGCCTGGAGACAAAATATTATTAAAACGCGGAGGAATATGGAGAGAGAATCTTCAGGTTTCTTATAGTGGAGCTGTAGATAACCCAATAATAATATCAGCTTATGGCGAAGGACATAAACCAATAATAAGCGGAGCTGATTTGTTCGATAATACACAATGGAATTATGTAACACCCAATTATTATTCATTAAATTTACCAGTAGGAAGTGGAAAGCCTCTAATATTGGTTGTTGATGACATTGTTTACAAAAGGGTAAATAATAAATCTGAATTGTCAAAATATAAATTTTACGTTGATCAAAGTTCAAGCCCCAATAAAATTTATTTATTTTCTGACGAGCCATTGAACAATGAAAAGATTGAAATCAGTGTAAGGGTAGACGGAATTAGATTAGTTAAAAGCAGATTTATTAAAATATCAAATATTGAATTTAGATATAATTCATTTAATGGAATTAGAGGACTAAATGCACAAGCAAATTCCAATGTAATAATTGATAGTTGTGATTTTTTTGGGAATGGGCAAGCAGGTGTAACGTTTTATAATCATTATAATAATGCAATAATACAAAATTGTATTGCAAGATATAACGGTAATGGATTTTATGCAAACATTGCCGATTCAATTAGCTTTATAAATAATATAGCAGACTCTAATTTTAATTTTCAACCACCGTGGACTGTTACTGATGGGCACGGCATAGGAATTTATGATAGCAAAGATTGCTTAGTAGAGTATTGTATTATCACACAAAATTATACTAACACTGGAATTGACCCCGCTTCTGATGTTTGTGATGCAATTTTTAGATATAATATTATTGGAGAACCACAAGGCTTCAGTGATAATTTACTTTTGGGTGCAAACACAGGCGCAACAGTAAGGGTATACTATAATATAATATATGGCGTTCAAGCTATTGATGCTGTTGCAACTGGCGGTGATGTTTATATTTATAATAATACATTTTATGACTTACAACTTTCGGGAGCTAGTCAAGCTGGATTTTTAAATGATGCTAATTATTCAGTTACTAACAATATTTTTTATAGCATTAAATCTAATGATGGATGTCTGGTTCATAATGTAAGTGCGATAAACCTTACTCTTGATTACAACCTATATTACCATCCGAACACTAACATAGTTCAAGTAGGTGCGACTAAATATGCTGATTTAGCAGCATGGCAAGCAGCTTCTGGCCAAGACGCTAATAGTGTTGAAGGCGACCCACTATTCACTAACCCGACAAGCGACTTTAGTTTACAAACTGGGAGCCCGGCCATAAATGCGGGAACGGATTTAGGACTAACACAAGATATATTAAATAAACCATTAACAGGTATGCCAGATATTGGGGCCTTTGAACATCATTTTCTTATGACAAAAATTAAAGTATTTCTAGAAGGAGCTTATAAAAATGGTTTAATGACTACATATCTAAACAGTAACAATTTAATATCTAAAAAGCAGCCTTATAATATTTCCCCATGGAATTATGCCGGTACTGAATCAGTATTATCAGTACCCTCTTCAATTGTTGACTGGGTATTAATTGAACTGAGAACAAGTACAGGCAGCAGTTCAACAGTCGCCAGGCGGGCGGCTTTACTTAAAAGTGACGGGACAATAGTTGATCTGGATGGCAGTTCGACAGTAAGATTTGATTTTATTCCTAATGGGAAATACTACATAGTAGTAAAACACAGAAATCATTTAGCAATTATGAGTGCAAATTCAGTTTCACTTTCCGAGACTTCTACATTATATGATTTTACAGATTCTCAATCAAAAGCTTTTGGAATCAATCCTATGATAAAACTTGGTGATACTTTTTATGGAATGTATTCGGGAGATGGAGATTCAAATGGTGGAGTAAGCAGTTCAGATAGAAATAATGTTTGGCGAATAGAAAACGGAAAATCAGGATATTTGAAAGGGGATTTTGATTTAAATGGAACCGTGGACAGCAATGACCTGGATTTACATTGGAGTATAGAAAACGGAAATTTAACACAAGTACCTGAATAGTATTAAAATTTGGATGTTTAAGATATTTCCCCTTCTGTGTTTAGTTTTGGTTCTTTAACTATATTATTTTCATAAAATTTAGCTTTAGTTTTATCCGGTAATTTCTTTAAAATCTTTTTATGCAATTCAATTTTAGGGAAAAATACTACAAAAAAAGTTAAAATTAATATAATGAAATCCACTTTTACACACTTGTTTCTATAATACCACTTCTCAAGTTCGCCTTTATACGGCGATATATGAATACGATAGTATTCTTTTAGATCCATATCAGAATTAATTAGAAGCTTTTCTTCTCCCCTGAAAACAATTGAGCCAATACCTGTTAATCCAGGTTTTAAATAATATAACTTCTTTTTAACCTCTTCCGAATACATATTGAAACTTGCGGGGATGAGAGGACGAGGGCCAACTAAGGTCATATCCCCTAACAGAATGTTAAAAAATTGTGGTATTTCATTTAATTTAGTCATCCTTAATAACTTTCCAACTGTAGTTATTCTATCATAATTAGCAGCAGTGAATTCAATTTCAGGAATATTTAAAGTGTTTTTACGCATGGTTACAAATTTATAAAGCTTAAACCTCTTATTATTAAACCCTATTCTTTCCTGATAAAAAAATACTTCATGTTCCCCGCTAAATTTGAGAACAATGAAAATCAGAAGTAATACAGGAGATAGAATTAAAAGGACAAGTATGGAAAGTAAAATATCGAATAAACGTTTTAAGAAATTGTACATTATAATTGTTTCGATTATTTATTTGATGTTTAATCTTTATAAACAGAGTACGGAATTATTTTATTTATTTAATGTTGTTTCCTGAAATCTTCTTTTGTAGGAATATTGTAATTTTGTCAACATTACAAAAATTTTCTTAACCAGGTCATAGTTATTAATTCTAAATTTTTCCTCTAAAAAACTTATAAATCTCAGCCGTTGTTTTATACCTGAGTAGCTGATGAGTCTTTATATTATTAAAAAAAATTTCACTAGTTCAAACAGTTATAGATTAGTTCGATATTCAGTTAGATAAATGTCCTCATATTTTAAACTTCACCTTAAACATTCAGTGCAAATACTATCTAAAGATCAGCATTTTGAGTCCATACCCAGTTTTATCTAGTTGCACAATACTATCTGAATAAAATTTTGGCTCGAAAATTAGCTGCATTGATCCTTATTAAATATTTTAGGCTTACTTAAGCATATTGCTTTTTCGAAAGATTCTATATTGTGCCGGAATCGACGTGTAAATTTTGACCAGTAATTGATTCTGATTCATTAGTAAGCAAATATTCGACTAAAGAAGCAACAGATTTTTTTGAGGTAACCTTTTTCAAAGATGTCCGATTGAAAATCCTATCTTTTTGTTCTTGATTCAACTTACTACTCATATCAGTTTCCATAAATCCAGCAACAACACAATTTGATCTTATTCCTTTAACACCCCATTCTCTAGCAGTATTCTTTGAAAATGCTTCTATAGCACCTTTGGAGGAAGCGTACATTGCTAAACCCTTATAACCAGTATGTGCACTAATAGAAGAGATATGTACTATACTTCCTTGAGTTTGATGTAATAACATATTTCTAATAACGTATTTTGTTATTAGAAATGGAGAAAAAACATTCACAGTATACATCTGAGTCAGTTTATTTAATGATAAATTAGTAATTAAATCATCATAAGCAAATGCAGCATTATTTATAAATCCATGTATTCTTATATTTTTTAAAAAGAATTAAAAATAGTTTTCTTAATATCTTCTACATTTTCAAGATCATATTGAATAAATTTAATAAACTCAGATTGTTCATTTAATAATTTATCGAGTTCATTTGTAATATGCCTAGCAAGCGTAAACACCTTATAGCCCTTCATAATTAATCTATTTGTTATTTCTAATCCTAAGCCTTTTGTTCCTCCAGTTATCAATATATTTTTCATACTTTTTGAACTTTTCCTACTCTATTTAATTGAAATTTTTCAACAAAATTTATTATTCTTGGGATTTTATAGTTTGGTAATCTACTACTAAGATAATCGATTATTCCTTTTTCATTAATATTTGATTTAACATTTTTGATAATATTTGCAACTAAAATATTACCAGTTATGGAATTGCTTTTAGCGTATACTATAACATCTCTAACATAAGGATTTGCCCGTATTTCATCTTCAACTTCATTAACATCCACTTTATTTCCCCCAATGTTGACTACATCATTTATCCTTCCATAAATTTTAAATTTTATTGGATTATTTTGTAATATTTGAACTCTATCTCCAGTAGGATACCAATCACTATCAATTAAATTATTAATGCTGGTACTTACAAATTTTGATGAAATATACAACTCATTATTTATTATTTTAACATATTTATTGTTAAAATTGTTTATTTCAAAAATATTATTTTCTGATTTTAATATTGCCCCAACTTCTGTAGATGCATAAATATTTCTTATTTTAGCATTTGGGAATATTTTTTGTACAATCTTTATAATTTCAGAGATCAGATTTTTCACCGCCTATTGTAACTCTTAAAATATTTGGATATGAAATTTGAGCAACACTTAATAATTTATAAAAAGTAGGTGTCCCTGAAATATGAGTTATATTATACTTTGCAATAGATTTTAATATAATTTCATTTTCTTGATTGAATAAATATATGATACTATTAAAATTTAAGATTGCTTGGAAAAATACCTGAAGTCCAGCCATGTGTGAAGGATTATAGGTTAAGGCCCACACATCACTTGAATTTTGTTCACCAATTTTAACCGACCTTAAAAATGTTCCGATAGTTTGTGTTATCAATTTTGGTTCACCGGTCGTACCTGAGGAAAGTATTTTGATTTTGGATTTAGAATTTTTAATAGAGCTTATTAATTCACTCACAGATTTAATACTAATAGAATACTTTTTTATTTCATTCGATTCATATTTATTTTTAATATTCTTCTCATTATAAAAGGAATCTAATAATATAATTTCATCATCACTTAATAATGCTGTAATAAAATTAACATAAAATTCGAATGGATCTTTAAAAGATTTACTCTTATAAAAATAATTATTATTATTAATTTTTGTAAGTAAATTTAAATAACTAAAATCTTGTGATTCCTTTGGTATTGATAAAAATATCCTATCCATTTTTATCTATCTTTGCTTCAATTTCACCAATTGTACGCACAAGGCCATCCTCAAATACATCAATCCCCGTCTCATTTTCAATTCTTACTGTCAATTC
The DNA here is from genome assembly GCA_963775245.1 of uncultured Bacteroidota bacterium. Classification (GTDB taxonomy): domain Bacteria; phylum Bacteroidota; class Ignavibacteria; order Ignavibacteriales; family Ignavibacteriaceae; genus CAVSWT01. The sequence goes on from CAVZID010000022.1 coordinate 9,133, forward strand.
AGCCAACATTAGAGAATCAAAACCCAGATCATCATAAAGTCTTAATTCATCATAAATTTGAGTAATTTTTTCTTTATTAGAATTCAGTAAAACTGTATTTATTATCTTTAATAGTTTTTTATTCATTAAAAATTCCTTTAGTTTGTAGTTTTTAAATATGCTAGTAATATTTAATTACCTGGATATCATTTTTAATATTTTTGGCTAATTCTTTTACTTTGACAACATTAAGATATTTCAGTACTTCAATAAACTTAGCTTTTCCATTCTTTAATCCTATATAAGATTTCAATGATCTAGATATATCTTTTTTATTTATTATCACTTTCTGATCTTTGTAAATGTCACGAGGATGTATGTAACCAATAAACGGAAGGTTATTTTTTTTTAATTTGTTAATATTATGAATGATAAAATTTTGGGGAGTGATTCTAAAATAACCTCCTCCAGAATAGCAATATTTAATTTTACCAAATTTATATAATGAAATAGGCAATTCTATTAAATTTCCTGACGAAAGTTTGATAATGTGTGGTTCAAGTTTAGTTTTGCTATCACCTCCATATTCATGTGATTTTCCGAAAAAACTACTATCGTATTTTATTCCCATTTCAATTAAATATTCTAATAATATTTTATCTTTGCTCGAGATACTAAATGCAGGTGCTCTAAAAGATACTAATTTATTACCAATAAGATTTTCTAATATACCAATTGATTTATAAATTTCTTTTTTAGCAACATCAGTTGCTATTCTATTAAGGAATCTATGAGTATGTGTGTGACTACCGATTTCGTGACCACTGTTAAAAATTACTTTTATAATATTTGGGTAAAATTTTGCAAAATGGCTAATACAAAAGAATGTTGTTTTTATTTTGAGATCATCAAAAACCTCAAGCAACAAATAGGTTGCTTTTTCTAAATCATTACCAAACGGCTTAGAATAAAATTCTTCAAAGTTCTCTACCGGGTAAGGATAGATATCTTCCCAATCTACTGAAAAAGAATCAAACATTTGATTGCTACCTAACATCGAAATTAAGTAAATCGATTTCCCAATTTTTTATATCTAAAAAATAATCAGGAAATAATTTTGAATTCAACTCTCTCCCTGTAAAATGAATATGTTTAGGTTCATATTTACTAGGAACTTTAATCATATTAAGTGGCGAATATTTAAGATTACCAATATAAAGGATCAAATCTATATCATTTTTTCTTTGGATCGTAAGATTTTTTACACATTTTTCCAAAATAGAAATTTTGCGCGGGAAAAAATAAATTATATAAGCACTCCTAACACCATCTTCATTATATATTTTATAATAATAACTAAAATTTTTAGAAGTTACTTTATTGTAACTATATAATCTTGTGTTAAGAAATGAATCATCTCTATAAATTCTTATGGATTTCTCAAAAAAATTATTACTTAAAAATTTTCTAATAAATATGATACTATTGAGCGTAAAAGATATTAATCTATTAAACGGAACAAGAAACCGATTTTTAAATAAAGTATGTAAATTAATGGGGTGGATATAATAATTTAAGTTACCAATGTCTTTCCATTTAACAACTGATTTCCAATAAGTGTATACATTATCATTTGGTATTGCAATTATGAAATCTATATTATAAGCTTTCAAATTATTTTCCATAACTTCAAACATTTGTCTTAAAAGATAGGGATCTTTTCTAAACGTTGGAATAATATATGTCCCAACTGCTAAACCGATTAATACTTTTTTTTCATTTACTAAATATTCATAGGGAATTACTGTAAAAACTCCCCCAATTAAATTATTATCTTCAACTGTACTATGAAAAGAAAAGCCTAAATTAGTCTGGCAATAAGTGCGTTTAAAATATTCAAATTCAACATTCCTATTAAATACTAAATTAAAATTGCTTACTATCTGCTCAAATTTTGATGTGCTCAGATCAGTTGTTTTATAAAAACAAATTTTCATATTTAAAAATTTATACGTATTTATAAATTTAATTACTTTTTTTGATTCTTCAATAATTGTAAATAATTAAGTGCTAGCTTATGCCTATCGAAATTTTTTTCTACATAATTATAACCATTTAATCCGTCTTCTATCATTTTTTCTTTATTTTTTAAGTAAACTCTAACTTTATTAACAAAATCTTTTGAATTTTCGGGTTCAACAAACAATCCACATTTAGCCGTTTCAATTAATTCTCTTGATACTCCGTCAATTGCTAATAAAATAGGCTTTTTACATGCCATATAATCAAATGTCTTATTTGAATATATTGTTTTGAACGTATCCCTTTTTAATAAAACCGATGTCCCGATATCAGAGGCTAAAATATATTTCATAGCTTCTTCTTTAGGAACCGGATCTATAAATCTTAAATTACTAACTTTTATTTTATTTGCTTGTTCAATTAGTTTATTTTTTTCTACACCGGCACCAACTAATAAAAAAGAGTACACTTTCATTCTCTAATAATTTTGCACATTCGATTAGTAAATTCAATCCATTGGCTATACCATGAGCACCAATATAAATTATTATAGTATTATCCAATAAATTATGTTTCTTCCTAAATTCATTTGTATCAAAATCATTTAAGACATTTTTAACTATTTGTAAATCTGCTGCATTTGGAATGATAGAGATCTTGGAAGGTGAAATGTTTTTTTTGGAAATTAAGACTTCCTTAAAAGCAGGTGTCAAAACATTAATAAACTTTGCATTTTTGTATATAAATTTTTCAAACCAATAACTTAATCTAATAAGGTATTTATTTGTAAGTATTTTGGTATCAATAACAGATTCCGGCCAAAGATCCCGTATCTCAAATACATAAGGAATATTTTTTAATTTAGAAAGTATATAACATGTAATTCCAAGAAAAAGAGGTGGTGAGGATGCTACAATAATATCGTATTTTTGTCTCAATAAAAAAATACCAGCTATAATACTTGAAAATACAAATGAAAAATATGCCCAAATTCTACCAAAAAAATTAACATCATATGCCTCGGAAACATGACACCTATATACAGTTAATAAATTATTATATGACTCTTTAAATATATATTTACCCTTATATTGTGATATTTTTTTCCCAGTTGCATAATGAATCATCCCTGCTAGTACAGTTACATTATGACCTTCATTATTCCAAACTTTAACCATTTCATTAAAACGAACACCGCCGCCGCCGCTTCCATCTTTACCTATAAAATATTGATGGATTAATAGAATATTCACTAATTTTCCTCAATTATTGTTTTAATTTTATTACCGGTAGATTTGAAGATTATTTGCTTAGTCTTTTCCTTTACACCATAATAACCGGAAAACCATCCGTGCTTAATTTCAGGCCCAATTATATTATTTTTTTCATCAACAGATTTAATGGTAAATTTATCAAAAAAAGAATCTGAAGGATTCCAAATTTGTATCATCTCTAAACCCGGGTTGTTAATCACATTATCACAAATTTCCCATATATTTTTAGATTTATCCTTAATTACCTCTCTTACTATGTAAATATTATTTTTAACATATGTAAAAGCTTTTATTTTACCCTCAAACTTAAAATAATCTACTGTCTCAGAAAGACAAGCAGATTCTGCTTGAGTCCAGTAGTACCAAATAAATCTAGCCCCTTTAAGCATTTGATCATATCCATTAAGCATTACTAAATTATGTCCTTTGGTTCCATTAAAAAACATAATATCTTCTTCACTAGAATTATATAAATAAGAACCGGCATCCCTTAAAATGTTTTCACCCTTAACCCAAATATCTATGTGTAAATTATCTGACTGTGCAGGCCTATCTTTATATTTACCGCAACGGATAAAAGTAAAAGATTGTTCATCTCGAATTGTATAATAACCACCTTCCTTAAACGAAGCTAAATTTTTCTCTTCGAAAAAAGTAGGCATCTTTGGAAGTTTTAGCCCATACCAAAATGAATCTTCTAGTAATTCTTTATCATCAAAATAAATTTTGTCTTCTAAGACAAATTCCAATGCATTAAGCTGTGGCCTGTAATCCCGGTAATCACAATTATTCAATTTGAAAAATAATGCTCCGTCATTTGGTCCATAATTAGGTAAAAATCCATCAATTTGATTAATATGATTTAGTAAAAAGTTCAAGGACAATTCAGATTTTTTATATACAAAGCCTAAAAAACTCTCTTTGTTATTCTTAGCTAACAAAACAGCCCACGTTAATAATTGAATTACTACACGATGGTAATTCATAGAAAATTGAAGGAAGGAACCGTCTTGATAAATTTGATAATTAATTTCTTCTTCGAACCATTTCTTACCTCTCTCTTTCCAGATTTTTGATTGTGGGAAAAATGGATATAATAAACCGCATAAAAACAATGTAAGCGTTTCGGTAATAGCATGATTGTTTCTTACAGTCTTACGTGAAAAGTTAATATTTGAATACACATGCTTGAGTCTGTTGGTTTATAGAATTGATGACTTCATAAAAAATATCTTCAGTTAAGTTTATTGAATTCTTATAGAAGTAAAGTGCAAAAGTCCAATTTAATATGCGGATTGAAATTTCCTGACTGCATTTATAATTAGGCCCCATGTTTATAGGATTATTTTTAATCCATGATAATATCTCAGTGAAGACTAATTTAGAACTATCTTGATCAAAATGATAATCATAACGAATCAATAGATATAAAAATGAGAACCTAGATTTCTCCCAAACGTATTTTATATCACCAGCTTTGGGATCAATATCTTTAACTTTTGTCCAATGGTCATTTATATTATATTTATAATTTGAAGCCGGATTAGTTATCCAGTCAAAATCTTTGCCTAAATAAAAATATTTGGCGTTAAAGAATTTTAATCTCCCATGTAAATAGTTTTCATACTCTTGTTTTAATTTCTCATTTCTGTGTTTTGCAAAATTTAAACTTTTCTCTTGATTCAAAAAAAAACTTTACCGAAGATTTTTTCCAATTTTCTAATGTTATAAATTGTTTTGATTCAAAATTTGTGGGAAACTTTTTTCTTAAAATTCCTAAATTCCTTTTTAATTCATACTGAGTTCTGAAAAGGACATATTCAAATCCCATATTTTTAAGAATTTGAAAAAATTGCTCTAACTTATTCATTTACTTTTTTCTTGAAATAATAACGCCATATTTATCATTCTGAGGAATCCCAATTGTTGAGATGACGTAAGAATTTTTGTTAAATGGGATAATACTTGAATAGGTTATTCGATTTCAATTGTCTTACCAGTTAGTAAGGATTCAATTGCAGCAAAAGATGCTTTTGAAACATTAACTAATTCTTCAAATGCAATTAGAGGTTTACCACCTTTTTCCACAAATTCAAAATATTTTTTAAATTGTTCAAAATGCCCTTTATCCTGCTTTGATTTCATCTTCTTAAATCCATTATATCCGTATCCGTACATTTCTCTAAAATTATCAATTACCAAAGTTTTATTCTGAGAATACAATTCAATTCTCTCTTTTGAATAAGCTTTGCTTCCATTCGAAAAATAATTGACAACTGCTTGTGCGCCGTTTTCGAACTTAAGTGTAATAATTGCATTGTCAGTTGATTCATCTGAATTATTGCCTAATGAACTCATATTTACACTTTTAACTAAACTGCTGGTCATATAGACACACAAATCAATGAAGTGACAAGCTTCACCAATAATTCTACCTCCGCCGACTTCTAAATCATGTACCCAAACATTTTTAGGAATCAAGCCAGCATTCATGGTGGCAATAATATTTAGACTGCTTGGATCTTGTTATTAATGATTTTGCTTTTTGAATAAATGGTGAAAAACGACGGTTAAATCCTACCATTAAAGATGAGTAATGGTTATTAGATTCTGAAACAAGTTCAGAATGACAAGCGCTATAAACTTTTATAATTTCATCAAGTTCATTCATGTTCAATGCTAAAGGTTTTTCAACAAAAACACTTTTGCCATTTTTTAGTCCATTAATAACCATTGAACCATGTAAATTATGTCTGGTAGTAATAATAATGTTTGTTACACTATTATCATTTAATACTGAATCAAAATCAGTCGTACTGAATTCTGCACCATATTTTTTTGCTAAATTTGACGCTGTTAAACCACCGTTACTGACAATATATTTAATTGGAGCATTTATTTTTTTTAATATGGGCATCATAGTCATTTTAGTGAAATTACCGGCACCTATAATTGCAGTTTTTCCTCCCCTTTTGTTGAAAGTTTTTTCTGTTATTTGTACTTTATTCTCAACTTTTGCATTTCCAGAATATTTTAGAATTGAGGCAATATTATTTGCAGCACTTAAGTTTGAATAGACTTTAGAATATTCCTCAAATGGTATTATTTCCGTAATTAAGGAATTAACATCTATTTTATGGTTTTTAATTGCATTTAAAATTGCTTCAAAATTTCTTTGTTCTGTCCATCTAACAAAACCGATTGGATAATCATTCCCTTTTTGTTCATAATTCTCATCATATCTTCCCGGACCGTAGGAGCAGGAAACTTGAAGAGAAATTTCTTTTTCGTAAAAATCACTTCTGTTTATATCTAAGCCAATTACACCAACCAAAGCAACTCTTCCCCTTTTTCTACACATCCGGGCAGCATTACTGATAATTTCATTACTTTTGCTTGATGCAGTTATTAAAACAGCATCACTGCCCAGACCATTAGTCAAATTATTTACAATATCAACTTGATTTGTATTTTCACCAACCTTAAAAGATTTAGCACCAAATTTTTCTGCCAGCTTTACTTTAGTTTCATCAAAATCAAACCCGATTACATTACACCCGTTCGCTAAGAGTATCTGTGCAGAGATTAAACCTATTAAACCTAATCCTATAACAACAACACTTTCACCAAATGTTGGAGAAATTAACCTAATACCCTGCAAACCAATGGAGCCGATTACAGTGAAACTTGCTTCATCATAACTCACTCCTTCGGGAATTTTTGCTACTAAATTTTTAGGAACACTAACAAATTCAGCATGGGGTCCGTTACTAATTACTCTATCACCAACTTTAAAATTACTTACATCATTTCCTAATTCAACTATTTCACCAGCATTGCAATACCCTAGCGGTAAGGGTTCATCAAGTTTATTAAAAACCGCTTCTAAAGTAGGTATTAATCCATCGGTTTTAATTTTATCCAAAACTAGTTTAACCTTTTCAGGCTGCTGCTTTGCTTTTTGTAAAAGATTAGCCTTACTAAATTCAACAAGCATTCTTTCAGTACCTAATGAAACTAAGCTTCTGTGTGTTTTTATAAGAACTTTTCCAGAGCTTGCTTTAGGCACTGGAATATCGGCTAATAAAGTTTCACCGGTTTTTAAATTTTGAATGATTTGTTTCATACACTAATTTACAAATTGTTTATACCAGCTATCTATAGCTAACAATGCCCATATTGAATATGAAGCATCTATTTTTTCTTCTTTATTTAATTTTATTAAACTTCGAATTTCATTTTTATTAAATAATCCATTTGTACCAGATTCCGCCAAAGCATCAAGCTTTTTATCAAAGCCATTTAAAATCCAATCCCTTACCGGAGCCCCAAATCCAGATTTGGATCTATATATTACATCATTAGGTAAATAACGTTCGGCAACTTTTTTAAGTAAGTATTTTGTCGTTTGCCCTTTCATTTTTAATTCTGGGGGAATTTTAGTACTAAATTCAACTAATTCTTTATCTAAAAAAGGAACTCTTACCTCAACACCATGCGCCATACTCATTTTATCAGTATAATTAAGATTATGATCAGTTAAAAAATATTTCATATCCCAAAATAATAACTTGTTAAGTCTCGATTTCTCTTCGGGAATATTTAGTAAAGAATCCAGTAGTATTTTTGTTGGTTGAAAATCATCAAGCTCGTTAAATATCACTTTGATATTTTTTTCTGGAAGCCATCCATAAAGATTTGCAACCTGTTTGATCGGATCACTCTCTTCATAAGCAGAGAATAATTTTTTTATTCTTCTTTTTGTTGACGAATTGTATGAAAGGTTTAAAGATATTCTATTTAATAACTTTTTAACGAAAAAAGGGATTAAAGACATTTTATGATCATAATAAAGGAATTGATGACGTCTATATCCTGAAAATAAATCATCACCACCAGTTCCACCTAACAACACATAGTATCCTTGTTCACGCGCTTTTTTACAGATGTTTGATACATTCAAAGGAGCAGCATCTGCTTGAGGCTCGTCCAACGAGTATATCATTTCATCAAAATCTTCAATGATATTAATATGTCCGCTTACAATTTCCAGGTCGACATTTAAATGTTTGGCAACAGCTTTAGCATAAGGCAAATCTTCTTCAAAACCCTCTCTTTTACTGTTAGTATCAGTTTCAATTGTAAAACACTTCAGACTTTTATTTGGTTCAATCTTTTTAGCTAAAGCTACAATTATACTTGAATCAAGGCCACCCGATAAGAAAAATCCAATAGGCACATCAGAAATTAACTGTCTTTTTACTGCATTAGTAAGTTTATTGTCTAATTCCTCAATTAAATTATCTTCACTTGATTTATGGTAATTTCCGTTAAATGGTATTTCATAGTACTTTTTTAATTGAAAAGATTCTAAGTCATTAATATTAAGTTTTAAATAATGTCCCGGAAGTAATTTTTTGCAATATCTAAAAGGTGTGTTCTCACCAGGAGAATATAAGAAATAGGTATAATTAGCAATTGATTTATTATCAATATTTTTATTTAGTAAAGGATATTTGTTGATAGCTTTTAATTCCGAACTGAATAAAAAATTCTGATCATAATAATAATAGTATAGAGGTTTTACACCAAATTGATCACGAACAATTATGAGTTCATCGTTTTCTTTATTATATACTGCAAATGCAAAAATTCCATTTAGTTTATTGAATAGATCAGTTCCATATTCGATATACCCGTATAATAATGTTTCAGTGTCAGAAGTTGATTTAAAATTATATTTGGTTTTTAATTCCGACCTAATTTGCCAGTGATTATATATTTCACCATTAAACAGTATTACATAACGATCGTCATTTGAAATCATAGGCTGATGGCCATTTGCTGTTAAATCTTGGATTGAAAGTCTTCGATGACCAAGTGATAGATTTTTATGTATATAAATCCCACTGTCATCAGGTCCCCGATGACTAATAACATTAGTCATATCCTCAATAAAACTTGATGCATTTTCTGCAATAATTCCAGTTATTCCGCACATATAATTAAGAAGATAATATTATTAAATAAATATTTTAAATTTATTAATTCCTATCATTTATAACTCTCGCTGGTAAATTAGTAGTAATTGTGTAAGGGGAATATCAATAACACTGCCTGCCGAAAAAATTGCCCCTTGACAAATTTTTACTTAAGCAAGTACCCACAGCCACTATTAATCCAAACATTATTTTAATTATTGCTTTTTATCTTTTCAATCCACTAAAAAATATTTTCTCGATTCAATGGGATTACATGATTATCTGAAAATATCATAGTATAAAATTCAAATAGTGCTCTGTCCCCAATTTCTAGAACACCATCTGCTAAGTCAATATTATCTAATAAAACTAAATTTCTTCCAATTCTAATGTTAATTCATGGATAATATGTTACCAAATTACCAACTTGAGCATCCATCGATTTCAAAAACAACTTCTCTATCCCGTTAAAAAAAAACTTATGTCTTGGTTGTAGAAAAATCAGATCAGAAATTGATTCGAAATTTGATATGATTAGATCTTTAATTATTATCTTTAGATTCATGGTAAATCTTCTCGATAAATTTCATTTCCATCATTGTTTTTTCTTCAATGGTAGGATATTCTTTTAATTTTAAGAGTCCATTATTAACAATATTTTTTTGTATGCTTTCATTTTTGTAAAGATGGATTAGGGCATTAGCAATCTTTGAGGGATTATCTCTTTCTATATAATATGCAGCATCTTTACAAATTTCTTTTGCCCAATTGGCATTGCTTATTACTAGTGGTTTCCTAAATTGCCACGCTTCAATTACATTATTACTAAAACTTTCTAATTTGCTCATTAATACAACAAAATCAATTTTTTCATATAAACTTTTTAATTGTTCTTTTTTAACCTGTCCAATTAATGAAACCAAATCCTCAACGCTGTATTTTTTTAACAACTTAAGGAAAGTTAAATGTTCTGAGGAATTATTTAACGGTGCCGTAATTATAAAATGAAAATTTATGTTACTTTTCTTTAATGAATATGCAATTTCAGGTACACTCATAATATTTTTATTTAAATGCCAACCACTGAGCATTAACAACTTACAATTTATTTGTCTATTATCACTTGGAAGTGTATATGATTTATTTTCAAAGTTTTGACTAAATGAAGGCGGAATATAAATAGTTTTATTGGGTTTTATATTAAATAGTGAATGACTTCTCACTTCCATTTGTTTATTCTCAAATATCAAACCATTTGCATTTTTAATTCCATAAATCCAATACTTATCCATTAAAAAATATACAAGAAGTTGAAACTTATTTCCTTGCCAGAATTTTATTTCTGGGAAAAATATATTTGATACTGCCACACCACACACTTGAGGAATTTTTTTATTAAACATGCCATAGCCAAAATAAGTATAAATTATATCTATTTTACTTTTTCTAATTGACTTAGATATTTTTAATATTTCTAGAAATATCCTTTTTATTGGTGAATGTGATGAAGTTATTATATTAGGAAATTTATTTTGGATTAAATATTTATGAATTGCTGAATTTCTAGCAACTAAATAATAGTAACAATTTGCATTATAATCCATTTGTTTTAGAGCACTTAGAAAGTTCAATCCAACATTTTGCCCACCACCAGTTTTTAGAGTTGATAAATTAATTAATATTCGCATTAGTAAAATATTTAATTGAAAATCTTAGAAAATTTGGCTTGCTTGATTATTGAAATTTTGCAGCATAAAAATTTCTAATCTATTCTTATAATTTTTTATTTACGAGGATGATAAAACAATAATATTTTTCAATTTTTGAAAAACTAAAGCCATTATTATCCAACAATTTTTGATTTTTTAATCCTATTACCTACCATGAAATTTAAAACTTAAATTCTTATATTCATTTATTTTATATTCTTTCATAAATATTTCAGAACGATTCTCATAAAAATTGGATAAAATTAACATAAATAGAAAACTAAACTTAAATTGGAAAAACACTGAGGATGAGATTGACCATAAAATTAAAATAGACGCAAGTCTTACAAAATTATTACCCCCTTTTATTATAAAATAATAAAATATTCCAAAGGATAATAATCCAAATATCCCTAATGAATATATGATATAACCAATTTCATTATCAAAAAAGTTTATCCCTATAGTTTTTAATAAGCTTGAACTTCGAATTGCATTAACATTAAAATTACCCCAGAATAAATGTATAAGATTCTGTATTATTTAAATAATACTTTAAAACACTAAACTTTGCAACAAGACTGCCCTCATGATTCTTTTGGATATCAGAAACTAAATTAAATATTCTTAAATTAAATGTAATTGCAATGCTAATAAGCGATAATAATACTATAAACAATAGAATAAAATTCGAACTTTTTTTATTAATTATTAAATAATAATAGCCTATTATTGCAACACTAATTATGGCTGCTGATCTACTTCCAGTCATTATTATTGCACAAATTAAAATTATGTAAAATAATAGAGTAGATAATAATTTCTTCCCTTTATTTTGGATTATAAAACCTACTAATATTAAATTCAATATCTGCCCACAATTATTTCCGTTGTGGTAAATACCACCCGTTCTAAAAGAGTATTTAGCGCTTAAAACATTAAATGCCCCATTCCCTACTGCATTTTGCAACGGATCAGGTGGGAAAATATAATCTATAATATTTATTGCATTACTTACGTTGAGGAAATAAACTAATTGGGAAGCTAATATAATAATTAAAACAAATAGTAAAATTTTTGTTTTAATTGGGTAATATTTGGTTATCGGAAAAAATAAAAAAAGTAATAATAGATTCAAAAACCTGAAATAATTCTCAGTTGAAATATTTGACCAAAAAAAAGAAAATGAGAAACTTATTAAAATTGAAATTATTATGAAAATATTTTTCGAATCTACTACAATTGAATCCTCTTTAAAAAATGTAATTAATAAGAAAAGTGAAACAATTTGAATTATATATGCCCATGTAGTATATGGTGAAAGTATATTTATTAAAAATAGCATATTAAATAATATTACTTTTTTCTTATTTAAATATGTTATATACTCAGCGGGCATCATATCTATATATAATAAAATTGAGATTTTTAATCATAAGAATTTTTCTTTATTGAGAAATTAATATTTAGAAATTATACTTTTATGGTTTAAGATTGTTTAACTATATTATATTAAATTCTTTTATTAATTGGCAGTTTTTAGAAATAATTTCATGAATTGGGACTTAACAAATGAAAAAGTATTTTCATTGAATACAAAAGCAGTTTGCTTAAAAACCACAAAACAGAATAAAATCTCAGTAATAATTGTTATAGCAGGCACTAAAGAAATTCCAAAAACTTTAAGTAAATAAGTACTAATGGCTAATTGAGTTAATGAAAAAAACATAAATATTACAGCGGTGAAAGAATGGTTATTTGAAGCTATTAAAAAATAAAAATTTGTATTCCAAAAAGAATAAGTAAATAGGCTAATTACTAATAAATAAAAAAATAAATCGTCGAATGCTAATCTGTGGCTGGTCCAAACTAAATATATTTCTTTGCCAAATAATAATAGAACAATCGTTAATATTAAGGTACCATACAAATTAATCCTAAATGCTTGGTTCAGAAGCTTTTTAGCTATTGAGAAATCCTTTTTCCCAAATTCTCTTGAAAATTCCGGCCAGTAAGTATGTGATATCAAATTTATAAATTGTTTAACGGAATTAACCATTGTCCTTATGGTAGAAAAAATTGATAATGTAATTGGCCCTAATATAATTCCTACAACAATATTTAACCCCTGCATGTTAATAGAATTTCCTATTTGATAAAAAAGATATGCAATTGAAGGATTAAGAAATTCCTTGAAAAATTTTTTATCAGGAATTTTTAATCTGATTTCGAACCATGAGCATTTTTTCTTAAGTAGAATGACAGCTATAAAGTATCCTGTCAATGATACTATAGACATAAAAAATACACTGAGAACAAGATTTTTGCTGAAATACAATATTATCAACAACCCTAATTGACTAATTAATTGAATTGTAGATATTATATAAGTACCAAATGCAAAATTGTCAGAACTTCTATAAACGGCCTCAATATATGTTAAGTTAAGTGTGATAATAGCATTAAGTATTAAAAATAAAAAAATTTGGCTAATGCTATCAAAGCTTATGAATTCAGAGCGAATTAAAAAATATAAACGGTTAGAATAAAATAAAAATAATGTTAGAAAAATAACTAAGCCTGAAATGAATAAAACAAAAGTTAATGCTTTTTGAAAATTTATTAAAGCTCGTTTTATATTCCCGTTTGAAACATCAATAGTCATTGAGTTTGCTAAGACCCTGTTTAATCCAAAATCACTATAAGTAAAATAAAAAACAATAGAATTAATTAAAATCCATTCACCGTATAAGTGAGGCCCAATAACTTTTAAAAATATTGGTACAGAAATAATCGGGATTAATGAACCTAATCCAGAGAGATAAGTAATTGCTCCAAAACCACTCAATATGTTTTTAGAGAAATATTTTCTAAGATATTTGGTCATTTACAACAAAATAATATTTAATTTGGGAGTGGTTGAAAAATTTAACAATGTATTTAAGAATTTATTAAATAGAAGCCCTGCCCTTTGCTTTTAATTACTAACAATCATCCTAGAGAATCACTATGGGATTCAATTAGCAGATAAGATTTTATTATTTGGGATGCAATCTTTAACTTATTTTAATAGGATTTATTATAAGGTAATAATTCAATTTCTATATTTTATTATTTTTGCTGGGACACCGCCGACGACTGCGAATGATGGGACATCCTTATTTACTACACAACCCGCAGCAATTATAGCACCTTCGCCAATATGTACGCCGTCTAATATAATACTATTAGCACCAATCCAGACATCATCTTCAATAATGATTTTTGATCCATTATCACCAGTGTCGAAAATTCTACCGCTCCCTGGGGGAATTATATGATATCCAGATAATATTTTTGCTCCAAAGCCTATTAATACTCGCTTTCCAATTTTAACACCGTATTTAGTAGTTACCATAACCCCTAATGCAAAATCAACATCATCACCTATTTCAACATTTCTACCTGGTATTATTCGAATACCTGGATAGTAAACAATTCTTTTACCAACTTTAGCCCCTTGAATCCTCAAAATTGCTGATTTAAATTTGTTTAAAAATCTAAATCGGGGTAAAATAAAGCATATACTCATTATAAATTCATAAAAAGATACTAAGAAATACTTAAATTTTTTGTTTTTAATGTTAATCATTTAAATTTTATTAATTATTCAGTTATAATTATTTTTAACAGATAGTAATCTATATAAGTTAAATTCATCCTTAAGATAAAAGTTTTTAAAAATAGCAGTATATTTATTATTAATTTTTTTTATAATAACAACAAAATGCTTATTTGTGGTAATGGTGTGCAGCATAATTTATATCTTTTTTAGTAACTTATTATGATTTATTTCTGTGCCTCAATAAGCAACATGGATCCATGATTCTTAAACAATAATTTTAAGAGCTTACGTGGCCACAGCCTCTTGGCTATAGATAATAAGATACTTTTATGTTTTTGACCAACTGCACCTTGTAATAAATCTCCAAAACTTAATTGCGTCTTTATAACTACCTTCGAAAATAGAGAGAACATTTTTCTTGCTTCTTCTATTGAATAAGCTTTTGTTCCTGGGCTTTCCATATGATTGAAATATATATCATTCAGACTCCTAAACGGGTGCCCCGTTAAAAAACCATATCGTATCCATAATAAATATCCTATTAAAGAATTCTTGTGGTATATCATAATTCGAGCTTTGCCACCAATACATAAAACCCTAAAAACTTCTTTTATTGCTTGATGTGTATTTGGCGAATGATGCAAAACACCCCACGAATAAACCAAATCAAAAGAATTGTCATCAAATGGCAGTTGCTCCGCATCTGCTTCTTTTATATTCGACATTAACCCAAGTAGAGCAAATCTCTTTTTAGTGTGTTCAACAGCCCTTGGTGTTAAATCAACACCAGTTAGTGATTTAGGGTTTGATTTAGCCCATTCAGCATGATCCGATCCCATACCAATACCAATTTCAAGAATATCTTTGTTATTACCTTCTTGAAATTTCGCAAAATTATGAATATATGGTTCGAGCTCATATCGTGACCTGCTTACCGAATCATAATATTCCTTTTCAGATTGGCCAACTGCGTAAATTTCACCACAGCTCTTTTTATTCCAAAATTCTTTCATTTGATTCTTTAAAGCTGATTCATTTTGCATTAGGATCTCCATGTCTAAAGTTTTTAGATATATAACTTTTTTCTTACATTTATTTTATTTATAAATATTATTGAGTGGGATCATCCTATATTTTAATATAAAGTTATTATATTTTTTGGTTAATTTAGGATATTTATTTGCCCAAATGTTACATATTTTATTATATATGTTTATATTATAAATTTTGCTACCTATATAAAAAGCAGATGTCTGATTTGAAAATTTTTTCTTAAACCTTAATAAGGCATCGTCTTCTAATGTTGTACGGCCCCCTCCTAAAAGCACTTTTGAATATCCACTTTGAATACCATATTTAACAATTTCATTTATCAATAAGTCATTCGGCCTTAAATTCCAGAATTCTTTCTCGGAAGCTTCAAAATGTACATGTAAATAATCATTGCCTCCTAAACATAATGCTGTTGAAATTGGAATATTATTTTTGAATAATACAAAGTGAATTAATGGTAAGCTATTAAAGGTATCTTCAAAGTATTTTTTATTAAAAAAAATATATTGTGGTGCATTAACCCGTTCCATGGTTTTATTGTACATTCTAATAAATTCTTTTTTATAGGGAAAATCATTTTGAAAAATTTTAATTGTTATATTATCTTTTTGAGCCTTTTTTATATTGCTTTTTACTGAATGCTTATAATTTTTATATATTAAACTATAATCATTATTCAAATCAATATATACATTAGGCCTATTATAAATTATATCAAGATAACCTTTTGAAAAATTCTCGTTTTTTATTAGTGGATTAAATCTTGTGAACTCGGCTATTATATTATTATCCAAACAAAAATGTTATAAATCCAGTATAGAAATTTTTAATAAAAAGAGGATCATAAGATGGAAGACAGAACGCCATTATATCCGTATGCGCCGCGGATATCATAATATGGTTTATCAAGTTTATATCCCAGATCATTAATTCGATTCAATAAAAATGGGTATAATGCGAAATTAAATCCGTCATCATAAACAAAACATTGCGTAGTTCCATCTCCGTTATTTTCATAAATTTTATAATATTCCGGGATATAATAGACGTCTTGATTTTCTTTGGGTAATCTATTTAAGTATTCCGACCATTTCCCACTTTCTTTAACATTTAATAGTAAAATTTTGTTCACACTACTTAAATCCTCAAATACATTTTTATAACTAATAGATAGAGTAATAAATAACTATTAATATTTTAACTAGCTTCTATTTATTATTATCATTAATAATATTAATTATTTCATCCCATGATCTGAATTGTGTTGCTCTGTCATCAATCCATAAATCTCCAATTGGCTTGCCAAGAACTAGTTGGTGATACAGTATACTATTTGATTTCAACCACTCTGCAGTCATTTCATATTCTTGCCATGACCTGCTTGAATAAATAATAATTGTGTGTCCTTCTGAATATAGTCTATTTATATTTTCAATTGCTCCCGGGATTGGTTTTGCAAGCGAGCGGCTAAATGTCTTTTCTTCAGTACAAATAGTTCCGTCTAAATCAATTATCAGCCTCAAAGAATTCCTCCTTAAAATATCTGCTCATTAATAAGTGGTTTTTAATTTCAATTTTGGTTTGATATTCAATTTTAAGATAATCACAAAGTATATAATAGGGAATGTTTAACCCAGCTTCTATGGCCAAAATTACGCCACCGCCAAATCTTGGGTTTATATCCATCACAAAGCAAATGTTCGTTTTTATTTCTTTTAAATATTGTATTGTAATAGCTCCTTTTAATTTGGCATTTG
Source organism: uncultured Bacteroidota bacterium (assembly GCA_963775245.1). Taxonomy (GTDB): domain Bacteria; phylum Bacteroidota; class Ignavibacteria; order Ignavibacteriales; family Ignavibacteriaceae; genus CAVSWT01. The sequence continues at coordinate 26,512 of CAVZID010000022.1, forward strand.
CAACAATTTTTCTAGACAGAGAAATAATATCTTTGTCAAGGTCTATTGAAGTTAAAGTAGATTCCCCGCCGGTAGTAGCCAATCTTTTTCTTGGTACAAGCCCGATGATTTTGTTTTTGTTATTAATATAACCATCAACCGTATATTCTTGTGCAGTTATAAACTGTTGGATTAAATAATCATTCCCTTTATGGTTTTTAATAAAGTTAGAATATTCAATTTTATTATTCAATAATACAATGCCCTGGGATGCAGAGCCATACCTGGGTTTAGCAATCATAGGGAATCTAATTCTTCTCGATGGTACTGGAAAACCATTAGATTCAAGCCAGTCATTTGCATTAATTTTATTATAAAATAATTCGGAAATTTCCGGCTCGCTTATAGGTGCAAATATTTTTTTATATTTTTTCTTAATCTTGCTAATTATTGTTATAGCGGGATCAACATTAGGTATGACAATATCAATTTTATTGTCAATGATATTTTTTATAATATTTTCCTCAATCAAAGGATCATTCCATTTAAGCCCAATTATTACTTTTGCATATTTTGAAACTGGAACGTTTTTAGACAGTTCGTATGAAAAAAAATTTAATTTAATATTTAAGATTTTTGCTGCTTCTTGAAATCTCTCCAAAAGTGAAATCCTTTTAGCAGCGCCTATAAATAATAAGTTAATTTCTCTACGCATCGTTTTCAATCATTTCTAAATTATCCTAATTTTGTTTGTTTTTATAAAGACTAATCTTCCTTACAGGTATTCCAAAATATGTTCCCTCTGAAACTATATTATTAATAACAACTGAGCCTGCACAGTCAATTATTACTATTTTATCTTTCATTCAGCAGCTTAATAACTTTTTTAATACTTTCATTCTTTAGATTAACACTTCCCGGAATATTTAATGTCTTTTCGTACAATTCGTAAGCATTTTTAATATAGTAAGTTCTGGCAATTCTGGAATTGGCGCTGCAAATGATTTAAATACCAAATTGGCCTGGTTTGAACATTATGATCAGTCAAAAATTTCATTAAGTGATCTTTATCTTTCCCGTAAATTTCAGAATCTATCTGCAAAGCATACAGCCAATAATTGTTAGCAGAATAATCAGGCACTTCTGCCAGATGAAGGCCAGTGATATTATTGATTGATTCTTTATAAATAAAATAATTTTCTTTTTTTATTTTTATAAAGTCAGTTAGTTGTTCTAATTGTGCAACTCCAAGCGCAGCCTGGATGTTGGTCATTCTATAATTATAGCCTATAGTATTGTGAACAAACTTTTCAGGATCGTCTTTGGCTTGGGTAGTTAAGTATTTTGCTTTTTCAGCATAATCCTTATTATTTGTTAAAATCATACCGCCGCCGCCGGTAGTAATAATTTTATTTCCGTTAAATGAAATGCAGCCGAACTCACCAATAGTGCCGGTATGCCTACCGGAAAAGCTGCCTTTGATATATCTCGTACCAAGACTTTCTGAGGCATCTTCAATAATCTTTATATTTCTTTCTTTGCAAATTTTGTATAATTCATCCAGCCAAACTGCATTGCCAAATACATGAACCGGAATAATAGCAGAAATTCTTCTCCCGGTTTTTTTATTAAATGTAAAAGATTCTTGTTTACCTTTCACATTTAAAATACTTTTTAATTCAGTTTCATTAAGTATAAAATCAATGGTTTTGTTCACATCTAGATTATAATATTTATCGGCATCCATAAAAACAGGATACGCGTTGCAATATCTCACAGCATTGATTGGGGCTATAAAGGTTATAGTCGGCACGATTACTTCATCATCAGGTATTACACCGGCGATTAAGAGCGAATATGCAATGCAGAAGTGCCATTAACACAGGCAACTGCATATTCAGCACCTGTATATTCAGCTATTTTCTGCTCAAAAAGGTCAACGTATTTACCAACCGAAGAAACCCATTCAGTGTCGAGACACTCTTTCACATACTGCCATTCATTTCCCTTTATGGAAGGAACAGAAAGAGGAATAAATTCAGACATTATAAATATCCGTTTTATACGAATTCAAATTCATTTTGATAAATTCTATTGTTTCAATTAATCCAGTTCTCAAATTAAAATCAGGTTTCCAACCGGTGTTATTAATAATTTTTTTGTTATTACACAATAGTCTTTCAACTTCGCTATTTTCAGGCCGCACTCTTTGTCCATCAGTTTTTAAACGAATATCTGCATCGAGTATTTGAACAATCATATTAAGCAAATTACCTACACTTATTTCTTCATTCATACCGATATTTGTTATTTCACCAAACAACTTTTCTGATTTATAATATTTCAATAAAACCTTTGCAGGTATCTTTAACAAAAGTTAAATCCCTGGTTGGCTCTAAATTTCCTAAAGTAATTTCTTTTTTCCCGGTTAAAATTTGTGAAATGATGGTAGGAATTATTGCCCTGTGCAGACTGCCGCGGCCCATAAGTGTTAAACGGACTTACAATTTTTACAGGCAAAGCAAAAGAACGGTAATAACTTATTGCTAATTGGTCAGCAGCAATTTTTGAAGCGGAATAAGGAGACTGCCCAACCATAGGATGAGTTTCGTCAATAGGAACATATTGAGCGGTACCATAAGTTTCACTGGTTGATGTAGTTAATATACTTTCAATATTTAGCTGCTTAGAAGCTTCTAATATATTATATGTACCTTCTAATATTGGTTTTAATATATGCAAGCGGGGAGATATATGAATAAGGAATTCCTATTAAAGCAGCAAGATGAAATACTACGTTACAGTCACTCAAAGCTTTGTAAACAGAATCGAAATCTCTAATATCTCCCGTAATTATTTCAATTTCTTTTTTTACTTCTGAATGCTCCAGCCAGCCCCAATTATTTTTTGAATTGTAACGTACAAATGCCTTTACATCATAACCGTTTTTAACGCACATTTCAGTTAAATGAGAACCAATAAACCCGCCTGCACCAGTAATCAATATTTTCAAATTTACTTCTCCTAAAACATAAACATTTATTTGTTTTTTATCGCCCCGTGGAATTAGAATTGAGCAGTAATCAATATATTATTCATTATTTTCCCACGGCAAAGTGAGTTTTATAAATCTCTTGTGCAGAATGGAAATCATCAATTTGGCCGATGTCCAGCCAGTATTCATGAATGTGATATTTTGAAATAGGTAGATTTAAAGCTAGCATTTTATTTATTAGCGTATCCATTCCAAAATATTCATCTTCAGGGATGAGTTCAAATATCTCAGGCTTAAAAATATAGATACCGGCCAAGAATATTAGTTTTAATTTTTGGTTTTTCTTCAATCCTAGTTACAAAATCCCCTTCAAAAAAAATATTTCCGAACTGAAATGGGGTAATGATTTCCTTTACATTTAATTTAGAATACTTTTTTGCAAAACTGCGAAATTAAAGAAGCTGCTAGAAATCAGCTGCGTTAGTATATCACCATTCATCACTAAAAATGGTTCAGTTAATTCATCTTTTAATAAAGTTAAAGGCCCAACAGTGCCTAATGGTTTTGCTTCTTTACTTACTTTTATTTTTGTTCCATAACGATCACCATTGCCAATAAAGTTTTCAATATATTCCGAACGAAAGTTTGTGGCTAAATAAATTTCATCAAAGCCATGTTCGCTTAAGGCTTCAATCTGAACTTCTAAAACTGCTTTTTCTCCAATTGGTAGTAGAGGCTTTGGAATAATTTGGGTAAAAGGTTTTAACCTTGTGCCTAAACCACCTGCTAGTATTACTGCTTTCATTATTTAATACCTTTCAAAAGATGTTAAGAACATTTGCCGGATGGCTATGCAAATAACAAAATAATATTTGGCCTCAAACTTTAGTCAGGATGTATTAAGATTTTGTTTTGATTTTAAGAGGTATGAATTAGATTTATTTTTCTAAATTAATTGAAGTTACATTACATACAGTATTGAAGCCTTTTAGGACCTGAAAAATTGTATATTTATCTCCAAAGGTGTTGTTACTATTACTAATGTATTTGCTCCAAGTGCCAATGCCATTCCTACAGTACTTGATATTATTTATTTTGCCGTTATGCTTTGACTGACTCAACATGATATCTCAACAGCAAATAGGTATAATCGAAAACTAATATTTGTACTTAGCTCACATTTCGACTGGGCTCAGTGTGACATACTCATAGTTGTCATGGACAATGCTATCAAGGAGAGTTGCTTGAGTCTTTGTTAGTTATTCTAAACTTGTCAATCTGAGCTTGTCGAAGATTATGTTTTCTGAAAGAATTCACACTTTGACAAGCCTGGCTTTGTCGAAGCGACTTCGCGCAGGCAGATTCAGCATAACACTTTAAATCAGTTAATTAATTTAAAACTTCGTGCTTCCCTTTATGTTTTTTATAATCTTTGCCATTTGACTGATAGTTATAATAATACTTATAATAGTTACCGTACCCGTTTTTATATTTAAAATTATTAAGCACAGAACCAAGAAAAACAGCTTTTCGATTTTTCAGCAGCTTAATAGCATCAAGCATCAATACTGATTTTGTTTTATCAGCGGAAACTACCAATAAAGTGCCGTCCACCATCTTTGACAATATTTCAGAATCAATCACTGCAAGTATCGGTGCAGAATCAAGGATAACAATATCATAGGCAGCGCGCATATCATTTAAAAAACTTTTCATAGTTTTGGATTCCAGCAGTTCAGAAGGGTAAAACGGGTAAGAGCCTGCAGTAATAAAATTAAAATTTCTTGTTCCCGATTCCTTGAGAATTTCATCGAATACAACTTTTTTAAATAAATAATCTACAAGGCCGGGCTTTTTTTTGTCGTTCATTATAGCATGAATTTTCGGCCTTCGTAAATCGCAGTCAATCAGCAATGTTTTCAGGCCGGATTTAGCATAACTAACAGCAAGATTAGAAGCAACCAAAGTTTTACCTTCCTTCTCTGCCGGTGAAGTGACTAAAATAGTTTTTGGCGAGCCTTCATCAATGCTTGAAAATTGAATACGGGATTTAATTGCCCTGAAAGCTTCGCTTGCCGGTGAGTCTGTTTTTTCCAGGACAATCAATTTACTTGATTCATTATCATCAAAACTTTTAATTTGAGGAATCCATGCCAAAACATTTATATCTTCATTCTGAATATCTTCAGGAGTTTTTATTTTATCATTGAAATAATCCTTGAAGATTACAAAGCAAAAAGCCAAAATTAAACCAGTAACTAAACCAATAAAAACTATCATTAATTCTATTTGGTTTTTCAGGTAATTAATGGAACTTTACCTTTTTCAACAATTACCACATTTCCCGGGCGGGACAATTCATTTAGTTCAGCTTCCTGGTATCTCTGGTCAACCATCTTATATAACTGCTCCAGCGATTCTTTTTTCCTTTCATACCTGGCAAGCTCTGTGGTTGTTTTAGGCAGGGTACTCATTTTGCTTTCATACCTATTAATAATACTCTGCAGCTCCTTTAAACGAATAGCAAGTGAGTGATTATTTATCTCCTCTTCAATCAGCTTGCCCGTAAGCACTTCTGCCTGCTTAGGTGTTCCGGCATAAGCTGAAGATTTGATTTCCTCAAATTTTTCATTAAGCTTTTGTTTCAGTTCATTTATCTTCAAGTCAAAAGATTTGATTTTTGCAGAGATATCGATATTACTATTATTGCTTGCCATTGCTAAATCTTTATTCATCTGCAGGTCGGCAATTTGCTTTTGAAGCACATCAATATATGCCTGGGAAGTCTGGCTTTCGAGATATGCAGCAAGCTTAGGATCCTGTGCTTTCATCTGTTCTTTATACTGTTTAAGCATTTCATTGGAAGACAGCAAATCAATCTTTGCGGCATCTCTTTCGGCATCAAGGCCGGCAAGCTGTGAGATTAATTCTTTAGACTGGTCATCAAGCTGTACAATGCCGCCTTTTTCCTTAAATGTATTTAATTCATCTTCGGTTTTATTAAGCTCTTCCTGCTTCTCTTTGGCCTGCTTTTCCAGAAAATCTTTGACAGCAGTCAATTCAGAGCGGTTAATTTCAAGGTTAATTGTTTTGTATTTTGCGGCATAGGTGTTGGCAATTAATGCTGCTTCCCGGGGAGAGGGTGATTCAGCAGATATTTCAATTATGTCACTCTCAGGATATTGTGAGACGGCAACTATCTTTTTTATATTTCTCTCCGAGCTCATAAACAGCTTTATATTTACTCGTATCGTTAATAGCTCCCGGCTTTAAAATTACGAACCAGGCTTTATCTTTTGATTCTATTATAATATTCAATTAATGCATCCGGCAACTTTTTCACGGGTATCAGAATTACTAATAATTTGTATTTCATTGGTAATAAATCGATCCAGGTCAGTTGCACCGGGGACAGTCGAAGAGGGCTGAAGGACATCCTGTGGTGTTTTAGTAATTTTTAATGATACTGTAGATTTATAAATATTTTTAGCATAGATGGCATAAGCAACAGCAGCAATTAAGACTGTTGAATGAAATTAAAACAAAGGGAATTAAATTAGTTCTAACAATTAAAATATAATCTTTGATTGATTTTGTTGAAGCCGCATCAAATGGACATTTGATTTAAATTTTTATTTTCCATTTATTTTCTAATTTTCATTTCTTATAAAGATAAACAAATAGAGTTGCAATTGAGGCAATAGTTGATATTACTGATAATCCCAAACTTAGATAATCTTTCAAGAAAAATCTCGGTTCCCCGGGCACCAGGAGAATATCGCCGGCTTTAAGCATAGGAATTTTAATTGGTTTACTCAATCTACTATTATCACTCCACATCAGGTCATTATAGTCAAACTGAATAATTGTCTGGGTAGAATCATGATTAATTCTGAAGATTTTTAAATTATCTAATTCTGCATCTTTAGTAGGGCCGCCGGCTAATCCAAACAGTTCATTTACACCGCTTGATAGAAGGTATAATATACTGGCCGGGATATTTAACATAACCCCAAATCAGAACTTTAATGTTAATTTGTTCAGGGTCTGAATAATCATACCGTGCGCCATTATTATAATTAGCAGCCCCTAAGGCTTTACCAATCTGAATATTTTCCTGGGCGTTAGTAAGAGAAAAGAAGCAAGAAATTAGAATCAAGAATAAAGCTTTTAGCAATGATTTAGATTTAGGAAGGATGAAACGAAAATTTTTATAAAACATAGTTTTAAGCTTTAAGAAGAATTATGATTAAGAATAAACTTTTTAAAAATACTAATTTAAAATAGTTTTATCAGCGCTGTCCAAAATAATTGCTAAAGAGAGAATAAATTTGACCCAAATTTGTCATTCCGAACCTGCTTGCAGCAGGCAAGCTTGTTTCGGAATCTTTGTTTTTTATGATTTTGAGATGCTGAAACTAGTTCAGCATGACATTTGCGTAACTTCAATAAGGTAATAAGGTTATTGTGTCCGGTTGTTTATTGTTGTTACTAAGGTTAATAAAAGTTATAAGGTTTTCTTTTGCTCTATATTTATTTTTAATTTCTATAGATATAATTGTTCTGTACAACCTTATTGTTTGTTCTAACCTTAGTAACTGAAGTTATGCAAATAGTAAAAAAAATCAAGTTTGTCATTCCGAACCTGCTTGCAGCAGGCAAGCTTGTTTCGGAATCTTTGTTTTTTATGATTTTGAGATGCTGAAACTAGTTCAGCATGACATTTGTGTAACTTCAATAAGGTAATAAGGTTTTTGTGTCCGGTTGTTTATTGTTGCTACTAAGGTTAATAAAAGTTATAAGGTTTTCTTTTGCTCTATATTTATTTTTAATTTCTATAGTATAATTGTTCTGTACAACCTTATTGTTTGTTCTAACCTTAGTAACTGAAGTTATGCAAATAGTAAAAAAAATCAAGTTTGTCATTCCGAACCTGCTTGCAGCAGGCAAGCTTGTTTCGGAATCTTTGTTTTTTATGATTCTGAGATGCTGAAACTAGTTCAGCATGACATTTGCGTAACTTCAATTAGTAATGTAACTCTTTTATCAAATAAGTGAACCTTATTACTTTATCAATGTTAATTTTTCAGAAGTCTCATATAATAAGATAAATTATAACAAATTATTCCACAGCTTCGCAAAGTCACTCCCACAGTGAATAAAATATTCAGCAGTTTATTGATTATATGTTATTGATTAGTTTATTTGAACACTCAGTTGTTGAATAGTTTAAATACATGCAAGTTTGGAAAATGATTGTAAAAATTTTTAATTTTATTTTAATTATTGAATAATAAAATAGATAAGTTATTTGGATTTAAAGCATTACAGCAGAAAGCCGAAGTTAGTTATGAGATTATCATGCTCAAGCTAATGTTTTGTAATATGAAGAATGGTAAATTTCAGGTAGTGTCCTAATTTACTGAAACTTTTAAGGAATATAATTATCCCTCGACTCCGTCCGGGATTACAATTTAATCACATCAGTCACAGTGAGCAGAGTCAAACCGTACCTTAATTAAGCAAATTAGGGCGCTGCTAAATTTCAACATTAATTTTTTTTAACAAAGAATTAACAAGGAATAATTTGCATCATTAGATTAATTTTTGCTAATTGTATTGTTATTTTTTAAAGCTATGTAAAACCGTAAGTTATTTGACCGGGGGCCCCTATTAATGTTTTGTTTCAATTCTTTATCTTTGCTTAAAAATCTAAGTGAAAATAATTTAAACCAATATCAAGTAAACAACTTGGTTGAAACTGCATTTAAAATTGCTGCAGGGTATATCAGGTTAAATTATAATAAGTTCAGCCCGGTAATATTCAAAGAAGGCTTTTCTATAGAGGATACTGCGATAGATGCAATTGCTCCTATGTTCATTAAAAATGAAGAAGGTTATTTTTATAGTTTTAGGTCTGCGATTAATCAATGGCAGCCGGAACCACAGTCAGATGAAGATGCTTCATTTATTTTAAATAAAATTATTTCAAATCGTGTAGAGCAGCATATTGTATTGGTGTTAAAAGAATCAGATCCGTTCTTTAAGAAAATTTTGGATTCAGTCAATTATTTAATAAGGAAGAACAGCTACTCAAAGGTTAATTTTATGGGGCGCAGCTTTATTGTTCAAACTGAAAAAGATAATATCCAGGGTGAGACAATTGATGAAGTAGCATTTAATAATCTACCAATAGAATTATTTATTGACAAAAAGAAATATATTGATAATATATTTTCATATATAAATAATGAAACAGGGTACTTTCCTGCTATTCCATTGAATCTGCTGATAAATCATTTAAAAAAAATAATTGCTGATGAAAACATAAACGAAAATAAAAGCTGCTGCTTTAAAGACTCATTAGATTTGACAGAAATTATTACAAACAGCATAAAGCTGACGGAACATAAGATAAACGACACATACATTGTTAACGGAAAATTAAACATAGAAGAAGCAGAATGCTTAAGAAATGCATTAAGTAATATGATAGATGACTTAAAAAACAACGGGATAACGGGCTGTTTATATGAGTATCTGCATTTTTATATGACTAATCTTACTAAAGAGGAATATGAAACCCGCTACCATAATATTCTTCAATATCTATTCAAGCTAACTAAGAATAACATTTCAAAAAAACTCATTTCATAGAAAAAAAATATAACAGCTTTTCAAACAGGGAGTTTTTTATTCTATTAAAAGAGATATCTTGTTTTTTGTAATGAACATTTACAAAGAGAAGAATCTAATTTAATGACGAAAAGCAATAAAATAACAGAAAGAGATATTTTTAACTTTGTATTTCAGAAGGAACAGTTATCTGCTTCTAAACAAAAAGAAATATCTGCAAACTATTATTACAGGAATAAGATAAGTTTTTTTAATAAATTGAAAGTAAATTTAGGGAATAAAATATTACCTGAAATAAAGGCCAAGCTTTCACAAAATATACCAATCTATAAGCCGAAAGAAACTGAAACAACCCTCCCAAAATTCTGGTTAGTTCATAAAGAGAAAAAGCGTTAGGCTGATCTCTTTTATTAATATTACTCAAGTTGACCGGTTAAATTGTCTAATTGTTGAATTGTTAAATTGTTGAATTTAAGTTTGATTACAAAATTTAAAGATTAAAAGATTAATTGAAATGGATGTAATTTTGAATGATTGAATGTTTGAGCGAAAAATTCTTGAACTTCGGCGTTTTATTGCAAAATTACAAGTTAAAAGATTGCAAGATTATGATTGATTGAATGATTGGTTGAATGTTTGAATGACAAATTCTTTAACTTAATCTTGTCCGAAGGACTCCTTTGGAGAACTTGAACTCTTGTAATTTTTTAATCTTTAAATTTTTTAATTTTGTTTTAAAATTTTCTATTTCTTCATAAGGGATTTATTAATGAAAAAATTATTATTTCAAGTTGTTATAATTCTTTTCATTAGCATTTCAATACATTCACAATCATATAAATACGCATGGCTTTCTGATACTCATATCGGAGCTCCTGGTGCAGGAAATGATTTACAAAATGTTGTAGATGATATAAATGAAAGAAACGGTTTATCATTTGTTGTTGTAACAGGCGATATTGCAGAAAAAGGAAGAGATGATGAATTAGATTCGGCAAAACAAATTCTTGATGAATTAAAAATTCCTTATTTAATAATTCCCGGCAATCATGATACAAAATGGAGCGAAAGTGGTTTAACAAAATTTACTGACTTATGGCATGACGATAAATTTTCATACGAAATAAATCATCAAAAGCATATTGGTTTACGAAGTGGAATCCCCTGGCGCGGCGGCGGTGGGCATATCGATCCGCAGGATTTACAATGGCTCGCAGATGAGAATTAAAGAAGACACCAAAAAATGAAGAAATTTATTTTTACGTTCATCATCCACTTGATGATGATATTGATAATTGGTTTAAGGTAACAAATCTATTAAGAAATTATAATATAAAAGGAATTTTTGTCGGTCATGGACACGCAAACAAAATGCTGAACTTTGACGGAATTCCAGCAGCCATGGGAAGGTCGACTTTAAGCAGGCCTAAATATGCCGGCTATAATATAATCGATAATACATATGACTCAATTATTATTACTGAAATCCAGGTAGATTCATCAGGAGCTTTATCGGAAAAAACTTGGGGCGGATGGTCGAAAAATTTTAAGAAGGATATTCTTCAAATAGATTCACTTCAATTTATAAAATATTCTGATAGTGTTTCAGTTTTATGGCAAAAAGATTTAAGTGCATCTATGTCAACTTCGCTATTGGTAAGTGGTGATAAAATTTTTGCATCAACAATTGACGGTATTATTTATTGTTACAATTTGGAAGGAAATCTTCTTTGGAAGTATGACACCAAAGAAACAATCTTCAGTAAGCCGGTTAGGGATAAAGATATTTTAGCAGTTGCTACAATTGAAGGTGATTTAATTACTTTAAATGTGAATAATGGAGAATTAATCCAAGTTATCGGGCTTGGTGAACCTCTGACCTCTCAGTTAATCAAATTTGGAATTCAATATAATGGAGCTAAAACTACCGGAATAGTTGCCGGTTCATCAAACGGAAATATGTATTGCTATGACCTTTATTCATTGGAGGAAATTTGGGAAAATCATTCTGCCGGCATGATGATAGAAGACCAGCCGCTTTTTATAAACGGAAAGATTATTTATGGAAGCTGGGATAATTATCTTTACTGCATCAACGCAGCAACCGGTACATTAAATTGGAAATGGACAGAGAATAAAAATTTCTATTACTCCCCTGCCGCTTGCTGGCCTGTTACGGATGGAAAAAATGTTTATATATCAACGCCGGATAAATTTGTTTCTGCCGTTGATCTTCTTCAAGGCACAACTGTTTGGAGAAAGAAAGATTTTTCAAGCTGGGAATCAATCGGAATCAGCAATGATAAAAATAATTTATTTATCAAAAGCTCTTTGGATAAATTTTATATTGCAGCGGCAAAAAACGGGAAAACAGTTAAAGAGATAAACATGAAGTTCGGAGAAGATACAATGCCGTGTGAGCCTATCGAATGGAATGGAAAAATTATATTTGGCGGGACGAATGGCAAAGTTTACATGATTAAAAATGATTACTCATGGGTGCCTTTATTTTTTACAGGAACAGCACGAGTTCATTCAATTCAACATATAAAAGATAATATGTTCGCTGCATCAAACATGGATGGAAAGATTTTCATTTTTAGTATAAATTAGTAACTCATGTTATGCAAATGTAGGCACTTCATTAATGAAGTGCTTACAAAGGAGCATTTACCGAGCGTTCATGCATACCATTAGTTAAATAATGAAAAAATTAAATTTAATTTGAAGAGACATGAATAAATACAAAGGAATTATATTTGACATCGACGGAACTCTGACTTCAACGAATGAATTAATTTTTGCTTCGTTCAATCATATCAGCGGGAAATACTTAAACAAGAAATTTACGAATGAAGAAATTATTGCCTTATTCGGCCCACCCGAAGATGTAATTATTAAAGAGTGGACAGGTGAAGATTACGAAACAGCGAGAAAAGATTATTATGATTTTTATTCTGATAATCATTACTTAGCTGATTTATACCCGGGGATAAAAGATCTTCTTGAATTAATAAAATCTAAAAACATTCTTCTTTCAATTTATACAGGCAAAGGCAGGACTGCCGCTGAAATTACTTTAAAGAAATTAGAAATATTTTATTACTTTGATTTTATAATAACAGGCGATGATATAAAGGAACACAAGCCTTCTGCAGAAGGAATACTGAAATTCGTGGAAAAATTTAATCTGCCGAAAGAAAATGTTTTAATGATTGGAGATGCACCTTCAGATATAAAAGCTGCGCATTCGGCAGGCGTTGAAGTTGCGTCAGTAATATGGGACAGCTATGCAAAAAATGAAGTGTTGACATTTAACAGCGACTATGTTTTTTACACTGTTGACGAATTAACAAATTTTATTTCTGCAAATATTTAATTCCCTTCGCTGCCTCCGCTAAAATCAAGAGGAATTACAAAATATACTCTTGGCTCAATTCTTTTCTGCGGTACATAATTAATTACATTTTTGTCTTTGTCCTTCACGGCAGAAAATGTCCAGCTATAAACCATTGAAACAATCATATAAGGCAGAGGCTTGTATCCCAATTCAGCATACAGATATGACCTATCATCCAGAGTAAATAAATCTTTTCCATTCATAATATTTACCTTATCATATCCTGCCCTTGCAATGAAAGATAAATCTTGAGGAGAAATATCTGTTTCTAAATGAAGGATTCCGCTATCACTTTTTTTATCTAAACGCTGATAGCTTCCAAGAATATCAAAAGTATTGAGGATATGAATTCCAAGTTCACCAAAATACCCATCGCCCTGATCAATAGTTTCAGCTAATCTTTTAGCTTTGCTTGAAAAGCTTGAAGAAGCAGTATCAACATGAAATCTTTCAACTTCATAAAGTGAATTAAAATATGCTGGAATATATTGATCATTGTTAAAACGGCGCTCAAGTTTTGCTGTGGCGGAAAAAATTCCCAGTCCATTTAATTGAAGCATTAAGCCGGTAGCAAAACCGCTTCCGAAATCAATTATTTTACTATATGCAGAATATAATTTTAAATCAACCTGACTTGTAGTTAACAAAGGGAATCCAATATCAAAACCAATTATACTCATATTCCCGGTATCATCTTTAGGAGTGAATTTCTTTGTGCTTTTATCAAAAGTCCCCGATACTACACCTGAGTATTGATTAAAATCAGTTGAGTAAGTTGCTCCAATTTCTGCCATCCCAATTATCGGGATTTCACCGGCGGTTGTGTATTGCAAAGGACGAACATACCCACGCATTCCAATCAATCCAGCTTCACCAAATTGGCTGTAGATAGACTCAAAACCGTATTTGCCAAAATCGATATCAAACACTAAACCATTTTTTCTTGAATCAAAGCTTGGGGTATTATTATAATCATAAATAATATTTCCATAACCCAGGGTGTAATAATCTAATGCTCCAAGTTTAACGTACAGCGGATCGTTTTTCATTCCATATCTGACATATCTAATTAGACTAATATAATCTGAGGTTTCATCAAAATTTTGTTTTCTAAGTTTTCCATTCTGATCAAAATCAAGCTGCAGCCCCAATCCTACACCAAAATTTCCAAAAGAAACTTCCGGAGTAAAATAAAATGAATAAAATAATTGTCCGTCAATCCAATTCATTCCTAAACCACCGGAAAGATTCCCATGATCCGGCCTTGGATATTCACGAAACTGAGGGAAGCATGAAATTGAAAAGATAAGAACAAAGGTTATGACAAGTAATTTTGTTTTCATAATTTAATTAGGTTTAGTATATAATAAAATCGATTGTTAAATTAGTTTATTTATCTAATGATTGAAAGTTTTTGAGTGACATTTTGAGATTTTTCTCCCTTCTGAATTATTACCTTGTAAAGATATGTTCCGTTAGCAATCATATCTCCATCGGCATCTCTTCCATTCCACTCAATCTTGTTTAAATCATAATTTAACTGTGCCGAACTTTTCTCGATTTGTTTTATAAGTCTTCCGGCAATTGTGTAAATATTAATTTTTAGATTATCTGGAATTTGAGTTAACTTAAAAGTAAAAAATGTTTTATTCGCAAATGGATTCGGGAAGTTGTAAACTTGCATTAAATCCATTTCATTTGAAACCATGAATGATTTTTGATATCCAGGTGTTGATTCGAGCTCACTATTTATATTATACCCAAATACTTTGAAATTATGATCACCATTGGTTAGAACCGGGTTGTACTTAAAAGTTTCAATTTTATTTGCTGCATCGATTGTAGTAGCCATTTCATTAGAATATATTTTTTCATCATCCAGCCAAAATTGGATTGCCGAAGTATCGTCAGGCGAGTACCAAACAGGGTAATTTAATATCATTGTAATCTCCGGAGTTGATGAAATATAATCTCCATCAACAACCTCTTTACCGTCATATTTAACAGAAAAAGATTTTTCCGAGATTAATAAATTTGTTGTATCGGGGATTACATAAAATGGGATTTCAAATGTGTTGTTATCCTTATAGAGTTCATCAACTTTTTTGTCGGGATCTACATTAATTAAAAATTGGAAACTGCCAAATTTGGTTCCGGGATTGTAATTTAGATTGTATGACAATTTACTATTTGGATTTAACTGTGTAATTAATTTGTCCAATATTTTTTCTGAAGACTGATCTGGTTTTATTACATTTACTGTTACTTTAAAGCTATCAGCCGGAACCTCACCAATATTATAAGTATTGAAATTTAAATTTACATCGCCGCCAGCATTGATAGAATCGCTTGAGATCGAAACTGTTTGATAATTCAATGCAAGCTCTGCTGATTTTTTATATTCAACTGCCAGGCTATTCAGCATTGGAGTTTGATGATTTGTTGATGCATCAATTTTAGAAACAAATTTTAAGTAAGGATATTTTTTACTATCAATAAAACTAATATCAGATTGGTTATTAGTTATATTTAAATTATTAAGTGAGTCTATTGTCCCATCCTCTTTCACACCCAAAGGCTTTAACATAATTTTACTATCTCCAGGTAAACTGCTTTGCACTTCAATATTTTCCCATGAAGCTGAAGGCCCTATTTTAGATGTAACAAAATAACCTGTATCCACGGTTTTATTAATTGTGGTATCAACCCGAACTCTTCCGCCAAATGGCTTGGAAAAAGTTTCAGGCATACTACCAGGTTTTGCTCCTTTTTTTCCAATAAAAGCCCAAGAGCCGCGAAATACAACGCTATCAATATATATACTTCCAAATGATTTTAATTCGTTCTTTAAATCTTGTGAAGATATTGGCCCATTATTACTTATCGCTACTGCTATTAAGTAATTACTGGAAAGTGTATCTAAGAAATTTATATAATCAGTAATAACCTGCCCACCCAATTGAACATCAAATCGTTTATACTCGATAAACTTAAAAGTAGAATCTTTAAATACACAAATATGATGGCCCGAAAGTGTGTTTTCCGGGATTAGAGTTTCATCATTCCTTGCAATGATAGCAGAATTACCATCATTAAAACCAGCAGATAAAACACTTATGTTTATCCTGGAAGAATCAAGCTGAACGGCATTATTCATATATTTTAAGTTAGTCATTTCTGCGGTAGCAAAGCTTACACTATCGGATAATAAATATCTATTTTTTATCCCTAAGTAAAATGATTGCTCGGCATTAAAATCATTCGCTCCTAAAATTTTACCTCTAAAATAATATCTACCGGAATTTATAAGTGAAGTGACATCAATGTTTGTAACCAAAGTATCAAAATCTTTAGAAATTTCTTGCGGGCTGGAAAAATCTTCTGACTTGCTTAACTGAAGTACAATTTTTTCGCTCAATGGATTCAATGTAGGGTTAATAATTTTGATTTTCCCATTGGACTCCTGATCAACAGAATACCCGTAATATGATCTCAAAGTTGAACTAGCTACATTCAATTTAATTACAATTGAATTATTTGCTTCATTTATTTCATCAATTGAATTATCTGTATCCAAGTTAATGGAAAGGTCGTGCTCACCTGGTAGATTATTAGTTGGTATAGTTACAAATAATGAATCATTTAATGAAGGCATTTTTCTTTTAAAAGTTTTTGAAAAATCAGTCCCTCCGCTAAACTCATCTTTGACAAGAATTTTTATTGAATCAGAATTGGTAGAACCAAAATTATGATAAATTATCTTAACATTTATAGAATCAACTTGATCCGTAAGCTGTGAAATATTGTAAGTAACATCGCTTGAAGAAATTGAAAGATCAGGCTTGCTTGGTAACTGCAGATTAATTATCGGATCTCCAATTAATGTATTTGTTAAAGCAAATAGTTGATAAACCCCACTGCTCCCATATTGCTGAAGCATATCAAGTTTTGCAAGCTTTAATGCCTCACTAATATTATAAACTGAATCAGCTAATAATTCTTTATAAAATAATTTTGGAGCCGTTGTAGCAGTTGAAAGAAAACCTAAGGATGCATTTCCAATATAAGCGATTGCTTGTCCTTCCGGATCTAAAACAAACAATTGTGAAAACGATTTAATATCCGGTTCTGCAAATCGGGCAGTTGAACAACCAAAGTCAGATATCAATGGATAACGATTCAAATTATTTTTTAATTGTGAGGGCTGTGTAATTGTGTTATCCCAGGTTTGCGTACCGCTGTGGCCAAGATATGAAATAAACAAGCCGCCTTTTTGAATTGCAGATTGAAATTCTTCATTTGTATATGGACCAAAGTTGGTTGTTGGGTTAATTGTTTTATAAAAATGAGTATAGCTGCCGCTAACCGGAGGAGGTGCAACATAATTGTCAATAACATATTGGTTTACATCTCTTAATTGATCTATTTGACTTTGATTATCTCCCGTTCCTCCTGAAAAAAAGATAAATCTTTTATTCCACGCATCAATTTTTTGACTAACATAGTTTTGATGTTTTTCAAAATACCTTTGAAACTCATCTGTAGTCGTCACAGGAATTCGCCCGACATTCATTTCCGGGACATAAGCATTTGTAGTATCCCAGGAAACAAACCAATTATCACTTACAGGCACTCCAAATGAAGGCACATAATTATCTACAGGCGGGTTATGTTGAAATATCGTTTTATTTCTATTATAATCATAAGTTGCCCCGCCTATCAAAGCAACATATTTGGGGAGCGGCTGCTGCCAGTTATTATGAGTAGTCTTTAAAAAATCTTTAATACATTCAGGATTAAACTGCCCGTAAGAGAACTCATCATAAATGTCATCAACATCAACAACGGTTGTTGTAACATTATAGTTTTGAGCTATGAAATTCGCATATTGCTCTACTTGCTTAATAAACTTTTTATGAGTGATAGCAATATAATCTGCTTTGTTTTGACTGCTTCTTAGATTACGAAACTTTTTAACGTAATATAATTTTGGTGTCTTTAAATTATTTTCATTTAGAATTACAAATTTGTCTGCTGGTCCAATTGTATCTTGAATAATAATTTCATTATTAGATTTTGCTGCAAAATATTTTGCATAGGTATCACCATATTTCCAGATTGAAAAATTGTCGCCTGAAAGATTTTGTATTTTAACGGTATTATTTTTTTTCGAAGTTAAAAACGGAAAGAAAAATAGCAGTGAATCATTTATAGCTTTAATATAGCGGGGATATTCAATTTCTGTCCAATCAAGTATGCAAAGATTTGGATTTGAATTCGTAGTGTACGAATGAATTTTTACGGTGTTTGTTCCTTCTTTTAAAACATCGGAATTATACTTCCCCATTAAAACTGTTTTTTGATATTTATCAATGTAGCCAGAATCCTGAACCGGTTCGTTGTTTAGTGAGATACTTAAAATATGTGCATCTGCAATAAGATTTGAAGCGTAGTCTTGAAGCTTTTCAAAAACTTCAACTGGTTTCCCGGGATAAATATCCGATAAAGTAAAATTTTTATTTTTTGTGCCAACCCCTAAATTACCTTCGCTCCAGGTATTATTCTCATACCAAAATGGACTTTCTCTTCTAACCAAATCTTCCATTGAGAAGTCAAACCAATTGTTAAATTCGAGATGAATTATTTCGTCATAATATTTTAATGTATCCGTCGTGATTAAATTATTCGAGGTGACTAGCTTAACTCTCATTCCATTTTCACCGGTCCAGGTAAGCCAATAAACTGTAGTATCAGTATATCTTCCCAAATATTCATTGTATGGCTGGCCAAAAGCACTCAGTTCTCTATGATGCCCGCCATAATTTCTTTCTCCAACAAACTCAACATAGTCACTGTCATTAAAAATCCCATCATCTTCACCTTTGACATAAATAGGAATTTCATTTCCGTTCTTGAACATCTTAAAAGATCGTGGGTCAATTGAACTAACACTTACATTAAAGGAAGCAAGCTCATTTGGAGTTATTTTATAAATAGAATTTAATGCGGTTCCAATTTTTAAGTAATCTTTATTATAATCAATCCAGCTTCCAGTATCATTTATTGGAAATTGCGGCTTACCGAAATAATTTGCAGCTAATCCAGGATTAATTATCAACGGGCTTATTTCTTCATGACTACTTATTTTTTTGTGAAGTGTTGCAAGATTCGATTTAAAAGTTAAGCTAATTTCAAACTTATTATATTTAATTACTTTTCTATTGTAATTGTCAAAATCAAATAGTTTTACTTGAACTTGAACACAATAGTTGTTGCCAATCCATAACTTACCTTTAACTTTATAATTTGTACCGGAATTAATTTTAATTGGCTTGTCAACTGCTTCATAAGTTACGACAGAATCATTGAACGATTTTACGGATGGATTAATTGCTGGAATGGCATCAATAAATTCGCTGCTTAAAATTTTTAATTTTATGGTGGGATTACTGTTTGGAGGAATTGCAATAAATAAATCCTTCCTCGGAAGCACAAAAGTGCCGGGAGAATTTTCATCCACAAAGCCGGGGAAAGAAATTTCCTTACGATTACTTAATTGTTGAATGTTGTATTCAATTGCCGGTGAATCAAAAGTAATTTTGTATTTTTCGTTCTCAACTTTTTCAATTATGTTTGATACTTGAGAGAAGGCGCTTACAGTAAAAGAAAATATTATTAGGGAAATCAGTAGAGAAAGTTTATTCATTAGCCGGCAATCATTTTTTACGAAAAAACATTATTTAAGATTTAAATTTCAGCAAAATTAAGTTACACTTTTATTACAATCAAGAATGAATTCATTCCAAAATTTTAGCCTAAATGAAATACAGATTGCAACTATAACCACGGAATCACTTAAAGAGTATCTCTCAATGAATTTATTAGATGAAGGGGAAAATAATTTAATAGTCACTTTTAACCTGGATTTTTTGCATAACTCATATATTGATAAAAAATTCAAGACAATATGTCAAAACGCAAAACTTGTAGTTCCCGACGGTGTCGGTATTACTTCGCTTGTTTATTTTAAATATAATAAAATAATAAGAAGGATCACCGGTACTGATGTTTTTAATACAATTTTATCTATTGCCGAAGAAAAACATTTGAAAATTTCTTTAGTCGGCTCTTCCACATCTGCTCATGAAAAAATAACTAAAAAATTGAATGAAGAATTCCCTCATATAAAAATTGTTTCAGCATTATCCCCACCTTTACAATTTGAAAAAAATGAAGAAGAAAATAAAAAAGTCTTAGACGAATTAATCATGTCAAAACCTGACGTGCTTTTTGTTGCTTTAGGATCCCCTCGACAAGAATATTGGATTGAACAAAATAAAAAAGCTATAGGGGCAAAGTTAAACGTGGGCGTTGGTGCCGTATTTAATTATTTTTCCGGTGAAAAAATCAGGGCACCAAAAATTTTTCAATCTGTTGGATTAGAATGGTTATGGCGTTTAATGTCAGAGCCTAAAAGATTATTTAAAAGATATATATTAAATGATATCCCTTTTTATTTTAAAATGCTTGGTCAAATTTTAACGAGAGATAAATGGAATTAAAAAATATTTCTCTGTTAAACTTGATGAGAACATTTGATATTGGGGGAACAGAAAAATGGACAATCCAGCTTTCCAATTTCATATGCAGCCGAATTCATAAAACTATAATAATGGCACAAAAAGGACTCTATGCTGAAGGAAATATTATTTCACCTGATGTGCAAAAACACTTTATACCTTTTAAATTAAATTTTAATCCATTTTTATTTTTCCTTAACCTGATTTCAATATTAAAAGTTATTAAAAATGAAAATGTAAATTGCATTAACTATCAGCAAAGAATTTTTCTGCCTTATATTTTATTTATAAAATTATTTTTCAAAAAAATAAAATTAATATATACCGGGCATGCTGTTTTTAATGACTGGCTGAATAAATTTTTAATTGCTGATATATATATAGCTGTAAGCGATGCCGTCCAAAGGAATTTATTTAAGGCAAATAAGAAAAAAGTCATTTTAATTCGTTATGGGATGGAAGTTAAAGATAATCTTGAAATAAAGGAATTTAAAAAAAATGATGAGTTAACTTTTGGTTATATCGGGAGATTCTATAAGGGCAAAGGAATTCATTTACTTTTAAAAGCATTTGATTCATTTCATAAAACTTTCCCCAAGCACAAACTTATTTTTAAAGGTGATGGCCCACTATTATCTTATATAAAGAAATATATTCAAGCAAATTCATTAACACATTGCATAGCTATATTACCTCCGGAATTAGATATAAATAAAATTTTTAATGAGATAGATATATTAATTTTTCCAACTGAAATTCAGGAAGGAATGGGGCTAATTTTAATTGAAGCCATGGCAAATAACATTTCCATTATAAAATCACATTTTATAAATGATGATGATGCGTTTAATGAAGATGCTTGTTATTTGGTGAAACCTGGAGATGAATCCGGATTGCTTTCAGCGATGAATGAAACCGTAACAAACTCTGAAAAAAGAATAAAGCTGCTAAACAACGCGAATAGAATTGCAAAAGAAAAATTTAAGTTGAAGAGATTTATTGAAGATTACGAAAGTCTGATTCAAGAGCTTTAATCAACTCGTGAAAAGTATTTCTCACCTCTTTATACTGCTTTGAAAAGTATCTTAAATAATATTTAAGCTTTAATTTAAAATTCGACTTGATGAACTTTTCATAATGATAATTTGAAAAATAAGTAGTTATTATAGCCGAATGTAATCTTATATTTGCAAGTGACCTGGCATTATTCTTCCTCCAGAACTTTCGCGCCTTTATTTTATCACCATAAAAATATTCTCTCCAACCTCTTAATTCATTTTCTTCTTTTTTATCGCTCAAATTAGAATGAACTTTTAAGTTTTCATAATATGGCTGCTGAACTTCATATTGTTTGGCTTTAAACTTATCTGATTTCATTTGGGTTGGAGAAGATTCAGAAATTCTGTAAAACGTTAATACTCTCTGGATATTATAAAATTTTGCTTCATCTTTTATTTTGAGCCAAAGCTCATAATCTTCGACTCCATCTGTTTTATAACCGCCATACTTTTCAATTATAGCTTTGCGATACATTACCCCGGGGTGAACGATTTCGCTATGCAGTAGTAATCTGTTTTTTATTTGAGAATCCTTTTCAACTGTTCTAATTACATATTTTATTTTTTTGTCTTTGAATAACGCATACCAACTTGAAACAATATCACAATCAGGATTTTTACTTAGGAAATTTATTTGTTCTTCAAATCGTGTTGGGACAGCAATATCATCAGCATCCATTCTGGCAATAATTTCACAAGACGATTTTGACAAGCCAAAGTTTAATGTTTTTGAAATCCCCTGGTGATCACATTTATAATATTTTATCCTTTTATCTTTAAATGATAGAATTATTTTTTCGGAATTATCTGTCGAGCCGTCATCAATAATGATGAATTCAAAATCTTTAAAAGATTGAATCAGAATACTTTGGATAGAATATTGGAGATAACTTTCCCCGTTAAACACCGGCATTAAAACTGAAATCATACTTTATTAATCATTTTATTGAATTTGTTTTCTCCCAGCTAGCACCATTAAAGTATATCAACTCACGGTTTGAATTTTTAGTGAGTATTGCTTCAATAAAAGAATATTCCCGACCATTAAAGCTTGGCTTTGTTTTGATAATATTAATTCCTTCTTTAATTACTTTATCTTTATAATATGATAAATATACCATCGGATCAATCGCTCTTACTTCCAACCTATTCTTCTCCCTTTTTATATCAACTAACTTTTCATCCAAATTTAAATCACTTTTTAACTCACTATCAAAAAAAATAGGTAATACTTTAAAAGTTGTATCAACACCAAAGGAATTATTTTTAAGATAATAAATTTCTTGCTTAATTGTTTCCGGGAACTGGTCACTTATAATTGAAACATCTTTATTATCATTTAATATTCTTCCCAGCTCATTTACTTGCTTTTTATACTTGGTCAAATTATTATCATAACTTTTTGCAGCAATAAAAAAAGTAAATACTGATAATGCTATTATACTAGAAACTATCGGCTTCAAAACTTTTTCTTTCGTAACGAGTTTTGTCAACAACAGGTATAATCCTATCATCAACCAAAATACAATAATACCATTTAACCTAATACCGCCAACAGCCATAATTCTAGGATAAAATATTATGAATGTGAAAAGGACAAACTTAGAAATATTTTTTATCGAAACTTTTCTATAAACAACAAATAGTATAAACCCAACTAATAAAATGATTAATAAAATCACCGCAATCCTTTTATTGAGTAGAAAGAAATTATAAATATTTTGTGACGCAATAGGGAATGCAGCATGCAGTATATCGCCAAGCAGAGAAAGTGGTTTTTTAATAAGATTTTGAGATAAATCTAAGGTAGAGCCATAAATTAAATAATTTAATAAAGAATAAAAAAACATTAAGCCTGTACAAATATAGGCGGCAATTAAAATTCTTTTTTCTCTTTTAATAAAATGATGCGATAAAAAGAACAATGCAAATAAAAATAAAATTGGAAGGTGAAGCCCTTGCTGTTTAGATAAAATCGAAAGCAAGTAAAAAGCTATCACAAGAAATACATATATTGATTTTTTTTCAATAAAGTATTTTAGAAAAAATAAAATGGAAAGCGAATAAAAAAGAAGTCCTAATAGTTCGGTTCTATTACTTATCCAATAAACCCACATCAAGCTGCTGGGATGAATTGAGAACACTATAGTAACTAAAAGTGCCAGCCAATAATTAAATTTTTTTTTAAGTAATTCAGTAATTGTTTTAAGCAGCAAAAAAAATATGGACATAAATAAAATGTGGAGTATAAGCGTAAATAGCTTCATCCCAATGTAATTATTTCCCCAGATCATATAATCGAGTTTAAATAGCATATATGAAATAGGCCTCACGAAAAGAAAAAATATTGTGTTAGGATTTGTAGCTAAAATATTATTATTATGTGAAACCAGTGAGAATATTGTAAAATCATCGTATATAAAACCCGGATAAATTAAAATGATTACAGCATAAAGCAATAAGTTTATAATTAAGATATAATAAAGAGGTTTTTTGCTAATCATTTTTTTTGATTAAAAATTGATTCCGATTAAAGAGCAATCCATCAATGAGGCCTTTAAATTCATGAAATAAACTTTTGAAAGATTTTTCGAACAATAGGATAAGAATGGAATCAAGGATAATCTTTTTAATAGTGGATTCCTGCTTTATTTGCCGATATATTCTTTTTAAAATAATCATATTTCGAGTTGAGTAATATCTTTTCAAGTTGCTCATGTATAAAAATTTATATCTAAAGAAGATATTGTCTACCAAAAAAAAATTTTCAGGTGGGTGATAAATTATTGAAGAAGTTACTGAGATAATTTTGATATTATTATCCTTAGCTCGAAGAAAATATTCATATTCATCCCCTCTGATAAATAGTACTTTTAAAGGCAGCCCTAACTTCTTAACAAACTCGCGAGGTATTAAGGTTCCATTAAAAAAGTTAGCCGTCCCTTCGAATGTAGGATATTTTAGAGATGATACTTTATCAAAATAAATATCTCCCTCACTACAATATAAGCCAAAAGCAAGAACGTCTTTATTTTCATTAGAGACTACAAGAGAATTTAATATTATAATTTCATTATGATTTAAATTATTAACTAATTCGTAAAGTGCATTTTTTTCAAGTTCCGCATCATCATCCATACACCATATCCAATCATACCCTTTTTCGTAGGCAGATTTAATTCCTGTGTAAAATCCACCTGCGCTACCAAGATTGTCTTGAGTTATTACCGTCAAATCGTGATTTGCCAATAACCATTCTGAAGTACCATCTGTACATGAATTATTTACTACAATAATTTCATCTAGCTTGAGTGTTTGGTTTCTTAATGAATTTATACATTGTATTAACAGAGCTAATCGATTATAAGTAACTACTACGGCTGCTATTTTCATTTCTTTATTTTAACTAATGTATTTTTTTCTGCTTTAACTGAGCCAATAAATTCAGTCCAGGCAATAAAAAATTCATGTATCATATTTCAGTATTTTGGCTCTTTAAAAAATACGAGTTGAAATAGTATAATAACCCAATAAACACTACCACTTCCGATAACAATGTAGCGAAAGAAGCTCCAATATAAGAATACTTTGGAATAAGAATAAAATTTAAAATTATATTTGTTATTGCACCTAATCCGATAGGAATAATATATTTTTTTTGCTGCCCCCATGCTATTAAAGGATTTCCTAAAATAATATTTATTCCAATTACCAAAATGTTTAGACTTAATATTGATAACGGCTTGTAAGCTTCAATATATTTTGAGCCAAAAACAATATGAACAATATCATTAGAAAAATAGAATAAAATAATAGATAATAATACTGCCGATAAGAATAAGCTAAATGAATAACTGTAAAACAAAGATTTGAAGCTTCCGCTTTTTGAGGGTTTGTTTTGAGACAACTTTGGAAAGAAAGCATGTTAATATAAGTTGGAAAGGGACTATGAAAATTAAAAATATTTTATATGCAGCGTTATATATTCCAACTTCTGTATCCCCTTTATAAAACCCCAGCATTATCATATCCAGGTTGTAATAAATCAAAATAAAGAAAAAAGAAAGCCCGATTAAAAATGTTTCGGAAAACAAACTTTTAATATGGCCCAGAATGTTATGAAAACTTATCAGAAACTTTTCTTTGAAATGTTTTTTATAAATTAAAAACTCAATCAATTGAGATATCAATAATGAAACGGGAATAATTAATATTGTTTTAAAAATAACCGTCATAGATAAGATAAGTGAAAGGAAAACGACCCCGGCAAATACTTTTGCTCTGAATATTACATTCATTTTTTCAATGGCTTTGAAGTACCAGCTAAAGTTAATGGATGTTGAAATTATTGTAAGTCCGTATAGAAAGTATAAAAACTTTACTTCACCGGATGGGAAAAAAGGAGAAGTTAAAATCACTATTCCAAATGTCAGCAGCCCTAAAAAAAGTTTAACATTTATTATTTTATTGAAAATTAAATTACGCGTGGAAGGAAATTTTGCAACTTCACGAATGCCATAAATATCAAATCCAAAGTCTATTATTATATTGAAGTATGCTATAATTGAAGTAATAAAACCAATCTTCCCAAATTCATTTACAGCAAAATATCTTGCAATAAAAACATTTGAAATAAAGTTTACAGAGCGGAAAACTATTTCTGCAAGTGTGAGTGCAGTTAGATTTGGCAATACACTTTTAAAATGAGAGACTATTTCCCCCTTTATCTTTTCGCCAGCCATACTTCAGGGTTTTGATTTTTTCTAGCGTTCCATATTTCAAAATGTAATATGCTGCCGTCAAGGCTTTCGCCAACTTTGGCAATTAAATTTCCTGTTCTCACTTTGTCCCCTTCTTTTACATAAATCTCATCAAGATGGCTGTACACAGTTCTGTAATTGTCTTTATGTGTAACGATAACTACGCTGCCGTATCCGGGTATCCAATCAATTACGGAAACAATTCCGTCCGCTACAGCTTTTACATTTAAGTCCGAAGTTGCTTTTATATCGATGCCGTAATTTAAAGTAACTGTATTTAATTTTGAATTTACGTTCTCTCCAAACTCATTAACAACTCTTCCATGAAGTATTGGCCAGTTTAAGTTTCCGCGTAATTTAGAGAACGAATTAAAATCCGAATTTGAAAGATCAAAATTATAATTTGTATTATCTGCTTCAACAGTTGCATCGTTTGTTTTTTCAATTGTATTTGCCTTAGTAATTGCATTAGAAGTTTTGTTAGATTTTTCATTTGCGAGCTTTGCCAATCTTTCCGCTTCTTCTTTTTTTCTTCTCTCCTCTTCATCAATCAATTTAGTAATTAGAGTTTTTAATTTGTTCCTCAGCAGATTTTTTAGCGGTCAATTCTTTTTTTAATGAAGCTTTATCATGCCTAATTGCTTTTAATATTCTTTTCCTTTCATCAATTTTTGCGATTAAAGATTTTTCTTCTTTTTCTTTTTGATTTACAACATCTGCTTTTTGCTTTTTTTCTTTTTCAAGCTTCAGTTTTGTTTCTTGAAGTTCCGCTTTATTATCTACATATTTTTTTAAGTCTGCTTGACGTCTCTCTGAAAACTTTTGAAGATATTTATAACGTAATAAAGCTTGCTGAACAGATTCTGCATCAAACAAACTTGCCAGTTCGTTTTGTTTTCCATATTTATATATGGCAACAACATATTTTGAGTAATTTTTTTGAAGCGACGCATATTTCTTTCTCTAGTGAAGAAATTTTGCTTTGGCTGACGTTAATTTTTTTTTGAAGATTATTTTCTTCACCTTTCATTTGCTGGATTATTTTATCGAGAAGATAATTTTGCTTATTGTAATTTTCAAAAACATTGTAAGTCTTTTTTTCTTTTGCTGATTTAACCGCTATTTCTTTTTCTAGATCGTGAATTTCATCGTGAATTTTTTCAAGCTGGTTTTTCTTCTCTTCAATTTGGGGTTTCTGTTGCTGGTAAGCTGTGAAAGCTATTAAAAGCGTTAAGAATGTTATTAGATATTTTTTTTTAATCACCATTTAATAACTGTGGCATCTTCAGGTAATTTAAAATCTATGAAGATATCTTTATTATTTGTTGACATGTTTCTATACTCAATATCAACAACCTGGTCATCCTTTTTGTTTTGAATTTCTATTTTGTTTGGAACTGCAACTCCATCAAGCAGTTCAAAATCGGAATAATCCCCTTTTAGCAATTCTTTCCCATTATTATCTGAAAGTAAATAATTAGTTATTCCTAATTCACGAATATCTACTCTATACTTTGTTTCTTTATTTGTTAATGAATCAATGTAGGTAAGAACATATTGATCACCATCAACATTATAAGAAGCAGGCATTGTATATAGATTATTTGTAAGATTAACCGACCCGACAAAGGCATCAGTCAATTCACCAAAGGTTAGATTAACTTTAAAAATATCTTTCAGCACATCATCGTTCACAGACCCTTTATAAGCTGTATTCTGAAGAGCATCATAAAAAACAAAATTTTTATTTGTAACAACTGCTTGAGCCAACTCAATTCCAAAGGGCCCCATGATTGTTAAATAAATTGAATCCGGTTTAGAAAGTACAACTTTAAATGAAGCACTATTATTAAAACGGCTGCTTTTTATTTTAATAACTCCGCTGCCTTCAAAAGTTCTTATTCTTCTTCTATTTGCTTCAAGCTTATTGATTAATCTTTCTGATGGCAAAATTTCAACTTCTTCATTTGGTTTAGCGGGCACACAGCTAATGAAATAAACTGAAGATGCAATTACAAATAAGAACAGCAAAAATATTTTTTTCAAATTTCACCCTTTTCAATTTTTAATTTAAGTTCACTGTTGGACTCATCCATATTTAATGCTTTCTGCCACATTTCTTTTGCAGAATCTTTGTTCCCGATTTTATAAAGTATATCACCAAGATGCTCGTAAACAACCGAACTTGCGCCGCCTTTATCAATTGCTTTCTGGACATAAACTTTTGCATTTTTATAATCACCTAACTGATAAAAAACCCAGCCATATGTATCAAGATATGATGAATTTGTTGAATCAGCGTTTATAGCTATCTTTATCATTTTCAGAGCTTCGTCAAGTTTCACTCCTCTTTCAGAAAGAGAATACGCATAATTATTATTTACTAAAGCATTAGTTGAATCGATTGTTAACGCCTTCTCATAAACGCTGTCGCATTCACTCCACATTTTTTTCGAGTCATAAATTAATCCAAGAGTTCCAAGAAGATTGATATCATCCGGCTTTATTGTTAAAGCTTTATTTAAGTAATTGATCGCATCATCATATTCTTTTAGTTGATTAAGCGTAAATCCATAAGCAGACAAAGCAGTGATATCAGATGGATTTAAATCGACAGCTTTCTGAAGATATGGTTTTGCTTCTTCATATTTGCTATCTTGAGAGAGAGAAAGCCCTAAAATTAAATTAATTGAAAAATCTTCCGGGAAATATTGGACGGCTTCATTCATTACTTTAATAGCTTCGGGATATTTTTGATTATCAAAATAAAGTCCGCCAAGACGTATCCACGCCTGCGAATTCCATCTTGCTTTTTCAGTTACATATTTAAAGTTTTCAATAGCAACAGAATCCTGGCCTTGATTAATTGCGATCGCTCCTAAGATACATTTTTACCTGCCAGTCAGTTGTATCCTTATCCATCTTCTGGAAAAAATCTTTTGCAATTGGGAGCAAAGTGCTGTCTTTTAATGATTGAGCAAAATATGAAGCTCCAATTCTTAATTTTGCATCAAGTGAAACATCTTTTTGATTTAAGATATAAGAATATTCTTTTGATGCTGCTTCCCAATTATCCTGGGCAAGATAAATTTGGGCTTTAGTTTCATGTGCTTCGAGGTCATCGGGGGTTAACTCTAAAATATCATTCACAAGATCCAAAGCTTTATCATATTTTTTTGCGCTTACATAAGTTTGAATAAGCAGCTTTTGCAGAGAACTGTTTGCCGGGTCAAGTGATAATAGCTGCTGAATTGTTTCAGAAGCTTTATCAAAATCGCCAAGTTTTTCATACATTTCTGCAACTCTGGATAAAACACTCCAATCAGGCCCAATTCTTTTAGTCAGTCCGTTATAAATTTTTATCGCATCCGATGGACGGTTTTTTTCATAAATTCTTGCAAGCTGGTAATAGGCTTCTATATTAGTTGAATCAATTCCAATAATTTTATTTAACACTATTGCTGATGAATCCGGCTGATTAGCAGAATTATAAATGTCAGCCATAAGTTCGAAAAAATCGACTTTTTGTGAATCAAGCTCGACGGATTTTTTTGAATTTTGAAGCGCCAATGAAAGCTTGTTTAATGCGTAATAATTTTTTGCAAGAGCATAATATACTCCTGCGTTAGGGTCTAATCTTAAAGCATCCTGGTATTCAAGAATGGCACTTGCATAATCTCCTTTAGCTTCCGCAACAGAGCCGTCAATAAAATGACTCATGGCCTTCCGCGAATCTTCTTTAGTTACAGTTTTGTGTACAATTTCCTGAGTAGGTTTTTTATTTTCATTTAAAACTTCATTCGAAGAGCACTGAATAAA
This sequence comes from uncultured Bacteroidota bacterium, assembly GCA_963775245.1. Taxonomy (GTDB): domain Bacteria; phylum Bacteroidota; class Ignavibacteria; order Ignavibacteriales; family Ignavibacteriaceae; genus CAVSWT01. The sequence goes on from CAVZID010000022.1 coordinate 56,739, forward strand.
AATGAAAGCCGGTAATAATAAAAAAATTAATCTATACATATAATCAAAAAAAATTTGTGAAATATATTATTATACCAAAATAATAACAAGATAATTTACTTCCGAATTTTTACAAGCTTTATTGCAAATATAACCTGAAGATTGTTTATTTGTTGTTAATAAATTGGATTTCTTGAATACAAATATACTAAACTGTATCTTTGTAAAAACATCAATCTTAAATGACCTCTTTTGATCTAGGACTTGCTTACGTTTGGGAATATGATGAGGACTTCATCAATCTGTTAGAAGCCAGACTTCAAAAGGATGGACTAACTACTTACCGGATTGGTTATCACAATCTTAAAGAAACTCACGATTTGCTTTTCGACAGAAAACTTGCCTTCAAATTTTATCTTGATAGAGCCTGGGATGTTGATGAAGGATTTGAGGATATGGGGAAAATGATAAATAGAAGAAAGACTATCATTTTTAATCCCTACAAAAATGTTCTCCATGCCATTGATAAAGCAAGTATGCATCTCGAATTTATTTCAAATGGCCTTCACGTTCCATATTCAATTATAATTCCGCCGCATTCTGAAATTGAAAACATTTTTATTTCTGTTGATGAATTGGCAAATCTCAACCGTCCTTTTATAATTAAACCTTGCAATACAACCGGCGGCGGAGTAGGCGTTGTTACTGGTGCTGAAACATTAAAAGAAATTTTAGATGAAAGAATAACAAACAGTGATGACAAATATCTTCTGCAAGAAAAAATCTATCCTAAAATATTAAACGGGAAAAGAGCATGGTTCAGATGCTTTTGGGCTTTTGGTAAACCTATCCCGGTTTGGTGGGATGATATAACTCATTTATATGAAGTTTTAACTGATAATGAAATTTCTGAATTCAATCTGTCTCCGCTTAAAAGAATAACCAGGAAAATCGCAAACATTATTCAGCTTGATTTTTTTTCGACAGAAGTTGTTCTGACGGAAGATGATAAATATGTTGTAATCGATTATGTAAATGACCAATGTGACATGAGGTTTAAATCAAAGCATAAAGATGGAGTTCCGGATAGTATTGTTGAACAAATTATTTTAAACTTAAAACGTTCAATAATAAAAATATAAAAGCTGTTAAAATATATTTTAATTAAAAATGAAAGCTTCGAACATTAATGTATTGCTAATTATTGCACTTCTCGTATTATCAATTATATCATTTGCTTTGTACCAATATGTTTTCAGTATTTATGAAGTTACTTATAGAGTTACTCCGGAAAAATTATTTGCAGATAATCAGTCCACTGTTTTAATAGAAGCAATACCAATTAATTCGTTCGGATGGAAAGCACCTTTCAGAAATGTTTACGCAAAGTTTGATATTACCGAAGGAGGTGATTTAGTAAATATTGCATCAGAAAAACAGGCTGAAGGAATTTTAAAGCTGCAAGCTAAAAATAAAACGGGAAAAGTTGTGGTGTTGATTCATTCTAAATACGCACTTCTCCCCTCATCAATTGAAATTACAATTTATCCGAATTATGCCTAAGTGAGAGCATAAAAATGATAAATTATTTTTAAGTTTGTTATGAAGATTTTATAAATATTAAAATCAATTTAATGCCATGAAAAAAATTTATATACCGCTGACTATAATTTTATTATTTTCTTTTTGTTCAAATACATTTGCTCAAGGCTCTGCCGGTGAAAGCGCTAAGTATGAATATAGGTCGCTTATCGATATGCAGACTGCTGGAATTCTTGAAAAAGGATTTGTTGGTATTACTTCCGATATTATGCCGCATGGAGTTTTAATTGAAAAGCTTGAAGTTGGAGTTTTTGATAATGTAAGCTTCGGCATTTCTTACGGCGGTTCAAATATTATTGGAACAGGAGAACCCGATTGGTACAAAGTACCTGCCATAAATATAAGATTCAGGCTTTTTAATGAAACGATATTCATGCCTGCAATCACTTTAGGCTTTGACTCACAAGGGAAAGGTGTATATGCGGATTCACTTAAAAGGTATGCAATTAAATCCCCTGGGTTTTTCGCTGCTGCAAGTAAAAATTTTGCTATGCTCGGTTATTTAAGTATCCATGGAGCTGTTAATTATTCACTCGAATCTAAAGACGGCGATAATTTTATGGATTTACACCTTGGATTTGAAAAAACCCTTGGCGGTAATTTTTCTTTCATCGGTGAATACGATTTTGCTTTAAACGATAATAACGGCCGAGTATTCGGTAATGGGAATGGTTATTTAAATATGGGAATACGCTGGTCTGTTGGTTCCGGCCTGACTTTTGGGTTTGATTTAAGAGATCTATTAAATAATAAAAAACTAAATCCAAGTACGGCTGATAGAGCATTTAAAATTGAATATATTAAGAACATTTTTAAGTGATATTTTTGAATGCTTTATATCACTTATCAATAGATGTATTATATTTTATACGGGAATGTTTACAAACCTATACATCAACAATAAGTTAACTGCATCAAACAGGGGAATTGATACCTTATTAAGACCTTTTATCCGGCTTAATTTTTGCACATATTTCATTAGTTAAATAGTAAGAGGTGCACAATGAAAAAAATTAATTATTTAAATATTGTATTAACAATTATCATCGCTTCTTTTTTAGGCGGCTGCTATACTCAAGTAGCAATGCGCGATAGAGACAGAGATAGAAATTACACTGAACAAAACAATAATAATACAGCTTATCGAGCTGAAGATGGCGATGAAGCGGTAAGTGATACCAATTACTATTCAAATAATGATAGTACCTATTATGATTCAGAGGAAGATGACGGCATAACGAATAATTATTATAATGATGGCTGGCCTAATCATAGAAGATATTATTCCTATTATTATCCTTCTTTCAGCATTGGGGTAGGTTTTGGAAATTGTTATGATCCTTTCTGGGGGCCAACAGTTTGGAATGACCCATTTTATTATTGGAACTGGTGTGCAACTCCTTATTTATATTATCCATCATATTACTCATATTCATCTTGGTATTATAATGATTACTATGGGTATTATCCTTACAATCATTATGGATATGGCGGATATTGGAGCTATAATTCACATTCTCACTATAAATATAGAGACAATAACGGTTATAGAGTTAGAAATAATGATGGGTTAAGGGGCAGATCATCATCGGGTGAAAGAGGAACTCTGGTTCGTTCCGGTGGTTCAACCGGCATTACAGAAAGAGCAGCAGTTTCAAGGTCAGTTGAAAGAGCTAGTAGAAATACAGGTTATAGAAAAACTGAAGTTCGTACTAGTCGTGAGTCAGCAAATAGTAGAAATTTTGAAAAACAAAGAAATACGAGCAGAAGCAGCACTGTTAGAAGTTCTAATAAGAATTCCTCTGTTGAAAGCAGCAGAAGTTCAGCAAGAACACGCGTATACAGAAATTCAGGAAGATCAACAAAACAGAGCAGTGGAACCAGCAGCAGAAGAAGTTCAAATGTTAGAAAAGAAACAAGATCTCATAGCAGTAATTATGGCGGAAGCAGTTCATATCACAAACCAAGTTCAAACAGTGCTCCAAGATCATATTCTCCACCTCAAAGATCTTACAGCCCTCCATCAAGGTCATCTGCACCATCAAGAGGAAGTTCTAACGGTGGTAGTAGTGGAAGATCATCAGGTTCAAGCGGAGGTGGAAGATCATCTGGCGGCGGCGGACATAGGAGGTAATAAAAAATGAAACGTATGCTTTTAAATATTATAATATTAATTGCAGTTGGATTATTTTTATCAGGATGCTATACAGTAGTATGGAGCCCACAAGATAATTTCCCAACTCAATCTGATTATGAACAAGGCTACTATGATGGATATTATAATAGCCCATTTTATGGAGACTACGGATACTATTATAATTATCCTTGGTGGTTAAATATTGCACCACCTGCAAGTAACGCTTCCTCACCAGCAAGAAGTTCAAATACTACCAGATATGAACGTGATAATAATGGTAGTAGAGGTAATGATACAAATGAACGTGGAAATGTTAATAATTCTTCACGCCCTGCCATTAATAGTGGTGGTAGTAACTCAAGCGGAAGTAACACAGGTGTTAATAAAAGTTCATCCTCAAGTTCTAGTACCCAATCAAGGTCTTCAGATTCGTCAAGAACAAGTAATACGAGTTCTGAACGAAACAACAACGGCAGCAGAAATTCTGGAGGCGGTAGAAAATAATGTTAAAAATATTTTATTCTAATTACCGTAAATTTTTATTTATTTTATTTATAACTAGTGGGATGTTATACTCTCAAGGAATTCCAGATGCATTGAGATTAGGAATGAGTGGTTTAGGTGCTAATGCAAGAGCATTAGGAATGGGAAATGCATATGTTGGATTAAGCGATGATGCATCTGCAGCTTATTATAATCCTGCAGGATTTGGATTGCTGAAAAGATTGGAATTATCTGGAGGAATTGATTACTCTAATTATAATAACAATGCAACTCTTTTTAATAACAGCACTGATTACTCAAACAGCGCAACAAAATTTGATAGAATAAGTTTTGCTTTTCCATTTCCTACACTAAGAGGGAGTTTAGTTTTTGGTATTTCATATCATAATACAAAAGATTTTACCGGAGCTTTAAAATTTGAAGGATTTAATCCAAACAATAATTCTTATATCAGGTATTTATCCCTTCGAAATAGCAATGATATGTATAATTTGTATTTAAGTTATCCTTTGTATGATAATGCCAATAATTATATAAAAGATACTACAAACATTTTCGGGAATTTAACTCAAAGTGGGAACACATTATATTCCGGAACAACACATAATTGGACATTTTCAGGTGCAATCGAAGCAGCTCAAAATTTATATTTGGGTTTGAATTTAAATGTAGTCACAGGTAATTATAATTCTAATATTGATTATTATGAAGATGATTACAATCATGTTTACCAGGGAGAAACAAGTCCGGGAGATGCAGTATCAAATGATTTCCAAACACTTTATTCGAATAGAGTTACCAATTGGGATATTTCCGGGTGGAATGTAAAGGCAGGGTTACTTTATCAGTTTAATGATATTGGAAGATTTGGATTGACTATTCAATTTCCTAAATATTATTTTATATCAGAATCATTCCAGATACTTGATAAAAGCTATTTTGCTACAAGCATCCAGACTTATAATTATGATGACAAAGTCAAATATGATATAGTATCCCCTTTTGAATTTTCTGCCGGATTCTCACTTAATTATAAAGGATTAATATTCAGCGCTGAAGGTACCGCTATTGATTATTCACAACTTAAATTTGATAACCCGCAAAATTATTTAAATCCTCAAGATCTACTTTCAGCAAATAAAGATATAAAAGATGCACTCGGAGCAGTCTTAAATTATAATCTCGGCCTTGAATATACAATTCCAGTAGTTGGATTAAGATTAAGAACAGGATACTTTGTTCAACCTTCAGCATATAAAAACGATCCATCAAAATTCAATAAAAAATATTTTACAGCAGGGCTTGGTTTCTTAATGCAGGAAACTATTGGAATTGATGTTGCTTATCTACATGGTTGGTGGAGCGATATTGGAGATAATTATGGGACAAATTTGTCAAGAACTTACCAGGATATTAAATATAATAAGCTGATGTTAACAGCAACTTACCGTTTTTAAAAATTTGATTTGTTTGGTAATTAAAAGCGCCATATTTTTTATGGCGTTTTTTATTTTAAATGTAAAATTTATTAATGATAACATGATTCAACAATTTTAGGAGAAAGTTATCCAAGGAATTGTTTCGCGTATTGAAAGTAAAGACTACTATGTACTTCCAGAAATTGGTTTTGGTGAAGTTAGATGCAGCTTAAAAGGAAGATTCAAAAAAGAATTTAACCTCAAAAAAGATAAGTTGTATCTCACAGATATGGCAACGGTTGGTGATGAAATTGAATATGATATGAATGAAGATGGAAGCGGTGTAATTCACAAAATTGAAAAAAGAAAAAATTACATTTCCCGCAAAGCACCAAAGATTAAAGGAAGCGGTAAGAGAGGTGAAAGATTAGAACAAGTTATAGCTTCTAATGTCGATAATTTTTTTGTTATTACCAGCATTAAAAGACCGGAATTTAATAATAAGGTTCTTGACAGGCTTTTAGTAACAGGCGAAAACTCTCACATTAAAATTATAATAATATTAAACAAAAAAGACCTTGATACAAATTCTGAAATGGAATACTGGAATTCATTATATTCAGAAATTGGTTATAAAGTTATCTGTACGAGTAAAATCACAAAAGAAGGAATTGATGAGATACGAAATCTGGTTTGGGGAAAGAAAAATTTATTTTGGGGCCAATCCGGTGTTGGTAAATCTTCATTAATCAATTTAATCTTCCCGGATTTGGACCTTGCCGTTGGAAATATAAGTGAAGCTACAAATAAGGGAATTCATACTACCGTGACCAGCTTAATGGCAAAAATAAATAAAAATACTTTTATTATAGATACCCCAGGAATTAGAGAAATAGACCCTTATGGAATTAGAAAAGAAGATTTGAGTCACTATTTTATTGAATTCTCTGACTATTTAAATGATTGCAAATTCAATACTTGTACGCATGATCATGAGCCTGGTTGCGCTATAATAAACGCGGTTGAAAATGGAAATATCTCTATAGAAAGATATGACAGTTATCTTAAATTACTTGATACAATTGAAGAAGATATATTATTTTAGCAACCTTAATAATATATAAATTGAAAACTTTTTCATTATAATTTATATTTATAGCAATAAAAATGAAATATAATGCCTGATTCGATAACAGCTATAGTTAATTCTTTTTTTGAATTTCTTACTGAAAAAAAAGCAAACCTAAAAAACAATCCCAATAACTTCTTAATTAGTTATTGCTTGCCTTTGGATAACAGCATTTTAGAGTTTGAAACTCATTCATTGGTAGCTAAGTTTAATAAAGCTTTTTACCTTGAAATTCCTGCTGATAATTTTGCTTTCACCGGTATTGATGAAGCAATTTCGATCTCAGAAAAAGGAGAAGGAAGGTTTGCTGCTACAGAAAAAAGAATAAATGAATGGAAAGAGAATTTCATCCATAACTGGGAAATATTAAAAAGTAGACGAATACCTCTGTTTATAGGTTCATTGAAATTCATGGTTGAGCATTCAGATGAAGATTGGAAAGAGTTTGAAGATTCGGATTGGTTCGTTCCTGAATTTCTTTTTCTAAAAGTTGAAAAGAAAAGTTTCTTAATATATAATTTTATTTTTTCAGGAAGTTCAAGTACACAAAAATCTGTCGAGAAGTTTCAATCAAAAATTGAAAATCTTTTTAGTATAATTAAAGAAGAAAAAACTTCAGTAAGTGGTTTTTCAGTTATTAGTGAAAACGGCTCAACACCTAAAGACAAAAAGAAATGGAAACAGTTAATTGGAAAAGCCCTCGATGAAATTCAAGATGGAAAGATTGATAAGGTTGTCCTAAGCCGAAAAGTTGAATATCTACTATCAGATGAACCTGACATTGAAAAATTAATTATCCAGCTTAAAGAAAGATTTCCTCATTGCTATATTTTTATTGTCAATCATAATAAGTCCATTTTCTTTGGTGCAACTCCAGAAAAATTAGCAAATTTTGTTGATGGAAAAATTGAAATAGATGCACTCGCCGGTTCTGCTCCAAGAGGGAAAGATGAAAAGGAAGATAAAATTTTTGAAAACAATTTGTTGAAAAGCGATAAAGATTTAAGAGAACATATCTTTGTTGTAAATCATATTAAACAAATGATTAAAAATTATTCTGTTGAAGAATATGAAGTTGCTTCACCATCAGTAAGAAAACTTGCAAACATTCAACATCTTCTCACAAAGTTCTCTTTAAATTTAAATCAGGGAACTTCGATCTTATCGATTGTGAAGGACTTGTCCCCTACTCCGGCAGTTTGCGGAATTCCGGCGATTGAATCTCTTCGTTTAATAAAAAAACTAGAGAGCCATAACCGCGGCTTGTATGGCGGCTTAATCGGCTGGCTGAATTTTGAAAACGAAGGTGAATTCGCTGTAGCAATACGTTCTGCAATATTAAATAAAAAGAAAATTACAGCTTATGCAGGCTGCGGTATTGTTCAAGATTCTAATCCCGATCTTGAATATTCTGAAACTGAATTAAAATTAAAAACTATACAGAATCTACTGAAGAATGAAAATAAAAATTAATAGAAATATTTTTTGGACGGATACATTTGTAAACGAGCTTGTTTCATCCGGCGTTAAATATGTTTGTATATCACCCGGCTCACGAAATACTCCTTTAACTCTTGCTTTTGCAAATAATAAAAAGATAAAATCCTTTCTTCATATTGATGAAAGAAGCGGAGGATTTTTTGCTCTTGGACTTGCCAAAGCTTCAGATACTCCGGTTGCATTAGTATGCACATCAGGTACAGCTACTGCCGAATTTTATCCCGCTATAATTGAAGCGTACCAGCAAAGAATACCATTGATTGTATGCACTGCCGACAGGCCTCCGGAACTATTAGACGTTGGAGCAAATCAAACCATTAATCAAAATAATATGTATAAAAATCATATTAGATGGTTCTTCGATGCCGGGCTTCCGGAACCGATGACCAAAAGGATTAAGCATATTAAAGCACTTGCTAAGCGGGCAGTCTATGAAAGCACAACCAGATCCCGCGGACCGGTACATATTAACTTTCCTTTTAGAAAACCTTTTGAGCCGGAATCTTATACCGATGAAGTAGATAATAAATTAATAGAACTTGCAAAATCAAATTCAATTGACAGTAAAAAATTATTTAAAGAAGAAGAAAAAAATATAACCACTGAGAAATGGTTTTCGGAAGTAAATAATCATTTAATGAAAAAGAAAAAAGGGATTATAATTGCCGGGCCGGAAAATTATAATTCCAGATTTCATGAAAATTGCAAATTACTATCTGAAAAATTAGGTTATCCCATCTTTGCAGATGGCGCTTCTCAGTTAAGGTTTGGTAAATCTACCAAGACGAATATAATTTCCAATTACGATGCTATACTCCGGTCAAATAAGTTTGCAAAAAAATATAAACCCGAAATAATTCTTCAGTTTGGACGAACAGTTACATCAAAAGCCCTTGAAACTTTTTTGGAGAATACCAACGCTGTTAGATTTATGATTAATGAATATGGTGATTGGTTTGACCCATCAAATAGAGCAACTGCGTCCTTAGCATGCAAGCCATATATATTTTGCGAGACAATGCTGCAAAAATTGGAAAGCAACAGCATTCCAAAACAAAAAAATAACTGGCTTGAAATTTTTATAGAAGCAGATAAGATTGCTTCAAAAACAAAAAAGAATATCATTGAGAAATCAAACTTCGCAAATGAACCGCGAACAATAATCGAATTGTTAAATGCTTTACCGGAGAAGTCTAAAATTATGATTTCCAATAGTATGCCTATTAGAGACTTCGATTACTTTGCAACAAAGACTGATAAAAGTTTTACAATATTTAATAACCGCGGTGCAAGCGGAATTGACGGAATTACTTCAACAGCATTGGGTATCACTGCTGAGAATAATTACCCGACAGTTCTTTTAACCGGAGACTTAGCATTTTATCATGATTTAAATGGAATGCTTGCAGCTAAAAAATATTCTTTGCCTCTCACAGTTATTTTAATTAATAATAATGGCGGAGGTATTTTTGAGGTTCTTCCAATTTCAGACTACGGGAAAGTATTTAAAGAATATTTCATTGCCCAGCATAATTTGGATTTCAAACCATTGGTTGAAGCATATTGCGGCAAATACTTTTTAATAAATAGCTGGAATGATTTCAAAAATAAAATTCAAGAATCAATTCAAGAAAAGAATTTTACAGTGCTTGAAATAAAAACAGATGCACAAAAATCTTTGCATCTTAGAAGGAAGTTTTGGTCTGAAGTGGATAAAAATTTACCTTAGAATGAAATGATAATTAAAGTAATCGATTTATCTTTCAACGTAAATTTTGATGAAACACAATTCGACAAAACACAAACACCTTTATTTCTCCTACACGGTTTCACAGGCTCTGCATTAGACTGGAATTTCATCTATAAAGATCTCACTAAAAAAGTTTTCCCGGTTACTGTTGATTTGATTGGACATGGAAATTCCGATTCTCCAAATGAAGTGAATTTTTATTTGACTGAATCCATTGTTGAGCAGTTAAAAATAATAATTGAGAATTTTACTGAGGAAAAAGTCTTTCTTCTTGGTTATTCAATGGGAGGAAGAGCCGCGTTATCATTTGCTTTAAAATATCCTCAAAATATTAAAGCATTAATTTTAGAAAGCGCTAGTGCCGGTATTAAAACTGAAAACGAAAGATTTGAGAGAGAAAAAAAAGATGAAGAACTCTCTAATTTTATTTTGAATAATCCTATTGAAAAATTTTTTGATTACTGGATGGAATTAGACATCTTCTCTACACAAAAAAGATTTTCAAATCAAAAACTTGCTGAAATTAGAAAATCAAAATTAGGTAATAACAAAATCGGATTGGCAAATTCGTTAAAAGGATTTAGCACTGGAAAGATGCCAAGTTATTATACTGATTTAAAAACTTTTCTTCCGGAAACTTTACTTATAAGCGGAGAACTGGATTCAAAATTTACCGATATAAATATTGAAATGGCTTCTCTACTTCCAAATTCAACACATAATATAATTAAAAATTCCGGACACAATACACATCTTGAAGAACCTAAAAAGTTTATTGAAAGTGTGAATAGATTTTTAATGCAGTTTTAAATTTATGAATCGTATAAAAGTAGGTCATCTTAGATCGTAGTTTGAATTTTAATGAATCTCCTCAAGTAATTTAATCAAAATTGGCAAATCAACTATTAGGGTACTCCAAACAAGATAAAGATCAACTTCAAAATATCCATGTATTAAATGGTTTCTCATTCCTACTATATCTTTCCAAGGTATCTGTAAATTGTTATCCTTTAATTCTTGAGATATTTTCGAAGCAGCTTCTCCAATAATCTAAATTTCTTTAACAACAGAAAGGACTAACATACGATCCTTTTCAAGGTCTACTTTTTCTTTACCATCAGCAAAAGATAGAGCTTCTTTTGCTGCCTCAATCATCTGCTGTAATCTTATTTTATCATTCTGCTGCATATTGCACAATAGCTTCATGAATTACTGTATCGCGAAAATATTTACTTATTTCTTCTGAAGTATGCAGATCGACTTTTTTATTCAGCATTTCTGAAAGTTCCCTTTGAATACGTGCTAAAGAAAGATATCCCGGTTTTTTATTACTTTCAAACTCAATAAGTAAATCTAAATCACTATCATCAGTAAAAGTATTTTTTGCGTAGGAGCCGAATACTAAAAGTTTACTAATCTTATTCTTTTTGCAATAAGTTATAAGATTTTCAGAATTATATTTAAAAAGATCTAACATTAGTTAGTTAACTTAGTTAATGTATTTTTATTTTATTTTAATAATTTATTTTAAAATTATAAAATCATTTTTACTTTAACAATTTTAATTACTCCTATCTTTCCTAATTTTTCAATATTTTTGCACCACAAATAATTGAAATTAAAATTTATTTAAGGACTTATTATGTCATTTAATTGGACAAAGGTTAAAGATTACACCGATATTATTTATGAAAAAATGGATGGCATAGCAAAGATTACAATTAATCGTCCTGAAGTGCGAAATGCATTCCGTCCTGAAACAGTAATTGAAATGTACGATGCTTTTTCCAACGCACGTGAAGACCAGGAGATTGGAGTCGTGCTAATAACCGGACACGGGCCAGCAAAAGATGGTAAATATGCTTTTTGTTCAGGTGGTGATCAAAGAATCAGAGGCGATAAGGGATATGTTGGAAAAGACGGAGTTCCAAGATTAAATGTGCTTGACCTTCAAAAATTAATTAGAAGCATTCCCAAACCTGTAATTGCTTTAGTTGCAGGTTATGCAATCGGCGGCGGACATGTGCTTCATGTCGTTTGCGATTTGACCATTGCTGCAGGCAATGCAATATTCGGCCAAACAGGGCCAAAGGTTGGCAGTTTTGACGGAGGATTTGGTTCAAGTTATCTTGCAAGAATCGTTGGACAAAAGAAGGCAAGAGAGATTTGGTATTTATGCCGTCAATACAATGCTGAAGAAGCAGAGAAAATGGGACTTGTCAATAAAGTTGTTCCTTTAGATAAATTAGAAGAAGAAGGAGTTGAATGGGCAAAAGATATTTTAAAGCACAGCCCTCTTGCAATTAGGTTATTGAAATCATCATTTAACGCTGAGCTGGATGGTCAAGCCGGAATTCAAGAGTTAGCCGGCAACGCAACTTTACTTTATTATATGAGTGAAGAAGCGCAGGAAGGAAAGAAAGCTTATTTAGAAAAAAGAAAACCTGAGTTTAATAAATTCCCAAAACTCCCATGACATAATTTTGTATCCGTGAAAATCAGTCTAATCCATGTTTTTCCGTGTTCTATCACTTTTAAAAATCAAAATTTATGAATGATAATTCAATTTCAAAATTTCAAAGCTGGATTTTAGCAAGCCGACCGAAAACCTTGTTGGCAGCAGTCGTTCCGGTTGTTGTCGGTTCTTCATTAGCAATCAGTGAAGGAAAATTCATCTTTATTTATTCTTTTGTTGCGCTGTTTTGCTCGGTCCTCATTCAAGTTGGAACAAACTTTACAAATGACTTATATGATTATCACAAAGGTGCCGACAACGAACAGCGTAAAGGGCCTGTACGTGTTTTAGCTTCAGGACTAATTACAGTTAAAGAAATGCGACTCGGAATCATTGCAGTTTTTGGACTAGCATTTCTTCTAGGATTATATTTAGTAAGTCAAGCAGGAGTTTTAATCTTAATTGTCGGTATCGTATCTATCATAGCTGGAATTGCTTACACAGCCGGGCCTTTTCCGTTAGCTTACAATGGGCTTGGCGATGTATTTGTTTTTTTATTTTTTGGAATTGTCGGGACAGTCTTTACTTACTATCTGCATTCTCATGTAATTACTTTAATTTCAATTCTAGCTTCTATTCCTGTTGGTGCATTAATTACAAATATTTTAGTGGTAAATAATTTCCGGGACATTGAAGAAGACCGGGCAGCAAACAAAAAAACTTTAGCTGTAATTTTGGGAAAAGATTTTACAAAATACCAATTTGTTTTTCTTCTGATTTTGTCTTTTGTTGTACCTGCTGTTTTGTATATTTTCTTTAAATTTCAAATCATTATTTTTCTTCCATATTTATCTTTACCGATAGCATTAAGATTAATAAAAATGCTCAACACTTTTGATGGAATGCAGCTAAACAAAACTTTGGAATTAACAGCCAAGTTTTCGGCGTTGTTCGGATTGTTATTTGCTTTAGGTTTAACTTTGTAAGAAATAATACCCAAATGCAACTATCTAATTTCCCTTTCAATAAAAATTTAAATCCTTCTTTAACTGCAATAATTGAAAATAATAGCTTCATCACTTACGAAGAACTGATAAATAGAATTAATTTTTTAGCAGATTATTTTCTAAATGAAGGAATAAGGAAATATGATTTCGTAGGCATATTAAGTTCAAATAATTCAAACTTCATTATTACAGTAATTGCACTTTGGCGAATCGGAGCAATCCCAATTCCTTTGAATATTCGTTTAACGGCAAATGAATTAAACGAACAATTAAATTTCTCTGGTTCTAAGTTTTTAATTCAAATTAATGAAGGCAAAAACCTACTAGGTCTACAAGACCTCGGAGGTTTGAAAGTACTGATCATTGAAAAAGTAGAAATACCAAAAGATTATATCAGAAAAAGAAAAGACATAAAGTGGAAACATGAAGGTGATGACACTGCAGTTATATTATTCACTTCAGGTTCTGCCGGAAAACCAAAAGCTGTTCAATTAACTTTTAATAATCTATTATTTAGTGCTTCAAACGGGAATCCAATTCTTAATCAAACTGAAAATGATAGATGGCTGGCAAGCCTTCCAGTATATCACATTGGTGGATTTTCAATTTTTATTAGAGCCTTTTTATATTCTTCTTCGGTCATTATTCCCAAAACATTACAGACAGAAGAAATTATTTATTCAATACAAAAATATAAACCAACACTCGCCTCTTTTGTTTCACCTCAACTAAAAAGATTAATCGATTTAAATATCAAACCAAATGAAGAATTGAAAAGTGTTCTCTTAGGAGGCGGATTTATTAACGATGATTTAATAGACAACTCTTTAAAATTAGGCTGGAAAGTTTTAAAAGTTTACGGCTCTACAGAAACATCATCTTTTGTTACCGTTTTGACTTTGAATGAAATTCTAAAAGGTAACAAATCAAGTGGTAAATCATTAAAAAATAATTCATTAAAAATTATTGATGAAAATGGTAATAATCTCTATCCAAATACTACCGGAGAAATATTAGTAAAAAGTAAATCTGTAATGAAAGGATATTTGAATAACAATGACGAGACAAATAAAAAATTAAAGAATGATTTTTATTATACTGGGGATATAGGATATCTTGATGAAAATGGTTATTTACATGTTCAAGCCAGAAGAAATGATTTAATTGTAACAGGTGGAGAAAACGTTAATCCAGTTGAAGTCGAAAACGAATTATTAAAACATCCATCTATCCAAGAGGCATGCGTCTTTGAAATTGCTAATAACGAATGGGGGCAATTAGTTGCTGCTGCTATTGTAACAAATAACAATTTAGATATTGAAGAAATAAAAAAAATTTTAAGAAAAAGTTTAGCTGGATACAAAATCCCGCAAAAATATTTTTTTGTTGATGAACTTCCTAAAACTTCATTGGGAAAAGTAAAAAAAGAGGAGCTAAAAAAAATCCTTCTAAAATGAATTAACCTACTATATGAGTATTCAATCCATCTTTTATTTCAGAATTAATTTCTTTTTTCTTCCATGAATTTTTATCTACAAATACATGAATTGTATTTACAACAACACACTTCTCCCCTTTTGAATTTTTACATGTATACTCAAGTTCAAATGAAGTTGTTCTAAGCTGCTTTACTATAATTTCAACCGAAACTTCTTCCCTATATTGAATTGGTTTGTGATATGACGCTTCACTTTTAATTATTGGGACTATAAAATTTTCGTTTGCCCAGTAATCATAATTTAATTTAAAGCTGTCTATCATTTCTTCATAAGCTGAATGGCAAAGTTCATAGACTCTTCCAAAAAATAAAATCCCGGCAGGATCGCAATCGTAAAAATTTATTTTTCTTTTTGCTGTAAACATTTTTGAATGAATGGATGATTGTTTTGAATGTTTGTTTAATTGTTTTTACAAATTTAGTTAAAATGAAGTGACAATAAAAAAGCTGTTTCTAAAATTAAATTCCCATCGAGCAAATTAAATTCAGAAACAGCTAATTAAAATTTAAATTTATTTAAGAAGCTTTCGACCATTTCTCATCTTCACTTTGCTGCAGCATTTTATTAACTGCCTCTGCACATTTCCTGCCTTCTGCAATTGCCCATACAATCAATGATTGGCCTCTTCTCATATCACCACACGCAAATACTTTTGCAACACTTGTAGAATGTGCATTTTCTTCATCACCAAAATCAGCTTTTACATTTCCTCGCGGATCGAATTTTAATCCTAATTGTTCAAGCTCGCTTAATAATCCTTCTTTAACCGGATGAAGAAATCCGGCAGCTATAAGAACCAAATCAGCTTTGATTTCAAAAACCGAATCAGGCACATCAACAAATTTTCCATTTTCAAATTTTACTTCATTACAAATTAACGCCGATACATTTCCTTTTCCGTCATCTTTAAATGAAGTTGTATTTATACTCCATTTCCTTATTGCGCCTTCTTCATGACTTGATGAAGTACGAAGTATCATTGGCCAGTAAGGCCATGGTGTATTATTCGGCCTTTCATCCGGAGGTTTCGGGAAAATTTCTATTTGTGTAACAGATTTTGCTCCTTGTCTAATTGAAGTACCGACACAATCCGAACCTGTATCACCGCCACCGATTATGACAACATCTTTTCCTTCTGCAGTAATTTGATTTATTATTTCATCACCGGCATTTACTTTATTTTGTAAAGGCAAGAATTCCATTGCAAAATAAATTCCTTTTAATTCTCTTCCTGGAATTGCAATGTCTCTCGGCTTTTCTGATCCACCAGCGAGAACAATAGCATCATAAATATCCATTAATTCTTTAGCTTTTATATCAACACCGACGTTTATTCCTGTTTGAAATTCAACTCCTTCTTCCTGCATCTGTTCTATTCTTCTATCAATCAGATGTTTTTCCATTTTAAAATCGGGAATACCGTATCTTAATAATCCGCCAATTCTATCATTCTTTTCATAAACAGTAACCAAATGTCCTTCACGTGCAAGCTGCTGTGCTGCTGCTAATCCAGCCGGACCAGAACCAACTACAGCTACAGATTTTCCAGTTGTCTGCTTAGGTGTTTTTGGAACCACCCATCCTTCATCAAATCCTCTATCAATAATAGTTCGTTCAATTGATTTAATAGTAACCGGGTCATTGTTAATCCCAAGCACGCAGGCAGCTTCACAAGGAGCAGGACAAAGCCTACCAGTGAACTCCGGAAAATTATTTGTTGAATGAAGATTATCAAGCGCTTCTTTCCAATGCCCTTTATAAATTAAATCATTCCATTCCGGGATATAATTTTGAACCGGGCATCCAGTATCACCGTGACAAAATGGAATTCCACAATCCATACACCTTGCCCCTTGAGTACGGGCATCATTTTCTTCAAACGAAAATTCAAATTCGTTGAAGTGTTGTTTGCGCTCTTCAACTTTTTCTTTTTTTAATGTTTCTCTTTTAAACTCTTTAAACCCAGTTGGTTTACCCATTTGCAACCTCCGCAAATTTGTCTTCTTCTTCAACAATGCTGTTTTTCTTTTCCTCTTCAATCATTTTTAGCAGAGCAGCTTTGAACTCAAATGGAATTATTTTTAAGAAGTTAGATTTTTCTTGCTTCCAATTATCTAAAATATATTCTGCTCTCTTAGAATCTGTAAATTTAAAGTGATTATTTATCATTCCATACAATTCATTAAAATCTTCTTCCGCAAGATTTTCGACATCAACTAAATTTGCATTCAAGTATTTTTTAAATTGTTTTTCTTTATCCCAGACATAAGCAATTCCTCCTGACATTCCGGCCGCAAAGTTTCTTCCGGTTTTTCCAAGTACTGCAACTCTTCCGCCGGTCATATATTCGCAGCCATGATCACCAACGCCCTCAACCACTGCATAAGCTCCGGAATTACGTACAGCGAATCTTTCTCCGGCAACTCCATTAAAATATGCTTCTCCACTTGTCGCACCATACAAACATGTATTGCCAATAATTATATTTTCAGCAGGATCAAAAGTTACTTTGTCTGGAACCTTAACAATTAATCTTCCGCCGGATAATCCTTTGCCTGTATAATCATTTGATTCGCCAATTAATTTTAGTTCAATTCCTCCAGCTAAAAATGTTCCGAAACTTTGCCCGGCAGTTCCATTCAGTAGTATTTTTATTGTCCCGTCAGGAAGTCCGGCATTTCCGTATTTCTTGGCAACCTCACCAGAAAGCATTGTGCCTACTGTTCTATTTATATTTCTTACCGGTAAATTAATTTCAACTCTTTCGGTATTTTCCAATGCTGGCAGAGATAGTTTAATCAACTCGTTATCTAATTGTGTGTCAATTGCATGATTTTGTTCTCGTGTTCTGAATGAATCAGTGTTGTATAAAGGTTTTTGCTTGAACAAAATTCTACTTAAATCTAATCCTCTTGCCTTCCAGTGCTCAAATGGACGTTTGACAATTATTCTATCTGTCTGCCCAATCATTTCATTGAAAGTTTTGAACCCCAAATCAGCCATATATTCACGGACTTCTTCAGCCACATGAAATAAATAATTAATAACATATTCAGGTTTACCTGTGAACTTTGCACGAAGTTCAGGATCCTGAGTAGCAACTCCAACAGGACACGTATTAAGATGACACTTCCTCATCATAATACAACCTTGAGTCACAAGCGGCGCAGTAGCGAAGCCGAATTCTTCCGCACCTAATAGTGCTGCAACTACTACATCCTTTCCGGTTTTCATTTGGCCATCGGTTGCAATATAAACACGGTCTCTTAATCCATTAAGCATTAAAGTTTGATGTGTTTCACTCAATCCTAATTCCCATGGTGTACCGGCATGCTGAATTGAACTAACCGGGCTTGCCCCGGTTCCTCCATCATGCCCGCTTATTAAAATATGATCTGCATGTGCTTTTGCTACACCTGCTGCAATTGTTCCAACTCCAACTTCTGAAACAAGCTTAACGCTTATTCTTGCTTTAGGATTTATATTTTTTAAATCAAAGATTAATTGCTTTAAATCTTCAATTGAATAAATATCGTGATGCGGAGGTGGACTAATTAAAGTAACACCAGGTGTACTATGCCTTACCTTAGCAATTATTTTATCAACTTTAAACCCGGGAAGTTGTCCTCCTTCTCCCGGCTTAGCACCCTGAGCCATTTTAATTTGAAGTTCGTCTGCATTTACAAGATAATGAGCTGTTACTCCAAATCTTCCGGAAGCAACCTGTTTAATTGCAGAGCGCATATTATCACCGTTAGGTAACGGTGTAAATCTTTCTTCCATTTCCCCGCCTTCACCTGTATTTGATTTGCCGCCAATTTTATTCATGGCAATAGCAAGCGAAGTGTGAGCTTCCCATGAAATTGAACCAAAGCTCATTGCACCGGTAGCAAATCTTTTCACAATTTCCGAAGCAGGTTCAACTTCTTCTATCGAAACTTGATTACGCCCTTTCTTAAATTCAAATAAGCTTCTTAAGAGTAACTTTATTTTTATTTTGATTATTTATTAACTCAGAGTATTCTTTATAAGTTTTATAATTATTATTCTTGGAACTTAACTGAAGCTTAGAAATAGTTAATGGATTCCATAAATGTTTTTCACCATCTCTTCTGTATTGATACAATCCTCCAGATTCGAGAGAATCAATATCTTCATTGACTGAATTGAAAGCATTTCTATGCCGCTTTACAGTTTCTTCTTCAAGCATCTCTAAACTTATACCTTCAATTCTGCTTGCTGTACCGGTGAAATATTTATTCACAATTTCAGTATCCAAACCAACTGCTTCAAAAATTTGTGCACCGCAATAAGATTGAAGTGTGCTTATTCCCATTTTACTGAAAATTTTAAACAAGCCTTTACTTACTGCTTTCACATAATTTTTTTCAGAATCTTTATAATCTTTAACACCAGGTAGAAAATCTTTTCTATAAAGATCTGCAATTGTTTCATAAGCTAGATAGGGATTGATTGCATTAGCCCCATAACCGCATAGCAAAGCAAAATGAGAAACTTCACGCGGCTCACCGCTTTCAAGTATGATTCCGGTTTTAGTTCTTAATCCTGCTCTAATTAATGCATGATGTACGCCAGAAACAGCTAACAGACTTGGTATAGCTGCATTCTTTTCATCAACTCCTCTATCAGAAAGGATAATTAAACCTACCCCGGCACTTACTGCTTTTACTGCTTCATCACATAACTGGAATAATCTTTCTCTCATATTATGAGTTTGTGAAGTATCAAACAATAATGAAAGCGTAACAGATTTAAAGTGCCCTCTTGATATATTTCTAATCTTCTCTAATCTTGCATTAGTAATCAACGGATGCTCAAGCTCAATTCGATGAGCATGTTGAGGTGTTTCATCAAGAAGATTTTGTTCCGGGCCAATATAGGTTGTTAACTCCATTACTAATTCTTCTCTAATAGGATCAATAGGAGGATTAGTAACCTGTGCAAACATTTGCTTGAAATATCTAAACAACATTTGCGGCTTTTCGGAAAGAACAGCAAGAGCTGCATCAGTTCCCATCGAACCAATCGGCTCTAGTCCGTTTTCAGCCATGTTTTGAATTAGAATAAATAAATCTTCTTTTGTGTAGCCGAAATTTTTCTGTCTTGTTTGCAAAGAATCAAAATCTGCATTATGAATAAATTCTGGATCCGGCAGACGGGAAAGATTTAACAAATTATCTTCTACCCATTTTTTATACGGCTTCCTTGATACGATTTCTTTTTTAACTTCTTCATCAGTAATTATTTTTTGTTTATTCAAATCTATGATGAACATTTTGCCTGGCTGCAATCTTCCTTTGTAAGCTACATTCTCAGGCTGAACTTCCACAGTCCCTGCTTCAGAAGTTAAGATTACTAAATCATCTTTGGTTACAACATATCTTGCAGGACGCAATCCGTTTCTGTCTAGAGTAGCACCGACAATTGTTCCATCTGTAAATGTAACTGCAGCAGGCCCATCCCATGGTTCCATCATAGTTGCGTGATATTCATAAAACGCTTTTCTTTCAGGGTCCATCAAATCATTCTTTGACCATGCTTCAGGAATCATCATCATCATTGCATGAGGCAAGCTTCTTCCGCTCATTACCAGAAGTTCAAGTACAGTATCAAATGTTGCTGAATCACTTTGCCCTTCCATAATTATAGGCAGCATACGTTTTAAATCTTTACCGTAGTAAGGAGATTCCATAACAGCTTGTCGAGCAGCCATCCAGTTTTGATTTCCGCGGAGAGTGTTGATCTCACCATTATGTGCGATCATTCTAAAAGGATGTGCAAGATCCCAGGTTGGAAATGTATTTGTGGAAAAACGCATGTGCAGCATAACAAGCGCTGATTCCATTTCAGGATCATTTAAGTCTATAAAATATTCAGTAAGCTGTGGTGCGAGCAGCATTCCTTTATAAACAATTGTTTTGCTTGAGAAAGAAGGGACATAATATTTAGTTCTATCGCACTTTAATTCCTCGCGAATTCTTTGATCAATAATTCTTCTTATTAAATAAAGCTTTCTTTCAAATTCATCATGTGTTTTAATTTTTTTATTTGCACCAATGAAACAATGCTTAATGAAAGGCTGAGTTCTTCTTGCACCTTCGCCGGGAACATCAGGATCAACAGGAACATCTCGCCAACCAAGAAAATCCTGGTTTTCATCAATTACAATTTTTTCAATTAAATTTTGAATTGTGTTTCTAAGTGTTTCATCATGCGGCAAGAAACATAACAGCAACACAATAATGGCCTTCCGGTGGAAGTTGAATACCTAATTCATTGGAAGCAACCTTTCTCATAAACTTATCCGGAATTTGAATAAGAATACCTGCACCATCACCTGTAGAAGGATCGGCACCAACCGCACCACGATGTTCTAAATTACAAAGTACATTCAATGCTTTGTCAATTATTGAGCGGGATTTTCTTCCTTTAATATCTACTAAAAATCCCATACCGCATGCGTCATGCTCATACGAGGGATCATACAAACCGATTGTTTTAATCATATTTTTAAATTCAGCTTTAACTTCTTTATAGTTCTCTTTATTCTGATTTAGCATTAAATCTCCTGGTACAATTAGTTACTCAAAAACTCAATAAATTTTGATACTTTAGGAAAAAACTTTAATTATCTTTTATTTGAAAAACAGCAACCTAAATTATTAAAGTTTATGCATTTTATAAATATAAAATCTTCAGAAATATACAATTTATATTAAAAAAATCAAGTATATTAAACTGATTTTCCTAATTTTATTCAGATATTTGAATAAAAATTATTCACAAAATAAGATTTTAAATAAGTGAAATATCGTTCAGAAATGGAAGATTATCCCTGGTCTCACAAACTTTTTTCTTCTCAATGTTTTCAACAATAACTCTTTCTTCATCTTTAACTGAAACTAATTCTTTTCCCATCGGATCATAAACTCCACTGTAACCAACATAATTTAGTTTTGGATCTTTTCCCACGCGGTTCACACCAATCATGTAGCTTTGATTTTCAATTGCACGTGCTTTCAATAATGTTCTCCAATGTTCTATTCTAGTGTCGGGCCAATTGGCAATTGAAACAAGAACATCAACTCTTTCTTTTGCATACAATCTGTAAAGTTCAGGAAACCTCAAATCATAACAAATTGATAATCCAATTTTAAAATCTTCAATTTGAGTTGTTCCAATCTTCTTTCCCTTTGAATAATTTTTGTCTTCACTTCCAAAAGAAAAAGGATGAACCTTCTGGTATTTAGTTACCAAATCGCCTTTATTATTTATATGAATCAATGAATTAAAATAATTACTATTTTCCTTTTCAATTACTCCAACCAGGCAATGAACATTCTTGTTTTTTGAAAGCTCAGCAAAAAATTGAAAACTATCGCCATCTAAATTCTCACCGAATTCCGATGACTTCATCGTAAAACCAGTTAATGTCATCTCCGGGAAAATTAATAACGACACATCAACTAAATTGATGCTGACAAGATTTAGTATCTTTCTTTTATTCTCTTCTTTATTTTCCCATGCAGGGTTATACTGAACTAAACCGATTTTCATTTATGCAGTAAGTTTCTTTTTCTTTTTATGATATTTAAATAACTCATAATTAATACTGTCGCTCAAAGCCTGAAAGCTGGCTTCTATAATATTTTCTGAAACACCAACTGTTGACCAGGTATCCGTGCCATTACTGGTTTCAATCATAACTCTAACCTTTGCCATTGTACCTTCCTTCTCATCCAAAACTCTTACTTTATAGTCAATAAGTTTCAATAAAGATATTTCAGGATAAAATCGCAACAATGCTTTTCGCAATGCATTGTCTAAAGCATTGACCGGGCCATCTCCGTTTGCAGCAGTATGTTCAATTTCACCGTCAACCTCAACTTTCAAAACAACTTCAGAAGTTGAATGCCCTTTGTCATCAAACATTACACTTACTTTTGAATCAATCACATTGTAGAAGGGCGAGAATTCATTTATCTCTGAGTTCAATAGCAATTCGAAAGATGCTTCTGCTCCATCAAATTGATAGCCGCCATGTTCAAGACTTTTTATATAATTAACTAATTTTTTACTTAGCTCTTTTCTTTCCGACAAATCAATTCCAAATTCTTTTGCTTTATAACGAATATTGCTTTGCCCGCTTAAATCGGAAACTAAAACTCTTTGTTTATTGCCTACCTTTTCAGGAGCGATATGCTCGTACATTCTGTTATCTTTTAAAACAGCACTAACATGAACACCGCCTTTATGAGCGAAAGCAGATTTACCAACAAAAGCTGCTCGTGAATTTGGAACAAGATTCATCAACTCATAAACAAAATTCGAGATTGAAGTTAAGTGATCAAGATTTATATTCTGTTTGGTTTCTCTTCCTAGTTTCAATTTTATATTAGGAATTATACTACAAAGATTTGCATTACCGCATCTTTCGCCCACGCCGTTTATTGTTCCTTGAACATGAACAGCACCAGCTTGAATAGCCGCTAATGAGTTTGCAACAGCAAGCTCTGAATCGTTGTGAGTATGAATACCAATCGGTTTTGAAAATTGCGATTTTATTTCTGTAATAATATCATAAACTTCATGAGGCATAGTTCCGCCATTCGTATCACAAAGAACAAGAATATCTGCACCACCCTGCTCGGCGGCTTTCATCATCTTTAAGGCAAATTCTTTGTTATCCTTATAGCCATCAAAGAAATGTTCGCAATCATAAATTACGCGCCTGCCATTATCAGCCATAAATTTAACCGACTTAAAAATTAATTCTTCGTTTTCTTGATCACTTAGATTTAATCCTTTCGAAGAATGAAGTCTCCAGGTTTTTCCAAACAAAGAAACAGTTGAAGTTTCTGTGTTTAATAAAGCAAGAAGATTCGCATCTCCTTCAATATTATTTACAGAACGCGCAGTAGAACCAAAAGCACAAATTTTTGAACGTTTTAAATTCAAGCTCTTCGCCTTCTGAAAAAATTCTTCATCACGAGGATTGCTTCCCGGCCAGCCGCCTTCAATAACATCAATTCCGAATTCATCAAGTCTCTGTGCAATAATTAATTTATCCTGGACAGAAAGATTGATTCCTTCACCTTGAGTTCCATCACGAAGTGTTGTGTCAAAAAGTTCTATTTGTGTTTTCATGCTTTATACCAAATTTGATTTTAACTTTAAATTAAAATTATTTTATTCTGCTATCATTCCGGTTTGCCTGGCGTATTCAAAAATATCGCCGGCTTCAATTATTGGTAAAACTTCACCTAAATCCTGAAGATTGTAAGTTTCACCGGAGTTTAAATTTGCAAGCTTATTTTCTTTTAAATTTATTTCAAGCTCATCACCGGTTTTAATTTTATCATTCAGCTTAACGGGAGTTTCATAAGGTATCAGGAAACCGCCGTCAACAGAATTACGGTAATAAATTCTTGCAAATGATTCAGCAACTACTGCTTTAGCTCCGGCAACTTTTAATGCAAATGGTGCGTGCTCTCTTGAAGAACCGCATCCAAAATTTGATCCGCCGATAATAATGCTAAATTCAGATTCATTATTATCACCGTTAATAAATGGAGTGTTTCCACCCGGTAATCCGGCTTGAGGTAAAGGCACGCCTGATAAAGCAAAGTGGCCGTATTTTTTTGATTCTTCAGGATCGCTTAAGCTGTAAACCAAATGCTCTGCAGGAATAATCTGATCGGTGTCAACATTATCTCCAAGAACAAATGCTTTTCCTTTAATTATTTTTTCCATTTTAATGATATTTCCTTTACTAAAAATCTTTTTTTTAATTTTTCAGTTCAAAAAGATCTCTTCGCCCTTCTTTGTGGGAAGGGCAAGAGACTTTTTTACATTAGATCACGTGGATCTGTAATGGTTCCATTTAATGCAGATGCGGCAACCGTTAATGGTGATGCTAAATAAACTGCAGACTTTTTACTTCCCATTCTTCCCGGGAAATTTCTGTTTGTAGTTGAAATAATAACTTCACCATCTGTCGCTCTACCAACTGTATCCATCGGGCCGCCAAGACAAGCAGCACAAGATGATTGAGCAACAACGCATCCGGCATTTTCAAAAATTTGTTTTAAAGCAACTCCGCTGACTGTTTCTTCTTCCAATTGTTGCGCAATAGAAGTACTGGCAGGAACAATGAAAGTCGGAACTTTAACTTTATTGCCAAATAAAAATTTTGCAGCAGATTTAAAATCACTTAGCTTACCGCCGGTACATGAGCCTATATAACATTTAGTTAGTTTTGTTCCTTGAACATTTCTCACTGTATCCATGTTATCGGGGCTATGCGGCTTGGCAACTAAAGGTTCAATGTTGTTCACATTGAAAGTATACTTAGCTCTGTATTTTGCATCCGCATCACTATTAAATATTTCATAAGGTTTGCTGGTTCTTTCCTTAACGTATTCTTCAATTACCGAATCAGCAGCAATGATTCCATTCATCCCGCCGGCTTCGATAGCCATGTTAGTCAATGTCATTCTTTCATCAACAGATAAAGAAAAAACTGCTGAGCCATCAAATTCTAAAGCTCTATACGTGCCGCCGTCAGTTGTAATTTCACCAAGCACTCTTAGTATCAAATCTTTTGCAGTAAGATATGGAGGCATTTCACCTTCAAAAGTAAATTTCAAAGATTCAGGAACTTTCTCCCAGATTTTTCCGGTTCCTAAAATGAAAGCTGCATCGGTATTTCCAACTCCGGTTGAAAACATTCCAAATGCACCGGAAGTACAGGTGTGAGAATCAGTGCCAAATAAAACTGTCCCGGGAACATTGTATCCTTCTTCAGCTAAAGCAATATGACAAACACCTTTATATCTATCTGTTCCTACGTCATAATAATTATCAACTTTATATTCATCAGCAAATTTTCTTAGGATAGAAACGTTTCTATTTGCTTGTGGATTACTCGTAAAAATATAATGGTCGGGAAAAATTACAAGTTTTTCTTTATCCCAAATTTTTGCTTTCTCTCCAAATTCTCTTTTCCATATTCCGATTGTTGGCGGGCCGCAGACGTCATGTGTCATAAGCACATCAACATTTAACCAGATGTTTTCACCCGGTTCAACAAATTTTTTCTTGGCAGATTTTGCCAGAATTTTTTCTGTTATGGTCATTGACATAAATTTATTCCTTTCGCATAGCGATCACTGTGTGATATCCTTTTATTTAAACTGCTTGTGATACTTCTGATAATGAATGGCTCACAAACTCTTCGTCTTCTTTATTTTTCAAAAATGATTGTTGATGATTTAATGCTTGGATATAAGCTTTAGCACTTGCTTCAATAATATCTGTAGAAACACCTCTTCCTGTAAATGATCTTTCATCACTTCTTAATCTTACAATTACTTCTCCCATTGCCTGCCGGCCTGAAGTAACTGAACGGACATTATAAGATTCAAGGCTGGGCTTAATATTTAAAGCACGTTCAATTGCATTGAAGCAGGCATCTACTGAACCATCTCCTGTTGCAGATTCCTGAATCTCTCCGGCTTTAGTTGTGATCTTTACCGTAGCAGAAGGAATCGAATTAGTTCCCATTATCACATGTATATAATCCAATTCATAATGTTCGTCTTCTGTTTCCTGTGCATGATCGCCCATAAGAATTCTCAAATCTTCATCAAACACTTCTTTCTTTTTATCAGCAAGTTCAACAAACTTATCATAGACATCTTGAAGCTCTTTTTCGGATAATGAATATCCTAATTCAAATAAACGAGATTTTAAGCCATGCCTTCCAGAATGACGCCCTAAAACAATTTTAGTTTTTGGAACACCTACAGTTTCAGGAGAAAGGATTTCATAAGTTTGTTTATTTTTTAACATTCCATCTTGATGAATACCGGATTCATGTGCAAATGCATTTTCACCTACCAAAGCTTTATTGGGCTGAACAATTATACCGGTAAAAGAAGAAACCATTTTGCTGGTATTATAAATTTCTTCTGTTTTAATATTAGTATAGCATTTGTTAATATCTCTGCGAACTTTTAAAGCCATAACAATTTCTTCAAGCGAAGCGTTGCCTGCTCTTTCACCTATTCCATTTATTGTACATTCAACTTGTCTAGCGCCATGTTCAATTGCATTTAACGAATTGGCAACTGCAAGCCCAAGATCATTATGGCAATGAACACTGATAATTGCTTTATTAATATTTTTAACTCTCTGCCTCAACTCAGTAATTTTAGCTCCAAACTCGGAAGGGAAAGTATAACCGGTTGTATCTGGGATATTAACAGTTGTAGCACCGGCTTCAATAGCAGCTTCAATTACCTCAGCAAGATAACTTATATCTGTCCTGCCAGCATCTTCAGCAGAAAACTCAACATCATCGGTAAAAGTTTTTGCGTAAGAAACTGCATCAATAGACATTTGAATTATTGTTTTTCTTTTTTCTTCTAATGTTTTTCCGTAGCGATCGTCGCCAAACTTTCCAAGAATATGAATATCAGAAGTACTTGAGAAAGTATGAATTCTAAATTTACCTGCATCTTTCAAAGCATCGTAAGCTGATTTAACATCTATCTCTTTAGCTCTCGCTAAACCAGCAATTACAGCACCGTCAACTTCATTTGCTATTCTTTTAACAGCATCAAATTGGGTAGGAGATGAAACCGGGAAGCCTGCTTCAATAACATCTACTTTTAATTTAACAAGCTGTTTAGCAATTTCTAATTTTTCATAAACGTTTAATGAAGCACCTGGTGATTGCTCACCGTCTCTTAATGTTGTATCAAAAATTATTACTCTATTTTCTTCCATTTTGAATTCCTCATTTAAATAAATTTATTTATAAATATTTATCAATTAATAATTTAACTATAGAGTAAAAACACCTAGTGCTTGTTCATCGTATATTTGATTAAAATTATCAATTACCATTGAAGTCATTTCAGTGGTTGAAACCAAAGTAGTTCCTTTTGTATAAATGTCTGCAGTCCTATAACCAATTTGTAAAGTTTTATCTATTGCCATATCAATTAAATCAGCAGCTTTACTCATCTGGAATGAAAGTGAAAACATCATAGCTGCAGAAGCTATAGTTGCAAGAGGGTTTGCTTTACTTTGTCCAGCAATGTCAGGTGCACTTCCGTGAACAGGTTCATACATTGCATAACGGCTGCCGGTACTTGCTGATGGAAGCATTCCAAGACTCCCGGTTATCATGGCAGCAATGTCACT
The DNA here is from genome assembly GCA_963775245.1 of uncultured Bacteroidota bacterium. Lineage (GTDB taxonomy): Bacteria > Bacteroidota > Ignavibacteria > Ignavibacteriales > Ignavibacteriaceae > CAVSWT01. Next base: position 84,952 of record CAVZID010000022.1, read on the forward strand.
TAGTATATCACCAAAAAGATTTTGAGTTAAGATAACATCAAACTGACGCGGATTCCTTACCAACTGCATTGCAGCATTATCAACGTACATATCATTCAATTCTATATCTGGATAATCTTCATGAATTTTATGAACAACCTTTCGCCAGAACTGAGATGTTTCAAGTACATTTGCTTTATCTACAGAAGTTACTCTTCCGCTTCTTTTACTTGCAATTTCAAATGCTCGTCGTGCAATTCTTTCAACTTCTTCATAAGTGTAAGCCATAGTATTCCAACCTGACTTTTCATCATAACCGCGTGGTTCACAGAAATAAACATCGCCAGTCAATTCTCGAAGAATTACCAAATCAGTTCCTTCAAGTACTTCCGGTTTTAAAGTTGAAGATGATAAAAGTGATTTATAAACCTTTGCAGGACGAATATTTGTATAAAGTCCCAAAGCTTTCCTTAATTTTAACAGTGCCGCTTCGGGTTTTAAATTATGCTGAAGCCCTTCCCATTTCGGCCCGCCAACTGCTCCTAAAAATACAGCATCAGAATCATAACAAACTTGAAGAGTTTCATCAGTTAATGGAGTATTATATTTTTCATACGATGCACCTCCGACTAACTGTTCGTTAAAATTTAAATTAACATTAAATTTTTCTGCAGCAATTTTCATTACTTTTACTGCGCTGTCAACTACTTCAGGCCCAATACCATCACCTGGCAGTAAAGTTATTTTTAAATTCATACACCTACCTCGTGCTTTTTATTCTTTTGAAATAACCAGCTCATCATCTCTCTTAATTTTGAACCAACTTTTTCAATTGGATGATCTCTATTTTCTTGACGAAGCTTTTCCATATTTTTTTGGCCCGAATGATATTCATCAAGCCATTCCTTAGCAAATTGTCCTGACTGAACTTCAGAAAGAATTTTCTTCATCTCTTTCCTGGTTTCTTGTGTTATCAATCTGCTGCCGCGAGTCATGCCACCGTATTCAGCAGTATCACTAACGGAATAATTCATTCTTGATAATCCACCTTCATAGTATAGATCAACAATTAATTTCATTTCATGCATACATTCGAAATAAGCCAGCTCAGGAGGATATCCTGCATCAACTAATGTTTCGAATCCTGCTTTAATTAATTCTGCAGAGCCGCCGCAAAGAACAGCTTGCTCACCAAATAAATCAGTTTCTGTTTCGTTCTTGAAATTTGTTTCAATTACACCAGCTTTGGTTGAACCGATTCCTTTTGCCCATGCTAAAGCCAAATCTTTTGTTTTGCCGCTTGGATCTTGATGAATCGCAATTAATGACGGAACACCTGCTCCTTCAATATAAGTTCTTCTAACTAAATGTCCCGGACTTTTAGGGGCAATCATCATAACATTAACATCTTTTGGCGGAACAATTTGTTTGTAATGAATATTAAAACCGTGAGCAAATGCAAGCGTATCTCCCGATTTTAAATTTGGCGCAATGTCTTTGTCATAAACTTCTTTTTGATTTTGATCCGGTAGAAGAACCATTACAACATCAGCCCATTCCACTGCATCAGGAATCGATTTAACAGTTAGGCCGGTTGCTTCAGCCTTAGCCCATTTATCACTGCTTGGCCTTAGGCCAACTGAAACATTAACTCCGCTTTCTTTTAGGTTTAGTGCATGTGCGTGGCCTTGACTTCCAAATCCCAATACAGCAACTTTTTTATCTAGCAATAAATCTAACGATGCATCATCATCATAATAAACTTTCATGATTATTTTCCTTTAATTTTATTGTGTTTGTACTGATTCTTCTTTTTCTTTTCTAGTCTGCTCGCCTCTCTTTAAAGCAACTGTGCCTGAACGAGCCATTTCTTTGATGCCGTAAGGATCAAGAACATTTACTGCGGCTTCAATTTTATCAGGCGGACCGGTTATTTCTAGGGTAATAGTTTTATTATTTATATCAACAATTTTACCTCTAAAAATGCTGGCGATATTTGTTATCTCAGCCCTGGTTCCTTTTTGATAAAAAACTGTTATCAATGCCAGTTCTCTTTCGGTTCTAGGCTGCCCCGTTAAATCCACAACTTTAATAGTATCAATCAAACGGTTAAGCTGCTTAACAACCTGTTCAATTATTTTGTCATCGCCCGAGGTTACAAGTGTCATTCTTGAAACTTCAGGGGTTTCTGTTTCACCAATAGACATGCTGTGAACGTTAAAACCTTTTCCGCTAAACATTGTTACAACACGGTTAAAAGTTCCAAATTGATTTTCTACAAGTACAGAAATAGTGTGTTTCATAAACTACATCATCTCCTTTGGATCAAGACGCTTGGTCATGATTTCATTTACAGATTTGCCGGCCGGAATGATCGGGAAAACCATATCTTCCTTAACAGTTTTAAATTCAATTAAAACCGGGCCATCATTATAATTGAAAGCTTCATCTAATAGGCTATCTACATTTTTGGGGCTGTTGGTTGAAAAAGATTTCACACCAAAAGCTTCTCCAACTTTTACAAAGTCAGGATTGCTGTCCGATAGATCAGTAAAGCTAAATTTTTCAGCATGAAATAATTCCTGCCATTGCCTAACCATACCAAGGAAGCTATTATTCAGAATAAAAAATTTAATGGGCAGCTTATTGTATGCAGCAGTAATTAACTCCTGCATATTCATTTGAAAACCGCCGTCACCGCTTATTGAAATTATCGGCCTGTCTTTAACAGCAAAAGCAGCACCGATTGAAGCAGGGACTGAAAATCCCATTGTTCCTAAACCACCACTGGTTAGGTGTGAGCGAGGATGATTAAATTTAAAATATTGCGTGGTCCACATTTGATGCTGACCGACATCAGTAATTACAACTGCTTCACCTTTTGTCTTTTCTGATATTCTACTTATCACATATTCCGATCTAAGCCTTCCGTCTCCATTTTCATAATGAAGCGGGCATTCATTTCTCCATTTTTCAATTTGTTCCCACCAATCATTTATTGGTAGAGGGGTATTCATTTCAGAAGCCAATTCAGCAAGCACATGTTTAACATCGCCTACTATTGGAAGATCAACTACAACATTTTTATCAATACAGGTTGGATCAATGTCAACATGTATCTTATAAGCTTTTGTAGCGAACTCTTCGATTTTTCCTGTAACCCGGTCATCAAACCTGGCACCGAGTGAAACAAGAACATCACAATTATTTACTGCCTGATTTGCCCAGTAAGTTCCGTGCATTCCAAGCATACCTAACGATTGTGAATCGGACATAGGGAATGCACCTAAACCTTGAAGTGTCATTGTAACAGGCAGATTATTTTCTTTGGCAAACAATCTTAATTCACGATAACCTTCGGACATTATCACTCCACCGCCAACATAAAGCAAAGGACGTTTTGCATTTTTAATAATGTCGGCAGCTTTTTTAATCTGGTTTTGATGACCAAGAAAATTAGGTTTGTAGCCGCGCATTTCAATTTTTTCCGGGTATTCAAATTCACATTCAGAGGCTACAACATCTTTTGGTAGATCAACTAATACAGGGCCTGGCCTCCCGGTAGACGCAATGTAAAAGGCTTTTTTAATAGTTGTTGCCAGCTCTTTCACATCTCTAACAAGAAAATTATGTTTTGTAATTGGCCGGGTTATTCCAACTATATCAGCTTCCTGAAAAGCATCGTTTCCGATTAAATTACTTGGTACCTGGCCAGTAAAAACAACAATTGGAACAGAATCCATATAAGCATCTGCAATACCTGTTACAGTATTAGTTGCGCCCGGGCCCGAAGTTACTAATACAACTCCAACCTTGCCGCTGGCTTTTGCGTATCCTTCAGCCATGTGGGCTGCACCTTGTTCATGTCGCACAAGAATATGTTTAATATAATCTACATCATAAAGTTTTTCATATAGTTTAAGAACAGCGCCACCAGGGTATCCGAAAATATATTCAACTTTTTCTCTTTTTAAACATTCAAAAAATATATCTGCACCAGACATTATAGGATTCTTGGATTGCATATATGGGTCCTTTCTAACTACTTAATTATTTAAGTTGATATTGTATCTATTATAAATTCTATTATTACTTGTTTAAATAATTTTCTACTTCAAATCAATTTAATTTTTGAAGGACAAAACATTCAGAACAACAAATTGAATATGTATTAATGAAATTGGTTTTATATGTATAGTGTTATCCCGGAGACCGGGATTAGAATCAACAATATAATTGCAATGTCGAAGCTGGTGATGAGATGTTGTTTTGAAACAACACTTGTGGTGAGAAAGGTAAAATTCCCAAAGCCTCTTTTGGAAGCACAACTAAATTTACCTTTATTTTTGAAATACGATCTCACATCGCCTCTCTATATTAATAAATCATAAGTTAAAAATCTTTAAATACAATCTTCGGGTTTCGGCCAATCCCGAATCTTTTAACTTTATTTTTGTGATTTGATTAGGGATTGACTATGCTTATTAGCGTAGAATAATTATTCCTAGTAGGCTAATAATAATAGAAATTCCAATGATGATATCTAAAGAAAGGTTGTTATCACGCAAGACAACATTAGTGTTATTCTTTTTGTTAATAGCACTTAATTTGAGGATAATATTTTTTTTATTGTCGTACATAATATTTTAAATCGTGTTGCAAAATAAGGCACCAATGATTTATTGTCAAGTTAATAATTTATTTATACGAAATAATTTTTTATTTAATTTCTAATTTTGAAATTAAAAAAGTTCTTTTCCATGTTAATTGAAATTGTAAAAAGCTTAAAGTATTAATTCCTACTAAATAGTTATGAATTATTTTAATTATAGAAATTTCATTATTAAAATTGAATTTTACTTATAAAAATTTTTAAAAAAGTCCAAACCTCCGAGGTTTAACGGTTATATTGTACTTCAGAGATGTAGATATGTCAATACCAAATACAAGAAAACCTCGGAGGTTTTTTCATGTGTTGGGATTTATTTCATCAGAAAATAGTTTGATACAATTCTTAAAATTTAAAAAATAAAATTTGACATATAATTTTTTTCAGTTTACTTTTGCGCTTAATAAAATCATAAAATTTTTTATATGAAAAGCTTAACCAACGATTTCAAGATAAAGGCGAAGAAAAAATTCCGCTTATATGCTGAAGTTGGTTAATTATATAGATACAAAATTTTCATAAACCGGCTTTAGCAATAGAGCCGGTTTTTTTTTGATTTTTTTAAATCAAAATTCTTAAACAAACAAGGAAACAAAATGTTCAAAGGAACAGGCACTGCTTTAATAACTCCTTTCAATGATGATCTTAGTATTGATTTAACTTCATTAAAAAAGTTTGTTCGATTTCAAATTGAAGGAGAAGTTGATTGCTTAGTAGTTCTTGGTACTACCGGTGAAGCTCCAACTATAAATGATAATGAACGAAGTAAAATTATAGAAACTGTAGTTGATGAAGTAAATGGAAAGGTTCCGGTTTTAGTTGGGACAGGGACAAATAATACCAAGCATGTAGTTGAATTAAATAAAGAAGCTGAAAAGTTTAATGTTTCCGGTTTGTTGATAGTTAATCCTTATTACAATAAAGGTACGCAGCAAAGTATTATTGAACATTACCAATATATCGCTGAAAGAACTACTCTTCCAATTCTTCTTTATAATGTTCCAAGCAGAACCGGGATGAATGTTCTTCCTGAAACAACTTTGAAGATTAATCAATTATGCAAAAATGTAGTTGGGATAAAAGAAGCAAGCGGTGATATTTCACAAATTGCTAAATTAATTTCAATGAAGCCGGATGACTTTTTAGTATATTCCGGTAATGATGATCAAACACTACCAATAATGGCTCTTGGTGGTGATGGAATTATTTCTGTCGCTTCAAATGTATTTCCAAAAGAAATTCGTGAGTTGTCTTCTACAATATTAAAAAATGATTTTTCTTCTGCTCAATCAATAAATAATAAGTATTTAAAGTTTATTAATTTACTTTTTGTCGAATCAAATCCAATCCCGGTTAAATATGCTGTTAGCTTATTGGGTTTGGCTAAAAACACTTTAAGACTTCCTTTGATAAAAGCAACTGAAAAGACTATGGGCTTAGTTGAATCTGAAATGAAAGAATTAAGGATGAGCTATGCAGAAAATTAAATATGGAGTAATCGGTGCCTCAGGCAGAATGGGCATAGAGATTATAAATGTGATGAATGAAAAAGAAAATGAGCTTGTATTTAAATATGATATAGATGGTGAATGGGAGAAAGATAAACCGGACGTTTTAATAGATTTTTCTTTGCCCATTGCATTTGAGAAATCAATTCAATTTGCGTTATCTTTTAACTGTCCGTTGGTTTGCGGCACAACAGGATTATCTAACGAACAACTAAATCAGTTAAAAAATATTTCACAAAAGTTAGCTGTTGCGCAAAGCTTTAATTTTTCTGTCGGTATTCAAATGTTAATGAAGTGTGCTCAAATGTTATCTCAAAATTTAACTGATTGGGATATTGAAATTTCAGAAACACATCACCGATTTAAAAAAGACAAACCTTCCGGCACAGCAATTATGTTAAAAAATGCTATCGGGAAAGATCTAAATATTGCTTCCTTAAGACTAGGAAATGTACCAGGCGATCATGAAGTTTTCTTTGGCGGGCTTGGAGAAGTAATCAGTATTAAACACAGTGCAACTTCAAGAAGAACATTTGCAGAAGGCGCTGTGAAATCTGCTTACTTTTTATTAAATAAAAAAAATGGTTTTTATTCTTTCCAGGATGTTTTATTCACATAAATATAAACGAGGATAAAATGGACTCATACGAGATAATTGATTACATCTCAAACTCAACAAAAAAAACTCCTGTTAAAGTTTATTTAAAGGGGGTGTTGTCAAAAATAGATTTTAAAGGACTGGATTTTTATGGTGATGGAAATTTTGGGATTTTATTTTGTGAGCTTAATGAATTTGAAAAATTCAAAAATGAAAATTCAAATTTAATTTCAAATTATAAGATTGAAATTGATAGAAGAAATTCTGCCATTCCTCTTGCTGATTTATCGAAATATAATTGCCGCATTGAACCGGGCGCTGTAATTCGGGATTTAGTAGAAATTGGAGATAACTGTGTAATTATGATGGGTGCGGTTATTAATATTGGTGCTGTCATAGGTAAAAAAACTATGATAGATATGAACGTTGTTGTGGGTGGAAGAGCTGTAATCGGAGATAATTGTCACATTGGTGCCGGTGCAGTTGTGGCTGGAGTAATTGAACCGCCAAGCGCTGACCCGGTTATAATTGGAGATAACGTTTTAGTTGGTGCAAATGCAGTAATTCTTGAAGGAGTGAAAGTCGGGAAAGGAGCTGTAGTTGCCGCTGGATCAGTAGTTGTCTCGGATGTTGAAGATTATATGGTTGTAGCGGGAGTGCCGGCAAAAGCGATCAAAAAAGTTGATGCAAAAACAGAACAAAAAACTTTATTAGTAGACACATTAAGGAAAATTTAAAATAATTATGCAAGCAACAGTTCACAAATACGGCGGAAGCTCAGTTGCAACAACTGAAAAAATTAAATTAATTGCAGAAAAGATTTCCGATAAAATTAAATTGGGAAATAAATTACTTGTGGTTGTTTCCGCTATGGGAAAAACAACTGATGGATTAATTTCACTAGCGAAAGAAATTACCAGTGAGACTTTGCCGAGAGAAATGGATATGCTTCTTTCAACTGGCGAACAAGTTTCTGCTTCACTTCTTTCGATGTCATTAAACAGCATCGGAATAAAAGCTATTTCACTCAATGGTTTTCAAGCTGGAATTGTTACAACTGATAACTACAGTGAAGCAAGAATTAAAAATTTTAACAATGCAAAAATTCTTAATCTGCTCGATAAGTACGATGTTATTGTAATAACAGGTTTCCAGGGAATTACAGAAGAAGGTGAATTAACAACACTGGGCAGAGGAGGCTCTGACACTTCTGCGGTTGCACTTGCTGCTGCATTAAAAATTAACTGTGAAATTTACAGCGATGTTGCAGGAATTTTTACTGTTGATCCTAGGCTTCATCCCAAAGCAAAAAAAGTTAAGCAGATTGCTTATGATGAAATGCTTGAAATGTCAGCGCTTGGGGCAAAAGTTTTACACAGCCGTTCAGTTGAAGTGGCTAAAAAATTTGGAATTAAAATTTATTGTGGTTCAACATTCTCAAACGAGGAGGGTAGTTACGTGGTCGATGAAAAAGAAATAATCGAGCAGCCTGTTGTTACAGGATTAAGTGTATTGGAAAATGAAGCTCAAGTAACAATATTAAATCTGCCGATAGATTTTAGTTTGGTTAAAACTCTTTTTGAAAAAATCGCAACGGCAGGATTTAACGTTGATATGATTTCAATAATTAATCAGAACGAAAATCTCACTGTGTCTTTTACGATAATTGAATCAAAACAAAAAGAGCTTGATAAAACATTGAAAAAAGTTTTAGGCGATCTAGATGGCTTTAAGATTGAATACCATCTGGACTTTGTTAAAATTTCTGCAGTTGGTATTGGAATGAAATCAAGTGTGGGTGTTGCCTCAAGATTTTTTAAAGCGTTGCAGGATGTTCCAATAAAACTTGTGACTACTTCGGAAATAAAGATATCATGTCTTATTGATGGCAAGTTTAAGCAAAAAGCAGTTGATTCATTAATAAAAGAATTTGAATTATAGAATATGAAACTAACTCCGATTGAATTGAGGCATAAGCTTCATCAAATTCCCGAATTGCTGTTCAAAGAATTCCAAACAACATCCCTCCTTTTGGACACAGTAAACGAATTACCAATAGTCAAAATTCATCGGCCACTGGAAACAGGATTAATTGTTGAATATACAGTTAATGATGGTGATTATCTATTATTCCGTGCCGATATAGATGCACTCCCAATTAAAGAAGAAACCGGAATTTCCTTTGCTTCTACAAACCAAAATATGCATGCCTGCGGACATGATGTTCATTCTTCTATTCTTTACGGCTTTTTAAATTATGTTGTTGAATCTAAAATAGATAAAAATATAATTTTTATTTTTCAGCCTGCGGAAGAAGGCGGGGGCGGCGCTGAGAAAATTATTAAAAGCGAAATCTTAAATCAATTTAATATTGAAAAAGCTTTCGCACTTCACGTAACTGATGAATACCCTGTGGGAACAATTGCTTCAACTGCAGGAGTTTTATTTGCCACAGCTCTGGAAATAAATATTGAATTCATCGGGAAAAGTTCTCACATTGCCTTTCCGGAAGATGGTAGAAATGCTTTTAATGCATTAAGGAAATTTTTTGATGAAGTGGACAAAATACCAATAGACAAAGCTCATCCTTTTCTGCTTGGTTTAGGTAAAATTTATTCAGGAACTGCAAGAAACATACTTCCCTCTTCAGCTTTTATTGAAGGAACAATTAGATCACTTGAGTCTTATGTGTCTGAAGAATTAATAATTCATTTAAAAACTATCTTGAAAATAATTAAAGATAAAACCGGAGTTGATTTTTCATTTAGCAAAGGTTCATTCTACAAAGAAGTTCTTGTTGACGAAAATTTATTTAATAAATATTCTGAAGTTTTTTCACATAACTTTAATTTTATTGACTGTGGGTACAAAATGACCGGTGAAGATTTCGGCTATTTCTCTCATCTTTATCCCTCGTTTATGTTTTGGATGGGAACTTCGCGAGGTGAAAGATTTGGATTGCATCATCCAAAATTTTTGCCGGATGACTCTATAATAGAAATTGGTACTAGCGCCTTTAGGGAGATTTTGAATAGTGAAATTTCTTGATTATTCATTTGAGCAATGTTGACAAATCATAATTTATATATTACGTTTGTCTTCACAAAAATAAATTTTATCGACCTAAAAACTGATAAGCTAAAAAATTATGCATTACAAAAACATGTGTACATCTACCGGCACCCCAAAAACTAAGCCTGGAGGCTGAAGTTCGGTAGTGTGTAATTTTTTAACTTAATCAAACCGGCTTCAGTAACATGAGCCGGTTTTTTTTTACCTAACATTTTTTGAGGATTAAATGAAGGTTTTGAAATTCGGTGGTTCTTCAATAGCAAATTCAAAACGGATTGAAGATGTAATAAAGATTGTTACCGATTCTTTAGACAAAAACAAATCTATAGCAGTCATTTTTTCTGCTTTTCAAGGTGTAACCGACAAGCTTCTTTACTTAAGCAGAGCTGCAGCTTCAGGAAATTCAAGTTACCTTGATGACTTAAAAAAACTTGAAAACCTGCATATCAATATTGCCAGGGAATTAATTTCTGTTAAACGTCAAAGTAAAATATTAGCAAATTTAAAATTGCGTTTTAATGAACTTGAAGATGTGCTGCATGGACTTTCGTTAATTAAAGAATTATCGCCTAAAATAAATGACTATGTTGCCAGCTTTGGAGAAAGGCTTTCAGCTTACACTATTTCAGAAGTCTTAATAGATAAAAATATTGAAGCGGAATTTCTTGACAGCCGAGAATTAATTATAACAGATAATTCATTTGGGAATGCAAAAGTAAATTTTGATGAAAGCAATAAAAACATAAAAGCATATTTTAAGAAACATCCTAAAACTCAAATAATTACCGGCTTTATTGGCTCAACAATAACAAATGAAACTATTACCCTTGGAAGAGGCGGCAGCGATTACTCCGCTTCTGTTTTTGCAGCGGCTTTAAATGCTAAGGAAGTTCAGATATGGACTGATGTTGACGGTGTTATGACTGCTGATCCGCGTAAAGTAAAAAATGCATTTTCAATTAACAACCTTTCCTATGAAGAGGCGATGGAGCTTTCACATTTCGGAGCAAAGGTAATTCATCCACCTACTATGCAGCCTGCTCTTGAAAAAAATATACCGATATTAATTAAGAATACTTTTAATCCTTCATTCAAAGGCACATTAATTAGCAGGAGAATTAATGGACATCAATTTTCCGTTAAAGCATTTTCTTCAATAGATCATATTTCTCTTCTGAGAGTGGAAGGCAGCGGTATGGTAGGTGTTGCGGGAATTGCTGAAAGAATATTTAAAGCTCTTTCACTTGAAAAAATAAATGTCATTATGATTACTCAAGCTTCATCAGAACATTCTTTGTGTATAGCAGTTCTTCCTCATCATGCTGGGAAAGCAAAAAATGCTATAGCAAATGAATTACAATATGAAATGCTTAAGAAGCATGTAAATCAAATCAGCATTGAAAATAATTTATCTATCATTGCTGTGGTTGGCGAAAATATGCGAAAGACACATGGCATATCGGGAAGAATTTTTCATGCCCTTGGAAGAAACGGAATTAACCTTGTAGCTATTGCCCAGGGTTCATCAGAGCTGAATATTTCCATGGTAATTTCAAGTGATGATGAAAGCAAAGCATTGAATACATTGCACGATGCATTATTTCTTTCAAAGGAAAAAACAATTAATCTATTTCTGGTTGGAACCGGTTTGATTGGCGGTACTTTGCTGAAACAAATATATAATCAAACAAACTTTCTCGCCAAAGAATTTGGAATAGGAGTTAAAATTATCGGATTGGCAAACAGCAGAAGAATGTTAATTAATTCGGCAGGAATTAAGCCGGAAACCTGGAAAGATATATTGATGTCTTCTCCCAGGAAAACTAATCTAATTAAGTTCATTGATGAAATGAGAAAGCTGAATTTGCCTAACAGTATTTTTGTAGATTGTACAGCAGCAGATGAAGTTGTTGAAAAATATCTTGATATACTTAATTCAAATATTTCTATTGTAACGCCAAATAAAAAAGCTAACTCGGCAAGCTATAAATATTATCTGCAGCTAAGAGAATCTGCATTAAAACATAATGTGAAATTTTTATATGAAACAAATGTTGGTGCCGGGCTTCCTGTTATTAATACTTTAAAAGATCTTGTTTCTACCGGCGATCTTATTACAAAAATAGAAGCAGTTTTATCCGGCACACTTAGTTTTATTTTTAATTCTTATGATGGAAGCAAACCGTTCAGTCAATGTGTTTTGGAAGCAAAAGAAAAAGGTTATACAGAGCCTGATCCAAGGGATGATTTAAATGGTGTAGATGTTGCCAGAAAATTATTAATTTTAGCCCGTGAATTAGGCTTATCTTTAGAATTAAAAGATATCAAAGTAGAAAACCTTGTTCCGGAAGGTGCAAGAAAAGCAAAAACAATAAAAGAGTTTTTTGAAAAGCTAAAAAAATATGATGCTGAGTTTGATGCAAAAGTACAGGAAGCAAAAAAACATTCAAAAGTTTTAAGGTATATTGCTTTGCTTGAAAATGGGAAAGCAAAAGTTTCCCTTCAAGAAGTCGATGCAACACATCCATTTTATTCACTTCAGGAAAGCGACAACATAATTGCTTTCACCACAACATATTCTTTGAACAGGCCGGTGGTTGTCAAAGGCCCGGGAGCTGGTGCAGAAGTAACTGCGGCTGGTGTTTTCTCGGACATTATACGGGCTTCACAATATGTAAATTAATTTATTGAATTTTTAATCGAGGAATTATTAAATGAGCGAAAACAAAAAAATAAAAGTCGGAATACTTGGAGCGACGGGAAGCGTCGGACAAAAATTTATTGAACTATTATCAAATCACCCCTGGTTTGAAATTGCAGAAGTAGCTGCTTCAGAGAGATCAGCAGGGAAACCATATAAGGAAGCAGTTAATTGGATTTTATCTTCTCCCCTTCCTCCTTCTGTTGCAGATTTAATTGTTAAAAACTGTGAGCCCGGTTTGGACTGTAAGTTAGTTTTCTCAGGATTAGATTCGAGTATAGCAGGAGGAGTTGAAACTGCATTTGCAAATACAGGATATATTGTAGTATCAAATTCTAAAAATCACCGTATGGATTCAGATGTTCCGCTTCTTGTGCCTGAAATTAACGCAGAGCACCTTCAATTAGTAAAGCATCAAAAATTCAGCGGCGGGTGTATTGTTACAAATCCCAATTGTTCAACCATTGGAATGGTGCTGGCATTAAAGCCTTTACTCGATAATTTTGGTCTTGGAAGCCGTTAACGTTGTAACCATGCAGGCATTATCCGGCGCTGGTTATCCCGGGGTTTCGAGCCTGGATATTATTGATAATGTTATTCCTTTTATTTCCGGTGAGGAACCAAAACTTGAATCTGAACCATTAAAAATTTTAGGAAATTTAAAATCAGATTCAATTGAAAATGTGCAGATAAAAATAAGCGCTCAGTGTAATCGAGTCGGGGTTGTTGACGGACACCTTGAATGTGTCCAGGTAAAATTAAGAAAGAAAACTTCAATTGAAGAAATTAAAAAAGCATGGAATGATTTTTCTACTGAACCACAAAAATTAAATTTGCCGACAGCTCCATTAAAACCAATTTATTATTTTGAAGAAGATAAATATCCCCAGCCGCGTATTCATAGAAATTTAGACAAAGGAATGGCAGTATCAATAGGCAGGCTTCGTGAAGATACTTTGTTTGATTATAAATTTGTTATTCTATCCCACAACACAAATAGAGGTGCTGCCGGAGGAGCAATTCTTTGTGGTGAATTATTAAAGGCTCAAAACTATTTTGATTTATAGTTAGATATTTTATGAAAAAAGAAATTAAAGTTTTTGCTCCGGCTTCAGTAACAAATGTTAGCTGCGGCTTTGATGTGATGGGTTTTGCCATTGAAAAGCCCGGCGATGAATTAGTTTTGAGAACAAAAGAAAAGCCGGGAATAATAATTTCAAAAATTACAGGCGACCATAGAAAGCTTCCGAAATCAGTTGAAACAAATACTGCTGGAGTATCTTTAAAAGCACTTGCCGAACATTTGAATTATTCAAAAGGAATTGAAATTGAAATTCACAAAAAAATGCCTCTTGGCAGTGGACTTGGTTCAAGCGCTGCCAGTGCGGTTGCCAGCGTTTTTGCTTTAAATGAAATTTTAGGAAAGCCGTTAACAAAAACGGAACTTTTGCCATTTGCACTTGAAGGAGAAAAACTAACTTGCGGTGGTACTCCTCATGCAGATAATGTTTCTGCTTCCCTATTCGGCGGTTTCATAATTGTAAGAAGCTTACATCCTCTTGATGTAATTAACATAGATGTACCGGAAAATCTTTTCTGCACGATTGTTCATCCGGATATTGAAATTCATACAGCGGATACAAGAAAAGTTTTAAAGAAACAAATCTTGCTTTCTGATGCAGTACAGCAATGGGGCAACGTTGCCGCTTTAGTAGCCGGTTTGATGAATAATGACTACAAACTTATAGGCCGCTCACTTCAGGATGTAATTATTGAACCTATACGCTCAATTTTAATTCCGGGTTTTGATATGGTTAAACAAGCTGCATTGGATTCAGGCGCTCTTGGATGCAGCATTTCCGGTTCCGGCCCTTCTATCTTTGCTTTAAGTGATTCAAAGAAAGTTGCAGATAAAACCGGAAAGAATATGCAGAAAGTTTTAGATGAAATCGGAATTGAAAGCGACTTATACATTTCGAAAATAAATCAGGTCGGGCCAAGAGTAATCCGCTAAAAATTAATATGAAATTTTACAGTACAAATAATAAATCGGAACCGGTATCGTTTAAAGACGCTGTATTAAAAGGAATTGCAGATGACGGCGGATTATTCATGCCTGTAACAATTCCATCATTGCCAAAAGAATTTTGGAATAATGTTGAAGATTATAGCTTAGCAGATATTGGATACAACATTTCTAAATTATTTTTAAAAGATGAAATATCTGATTATGATATAAAAGAAATAATTTCAAAATCAATAAGCTTCGAAGCACCAATAGTTAAGCTTGATGATTCAAACTACATTCTTGAATTATTTCATGGCCCTACACTTGCCTTCAAAGATTTTGGGGCAAGATTTATGGCAAATACACTTTCTCATTTGAATGATGGGAAACAAATAACAATTCTAGTTGCTACTTCCGGTGATACAGGAAGTGCTGTTGCCAACGGATTTTATGAAGTTGAAGGGATAAATGTTGTCCTGCTATATCCACAAAATAAAGTAAGCAAAATTCAGGAACAGCAGCTTACAACTTTAGATAAAAATATTACGGCACTAGAAGTAGAAGGAAATTTTGATGATTGCCAAAGATTAGTTAAAACTGCTTTCCTTGATGATGACATAAAAAATAAATTAAAACTTTCTTCTGCAAATTCAATAAACATTGCCAGATTAATTCCTCAGTCATTTTATTATATATCCGCTTATGCTCAATTAAAAAGAAAAAATTCACAAATAGTTTTTTCTGTGCCGAGCGGCAACTTTGGAAATCTAACCGGGGGATTATTTGCATATAAAATGGGATTGCCCGTAAAGAACTTTATTGCTTCTGTTAATTTGAACGACGTTTTTAGAAATTATATTTCAACCGGTAAATATGAACCAAAGCCTTCTATAAAAACTATTTCAAATGCAATGGATGTAGGTAATCCAAGCAACTTTGCAAGACTGTATAAATTATTTGGTGAAGATTACCAGACGATTAAATCTTTAATAAAAAGTTACAGCTTCAATGATGAACAAACAAAAGAAGCAATGAAAGAAGTTAAAGATAAATATGATTATTTAATTGACCCCCATGGCGCAGTTGGTTATCTTGGATTAAAAAAATATTTTGAAGAGAATGGAAGCGATTGTCCGGGAATAATTTTAGAAACTGCTCACCCGGCAAAATTTAAAGATATTGTTGATGAAGTTTTAAAAACTGATTTACCATTGCCCGAAGAATTAGATAAATGTATGAAAAAGGAAAAACATTCAATTATAATATCAAATCAAGTTTGAAGATTTAAAAGAGTTTTTATTAAATAAAAAAGAATTGAGGAAATAATGGAAGGCCATAAAAATACTGCTATACTTGGCGGTGGAAATATCGGTTTATCAATTGCTAATGGATTATTAAATTCAAAATTGTTCCCTGCCGATAATATTTATATTACTAGAAAACATATAGAGTACCTAAAAGAATATGAAACAAACGGATTCAAAATAACTTCAAATAATATTGAAGCAGTAAAAAACTCAACTATAATAATTATGGCAGTTCAGCCCAAACAGCTTGATGAATTATTAAATGAAATTAAAAATGAAATTACACAAAAACATGTTTTAATTTCTGTTGTTTCAGGCGCAAATATAAAAGCTATAAAAGAATTATTAGGGAAAGATGTCCCGGTTGTCCGCGCCATGCCGAATACTGCAATTGCGATTCAGGAATCAATGACTTGCCTGTCTTCTGAAAATAAATCTGATAATGCATTAAAAATATCGAAAGAGATTTTTGATTCTGTTGGAAAAACTTTAGTGATTGAAGAGGAGTTAATGGTACCCGCTACTGCTTTATGTGCATGCGGCATTGCTTTTTTCTTACGAGGAATTAGAGCAGCTTCACAAGGCGGTATTGAAATAGGATTCCATTCTGAAGAAGCATTACAGATGGCTGCGCAAACTGCAAAAGGAGCAGCTTCACTTT
Source organism: uncultured Bacteroidota bacterium (assembly GCA_963775245.1). Lineage (GTDB taxonomy): Bacteria > Bacteroidota > Ignavibacteria > Ignavibacteriales > Ignavibacteriaceae > CAVSWT01. Next base: position 101,455 of record CAVZID010000022.1, read on the forward strand.
TACTTGAACGTAAAGGACATCCTGAAAGTGAAGTTGATAAAGTAACAACTCCCCGTGGCATTACTATTTCCGGATTAAATCAAATGGAACATTATGGCTTTAGCTCAGCTATGATAAGAGGAATTGTTACATCTGCTGAAAAAGCATCAAAGATTTATAAGACTGAAGATTGAATACAAAAAAAATGACATCTCTGTGAGATGTCATTTCTAATTTTGCTTAAAAGAAATTAATCTTTAATGAGGAATTCCGTTTACATTATTATCTTCATCATCATTTACATTTGCATTAACAGCTTTATAAGCTTCATTTGTTTCATTCGCTGCGGCTAGTGTAAAATTTCCGTCTTCAATATTTTTATAAAGCAAATCATTTTCAATCAAATAATAAAACTGCTTTCTGAATTCTTCCAAAGAAATTCCGCAGGTGGCGGCATACTTAGCAAGTTCATGAGGATCATCAAAATCAGCTTTATTTAAACGAAGCATATATCTTCTGGCAATGTAAAATGATTCCGAACTAGGATCCACCATTCTAACTTTGGTTTTCTTTGTAGCTGGATCAATTATATCTTTAAAATACATTGGAACAAAGTGGCCGTTTTGAATTGAAACCATAGCTCCGTTACCACCGGAAAGTAAAAACTGCGCGGCGGAAAATCCAAGATCTCTAGTGTATTCCATATCATAAGGGATAGGATCTGCACATCTCAATTCATAACCAATATTTTTTGCAACGATAGTGGCTTTAAGATTAAAATCTTTTAATCTTTCCTGAACTTTGTATTTTAAAATCTCTCCGAAATTAACTTCGGCAATTCTGATATTATCGTGTGCATCTCTTTCAATATTTACCAGTTTTTCCATGTCTTTGGGATCTAGATGTTCAACTAAGCCTTCGGCAAGTATTGCAACCCCATCGGTTCTGCCATAGCTCAATCTCTTTATAATAGCACCGACTAAAACATCAACTACCTGAGCAAAACCAATTGTAGGTTTACTGAATTCTTCTGGAATTAAAGTTAAAGTGGCACCCGTAGCTTTTCCGATGCCTAATGCAAGATGACCGGCTTTTCTTCCCATAGAAACAACAAAATACCATCGTGAAGTAGTTTGTGCATCAACCATTAAATTTTTTACAACCTCAACTCCAATATGACGAGCAGTCTGAAAACCGAAAGTTGGTATTCCGTGAGGAAGATCAAGATCGTTATCAATTGTTTTGGGAACGTGCGCGACTTTAATTCTTCCTGCCGCCATTTCTTCAACTTTTAAAGCACTAAAAGCTGTATCATCACCGCCAATAGTAATGAGCTTATCAACATTTAATCTTAAAAGGGATGTTACGGTATTTTCAAGATGCTTTTTATCTTTGGTAGGATTATTCCTTGCAATTCCGATATAGGAACCGCCTCTAAAATGTATACGGCTTACATTATGAATGGTAAGTTCTTTAGTATGTGAAATATCACCCTGCATTATCCATTTAAAGCCGTCCTTAATTCCTATAACATCAACACCTTCAAGCGCAGCACGAATTGTAGCTGCACCTATAACACTATTTATTCCCGGCGCTGGCCCGCCGCCGACTAAGATCGCTAATTTTTTTGGTGCAATAGACATATTATTACTCCTGGTTTCTTTTTTACATCTATTCTCTATAGATAGATTTAATTTATTTTTTTTAGGAACGCATTTTCAAACCAAAAATTTAGAACAGGGAATTCGCAAACCTAACTTAGACAAACCCAATTTCTTAAAGAAATTGGGTTTGTTCAACATTAAAATTATAGAACCTTTAGCTTTGCAAATTTAAGCATCAACTGTTTAACATTATTCCCTTCAAAAACTACAGTAGCTTTTTGCATTTCACCGGCACCGGTTACCATTGTAACTTTTCCAAGTCCAAATTTATCATGCATTACCCTGCTGCCTGGACGAAGAGATTTATTTTCCTGGTTGAAATCTTCGTAATCAACTTTTTCAAAATATTCATAGTACTGTTCTTTTTTAGTTTTACGATTAGATTTTCTTCCAATGCTGCCGTTTATTTCCGAATAAGTTTTTTCATCCAATTCATCAATAAACCTGGAACGGCTTTGATAAGCAACTTCACCAAAACGGTACCTTGAACGTGCATGAGATAAATAAACTTTTTCCTGTGCACGCGTTACAGCGACATAAAATAATCTTCTTTCCTCTTCAACTGTTGCATCACTGCTGAACTTGTTTGAAAGCGGAAAAATATCTTCTTCACATCCTGAAATAAAAACTATAGGGAATTCCAATCCTTTAGAGCTGTGAATTGTTAACATTGTAACAACATTACTTCCTTCTTTATATAAATCAACATCAGAAATTAAAGAAACTTCTTCAAGGTATTGTTCAAGCTTTGCATCTTTATTTGTATTGGAAAATTCACTTAACGCGGAAAGAAGTTCATTAACGTTTTCCCATTTTTGAGTTGCTTCGGGGGTATGCTCATCCTTGAACATTCTTAAAATCCCAAGTTCGTCAACTAATGCCCGGGATAATTCACCAACAGAAAGCTTATCTTTCAAGCCGATATATTTATCCAATAAAATTTTAAAGCCTTTAACATTTTTTTGAATTCTTTCTTTAATGTCAATTACTTCAAATACTCTCGACATAGTATCAAACAAAGTAAGATTTAGTTTACGGGCAAAAGCAATCATTCGGGTAACGGTTGTACTGCCGATTCCTCTTTGAGGAAAGTTCATAATCCTCAGTAAGCTTTCTTCATCATTCTGATTTGCTATAACTCTTAAATAAGCTACAATATCTTTAACTTCTTTTCGTTTATAAAATTCAATGCCTCCAATAATTTTATACGGCATTTTTTCTCTTCTAAAAGCATCTTCAAGAGCACGTGATTGAGCATTGGTTCTATATAGAATTGCAAAATCTTTTAATGATAATTTCTTCTTTGAAATTTCCTTTTTAATATATTTTGCAATTTGTGCTGCTTCATCTTTTTCATCCGAGCATTTTACCAAAGTTAAAAGCTCACCGTCATTATTTTCTGTCCAGAGAGTCTTTACAATTTGGTCTTTATTATTTTTAATTACAGAATCGGCAGCTTGTAAAATCACTTTTGTTGAGCGGTAATTCTGTTCAAGCTTAAATAATTTATGCTTTGGAAAATCTTTTTCAAAATCCAGCATGTTAGCTATATTAGCGCCTCTCCAGCTATAAATGCTTTGTGCATCATCGCCTACTACTACAATGTTTCCCTTTTTATTTACAAGCAATTTTAATAATTCATATTGAGCTTTATTTGTATCCTGGAATTCATCTACTAATAAATATTGAAATCTCTTTTGATATTTTTGATGAACTTTTGGGTTCTCATTAAACAGCTTTATTGGATTCAAAAGTAAATCATCAAAATCCATTGAGTTATTTACAACCAACCTTTTCTGGTATTCAACGTAGACTTCAGCAATTTTTTCATCAATAAAAGTATTAATATGATGCTGCTTAAATTCAGGCGGCATAATCATATGATTTTTCAAAAAGCTTATTCTATGCCTGATAGAATTTGCAGTCACTCCTTCAATCTCAATATTAAACTCAGATAAAATATTTGAAACCATAGATAGAGAATCTTCTGCATCATAAATTGAAAAATTGTTTTTGTAATTAATGCTTGCGGCTTCAGTTCTTAATATCCGTGCAAAAATGGAATGGAAAGTACCCATCCAAATAGAATTAGCTTTGTTTCCAACTAATTCAACTATACGAGCTTTCATTTCATTGGCTGCTTTATTTGTGAAAGTTAAAGCCAAAATGCTTTCAGGCTCATAACCATTTTCCAATAAATGCGCCACCTTATATGTTAAAACTTTTGTTTTTCCCGAACCTGCACCGGCGACCACCATTGCAGGGCCGTCAATGTATTCAACTGCATTTTTTTGTTCGTTATTTAGATTTTTTAAACTTAGCATAGGTTATTATTTTTATTTTAAAATGTGATTAATATTCTATTTTTAGTGGGCAAATATACTGAATTGTGAATCGAATTAAAAGGTGAGAAAATTGTGATGCCGACACTTTTTATGTATAATTTTGTGCATTCAAATGTGTTTGGAAAAATATTCTAAAAATAACCCATAGTAAAAATTTTATTTGAAATATTGCATAAATCATTGAAGCAAAGCAAACAATTAGCTACATTTGAGGCCAATTAATCCAATTAATAAAACAATTCAATAATTTCATACGAGGGTGTGTTATGGTCAAAGAAAAAATGTTAAAAGCTTTGAATAAACAATTAAACGAAGAACTTTTTTCTTCTTATGCCTATTTAGCAATGGCAGCTTATTTTGAAGCTGAAAATTTATCCGGTTTTGCAAGTTGGATGAGACTTCAATCTGCTGAAGAAACAAGTCATGCCATGAAAATTTTTGATTACATTCACCAGGTAAACGGGAAAGTTACACTCCAAAAAATTGACGTACCAAAATTAACCTGGAAAACACCGCTGGAAGTATTTCAAGATATGTTGAAACAAGAACAAAAAGTTACTCAATCAATTGATGAACTGGTTGAAATCTCAATGTCTGAAAAAGATTATGCAACAAATAATTTTTTGCAATGGTTTGTAAGCGAACAGGTCGAAGAAGAAGCTACTTCAATAAAATTACTTGAAAGAATGAAGTTAGTCGGCGATAATAAAAACGGAATATTTTTGCTCGATAGAGAAATGGGGATGAGAGCAAGGTTTGCGAAAAAAGGTAAGAAATAGTTTTAAGTTTTATTAAAAAAAATCCTCTTAATCTTAAGAGGATTTTTTTTGATTAATTTTTTACTTCCGCCAATGGATTATAAGTATGCCTCATTGAATGAACTTTATTTATTACAGGCAAATCAACTTGCTGACTAACTCGTTTTTCAAAGTAATCTCTGAATCTTGTAACCATGTGCCTAACCGGCCAGGCGGCAGCTTCACCGAGAGCGCAGATTGTATTTCCTTCAATGTTGCTTGCAACAGTTATTAACAAATCCAAATCATGGGTTGAACCTTTACCGGCAATAATTCTATTTAATATTTTCAACATCCAGCCGGTTCCTTCACGGCAAGGAGTGCATTGTCCGCAGCTTTCATGATAATAAAATTTAGCTATTCGAGCCAACACTTTTACTAAATCTGTATCTTCATCCATTACCATTACTCCGGCCGTACCAATTGATGAACCAACAGCTTTTAACGATTCGGCATCCATTTTAACGCCTTCAAGCTGGTCTCCTCTTATCGGAGGCATTGAAGAACCGCCTGGAATAACGCATAGAATTTTCTTGTTGTTCGGAACTCCGCCGGCATAGTTATAAATGATATCTGTCAAAAGAGTACCGGAAGGTAATTCATAAATTCCGGGTTTGTTTACATGTCCGCTTACCCCATAAAGAATTGTTCCAGGATGTTTCGGTTCACCAATTTGTGAAAACCATTCCCAGCCTTTATTTATAATAGCCGGAACATTAGTCAATGTTTCAACATTATTTATTGTTGTTGGATTGCCCCACAAACCATTCTGAGCAGGGAAAGGAGGTTTAACTCTTGGATATCCTCTTTTACCTTCGAGAGAATTCATCAAAGATGATTCTTCGCCGCAGATGTAAGCGCCGGCACCTTTATGAATATAAATATCACAGAAAAAATCTGTTCCGTATTTTTCCTTCATCTTCTCGCCGACATACCCGTTTTCATAAGCATCAGCTAAAGCTTTTTCTGCCAGCTTAATCCATTTGTGGTACTCGCCCCGAATATAAATATATGCAGTCTTTGCACCGATTGCATAACAGGTAATTAAAATTCCTTCAATCATTTGATGAGGGTTGTACTCAAAAATCTGTCTGTCTTTAAAGGAGCCTGGTTCGCTTTCATCCCCGTTGACACAAAGATATTTTGGTTTATCTGTAGTCTTTGGCATGAAGCTCCATTTTAAACCCGCAGAAAATGCAGCTCCGCCTCTACCTCTTAAACCGGATTTTTTTACCTGGTCAATAATATCATCAGTCGACATTCCCAGCGCTTTTTTAATTGCTGTGTAACCGCCGTTTTCAACATAAACATTAATTAAGTGTAAATCTTTTATATCGGGAAGGACTATTTTTTCCATTAAGAAGCCCCCCTCAATCCCCCCAAAGGGGGGAAGTTTAGGACAGCTAATCTCGGTATTGCATTAAATATTTTTCTTAGCATAAATATATATTCTTTTAAATTTCTATAAATAATTTTTAAATTAAATTGTTTCAAGAAGTTCCACCCTCTCCTTTGGAGAGGGACGGGGAGAGGCTGTTTATAATCTCATCTACTTTTTCTATGGTTAAATTTTCATAGTAATCTTCATTTACTGCAATCATTGGAGCTGTTCCGCAAGAGCCCATGCATTCAACTTCTTCTAAAGAAAACTGTTTATCATCTGAAACTTCCATGTTATTGATTCCAAGCTTCTCTTTTACTTTATCAAAAATTTCGTATCCGCCTCTAAGCATGCACGATACATTTGTACAAACTTGAATATGATTCTTGCCCATCGGCTTTTGGAAATACATTGTATAAAAAGTTACAATTCCTAAAACTTCTTCTTTAGTCATTTCAAGAATATTCGCAACTTCACTCATTACTTCGCCGGAAATCCATCCATTCTGTTCTTGTGCAAGCCAGAGCAAAGGCATAACTGCAGGTTTTTTAACAGGATATTTTTTTAATATCTGTTCTACTTTTTTTTGATTGTCTTCAGAAAATTTGAATTCCATTATTAACTTGAAAAATTATTTTAGATTAAAACTAATTCACACTTCGACGAGTTCAGTGTGACACTTTTTGAACTTTGACTTTTGAATTTTGACTTTATTTATCCGCCTCGCCCATAATCGGATCAATGCTTCCAATAATTGCAACCACATCCGAAACCATTTGCCCTTTTATCATGTGCGGCAAGGACTGTAGGTTAACAAAACTGGGGCTGCGGATTTTACACTTCCAGGGCCGACCTTCACCTTTGCTCACTAAGTAAAATCCAAGCTCTCCTTTCGGATTTTCAACTGCATGATAAATATCACCGACAGGCGGATTGATTCCAAAATTCACAATCATAAAATCATGAATAAGCTCTTCCATCTTAGAATAAATTTCTGTTTTATGAGGAAGAACTTTTTTAGGTTGATTTAAAATAACTTCGCCAGGAGTCATTTTACTTAAAACCTGTTTAACAATTTTAATGCTTTCTCTTGCTTCATCAACACGAACAAAATATCTTGCTAAACAATCCCCCTCTTTGTAAACCGGAATTTTAAAATCCATATCATTATAAAACAAATAAGGGTCTGCTCGGCGTAAATCATGTTCAACACCGCTAGCTCTTAAGCTTGGGCCAGTTAAACCCATATCAATTGCATCTTCAGTATTTATAACACCAACGTTTTCAAGACGTTCAACAAAAATTCTATTTTTATTTAGAAGCGCTTCACACTCAGTTAAGTTATCATCAAACTGGTCTACAAACCATTTTAATTCCGACATTGCTTCAGGGGGAATATCATTTGCAACACCGCCAATACGAGTGTAGCTTGTTGTAAAACGTGCACCACAAAGGACGTCCCATATATTTAAAATCTTTTCTCTTTCTCTTAAAGTCCATAAGAAAACAGTAAGTGCCCCAACATCCATTGCGAGTGCTCCTATAGCAATTAGATGAGATGCAACACGAGACAATTCATGAATAATCATTCTAATATATTGTGCACGGGGAGGAGCTTCAATACCGGCAAGTTTTTCAACTGCTAATACAAAAGCAACATTGTTGGATAAAGGAGAAAGATAATCAAGACGATCAGTGTGAGGAATGAATTCATAGTAGCTCATATTCTCTGCAAGTTTTTCATAACCTCTATGCAGATAGCCGAGTTCAGGAACACTGGCTATAACAGTTTCACCATCAAGCCTTAATAAAACTCTAAGTACACCGTGAGTCGCAGGATGCTGCGGGCCCATGTTTAAAATCATTTCATTTTCTAACGCATCTTCGACAGTAATATCACTATCTGCCCCTAACAAAGCTTCAATTATTTTCGGATGAACTTCATCTTTGGTTAATTTTTCCATGCAATTCTATTTCTATATTCTATTTCTTTGGTAATGATAATGAACCCGGAATTCCCATCAAAGGAAAATCTTTTCTTAAAGGGTGATATTCAAAATCTTCGGGCATATACATTCTTCTTAAATCAGGATGATTATTAAATGTAATGCCGTACATATCATAAGTTTCTCTTTCATGCCAGTTAGCTGTTTTCCAAACGGAAGTAACCGAATCAATTTGACATTCTTTTTCATCAACATCAGCTTTAAGGCATAATCTGAATTTATTCTTCAATGAAAAAATATGATAAACAACAGTGAATCTATTTTTTCTTCTTGCCCAATCAATGGCTGTTATATCTTCACAAAAAACAAATTGAAGGTCTGTATCTTTCTTTAAAAAGTCACAAACCGCAACAACAAATTTTTTATCAAACAAATAAGTTAGTTCGCCTTTATACTCAACAACTTCAAAATTAATTTCAGGAAATTTTTCCTTCAATTTATTACTGATTAATTCTTTAATATCCATACTGTAGTTTTATCTCTAATTATTTTGAACAACTGAAAGTTCAGGAAGCTTTTTATCTTGAAAGTCGCGAGCTTTTGTTCTTTTAATTTTTTCCTGAATTTGAATGAGGGCATTTAATAGATTGTCGGGACGCGGCGGGCATCCGGCAAGATAAATATCAACAGGCAAAAATTGGTCAATACCTTGAACAACCGGATATGACCTGTACATTCCTCCTGATGAGGTGCATGCACCCATAGCAATCACCCATTTAGGGTCGGGCATCTGGTCATAAATTTTTCTAACCACATGAGACATTTTATAAGTTACAGTTCCGGCAACAATCATTAAATCACATTGGCGAGGGGTGAATCTCATTACCTCAGAGCCAAAACGTGCGATATCATATTTAGGCCCGCCTACAGCCATCATTTCAATAGCGCAGCATGAAATTCCCATCGGCATAGGCCAAACAGAACTTTCTCTTGCCCAGGCAACCATAGCATCAACAGTTGTTGTCACAAATCCTTCTTTATTTAGCTTAGCTTCTAATCCCATTTGAATCCGCCTTTCTTATACACATACAAATATCCTAACTCTAGCACAATTAAAAATACAAGCATGGAAAAAAATACCGAGGCACCTAATTGAGCAAACATTCTTTTAAACTGAACCGCCCATGGATAAACAAAAATTACTTCTATATCAAAAATTATAAATAACATTGCAACCAAATAATATTTAACAGAAACTCTTTCATCAGTCGAACCAACCGGTTTCATACCGCTTTCATAGGTCGATTCCTTTTCTGCATTGGGTCTTTGAGGTCCGAAAATAGTAGATGAAAATACAGTTCCGGCGGCAAATACCACTGCGACTGCAATCACTAAAAATATAGGAATATATTGCTCAATCATTAGTTTTTTATCTTCGTTTTTTAGGTTTCAAAGTTATCCAAAAATAGGTTTATTGTCAATTTAAACAACAATCAGGGAAATCTTGATAGTATATTAGTTTGCCCTTTTTTACTTGGTTATCTGTCCAATTGTTAAATTGTTTAATTGCTAAATTGATTTTTATAATTCAAATCTTGTGACAACTCCATGTAAACGATTATATGGGAATTCATAAAACCGTACAAAGCGAGGTGAGATTCTTTTCATAACTGAAAATATTTTATAGAACGGCCTATGGGTTATGATTTCTTCATCCCCATAGAAGATAACTTTTTCAGAAATATTTTCTTCCTTTAATACATCCGACAAATTTAAGTATTCCATATAACCCACATAAACTTCAATTGCCGATAAACTGGTTCCCAGCTTTTCTATTTTTTTGTGAGTAATACCATAAGGCTTATCTAAAATCTTTATAGAAATAAAAATATTATTCTCATAAACAATATTTTCTTTAATTATGCAATGTGTAATATAAGCCGGTACTCTGCCTATATTCGAAACCAAATAAAGTGCTGTCCCCTGGATATTTTTATTCAATGCATAAATCTGTTCGTAGCTAAATAAAAAGGTATCTAAATCCAAATCTCTAAGAACTTTTCTTACTGCCTTTTTCCCGTTATGCCAGATATAAATTACAGATAAAGGAAGCGAAGCAATTACAAGAGACCAAAATCCCCCGGAAGGAATTTTATTAAATACTGCGATTAAGAAAAGTATATCTACAATAAATACAATAATCGCAGCAGACATTTTTTTATAATCTCTATGTGCATTGAAAATCCAAATCATGAACATTCCGCTAATTGTCATTGTTGCAGTTACTGCTAAACCATATGCCGCAGCAAGGTTATCGGATGAACGAAATAAAAATATCATAAGTAATACTGCAATCAGCAAACCGTAATTAACTGTCCCGATGTAAATTTGCGATTTCAATTCGGTTGATGTGTATTTAATTTTCATTAAAGGAAGAATCCGTGTAGTTATTCCCTGGTAAACAAGGGACATCACAGCACTAATCATGGCTTGTGAAGCGATTATGGTTGCAAACAAAGTTAGAATCAGAAAAGGAATATAAAAGAATGAAGAAAAGTTTTTAATCATTGCAAACAAAATTGATTCTTTAATTGCATGATGAAGAACAAAAGCACCCTGGCCAAAATAATTTATCACTAAAGCAAAAAACACAAAAACCCAGGCTTGCCTAATAGGTTTACTTCCAAGGTGTCCCATATCAGCATACAATGCCTCGCCCCCTGTAGCACAAAGTATAACTTCACTTAATACAAAAAATCCGACAAGTCCATGATTCAAAATAAATCTTATTGCATAGTAAGGATTCAGAGCTAATAAAATTTCAGGCATTTGTATGATTGATAAAAAGCCTGAAATGAATAATGAAAAAAACCATACAACCATTATAGGCCCAAACAAAGATGAAACTTTGTCTGTACCTTTATATTGAAAAGCAAATAATATTATTGTAATGATTACTGTAATTAAAATTATAGTATTTCTTGAAATATCTGCAATACCAGGTATTAAGGTTAAACCTTCAACTGCAGAAAGAATACTTATTGCTGGAGTGATTACTCCATCTCCAAATAGAAGCGATACCCCGAGATAACCTAAAAAAGTAACAAAAGCATATTTCCTCCCCTTTTTGACTATGCTTGCTAAAATTTCTTTAAGGACAATAATTCCGCCTTCGCCTTTGGTACTTAATGTCATTGCTAGCCAGGCATATTCCATCGTCACAAGAACAACCATTGTCCAGAATATCAAAGAAAGTATCCCGAACATGTTTTGTTCTGTTGGTACGGTCAGGCTAAAGATAATGGTTAAAGTATAAATAGGGCTGGTTCCAATATCCCCAAAAACCAAACCCATTGCTTTAATGTTTTCTTTAAAGGAAAATTCTGATTTCTTCATTCATTCGTATATTTGTGAAACAATATTGTAATTGGATATGATAATTTTTTTAGAAATTATTTTTCAAAAATAATAATAAATAGGGAACTTTCTGAAAGTAAAGCCTAAATAAAAATAAATTGATTTATAACTTTTTAATTTTTTATAATCTGTATATTTTATTTTACTATATGAATTTTATTTCTTTATGAAGAAATTTTTTATCGCTTTTTCTGTTTTGCTTTTCTTTTTCGGTTGTGAGCGTCCAACAAATATTACAAACGTTGATGATGGCATCCCTCCGGCAGTTCCTTCAGGGCTATCTGTTTATTTTGCAGGAGATGGAGAAGTTATTTTAGATTGGTTAAATAACAGTGAACCGGATTTCAAAGGATACAATATCTATAGAAGCACAGGAGATAGTAAATTTAATCTTATTTACTTCACTACAGATAATTTCTTTTATAATGATACGCTTAGCTACGACACAGTTTACTCTTACAGGATAACAGCAATTGATATTTGGGGAAGAGAAAGTGAACCTTCTTCAATAGTATCTGTCCAGCCTGTAAATAAAAATAAACCCCATGTTCCCAGATTTGTAAACATTAATACAAGAAATTGGGAAGACATTCGTTCAGTGTATTTAAACTGGCAGGCAAATTATGACAGCGATATAAAGCAATACAATATTTATAGAGGAACTAATACTAATTTTGTATCCGACAGTTCTTCGTTTGTGGGCTCATCAATTGAACCGGATTTTACAGATACTGCTAATTTGGACTTATACACAATGTATTATTATAAAATTCGAGCGTTGGATAATGGAGGATTACTAAGTGATGAAAGTTCTGTTGTAAATGACCAGATTGTTGGAATCCCGGAAGTTTTTTCCCCTTTAGACAAAACAGAATCATCAGGCTTTATTCATTTTATAATCAACGCGATTAATGCACCGGCAACTTATGAAATTATTGTTCAGGAGAATCAATTCTTTGGAACTTTTTGGGATAAGCAATTTGAATCGAATGTAACTAACGATACAATTAGTGTAAATTTCGACCCGACGTATTTATACAATAATCGAACTTATTATTGGCGTATAGCGGTCTATACATCAAGCAGCTCTGAGCCGAATAGTATTTCAAAGCTTTATCAATTTACTATTAAGTGAAAACGAAAATAAAGTAAATTTCTAATAAATAGTAAGAACTTGACTATTGTGATTAAGTCCATAATAACTAATCTAAATGTCATTTCGACCAAAAGGAGAAATCTTTTCAGCAATGATAATAAAGATTTCTCACTCGAAAACTCGTTCGAAATGACAAGATTATTTCGTTTAATAGCTCCATCTGTCAGGTTATTAATATTATTATTTTTCATATTTACTTTTGAAGTATTCTCTCAAACTCAAGTTGACAGCCTTGAATTTATAAGTGTAGAAAAACCATTTAATCTTCTCTCAACTAAATTGGAAAAACAGTTAAATACTTACTCTCTTCATTCAATTTTTCTACTTGATAAGACATTTGATAAAGTTAATTTAAAATTATCGGAAGGTTACAATTCATCTTTTGTTAATTCTGCTGAAAAAAGTATCCGGGATGAGCAATCATTTTCTCTTTCTTCAGCTTATAAAATTAGCAGCATGATTAATTTCGGTTTGATGGTTCATAATAATATTTTATCAGACAGCAGAAAAATTGAAATTAATTCTGCTTCCGTTACTAACACAGCATTGTTCTCCGAAATTAACCCGATGGATAAATTAGTGATAACTCCATATGCCGGTTATATGAACAACAGGCAAATTGGCCAAAACGATTATGGAGCGATGTACGGAAGTGAAGCGGTTCTTAATAATTTTGGGACACAGGATTTCAATATTTATTCCGAATTTAAATTTAGAAACGAAGATATTTCTCCAAGGAAAAATGCTTTACGTTTTTTCGATTTTCAGTTCACTAATAATTTTACTCCTGAAGTTACTAACCAGGTGCAAGTCGATTATTCATTAAACAAAAAAGACTTTTATTTTCAAGCAGACTCTTTAACTGCAAAGAGTTTTGATATTTCAAATAATATTCAAAGCAGAACCGAATCAAATTATATAGTTCAAGATAAATTTCGTCATGCTAATTTTCTTAATGTATTTGCACTTGATTTAACCGGCAGGGTATCATATAGAACCATAGACAGAGACACCCGTTACCGGCTACCTTTAAATACTAAATCAATTTTTGACACAAGAATAAATGAACTCAATCTAGAGTTTGAATCTTCAACTGGATACTCAAGCCATTTCTTTGATGGTTTGATTAAGGTTATTTTTTCCGGAAGAGATGAACAGCACTTAACCAAAAGATTTGATGGAGTCAGCGATATTCTTTATGAAGAAAGGCAAAGTGATGAGAATTCCAAAAATAATCACGCTGCAAGAGCTTCTCTTTCATTTCTTGGCAATTTAAAATTTTCTAAAACTGATAACTTATATTTCAGCTTATTTCAGAACAAGCTGAAATACGATACACCAAGCGATATTAATTATGACGACCGTGATGAAGTGCTTTCAATTATTAAATTAAAATATTCTAAATTATTAACGCCGTTCTTTGAAACATTTTTTAGTCTTGAAGGAACAATAAATCACACAGTTTATATTTTCGCTGAGAAAAGTTCTAACAATAATTTTAACAGGATAATAAGATTAAGTTCAGGCGGTAATTATATAGGTAAAAATGTATCTTCATATAATACTTTTGAAGTTTCGGCAAATTACACTGTTTATGATTTTGAAGAATTGAACCCTAATTTTCATAGTTATTCTTTTCGTCAATTTTCGGCAAATGATTCATCCAATATTAAAATTACTAAAGATTTAATGTTCCGTATATTTAGTTACGTAAAGCTTTCGGAACAAGGTGATTTGCAGTGGAAAGCTTTTTCAACTCATCCAAATAGATATTTAAGCGAAATTTATTCAGAACCAAAATTAGCCGTTCAAATAAAAGAAGTTTTATTTTCGGCAGGAATCAGGTATTTTTCAATTAACACTTATAATTTTAACGGCGAACAAAAAAACCTTGAATCCAAATATTTAAGTGTTGGCCCGGTAGCTGAAATAAATTTACTAATTAGAAGCAGATTATCTTTAAATTTTTACGGTTGGTATGAATTTATTTCTGCAACAGCAAACGCAAACAGGGAAATGGCAAATTTCAATTTTGAAATGAATTGGAAATTTTAATTGAATAAAAAGTTTTTTTTATTATTTTCACATAAATAATCTGGACAAATATTGGCAGAACAACATTATCATCTCGAAATTGAAAGCGACCCCAAAAACTTAATTACAGTTGAAGAATTTATTAATTATTTCTGTAAGGACCTGAATATCGTCGAAGAACGAATAACAGGTATCATGCTTGCTGTTACTGAGGCTACTACAAACGCTATAATTCATGCCAATAAAAATATAAAATTAAAACTTGTAAAAATTGATGCTGATGTTATTGATGGAATTTTAAAAATTACTATCAAAGATGAAGGCAAAGGATTTGATCCCACAAAAGTACCCGACCCAACCGAACCAGAAAATTTATTAAAAGATTCCGGCCGCGGATTATATTTAATGCGCACTTATATGGATGAGCTTGATTATAATCTTACCCCAAACGGAACCGAGACAATTCTGAAATTAAAATTAGAACAATAATCAATACTTCTCACATAGTGATCGATTCCGATGAAAAATTAGCCATATCTTAATGAGTTTATCGAAGTATGATATCTCAGTTAATCATCCAACTTCGACAAGCTCAGTTTGACATTATAGATTTATCAAAGTTAATTTTTTAGTAGTTTCAAATCATAAATCTTTTTTATACTTGTTTTAACACCATCCGCAGATTTTTTTAGAAGACTCAATTCTTTTTCTGTTAATTTTAATTCTAATATCTGTTCAATACCGCTGCTTCCCAATTTAACCGGCACTCCACAAAAGACTTTTTCCAGACCATACTCCCCTTCAAGCCACGCTGAACAAGGAAGAATTCTATTTTTATTTTTTACAATTGATTCAACCATCTCGACTGCCGCTGAGGAAGGTGAATAATAAGCACTTCCCGTTTTTAAGTAATTTACAATTTCAATTCCGCCGTTCTTCGTTCGCGTAATTAATTTTTCAATTTTATCTTCATGCATTAATTCACTTAATGGAATTCCATTCACAGTTGAGTATCTTATAAGCGGAACCATTGAATCACCATGCCCCCCAAGTACCATGGCCTGCACATCATTTACAGATACATTTAATTCGTCAGCAATAAATAGTCTGAATCTTGAACTGTCTAAAATTCCAGCCATACCAATAACTCTGTGCTTTTCAAATCCACTAACTCTTAATGATACGTATGACATAATATCCAACGGATTTGAAACGACGATAATAATTGATTGCGGTGAATATTCAATTATTTTTTCCGTAACACTTTTAACAATTTTTGCGTTTGTAGCTAAAAGGTCATCACGTGACATTCCTGGTTTTCTCGGCAGTCCAGCAGTTATCACAACTATTCCTGAATTTGAAGTTTCTTTATAATCGTTTGTTCCAATTACTTTAGTATCAAATTTTTCAATCGGACTGCTTTCCCAGATATCCAACGCTTTCCCCTGTGGCATTCCTTCCAGGATATCAATTAAAACAACTTCTTCGGATAATTGTTTTTCAGCAATTCTTTGTGCTGTTGAAGCACCAACATTACCGGCACCAACTACTGTAATCTTTTTCATTTTAATTTACATTTATTAATAAATGAATTGATAAATAACAAAATACAAAACTTTCTTTTAATTATTCTTTGCAAATAGAAACCGACATCAGTATTTTTAAAAAAGTTTTTTGACACTACACTGTAAAAATTTAAAGGAGAAAAAATGGCAAGAAAAAAAATCTCTTTAATTGGCGGAGGACAAATAGGCGGTGTATTAACTCAGCTAATTGCATCGAAAAGATTAGGCGATGTCGTATTATTTGATATCGTTGAAGATATGCCTCAAGGTAAAACCTTAGATATAGCAGAAGCAGCACGAATCGACGGCTTCGACGTTTCTGTTACAGGGACAAACGATTACAAGGATATTAATAATTCCGATTTAATTATTATTACGGCCGGGCTTCCAAGAAAACCCGGAATGAGCCGAGATGATTTGCTTACTACAAATTCAAAGATTATGCGTTCGGTTGCTGAAGCTGTAAAACAGCACGCACCAAATGCTGTAGTAATAATTATTTCAAACCCGCTGGATGCAATGGTAACATTATTTAAGAATGTAACCGGCTTCCCGGCAAACAGAGTTTTAGGCCAGGCCGGGGTTTTGGATTCTTCAAGGTTTGCAACTTTTATTGCCTGGGAACTCGGTGTTTCAGCAAAGGATGTTAATGCTATGGTTCTAGGCGGACATGGAGATACGATGGTACCGTTAGTTCGTTATGCAAATGTTAATGGTATCCCGGCTCTAGAATTGCTTGAAAGAAAATATAAAGATGCTGCAAAAGCTAAAGAAGTTATGGACGCGATGGTACAAAGAACAAAAATGGCTGGCGGAGAAGTTGTTAAACTATTGAAGACAGGTTCCGCTTTCTATTCTCCCGCATCTGCTGCAACTGCAATGGCTGAAGCAATATTGAGAGATGAAAAAAGAGTTTTACCAGCATGTGCATTTCTTAATGGTGAATTTGGAGTTGATGGTTATTATGTCGGTGTTCCGGCTGTATTAGGTGCTAATGGTGTTGAGAAAGTTTTAGAATTATCACTTAATGAAGAAGAGCAAAAAGCACTTGATAATTCAATTAGTGCTGTTAAGAAATTAGTAGCAGATATGGAAAGATTAGGATTGTAAAGTTCAGGTTCAAGAGTAAGTTCAAGATTTAAAATTACTTGAACTTACACTTGAACTTAATATCAAACATTCGGATATACATTAACAAATTGCCTGTCGCCTCTTTTGGTTTCAAATTTTACAAAACCATCAGCAACAGCAAACAAAGTATCATCACCGCCGATTTTTACATTAACGCCAGGATGAAATTTTGTACCTCTTTGTCTTACCAAAATATTTCCGGCAATAACTTTTTCACCGCCGAATTTTTTAACTCCCAATCTCTGGGCATTACTATCGCGTCCGTTTCTTGATGAACCTTGGCCTTTTTTATGCGCCATCTTTTTTCTCCTTTAATCTACCGATTTTGGTAATTTCAATTCTTGTTAGCTGCTGCCTGTGACCGTTTTTCTTATCGTAGCCTGTTCTTCTTTTCTTTTTGAAAACAATCACTTTATCATCTTTGATATGCTCTAAAACTTTTGCTCTAACTTTTATTCCGCTTACAGTTGGAGCTCCAACTTTAATAGACTTATCATCATCAAATATTAATACGTTATCGAACATTACTTCAGAATTAACATCGTTTGTTAATCTTGGTACATAGTATTTTGTATTTTCAGAGACTTTAAATTGTTGTCCTAATATATCCACAACCGCGAACATTTTAACCTCAAATATTTTAATTGAAGAAGACAAAATTATAAGATTTCAGCAAATAAGTCAATTTATTTTTAATCGATTTTGGAAAGGTGTTTTTATTGCCCAAATTAAAGGTTTTTATTTAATAAGGATAAAAAACTTATAAATAAATTTCTCGCTAAATCTCAGTTTTTAATGTCCTGCATTAAGATTTGTGATTCTTGTGTAATAAGATAATTCTCGGATGTTTCATTCAACCAGGCTAATGCATCTTCAATGTTATTAAAAATCTGGGTTTCGTGAGATCCATCTTTGGTTTTAACCTTGTATAACTTGAATATTATATCATACAAATCTTTTTGAGCGACTATTGCCATTTTCCCGGTTTCTCCATTGTGAATTTTTTCTTGTTCTTCTTGATGCTCTTTTTCTAAATCAATTAGTTTATCAAATTCACTAAACGTAACTACAAATTCTTTAACGTCCCTGAAATCACTAATTTGTCGTCTCACAAATTTCCATTCAGGATCATTAAACATTTTTTTTGTAGTCTCAATTATTTCTTTCCCTAATGTCAGGCCAGAAGCTTTTACGTAATTTAATTTTTGTTCTTTATATATTTTATAGGTCCAGGACATAATTTCATTCCCCGGTAAATTAATCTTAAGTACATTATCGAAAACAACTGTAGATTATTTAATGGCTTAGACCTGGCAATTTTATTTTTTTACTTTATGGTTAAAAATAAAAAAGGGAATGAATTTGAAAATTCATTCCCTTGTAAAAAAACATTTTATTAGTGCAGAAGCAGTAATGAATATTTAATCAAATAAAAAATATTATTCTAATCCCCTGTTTTTTAGCAGAGGTTCAATTCTTGGGTCATGGCCTGCAAATTCACGATACATTTTGTTATAATCTTCTGTAGCGCCTTTTGAAAGAATCATATCTCTAAAACGGTCACCATTTTTTCTAGTCAATCCGCCATTATCTAAAAACCATTGGAAGGCATCATCATCCAGCATCTCTGACCAAATATACGCATAGTATCCTGCTGAATACCCATTCCCCCAGATATGTAAAAAGTAACTTGAACGATAACGTGGTGGAACCTGTGGTAAATATAAATTATCTTTTTTCAAGCTTGCGGTTTCAAATTCATCTGATTTTTGTTCCGGTGCATCAGCAGATAAAGTATGCCATGCCATATCTAAATCAGCAGCTTCCAATATTTCGGTAAAATCATAACCCTGATTAAAAGTTGAAGACTTTTTAATTTTGTTAACTAATTCTTGTGGAATTGGTTTACCTGTTTTGTAGTGTAGAGCATAGTTCTTTAAAATTTTAGGATACAATGCCCAGTGTTCATTAATCTGCGATGGAAATTCAACAAAGTCACGCGGCACATTAGTTCCCGAAATACTTGGATATTTTTGATTCGCAAACATTCCATGAAGTGCGTGTCCAAACTCATGAAACATAGTAGTAACATCGTCATAGCTTAATAATGCAGGCTGCCCTGGTGCTGGCTTTGTAAAATTGCAAACATTATAAACAACCGGCTTTGTTCCAAGCAGTTTTGACTGCTGAACAAAATTATCCATCCAGGCACCGCCGGCTTTATTATCACGTTTAAAATAATCCGTATAAAAAAGTGCAAGTAATGAATCATCTTTATCTAACACTTCAAAAACGCGAACATCTTTTTGATATACAGGAATATTATGAACCTCTTTAAATGACAAACCATAAAGTTCATGAGCTTCATAGAAAATTCCTTTTTGCAGTACATTTTCCAGCTCGAAGTATGGTTTAATTTGTGATTCATCAAGATCATATTTTTCTTTACGCAGCTTTTCAGCATAAAAATTCCAATCCCACGGCTCAAGCTTAAAGTTCCCACCAGACTTGTTAATTACAGTTTGAATTTCAGCAGCTTCTTTTTTCTCGTTTGCTACTGTAGCAGGAACTAAACCTTTAAGGAATTTTTCAACCGCTTCGGGCGTTTTCGCCATTTGATCTTCAAGTCTCCAGGCAGCATGGTTTTTGAATCCTAAAAGTTTTGCTTTCTCAGCACGGATTTTTGCTACTTTTTCAATTACAGCACGGGTATCGTTTGCATCGTTTTGCTCACAACGGTTCCATGAATGTTCAAAAAGTTTTTTACGTGTCTCTCGGTTAGTTAATGATTGAAGGTCAGGCTGCTGCGTTGTATTCTGCAATGCGATCAACCATTTGCCTTTAAGTTCCCTAGCCTCAGCATCCTGGGATGCAGCATCAATTTCTTCTTGAGTTAGGCCAGCAAGTTCAGATTTATCATTTACAATCAGCGCTCCGGCTTTAGTACCGGCTAAAAGCTTGTTAGTAAATTGAGCAAGTAGTGTAGCTTCTTCCTCATTCATTTTTTTCAATTTAGTTTTATCTTCTTCACTTAAATTTGCGCCTGCATGTTCAAACTTTTTATAATAATATTCCAAAAGTTTCTCTGACTCTTGATCCAGCTTTAGCCCATCCCGTTTTTCGTAAACAGCTTTTACCCTGCTGAATAATTTTGGATTTAAATAAATTTCATCATAATGTGCTGCAAGCTTTGGGGCTTCTTCTTCTTTTACTTTTTGAAGTACAGAATCTGTATTTGCACTGGTTACAGCATTAAATGTCAGCCAGGCTCTATTCAATAACTGCCCGCTTTTTTCAAGTGCAACTAAAGTATTTTCAAAAGTTGGTGCAGCGGGATTATCAGCAATTTTATTTATTTCTTCTATTTCCTGTTTCATTCCCTCCTCAATTGCCGGCTGATAATCGCTGTCTTTAATCTTATCAAACGGCGGGGCCTGGAATGGCAGGCTGCTTGGATTATAAAACGGATTGTCTTTGATATTTGCTGATGTATCGTCCATATTATTTTTGTTCGAACAATTGTATGAAATAAAACTTAACAGCAAGATACTTAAAACAAGTGTTTTATTAAAAACTTTTTTCATTTTAGCTATTCCTTTTATTTGGTTTAACTTGAGGGCTTGTATGAGGAAATACCATGAAGTGAAACAAAAGAAAATCACCTACGGTATTTTGGGGAAATGTACCTATATTATAAAAAATCAAAACAATACCCGGAATTCATAAAGCCATATTATTAATGGCGCTAAATATAATAATAATTTTTAAATGGAAAGAGGAGGAAATAAAGAAACATAATTAATTCCGATGGTTATTCAAGTTCCGAACTTCCTTGTTGTAGATTAATATATATTGTTTTAAGTTGTTTACGACTAAACCTGGCTGTCACGGTCGCACCGTGACAGAAAACTTTAGTTAAACTGACAACCAACAAAAAATAAGTGAATAAATTAAATGGGTAGAAGAGGAAGATTAAACCTGACAGATGAAAGATTATTTTTTGTAACAACAACAGTTGTTAAGTTCACACCCGTATTTTCATATCATCCCTTTTGTGATATACTAATTAACAACATAAAGTATTATCAGAACAAATATAAATTTGATATTCTTGCTTATGTATGTAATAATGCTAACCCATTTCCACTGGATTGTAAAAGTAGAACCCAAATAAGGAACCATTTCAGATTTAATGAGAGATATAAAAAAGTTTACAGCATGGCAAATTTTTGATTTAGTAAAAAAAGAAGGTCTAGATAAATTGGAAATCATATTCATGGATGAAGCGATGGGAATTAAAGATCAAATAAGAAAATTATGGATGAAGAGATTTGATGATGAAGTAATTCGAAATGGAAAAATTTTCTGGGCAAAATTAAGATATATTCATAATAACCCGGTAAAGGCTGGGCTTGTGATAAAACCAGAAGATTATAAGTATTCCAGTGCAAGGAATTATGTAAACAAAGATAATTCAATAATTGAAGTTGACACTGATTATGCTGGTATAGAAATAATATAATGGGATTCTGTCACGGTGCGACCGTGACAGCCGTGAAATACTCGTTAGACAATAAAAATGAGTTTAATAAAAGTTCCACTAAAAAATATCAAATTATTTTTTTATTTCATTACAGTTTGTCTGCTGTTAACTTTAAATTCCTGCTATTCTGATATTACAACTGCACCTTTAGTTGCTCAGCAAAGTACAGAGTGGGAAATATCTACTCCCGAAAACCAGGGCTTAGATAGGTTTGAATTAGAATCTCTTCGGCAGCAAATTACTTTAGGCAGCTTTGGCAATATTAAAAGTTTATTAATTGCGAGAAACGGATATTTGGTTTTCGAAAAATATTTTAATGGCGCTGAAAGAGACCAATTACATATTTTATATTCAGTAACCAAAAGTGTTGCCTCAATTGTTACAGGGATAGTAATAAACGATAAAAAAAATCTTTCTGTTAATGATAAAATAGAAAATTACTTCTCCGCATATTATACATATTTTAACTCACCTAAAGAACAAATTACTGTTAAAGATTTATTAACCATGTCCGCTGGTTTTCAATGGAATGAATTATCGGTTCTATATTCAAATCCCGATAATGATTTTAATAAATTTTTCTCAAGCAATGATGGAATTGCTTACCTGTTAAATAAAAATATAGTGAATACCCCGGGAACAAAATTTGTTTATAACACCGGGTTGCCCATTTTACAATCTGTGATACTTGAAAAGTGTGCAAATGAAACTGTGGCTGACTTCACAAATCAAAAATTATTTGTTCCATTAGGAATTTCTTCGTGGAGTTGGAATTCATTTCAGGATAGTATTACAAATACAGGAAGCGGGTTATCTCTACGTCCAATTGATCTTGCTTTAATTGGACAGCTTTTACTCAATAAAGGCAGCTGGAATGGACTGCAGATAGTTCCGCAAGATTGGATAAATGAATCAACTCAAAAATCTATTTCAGTAAATCCAAATTATGACTATGGCTATTACTGGTGGAGGTTTTCAGATCAGAACCCGGTTGTACAAAGCCTACCGGTAAATGATTTATATTTTGCATGGGGATACAGTGACCAATTTTTATTTGTAATCCCGAGCTATAACATGGAAGTAATAATTACTGCAGACAACCATGAAAATGATTACCCGATATTTAATATTCTAAAAGATTATGTTTTTGAAGCTGTGTTAAAGTAAATTAATGACAATCAGAATTCACTCGGCT
The DNA here is from genome assembly GCA_963775245.1 of uncultured Bacteroidota bacterium. Lineage (GTDB taxonomy): Bacteria > Bacteroidota > Ignavibacteria > Ignavibacteriales > Ignavibacteriaceae > CAVSWT01. Next base: position 124,608 of record CAVZID010000022.1, read on the forward strand.
GTCACGGTCGCACCGTGACAGAAAACATTGAACTAACAGTTAACAAATAAAAGTGGAAAAATTAAATGGGTAGAAGAGGAAGATTAAACCTGACAGATGAAAGAATATTTTTTGTAACAACAACAGTGGTTAAGTTCACACCTGTATTCTCATATCACCCTTTTTGTGATATACTAATTAACATTATAAAATATTACCGAAACAAATTTAAATTTGATATTCTCGGTTATGTGATTATGCCGACTCATTTTCATTGGATTGTAAAAGTAGAACCTAAATACGGAACTATTTCAGATATAATGAGAGATATAAAAAAGTTTACAGCATGGCAAATTTTCGATATAGTAAAAAAAGAAAGTTTAGATAAATTGGAAATCATCTTCATGGATGAAGTTATAGAAATTAAAGATTAAATAAGAAAATTATGGATGAAGAGATTTGATGATGAAGTAATTCGAAATGAAAAAATGTTCTGGGCCAAACTAAGATATATTCATAATAACCCGGTAAAAGCTGGTCTTGTGATAAAACCCGAGGATTATAAATATTCCAGTGCAATGAATTATGTAAACAAAGATAATTCAATTATTGAAGTTGATACAGAATATGCTGGTATAGAAATAATATGATGAGATTCTGTCACGGTGCGACCGTGACAGCCGCGGTGTTCTGTCATAATGCACGACCATTACTTCTATGGCAATTTTGTCACGGTGCGACTGCGACAGCCTGTCCTCACCTGCGTCAAGGTACGACCATGACAACCAAGGGGGAAAACCCCTCACCTCTTCAACCTAAACGAAAACTCACTCCCCTTCCCCAATTCGCTGTTAACTTCTATTTTTGAGCTGTGTGCTTCAACAATGTGTTTTACAATTGCTAATCCCAAACCTGTACCGCCTACAGCGCGCGACCGTGCTTTGTCAACACGATAGAATCTTTCAAAAATTCTGTTCACATCGTCTTCAGATATTCCGATGCCAGTATCTCTAATTATTATTTTTCCGTATCTGTCTTCCTCTTCAACTAAAACTTCAACCTTACCTATCTCAGTATATTTAATTGAATTTTGTAAAAGATTGGCTATCACCTGCCGCAGTTTATTTTTATCTCCAAACAATTGAAGATTTTCTCTAACCGGGTGATAAATGAGTTCGATGCCTTTTTCTTGTGCCATCAATTCATGATCTTTAACGATGGTTCGAAGATATTCATCTATATTAAAGTAACGGTAGCTTAATCTCATCTCACCGGATTCAATCATGGAAATATCAATTAAGTCATTAAGTAAGTTGCTGAGATTAATTGTATGCTGATTTGCTTTTTCCAAAAAAGAAGTGTTTACCATATTATCATTTATTGCACCGTTAAGTAAGGTTTCAACATAACCTTGAATTGCAAAAATTGGAGTTCTTAATTCATGGCTAACATTAGCTAAAAATTCTGTTCGCATTCTTTCCAGCTTTTTCAAATACTCAATGTCGGCTTTTACACGTTCAAACATTTGTTTAATTTCTTCTTCCAATTCACGGAGATTACGGCTGAGCTTTATTTCATCAGAAGAAAGAAATAAGTTGTTCCTAATGTTGTGAATGATAGTCTTAATTTCATTGACTTCATCATTTCTCTTTTTACCGATTAGATTTAAAAAGAATAAGCTTAAAACAATTATAAGAAGTATCAGCGATATGACTATATGAAGTTTGTCAACAATTAAAAAGATGGTAACAATAACGGAGATGTCGAAAAGCAGAAACTCTTTTAAGTAAACACGTGAAGAAAATAAATTATTTTTTAATTCATTCCACACTTTTGAACTTGTACCCAACCCCTTTCACGGTTTCAATTAAATCAGAATAATTCTCAAGCTTTTCGCGGATCTTTCTTACATGAACATCAACAGTACGGTCAACTACAAAAACATCGGCACCCCAAATATCTTTAAGCAAATTCTCTCTTGAAAAAACTCTACCGGGATTATTTGCAAGAAAATAAAGTACTTCAAATTCTTTGCGCGGGAAAATTCTTTCTTCGCCATCAACTTGAACTGTATATGTATGCCTGTCAATTACCAAAGGCCCGATTGTAATTTTACTTGGCTCAGTTTTGTTGGCAGCATTTGCTTCAGTTTTGCGCAAATTTGATTTTACTCTGGCAATTAATTTTTTAGGTGAAATCGGCTTTTGAATAAAATCACTTGCCCCTAATTCCAATCCTAAAATCTCATCCTTCTCAGCAGACTTTGCGGTAAGAAAAACAATTGGGGTAGTAGCAAATTCTTGTTTAGTTCTAATCCTTCTACAAACTTCATAACCATCTAATTTGGGCATCATAATATCTAACAGAACCAGGTCCGGCTTTTCAGAAAGTTTTTTAAGAGCTTCATCACCATCATAAGCAGTGATAACTTCAAAACCTTCCTGCTTTAAATTGTATTCTAAAAATTCTACAATATCTTTTTCGTCATCTACAAGAAGTATTTTTGTTTTCATATTTTATTTCAGTTTAATTTCTTTTTGAGTTTTTGAAGAATTGTACATCGCTTCCAAAATTTTCATTCGTAATAAAGCATCTTCGCCTGAGGAGAAAACCGGGTTAAGTCCCCGCACTGCCCCGATAAAGCTTTTCAATTCATTTAAATAAGATTTTTTAAATAAGCTTGTGCTGCTTTCTTTCTGTGAAGGTGTTAAATCCATTACCTGGTCATCAACTCTTCTATAAACACGAAATGGATTTAACGTTGCAAATCCTTTTGAGCCGTAAACATTCAAATAAAATAAGTCCCTGTCAATCGGAAGCGACCAGCTTGTTTCCATTGTTATTAAAGCAGAGCTTTTACATTTCAACATCGTTACGGAAGTATCTTCAACATTTTTTGTGTTGTGAGTAAAGTTTTGTGTTGATACGGAAGCAATAGCTGGATAATCAAAAAGCCATAAAGCCAAATCAAGAAGCAATATTCCAAGATCGATAATTACTCCGCCGCCGCTTTGTTCTTTTTGTGTAAACCATTTTTCACTGCTGCTCTGTCTTCTAATCCATCCGCATTTAATATAAAACGGAGCTCCTATTTCACCGGTTCCCAATAGGCTTCTCAACAGCATTGCATCTGGCCTGTAACGAAGGTTCATACCAACCATAACTTTGCGTTTACTTTTTTTAGCTGCATCTATCACTTGCTTCGCTTCAGTGTAATTGCGTGCTAAAGGCTTTTCAACTAAAATATCTTTTTTTGCTTTAAGGCAGTCAATTGCTATGTCTTTATGTGAAGCAGTTGGGGTTGAAATTATAACTGCATCAACATCACTTTTCTCTAAAAGCTCTGTATGATCTTTATAACGTTCTTTAATGTTAAACTTATCTGCAAGGGCAGTAAGCCTGCCTTTATTAATTTCAGCAACCGCAGTAACTGCAGCATTATTTAGCTTTGCTAAATTAGGAAGATGAACTAATTGAGCAATTCCGCCAAGGCCAATGACTCCAACTTTTGTTTTTTCTTCCATTAAATAGAAACCTCAATATTTACTTTTTGGTTTTTTGAAAATGTTTTTACTTTCTCTGCAATACCATCTGGGTCAATACCAAGCATTTGATGAAGTTCTGCCTGAGTGCCATGATCAATAAATTTATCAGGCAAGCCGATTCTTAAAATATCATTTTTAAAACCATGATCTGAAAAATATTCAACTACGGCACTGCCGAATCCGCCAGCCAAAGCATTCTCTTCAAGTGTTACAATCTTCGGATATTTTTCGGCAACCCGGTTTAATAATTCTTCATCAATCGGTTTAGCAAAACGCATATTAATTACTTCACAATTAATACTTTGAAAAGATAGCTTTTCGGAAGCTTGCATTGCATAATTAACCATTGAACCTAAAGCAAGAAGTGCAACATCTTCTCCTTCCTTTAATGTTTCACTTTTTCCAATTTCAATAATATCAAAATTTTCTTTAACAGGAACACCAAGTGAAACTCCACGCGGATAACGCAAAGCAATTGGCCCGTCTTTATAATTTACAGCAGTGTAAAGCATATCTCTTAATTCAGATTCATCTTTCGGAGCCATTACAATCATTCCGGGAATCATTCTTAAATAAGATAGATCGAAAGCACCGTGATGTGTAGGGCCATCTGCACCAACCAAACCTGCACGATCTAAAACAAAAACTACATGAAGCTTTTGAAGTGCAACATCATGAACTATTTGATCAAATCCTCTTTGTAAAAATGTAGAGTAAATTGCAACCACCGGGACAACTCCTTGGGTTGCCATACCGGCAGCAAAAGTAACAGCATGTTCTTCTGCAATTCCAACATCAATATAATTTTTGGGATAAGATTTTTGAAGAATGTCCAGTCCTGTTCCATCCGGCATTGCAGCAGTTATCCCTATAATCGAAGGATTATCTTTTACAATTTCTGCAAGCGTATTTCCGAAAATAGAAGTATAAGAAGGATTACCCCCGGATTTTTTTATTGCTTTTCCTGTAACTTTATCAAATGGAGTTGAAGCATGAAGTTTTTGTTCATGGCCTTCTGCCGGTTTATAACCTTTACCTTTTTGTGTAATTGCATGAACAAGTATCGGCCCTTTTAATCCTTTAACCTGTTCGAAGATTTTTAAAAGCTGATGAACATTATGCCCATTCACCGGGCCAAAATACCTGAATCCCAAAGCCTCGAAAAGCATTCCAGGAGTAATAACAGCCTTAATCCCGTTTTCAAGCCTCACGGCAATTTTTCTTAAACGGTCGCCAAACTGATCAAGTTTCCCTGTTAAATCCCAAATTTGCCCTTTAAATTTATTATAATCAGGATGAGCAATCATTTCGGTAAAGTAGTTTGAAATCTGCCAGACGTTTGGACCGATTGACATATTGTTGTCATTCAAAACTACAATCAAATTTGATTTGAGTATGCCGGAATTATTCATTGCTTCATAAGCCATACCACCTGTCATCGCTCCATCCCCGATAACAGCTACAACTTTTCTATCTTCGTTATGAATATCTCTTGCCATCGCCATACCCAGTGCAGCAGAAATTGAAGTGGAAGCATGCCCGGCACCAAAAGTATCATATTCACTTTCAGATCTTTTTAAGAAGCCGCTAATGCCGTTGAATTGCCTGATTCTTTTTAATGCTTCTTTTCTTCCGGTTAAAATTTTATGCGGATAAGCTTGATGGCCTGTATCCCAAACAACAAGGTCATGAGGCGTATTAAAAGTTTTATGAATGGCGACAGTAAGCTCAACCGCACCAAGCCCGCCGCCGAAGTGCCCCCCAATTTCAGAAATCGTATCAATCATATACTCGCGAATATCTTTGCAGAGTATTTTTAATTCGGAAATATCAAGCTTCCTTACATCCTGTGGATATTCAATTTTAGATAGAATTTCGTATTTCGAATCTTCAGCCATTTATAAACGCTCCAAAATTTTTATTCTTCAAAAATATCCGGATCTTCTTCAAGGTTATCCAGATCTTTTTTCAATTCCGTAATTTTTAGTTCTGCTTTTTTCAGCATGTCTGTGCATTGTTTTGAAAGATTTATACCTTCTTCGTATAATTTTACTGCTTCTTCAAGTCCAAGCCCTTCGCTGTCAAGTAATGTAGAAATTTCTTCAAGACGCGAGAGGCTTTGTTCAAAAGTTTGCTTGCTATTTTTTTTTGCCATTGTATATTAAATATTTAACAACTAAAGAATGTTCAAAAATCTTTTTACTAGTTAATTCCGGAAACTAATTTGAATTATCATTAATTAAATGTTATAATAATTTTTTATTTAATAATCGTTTGATAGAACAAATAATGCTTTGTATTATTTTTCCAATAAGCCCTTCTCTTTGCAAGGGAAGGGTTGGGATGGGTTCTTTGTTTTGTTGAATTCTTAGAACCCTCTCTAATCTCTCCCTTGGAAATGGAGAGACTTATTTACAATCAAACCTTTAACATTTTAATATTCTATCCAACCAAATTTCGTTTTATTCCAATTCATTTTACAAAGAACTTTTTATTAGATTATTATTTTTTCATTCTTTTATGTTAATACCTGTATGCATAGCTAAAACTAACTTTGGTAATTGAATCTTCCTCAATATAAAAATAACAATTCTAATTATTATTCACTTCAACTTTATCATCATGAAAAATTAAATCAGCCGGAATATTCTTTTTAAAATTTGCTGCTCTTGAAATATAATTTGAATTCTGCTGAACTAAAACAAATCCTCTCTTTAATGTTCTATCAACATCGTAAGATTCTATGTTTTTCGAAAGTAAATTTAACTGGTTTTTATTTCTCAAAAAACGTTTATCAATTTTTTCATGGAGCCAGGAATGGAGATTATCAATTTGCTGGGTTCTATTTCTAACCATATCAAGCGGAATCCTAAACACATATGAATTAATTATATGGCCAATTTCTCTTTTAGAATGTTTTATATTTTCCATAATTTTTTGTGTTGAATTATAGGAAAAATCATCAATAAAGGCAAAGATATCTTCCTTATCAGGTGTAGCTAATTCCATCGCAGCGGATGGTGTCGGCGCACGCAAGTCTGCAACAAAATCTGCAATGGTAAAATCTATTTCATGGCCAACTCCTGAGATAATTGGAATTTTGGATTTAAAAATTTCCCGTGCAACAATTTCTTCGTTAAAAGCCCAAAGGTCTTCAATCGAGCCTCCGCCTCTTCCTACAATAATTACATCAACATCTGTTTCATTTAATTGTCTTATTGATTGAACTATTGTTTGAGCAGCACCGCTTCCCTGAACTTTTGCAGGAGCGATAATAAGCTCAACCAATGGAAATCTTCTTTCCGCAACACTTATCATATCTTTAAATGCAGCTCCGTCAATTGCAGTTACAATTCCAATCTTTTTTAGAAAATTCAGGAATTGGTTTTTTATATTCCGAATCAAATAAACCTTCGTCAGCTAATTTTTGTTTTAATCTTTCAAAAGCTGCCTGAAGTTCTCCTATGCCTGATGGCTTCATGGAACGGACATCAATTTGATAAGAGCCGCGAGGAGGATAAACTGAAAGCTTGCCGGTGACAATTACCTTCATTCCATCTTCGGGAGTAAAGAAAACGTAATTGTTTAATCCTTTCCACATAGTGCAGCTAATCACCGCATTAGCATCCTTTAAATTAAAATACCAATGGCCGCTGTTGTGTGCTTTAAAATTCGAAATCTCACCTTCAATTCTTAAATCAGAAAAAGATTCTTCAAGTAAAATTTTAATTTGCTTTGTAAGTTCCGAAACTGTCATTACATTAATTTTTATCGCCATTTTTCAAATCTTCTCTAATTAGTGAATAAACAAAAAGCATCAATTGGTTTATTATTAATTATTATTCTGTTTCTTGCCACACATTCTTTTAGCGCATGAACCTTCTCAGCAACTTTTTGGCTCTTAATATTTTCTACTCCCATGACAATTTCAATTCTATTTAAATTCAATTTTTGAAATCCAAATTGTACCGCTAATAATGCGGCCTCACTTGTGTAGCCTTTGCTTGTTTCGGAAGTCCGCATCCAGTATCCAAGATTTGCAATTCTGTAAAATTGGTCAATGTGATTTAATCCAACTGCACCTAAAAATTTTTTGCTCTCTTTATGCTGAACAACAAATGAATATTCTTCCTTTTCATTCCATGCTTTTTCTCTTGATACAACCCAGGCTAAACTTTCATTGATTGTATAATTATCATTGCACCACGGCATCCATTGTGAAAGTTCCGTGATTGATTCAGTGACAGCTTCGTACAAAAATCCTGTATCACTTTCTTTATAAGTTCGAATTAGAATATTCTTCCCTTCAAATACTTCATTCATGTTCAAGATTCTTTTCTGAAAATTAAACAATACTGATGATGACGGTTCGAAACCCAGGCGTTATTTACTCCCAAAGCAATCAATGCTTTATCATCCTGCAGCCAGATTTTTTCATCTTTAAGCACCCAGCTTTTATCGCCTCTTTTAGTTAAAGAAATTGCTGTGTCATAAGCTAATGGAAAGAGCCGGCTTTTATAATAAACATTATTGGTGATAATTGTCAGGTAGCCGCCGCTTTTTGTAATTGAAAACACGTTATCAAAAATTTTTGCCTGCCGTTCAATAAATTCTTCATAATCCAAAATATTTCCAAGGTCGCTTTTATTCTCTGAATATTTTGTTGCTAATCCTTTTTCGCTTCTTGCTTTCTGCCTGATTGAATTTCGTTCAAGCTGATTCCAATAAGGCGGTGAAGTTATGGTATAATTGAATTTGATTTTGCCTAATTCATTTTTTTCTAAAACATTTCCAAGATTTTCAGAAGAACCATTTAGTGTAAATATTTTAGATGAAAATTTTTCTTTTGCAATTCTTTTCTTTGCAATGCTAAAATACTCTTTAGAAATTTCAATTGCTGCAGCGTTTCTGTTTAAGCAGCCGGCAGCTATTAAAGTGCTTCCTGTTCCCATGAAAGGATCAAAAACCCAATCACCTTCTTTGGTAAAGAAGGAAATAAATTTTTCTACTAAAGTCTCAGGAAATTTTGCCGGGTGAAGTATTTCATCATTCTTTCTTCTCGGCGGACGATGAATAAACCATGACTTTGAAAATTTAATCCATTCTTTTCCGGTAAGATCATTAAGCTTATTGTTTTGGTTATATCTTCCCCGCTCGCCTAAATCAATGTAGGTTTCTTTTTTTTTCGCCATTAAAATAAATGTAATAGATTAGACATGATTCTCTGAATTTTTAGTAGTTTCTAATTTGCAAAACTAAATCATGGTTCGACTTCGCTCACCATGACGAAAGTAATTAAATTGTCATCCCGAGCGGAGTCGAGGGATAATTTATCCGTCAATAATCTCTGTCAATTAGGACATTAAGAAATTTTTAGAGAAATAAATTTACAAATTTTTTTGATTGGATCGAATTGAATTATTAAATGTCTATTGCTAATGCATGATAAATTATTTATAAAACCGAACTCTATCCTCCATAGGAGTTCTTTGGACAACCTTGCCCTTACAGAGATTGTGCGGAAAGTGTCATGCTGAACTTGTTTCAGCATCCTCAGTTTTGAAATTGCATCACTTTGAAGATTCCGAAACAAGTTCGGAATGACTAACCGAATTTTCATACAACCTCTGTAAGGGAGAGATTATGGAAAAAGCCCTTTTGATTAATTTAGAATAATAAAAAAAGCTATTCACCAAAACCCACACTTTTAGCACTAAACAATTGTGTATTACCGCATTTATTGCATTTGTAAATGACAAAAGGAAACAATCTAATTTCATTGAGATAGATCAATTACTTCTGCTGTAGCAAGGTCGGGAATAGAAACAATTTTATCGACAAGTTTGTACTTGCCTTCATGACACATACAGCAAGATTCTCTTATACCTTTTTGCTTAAAAAAAGTAAAGACAACTTCTTTTTCTTTGGGTGTAAGTCTTGACATGAATAACTCCCTGTTAATTTTAAATTCAAAATGACCTTTGAAAATATACAAAAAGTTTTTTTTTCAAATGAAGGATTATTTACAAATCATTTATGAAAATTTTTTTCCGCCAATTAAAATTTACAAACGGCTTTACTTTCTTAAACTTTAAATCTTTTCACACTTTTACATTATCTTGTTGCGTTAATTAACATATATTTTTATATTTCAAATAATTATTTTCTCTTCAAATACTCTACTCTAATCTTCTTATAAAATATAACACTGCTGTTTTCTGCTCAATAGTATTTAGTAATTATAAAATTTTTTTTATGGGCGCAAAAGAAGATAAATTAATTTTAAAGTTGAACAGTACAATCAGTCATGAAGATAAAAGTATAATTAGACAAAAATTATTTGAGCTAGGCAGTAAGGCAGTCCCGGCATTATCAAAATCAACAAAATCACAAAGTTCTGTGATTAGATGGGAAGCAGTGAACTTGTTGGGGCAAATAGCTGACCCCGGCGGACAAAAATCTGTTATCAATGTTGTCTTAACCGAAGATGATGTTCATGCCAGGTGGCGGGCTATTTGGGCATCAAGCAGGTTCGATAGAAACAGTACGGTGAAGCTGCTTCTTAACGCTTTACGGTCTAAAAATAAAATTCGTAAATGGAATGCTGCTATTGCTTTAAGCCTTTATGCAAATCAAAAATCTTTGCCGGTGCTTATTGAAGGTTTAAAATCTAAAGATGAGTGGAAAACATGGGAAGCTTTGAACTGTTTGAAATCATTATCTCCTGTTGGGTATGAAAATAAAATTGGGAAATTTTTAGATAAAAAATATTCAAGGCAATTAAGACAGGAAGCTGTTTTAACATTAGGAAATATTCCCTCAAAAAAATCTCAGAACTTATTGAATAAAGCGATAAAAGATTATGAGCCGGAAGTAAGATGGCGGGCTTCAATGTCGTTAATAAAATTCACTAATGATAAAGCACTGGCTACAATTGACAAAGCAATTAAGAATGAAAAACAGCTGGAAATAAAACTCCAATTAAAAAAAGATTATGAATATTTAAGGAGAATTTTAAATGGCAGCAAAAACAGAAAAAAGAAGACGCAGAGACAACCGTAATCCGGTAATCACAGCGATAAGTAATTTTAAAATTGAATCATATTCCGAAAAAGGGATAAAAAAAACCGGGAAAGTTGCTGGTGTTTATCCGGGCAAAATAATTTTAATTTCAGGAAGAAATTTTAGTAAATCCCCTGATAAGATTTCTGTAATGTTTGAAAAGAGAGGCGACGAAACTTCTTTCGTTAAGCCGCTTCCATCACTGTCTTTTCCTTCAAAACTTTTAGCAATTGTACCAATGCAGCCCGGCGGGAGAGTTTTTGTTTCTATAGTTTCAAACAAACTTCAATCAAATAAAAAAAGCTTAACAATTTATTCGCTGCCTAAAAACAAAAAACCGGTGGGGACAATTACACGCGATTTTTTCAATACTGTTGGGGAAACAACCTTCTTGGTTAATTCCGCTGCAAATTTGATTTCTTCAAAAGTAGATACACCTGAAATATTAAATATTGCTTCCAATTATCTTGATGATCTTCAAAAAGGAATTTTAAACACAGTTCGTGTGCTTGAATCATGGCTGCCGCTGCAGGCTAACCAGGAATTCGAACCGCTGCGTACTATCGAGAGATTTGACGAAATGATTTCAATTTCCGGAACAGCACAACATCTAATGTCGTTTAATGCTGAAATTGTGAAATCAATGAATTCCGTTGCAAGTAGCGTTATTAATTCCGATACTTTAAGCGGCTTTGGTTTTATTTTAACCGAGGGAAAGAAATTACTGGAAGGAATAGAAAATTATCTTGAAAGATACAGCCCATCATTATCTGCAGGGGAATTTATAGCAGTGGATGTTAGCTTTAACCCCGGGAAAATGGTCAGCACAATTGCTAGTGTAGTTGATATAGTAGCACAGGTAATTTCCAAGATAGCAGAATTACTTAAAGGAAATCCTATTGAGGCTAAGCTTGACAAAATCGGCCCTCAGGTAACTGACTGCATCAACAAGTTATCCAAGCTGGACAAAAAACTGGATAAGATTGAAACCAAGAATGATAAGGCAGAACAGAAGCTGGACAACCTGGAAGTAAAGAATGACAGGGCAAACGAATCAATTGATAATCTTGAGATTAAATTGGATAAGCTGGAAGTTAAATCTGATCGCAACAGTGAACAGATTGGAATTCTTGAAGTTAAAAATGACAACGAAGCGATTGCTATTGGAAGGCTGGAAGAAAAATTAGACAAAGTTGAGATTAAGGAAGACCAGTCTTTAAATGCACTTGAGAAACTGGAAGAAAAGGTTGATAAGGTAGAAATAAAAAATGATAAAGAAGAACAAAAGCTTGATAAGCTGGAAAGCAAAGCAGATAAAGCTGAAGAAAAGCTTGATAAGATTGAAACTAAAAATGACAAGATAGAAGAGAAGTTAGATAAGATTGAAATTAAAAATGATAAGATGGAAAGTAAACTTGATAAGATTGAAACCAAGAATGATAAGATAGAAAGTAAACTTGATAAGATTGAAATAAAAAATGATAATGAAGAACATAAGCTGGATAAATTAGAAGCAAAATCCGACAGCCTGGAATTAAAGCTTGACAAGATTGAAAGTAAGATAGATTACCTTGAACCTAAAATTGATAAAACAGAAATTAAGCTTGATTCGCTGCCAAGATTTTTTCCAGATTCAGAAACTTCCATTGCAGAAGAAGACGGAGGCGGCGGAAATGTTTCTGCTTTATCTGTTGCCAATAAAATTTTAGATGGAAAAATTTATGTTAAAGCAGCAAAGAATATTATCCCTCAAAACTTAAGCGATCCTTTAAGCTGGACACAAAACTGGATAGATTTTGATTTCCCTGTTCAAGCAAGACTCCCTATACAAAGTGTTTCAGTTGATTTGCAGTATGTTGATAATTCAAATGATTTTATTAACGGGTTGATATTGGTAAGAGATTCAATGGGAAAAATATTTAACAGAAGCTACCAGGCTAAAACAGAATTTGATATTGATAATCCTATACAATGGACTGAAAAACAGAATTTGATCTTGATAATCCAACCCAGTGGACAGACTGGCAAGAATTTCTTGGGCAGCCGTAAGATCAGTCATTATTTCTATCAACCGATCATTGTCATTCTTGACTTGATCCGGAATCTTCGCCTATTCCATTTACCCTATTGTACTTTACTTTCCGTTTATTCAATTTGATTTTTGAACTTAAGGTTGTTATAACAACATTATATATAAAAATCTCAAAAGAAGTGTAATATTAAAACGTAAATTTTTATCTCATTATTTTATTAAATTTATAAAATTCAGGAATAGGATTATTATTCAATATATAAGAATTTAACCAATTGATACGAACTACAACAAACGTAATTAATGATCTCAAAGATTTAATAAATTCAAAAGGATATATTTACGCTCTTTGTATGATTCTTTTTGAAGATTTTAATGTATTTGTTGAAGATTTACATGAATTAAATTACCAAAAAAGACTTAATATAAACGAAGCTTCTCTTTTGCTTGGTTTTATAATTCAAAGAAAATTGGATTTTTCTTTACCAAACAACCCACAAGAATTAATTAATTTAAAGCAACGAACTTATGAATTAATGGAAGAACTTCATGAATCTTTTATGATTCCATTTTTTGAAAAATTAAAAATAGATATGACAAAAGAATATGATGTAGTAAATATTAGGCAAGATCAAAAAGAATTTTGGGGTAAAGGAGGAATGTTTACTGAATCTATATTTTATTCTGGAACCGGAGTATATGATTTCCAATATCTAGAATTCTTAGAGAAAAAATATAAATACGATAAAACCTGGCTTTTAGAAAATAGAGAATTTGATTTTCCTGAAGTAATTAAAATCTGCACTAATATAAAAGATATTCTACAGGAGAAATCAAAAAAAGTTAATCTGTATGGATTGAAAGAAAGATTTCCTACATTGATTGAAAGATTAAAGAAACAGGAGCCAAATGAAGATTGGGAAAAAGAAGGAAAAAATTTCCTGCCGATTCTAGAATTATATCAATATGTGGAGTTGTTTTTTGATCATACAAATGAAAAAGATAATCTAAAAATTGAAAATATCAGACAAGAAGGCTGGAAATCATTTTATAAAAGTTTAATAGAATTATTTGTCATTAGAAAGGATAATTTTAATAAAGAGACTAATATAGAGGCATTTTTTAAAAACTTATCTATTACTCCAACAAAGGAATTAAATTCTCAGTTTCAATCAATTGGTAATTATAATATTCTAAATTCTCATCCAATTATTAAAATTGATGAAGATAGATATTTTGTACCAATTTCTTTTCCATTGTTTGAAGCAATATACGAGAGCCCTTTTTATTGGATGATTGCAGATAAGAAATATAAAGATGAAGCTGGAAATAATAGAGGGAAAGTTGGGGAAGAAATTACATTTGATTTTTTATCAAAAGTTTTTGGGTTAAAAAATACTTTTAAAGCAATAAAAATAAGTACGAAAAAAGGAGTTGATGATACTGACATAGATGTTCTTTGTACTCTTGGAAGTAAAGCTTTATGCGTTCAGGTTAAATCTAAAAAATTAACTGAACTTGCTAGAATAGGCGATGATCAAGCTTTACAAAATGATTTTCAAGGAGCAGTGCAAGATGCGTATCAGCAGGGGATTAAATGTCGAAATAAAATATTAAAGAAAGATACAAAATTTTATGATGCAGAAGGAAAAGAAATTGAACTCTCTGAAGATATTGATAATGTATATATAATGGGAATTACTACTGAGAACTACCCTTCTTTAACACGCCAATCCCACATTATTTTAAGTAAAATAGATATTGATCCTTTTCCTATAGTGCTGACTATCTTTGACTTGGAATTATTAGTCTATTATTTACATGATCCATACGACTTTCTTTATTATATACGGCAAAGGACTTCATTAATGGATTATTTTCTTGCAAATGAAGAAATGGTTTTTCTTGGTTATCACTTAGATCAAAAATTGTGGAGGTCTAACAAATTTAATATGATTACTATCGAAAATGATTTTGGATATTTAATTGACAGAAACTATTATCCTTTTAAAGCTGGATTAAAAGTATCTGATAAAGGTGACGTATTAAAAAAAATATTGAAAAATGAAAACTTCATTAAACTTTGCAATGAGTTAAAATCATTAAATAAACCTAAGGTCACTGATGTTTTATTCTATCTTTTTGATCTATCAATACAGACTCAGGAAAACCTGGTAAATTTATTAATCTCAACTAAAAAGAAAACTCTAATAGATGGGAAATCGCACAATTTCTCAATGCCGCCTGATAATCATTATTCACCTAGAGTTGGCATTTCTTATGTCTCCTTAAATTCGAATGATAATTTAGAATTAAAAAACAAACTTATGATTTTATGCCAAGTTAGAAAATATAAAAGTAAAGGTGATGTTTGGATCGGTTTAGGAAGTTTAAAAGATAGTCCTCAAATGATTGATGGTGTTACATTTGATGATGAAAAATGGATATATGATAAAGAGCTTGATATTATGACTCAAGATTATTTTAAAGGAGGGCAGGGAAAAGTAATGAGAATTAATAAAAAAATTGGTAGAAATGAAAAATGCCCCTGCGGAAGCGGCTTAAAATATAAAAATTGTTGTGGTAAAAATCTATAATAAACTAATAAACATTTAAATATGACGCAACTCTCCATAATCCAAATCCCATACGACTCAGGCCAATTTAACAAACGCATGGGCTGCGGCCCAATTCATTTAATTGAAGACAAGGGCTTGTCAACTGGCTTAAATCCAAAGGACATGAAGTAAAGCTTAAATATGTCCGCCTTACAGAAGAATTTCTTTCGGAAACCGGTGCAGCAAAAAATATTCAAAGCCAGGTAAAACAAATTATTGAAACAAATATTAAAGAAGGCTTCTTCCCTATCGTGCTTGCAGGCAACTGCAACTATGCTGCTTTCGGGACAATGTCTGCTTTGCTGCAAAGCAAAACCGGAATCCTTTGGTTTGATGCGCATGGAGATTTTAATTCTCCCGAAACTTCGTCATCCGGTTTCTTTGATGGAATGGCACTTAACATTTTAACAGGTAATAGCTGGGAAGCATTAAGTGAATCGATGAATGGAGTTAAAATTATTGATGAAGAAAAAGTAATTTTAATATGTGCCCGTGACTTAGACAAAGAAGAAGAAATTCTTTTAAGCAAATCAAAAATTGTAAGAATTAATACTGAAGACATCCGCAATAAATCGTTTGAAAATATTGCAGAAAAATTCTTTCAGCCGCTTTCAAAAAAAGTTGAACAAGTTTATTTGCATATTGACCTGGATGTTTTGGATAAAGATGAATTCAAAGCAAATCAATTTGCCGCACCAAACGGATTAAAGCTAAACGAGCTTACTGAAATAATAAAAGCAGTAAAACAAAATTTCAAAATTGCCGCCGCCGCTTTCACCGCTTATGAACCAGGCCACGACAGCGCTGAAAAAGCAAATGAAGTTGTGCATGAAATTATTGAAGCGATATTAAAGCCCTAACCCTCTCCCACATGGTTGCGATGCGAAGGAAGAGGGAATATCCCATAACCTTCAAGGTTAACATACCGTATTACAAACGCAAACCTTGAAGGTTTACGCCACATAAAAGTTTTCAAACTTCAACCAAAAATATTTTATCCCCAACCTGCAGAGAATTTCATTAGTGTTATATTATTAATTTTTAATAATTTTGTGGAAGACATTTGTTAACTCCAAAAGAAGG
The DNA here is from genome assembly GCA_963775245.1 of uncultured Bacteroidota bacterium. GTDB lineage: Bacteria > Bacteroidota > Ignavibacteria > Ignavibacteriales > Ignavibacteriaceae > CAVSWT01. The sequence continues at coordinate 140,927 of CAVZID010000022.1, forward strand.
ATATTTTAATTATGAATCATAGACGATTAATCTTAGTGTACATTTTATTTTTTTTAACCACATCTCAGATTTCAGCATCTAATTCAACGACAGATGATTCATTCAAAAGTAAAATTGATTCTGTTGCTTTAGAAGTATTGAACGAAACAAAAGCCCCAAGTGCATCTATTGCCATAGTAATGGATGGTAAGATTGTATATACACAAGCTTACGGCTATGCAAGTCTAAATCCCAAAAGAACTGCCAAAACGGATATGAAATATGCAATTGGATCAATCAGCAAACAATTTACTGCTGCTACAATATTATTACTTGAGCAAGAAGGAAAATTGTCAATTAACGATCCCGTTTCTAAATGGCTGCCTGATCTTACTCAGGCAAATGATGTAACAATTAAAGAGACTTCTTTCACATACTTCAGGCTATCAGGATTTTTGGCCGCAAGATTATGTACCCCCTATGATGCTGGAATCAATGCCGCCTCAAGAAATTTTAAATCGTTGGGCTAAAATTCCTCTTGATTTTGAACCAGGTACACGCTGGCAATACAGCAATACAAATTTTGTAATTGCAGCTCAGATAGTCGAAAAAATAACTCATCAATCTTTCTTCGAATTTTTACAAAAAAATATTTTAGAACCTTTAAATTTATCTAGTGCTGTAAATTTTGATAAAGGTAAATTTACAAAAGATGATCCAACAGCTTATATGCAATACGGGTTAGGCCCTTTACGACCGGCTCCACAAGAAGGATCAGGCTGGATGGCCGGCGCCGGAGAATTAGCAATGACTCCTGAAGACCTTGCCAAGTGGGATATTTCAATTATCAATCAAAGTCTTTTAACTCAAAAATCATACAAAGAATTAGAAACAGAAGTGCTTTTAAAAAATGGAGTTGGAACTCATTACGGACTTGGCGTACATGTAGAAATGAAAAATAACCATCATATAATATCTCATGGAGGCGAAGTTTCCGGATTTACTGCTTATAATGCTGTATTCCCCGAAGACAAAGCTGCTATAGTTGTAACTGTCAACCAGGATGCATCACCGGCTACAGAAGCTATTGGAGATGGGATATTTGATGTCTTATTTAAAGCAGAAGACGAAGAAACTACGGCTAGAATTGAACAAGCAAAGAAGATTTTTATTGGCTTGCAAAATGGCACTATCGACCGTTCATTGTTTACTTCAAATGCAAATGCATATTTCAGTGAACAAGCACTTCAAGATTTCAAAACTAGCTTAGACACACTTGGAAGTATTAAAAAGTTTGAGCAAACCGGAGAACGCAAAAGAGGCGGAATGTTAGCAAGGTCTTTCCGCGTTGAACTCCAAAATCAAACGGTACGTGTATGGACTTACCAGGTGCCGGATGGAAAATTAGAGCAATACCAAATTGCTCCTCTGCCGTTAAAATAAAAGTAGTTTTCAAATCTTATGTCCTTTAGTAATCACTAACCTTCAAGGTTACTTAGATTAAAAAATTACAACTATTGAAAAGATTTTAAAATAAAAATCTCTTTTGAAAAAGGTTAACCTTGAAGGTTTTTATCATATTAATTCAATTACGGTTAATAATAAAGACAAGGCTAAATTAGTAAAGACGCATCGCGATGCGTCTCTACAAATGTATTCGCTCGATTTTCATTTATTTATGAAAACCTTGGAGAATTTAATCAATCTTATATTCTTCCAACTGCTTATATAAATCCAAAGCCTTCATTAAAGATCTTCCACCTGAACCGGCAATTAAAAATTTAAACCATTTTTTATCTGCATTTTCAATTGTTTGATTTTTATAAAGCCAATAAGCCAGGTAAGTAAATGATGCCGTAAATAAAATTTGAAAAATTATATATCCCCATCCTACAGTTTGCGGGAACCATTTATTGCTCAAACAAAACGTTGTCCAAAAAGGTAATTGTAAAATTATAATCCGGCTATGTGCAAATATTGAAAGCTTTAACTTAACCAATTTTGATTGTATCTCCATTACATCGCCGTCGTATTCAATGCTTTTAACTAAAACCAAATGCTTTATATAATCATATAATGCTTTTAAGTTGATTAAAAATATTGCTCCGATTGAAACTAAAAAATAATTCGCAGCGGATGAATAATTAATGATAGCAACCGACAAGGCCAAACCCAAAATTACAAGATATATAACTGCAGCTATTATCCCTCTTGTTTTAAACCGGGCAAGTGTTTGCAGCGCTGATTGAGCTTTTTGACTTAGAATCTCTATTAATAATTTTTTATTTAATGCCAATGATTGCTCGAGCTTAGTATCCTGATTTTTCCATAAACTAAAAATTTCTTGTTCTTCCATAATAATTATTCCCTTTCGATCTTAGAGAACTTTTGCTTTAATAATTTTTTAATCCTTCCAATCTTCGTAGCGACATTTGTTTCCGTTAAACCTAAAATCTCTGAAATTTCTTTATGACTTTTCTCATCTAGATAAAGTATGATAAGAGCACGGTCCAATTCTTTAAGTTCTGATATAAATTCTTTTAAAAGCTTGCTTAAATAATCTTTCTCTTCAGTTTCATTGTCGGCTTGAATCGAGAATAAATTATCAGGCAGAGGATTTGAAATTTTTCCCCTCTTTTTTTCTTTCCTGTAAAATGAAATTGATACATTCAAAGCAATACGGTAAACCCAGGTTGAATATTTATACCTGTCGTCATATTTATCAAATGATTTCCACAACTGAATAATAATTTCTTGAGTAAGGTCTTTCCTATCCTCTTCATCTTTGCAATAAGAGTTCACAATTTTATAAATGATACCCTTGTGGCCTTCCAGCATTTCAAGAAATTTTTGTGATTCTATATCCTGATTCATTTCTATTTTAAATCTGTAATGAAATAAAATTTTTCTGCCCATTTTTTTACATGCTTAATTGCTTCATCGTTGTTAAGAATGCCATCATGAGTAGCTCCATTAATAATGAAAACCTCCCCTGAACTATTATTTTTTACGGCAGGAATAAAAGCTTGTGCATTAAATGCTTCATCTTTGCTTCCGACCAGTACAAGCAGAGGCTGATGGACTGCGTGCAGCCCTCCCTTATAATCATCCGGCGCCATGCTTTGATCGCTTCTATAAGTATATTCTCTTAAAGGCATTTTATCGGGCAGATTAAAAAATAAGACAGGAAGATAATCATATTTATGTACACCTATCGAGTTAAACATTTTTAGCCCAATAATTCTTTGAATATCTATTTTCATAAATGGTTCAATATTATTCTGTGAAGAATCATTCTCATTTCCCGGTTCAGGAAAAGTAGGAGTATTTTGTCCGAGCAGTGGAGCTAATAAAAGATAGCCGTCAACTTCAGGATAATTTTTATTTACAGCATAACGCAATTCAATACCGCCGCCCATTGAATGCCCTGCTAAAATTATTTTAGCTCCGGGTTTTTCTTTTCTGACACTCTTAATCACATCTGCCAGATCATCTTCGTACTGATTAATATAATCAACATCTCCGGGAATTCCATCTGATTTTCCATGCCCTCGAAGATCAATTGCATAAACTTCAGCATTCAAAGTTTTACTAAGATTACCGGAAATGCCGTTCATCTCTTCACTGCTGCTTAGCACTCCATGAAGCATAATTATTATCAAGTCAGAATTTGCTCGGAACTTTTGAGCGAATAAATGTTTTCCATCCCTCATTAAAAACTTATAAGGCTTGCTCTTGTAAATTTGTTTAAAATTATGAGTATCATTTTGTGTGATGATATAATTCTGCGGAATTGATTTATTAAATGAAGGTTCAGGTGTATTAATAAGCTTTAAAGCTTGCTCAAAAGTTTCAGCGCTATCTGATTTGAAATTGTTATCAGATTTTGATTGAGATTGAATTGTTTTAATAAAAAGTAATGTAAACAATAAACAAAAGCATTTTATATAATTCATAGCATATCCTATTTTAATAATTAATAATACTTTATTTGTACACATTAATTATTCGCATGAGAGGTGGAAATATCACACTTTAAAAAATAAAGGCCCTCACCTTAACTTAATGACATTGCCCATGGGAAGAGGCAATTATATTGCAAGTCGTAACTACGCTAACCTTCAAGGTTAACACATCGTATTAGCTGCCTAAACCTTGAAGGTTTCAGCAACTTCAAAATTTATATCTTTGACAATTCTCAATTCACTTTTTTGATTCCTTTTATTATTTTAAAAATTATTCAACCTAATAAGCAAAAGGATAAGCATGTTAAAGCTCTATCAGAACGTAAATCTAGTGTTAAGAGTAACTATGGAATTGGGAATTGTTTTGGCATTTGGATACTGGGGTTTTCATACAGGTAAAAATGAATCTATTAAAATTATATTGGGAATAAGTTCACCAATTTTAATTTTTGGCTTTTGGGGATTAATTGATTTTCATAATGCCGGCAGCAAAGCAGAATTATTAAGATTAATACAAGAGCTGATACTTTCAGGTTTAGCGGCTGCAGCGTTAATTATAGCCGGACAAAATGTATTAGGTTTCACATTAGCCGGATTATCAATAGTCCATCATTCTCTTGTTTATATACTTGGAGATACTTTAATAAAGCAGAAATGATTTAGCGATGATTCAATCTTTATTTTTTTATTGTGTGTTAATCAATTTTAATTTATCTTGATCTCACAGTATTCAATCCTATTTTTCTCCGCACACAGAGGGCGAGTAAACGTTGTTATTGATGGTATCACAAACGCAGCTTCACTTTACACTTAAGTGAGGTAAAAATAACTTCCCTTTAACAATTTTTGAAGGAGAATTTAAGATGGATGAAATGCTATCATATTGCGGCTTACTTTGTAATAACTGTCCTATTTTTTTAGCCACTCGCGAATCCAATGAATCAAAACAAGAAGAAATGAAAATTGATATCATCAATTTGTGTAAAGAGCATTATAATGTAGATTATAACTTCGATGATATTAATGGCTGCGATGGCTGCACGTCCGATAGCGGGCAATTATTCACCGGTTGCAAGAATTGTGAGATAAGAAAATGTATAGTTCAAAAAGGACTTAGTAACTGCGCTTACTGTGAAGAGTACGCATGTGATAATTTATTGAATCTATTTAAAACAGATCCCACTGCTAAAATACGATTAGACTTTATTCGAACTGGTATTTATTAAGATAACATTTCAATAATTATTGTATAGAAGAAATGCACATCATTTTAAATACCCATAAGAAATAACCCAAACTAATATATTTAGTGAGTTTGAATTGAATAATAGAAAAACAATGATAATTTTAACTCATGCCTTCATTGGCTGGGTGCTCTGTGGGGCTACAATGGGAATTGGAATGGCAGCTATATCTTTAGTTGCTGCATTAATTGTTCATGCGATCGGAGCCCCTATATTTTTTACAGTCATATCCTATTTTTACTTCAAAAAATTTAATTTTACAACTCCAATACAAACTGCATTAATTTTTGTCTGTTTTATCATAATAATGGATTTTTTTATTGTTGCACTTTTAATTAATCATAGTTTAAATATGTTTGCCAGTCTACTAGGGACGTGGATCCCCTTCATTTTAATATTTGCCTCAACATATTTTACAGGATTAATATCATTAAAAAAGTAATGTTAAATAGCTAAAAAGATTTTATTATTCTGCGAACAATATCTAATCATTAGTAAATATATTATGTCACTCATTTTATTTTTCCTAAAAATTTTTGTATTATTGGATACTCATTCTTCTCATATCGCTATAGTTAAAAGTCAATTATTATACTACACCATTATCATCTTATCCTCTACTAGATGCTTAAGTGCATTTGAGCTATTGTTTTTATAAAAAAATTTTGGAGGTAAAAATGAAAACCAAAAATTACATTTTACAATTCATTTTCGTAACGCTGCTGATAAGCACTTTGTGTTTTGGAAATGAGCCGGATAATTTTGCAATTTCTAAAGATGGAGTTGACATCAGTTTTAACAAACAAGGTAATGGCGAAGTTGCAATTATTTTTGTTCACGGCTGGGCTAATGATAAAACTATCTGGGATGCACAGATGAAATTCTTTTCAAAAGAATATACTTCTGTTGCAATTGATTTAGCTGGTTTTGGAAAATCAGGAAACAACAGAAAAGATTGGACAATTGATGCATTTAGTGAGGACGTGGATGCAGTAATTAAAAAGCTTGAACTTAATAAAGTAGTTCTAGTTGGTTTTTCTATGGGCGGGCCAGTTGTTATAGAATCAGCAAATAAAATTCCAAACAAAGTTTTAGGTGTAGTGCTTGTTGATAATCTTCAAAATGTTGAAATGAAATTTCCTCCCCAAGCAATAGGTAAAATGGATAGTATTTCGATGGATTTAGTTAAACATCTAACAAAAGAAAAATTGCTTAAACGTGGATTTATTAAAAATAATCCTGATATGGCTTATAAACGAGGAGTTGAAATGATAGGCAATTCTAAAATGATAGGCTGGGAAGAATCGATAAAAACAATCGCTGATTGGCAAAACAATGAATGCACTAAATCTCTTTCTAAAATTAAAGTTCCTATCATAGCAATTAATTCAGATCAAAAACCGACTAATGTTGATGCGTTCAGAAAATATGTTCCCGGTTATAAAGTTAAGCTTATTCATAACTCTGGCCATGTAGTAATGTGGGACGCAACAGATGAATTTAATAAACTGCTTGAAGAAAGTATTCAAGAATTTAAAGCTGAATAAAAATGCAATCACAATTTTGCTCTATTTAAATTTTCATTCTCCGATTTAAAATAGATTTAAATGTTTTCCTTGCATGGTTATAGTATATTTTTCCAACACTTACTCATCATTAAAAATAGATTAAAGTAACATTAAAAATTGAATATATAGTTTGTAATACGCTTAATTTTTATTATTATTACTTATCTATCGCATATCTCTTACATCAATAAATAATTATAGGAACTAAATGGATTCTTCCAATCTATCAGAGTCTAATTTAAAACTTCAGGAAGAAAACAAACGCCTTCGAACTGCTATTGAAGAATTATCTGTTCTCAATGAAATTTCTACAGCTATTTCTTCAATACAACCTTTAGAACAAATTATAGACTTAATTGTCAGAAAATGCGTTAAGAATATAAAAGTAGAGCAAGGCGCTGTTATGCTGCTTGATGAACAGGATCAAGACAAACCTTTCAGAACAATGATACGCAAACAGGATTCTGTATCAAACATACTTCCCTTCCGATTGGATACACAGCTTACCGGCTGGATGCTAAAAAACAAAACTCCACTTCTGATTAATGATTTGGAAAGCGATACTAGATTTAAATATATGATGAATGAAGACTTTCCAATTCATTCATTGCTTAGTGTTCCAATGATTGTAAAAGGGAAAATGATCGGGCTATTGACTATATTCAATAAGAAAACCGATTCAGGCTTTACAAATAATGATCAAAGACTGTTAGGAATAATAGCTGCACAGTCAGCTCAGATTATAGAAAATGCCAGGCTATATCAAGAGGAACAAGCTCTCCAGCACTTGCAAGAAGAAATGCGTCTTGCTTATGAAATCCAGGTTAATCTTTTACCAAAATCTCACCCTGAAATTACAGATTATCAAATTGCAGGGAAAAGTACTCCTGCTAAAGATGTGGGTGGAGACTATTTCGATTTTATTGAGATTGATGAAAATAAATTAGCCTTTTGTGTAGCAGATATTTCGGGGAAAGGAATTCCTGCAGCTATATTAATGGCAAATGTTCAGGCATCTTTACGCGGACAGGCGAAGCTTGATAGAGCTTGTAAAGATTGTGTTTCGTTCACAAGTGATATTCTTTTCCATAATACTTCACCTACTAAATTTGCTACACTTTTTTATGCTATTCTTGATAAAAGAACAAATGAAATTACTTACTGTAATGCAGGGCATAATCCCCCTTTCCTTTTTTCAAAGGGAAATAAGCTAACAAAATTATCAACCGGCGGTATGATTGCCGGAGTGGTTCCTTCAGTCATATTTGAAGAAGAAAGGTTTTTATTTGAACATGATGAAATGCTTGTACTTTATTCAGATGGAATTACAGAAGCAATGAATAAAGATGAAGAAGAATTTGGCGATGAAAGATTAATAGAAGTCATAACCAATAATAAAAAAGAATCGGCTGAAAAGTTAATTGAAAAAATTTTGGATGAGGTTAATAAGTTTACCGGCAAAACTCCACAAATGGATGATATGACTTTAGTTGTTATTAAACGGGAAGAGTGAAAATTATTTTAAACTATAAAATTAATTTATGATTTCACTTTCATAATTAGAAAGGAAGGAATCAAATATGTTTATGCGTTTTTTACAATTGAAGATTGACAGCCAATCAATGACAGAATTTAAAGAATTTTATGAAAACACGATATTCCCCAGACTGCAAAAAATGCCGGGCTGCTTATTTGCCGGACTGATTGGTTCTAAGAATAATAATGAATTTGTTTCATTAACTTTTTGGCAAACTCTGGAGCAAGCAGAAAATTATGAAAAGAAAGGGGTATTCAAAAACTTATTTGATGATTCAAAGCCCTTTCTTTCTGAATCAACTGAATGGAAGATAAATTTATCCGATAAGATGGAATTAGAATATACTCAGGTTATTGAAGAACCGGTTATTAAAAAATATTCAGTTCGTGCACAAAAGAACAAAGATGAAGAAATCTCTATCTCAGATGCGAATATGTTCGTCAGAGTTGTTTCAGTTAAAATTCATAAAAGCAAATTAGAAGAATTCAAAAAGTTATATTCAGAAATTATTATCCCTGAATTAAAATCCGTAAAAGGCTGCCGCTATGTTTATTTAATTGAAAGTATAAATGAGGAGGATGAATTCATTTCTTTAACAATATGGGATAATAAAGAAGATGCCGATGAATATGAATCTAAGGGAAAATTTACTGAACTAGTTAAAAAAGTTAGACATACATTTTCACAATTTTATTTATGGAAAATGGCTCTTGAAAAAGATTATAATGCAAAAGTACAGACAACTGAAGATTTAAGAGTTGATCATTATAATTTAGTTGCAGGTAAAAATTTTGTAAAATAATAATATAAAAATGAAACAAACTAGTACTGATAAAACAACTATTTTTAATTTTTTAAATCATCCTATTTAGCAATCCACTATTCATTTACTGGAGATAAAAATGAGCTCTAACCGTTATACGTCTGTTTATAAACTGCTTTTAATTATTTCAATAATTTCTCAAGCCATTTATTCTCAACCGGAACATCAGTCAATCACGTTGTCTATAAATGCTGTCGATGCACCCAAAAAAATTCTGCATTCATTTGAAACAATTCAGGTTCAACCCGGTGATTTAACATTGGTTTATCCGGAATGGATTCCTGGTGAACACGGCCCTACCGGGCCAATAGTAGATATGGCAGGTTTGAAAATATTTGTAAATGGAAAAACTATTCCGTGGAGACGGGATCTAATTGATATGTATGCCATACACTGTCAAGTTCCTGAAAATGAAAATAAAATTGAAGTAACATTTGATTTTATTTTACCTCCGGAGAAAGGTGGTTTTTCCGAGGGAACGTCATCAACTGCAAAGCTTCTTATGTTGAGCTGGAATGAAGTGGTTTTATACCCGGATAAACCAAAACCAAATAATATTATTGTAACTTCTTCAATAGTATTACCTGACGGTTGGAAGTATTATACCGCACTTAAACAAATACAAATTTTTAAAGATTCGGTATGTTTTGAACCTGTTCCGTTAAATATGCTTATCGACTCCCCTGTTTTAACTGGTGCATATACACGCCAAATCGATATATCATCTGCATCCGGGGTTCCTCATTTTCTTGATCTTGTAAGCGATGATCAATCGGCGCTCAATATCAGCACACAGAAAATAGATGAATACAAGAAATTGGTTGTAGAAGCCAATGCTCTTTTTGGGGCACATCATTATAATCATTATGATTTTTTATGCACGTTAAGTGATCATACAGCGCACTTTGGTTTGGAACATCATCAATCAAGTGATGACAGAATGCCTGAACAAGCTTTCATAAATGATGATGTATTTAAAAGAGAGGCTGCACTTTTACCGCATGAATTTGTACATTCTTGGAATGGTAAATATCGTAGGCCTGCCGGTCTTGCTACCGGAGATTTTACTACTCCAATGAAAGATGATATGCTTTGGGTTTATGAAGGCTTAACTCAATATCTAGGCAAAATATTAACAGCCAGATCAGGTTTATATACACCGCAGGAATATTTAGAGGATCTTGCAAATGCAGCAGCAAGGCTTGATAACCAGCCTGGAAGAACCTGGCGTCCTCTTCAAGATACTAACGATGAAGCGCAGCTACTATATAATAGCAGGCGAGATTATGAATCATGGAGAAGAGGTACGGATTTTTATGATGAAGGAAATTTAATTTGGCTTGAGGCAGATATCACAATTCGACAGTTAACAAATAATAAAAAATCATTGGATGATTTTTGTAAAAAATTTCATGGCGGAGTAAGTAACGGCCCGCAATTAAAACCTTATACATTTGATGATGTTGTAAATACATTAAGTGAAGTCGCAAATTATGATTGGAAAAATTTCTTTTTATCAAGGCTTCAAACATTAAGTCCACATGCACCGCTTGGTGGGATTGAAAAAGGAGGATGGGAATTAGTTTATAAAGATTCATCTAATGAAATGTATAAAGCAGGTGAAAAAGTATACAATTACGCAAATCTGAGTTTTTCCATAGGGTTTAGCATAAGTGGTGATGGGCAAATTAATGATGTAATTAAAGGAAGTCCGGCATCAAAATCAGGCTTAGCTCCAGGAATGATCATCATTGCAATTAATGGGAAAAAGTATTCTAATGATTTAGCCCACGAGGCAGTAAGATTAGCAAAAGATAATACTACTCCAATAAAATTTATAGTTGCCAATGGAGAATTTTATTCTACTATTGATGTTGATTATCACGGAGGCGAGAGATATCCTTATTTAGAACGTGATACCTCAAAACCGGATTTGTTAAAAGATGTTATAAATCCACATACAAAATGAAAATATGTTTTATTTGTGGGAAATGGCTCATGAAAAAGATTACAATGCAAAAGTACAAACAACTGAAGATTTAAAAGTTGAAGGTTATAATTTAGTTACAGGTAAGAACTTTATTGAAAGATAAGTAATAAAAATTAAATCTTTAATCTGAATAACTTTCTGAGTAAAGAAATTATGATTGGTAAAACAATTCTACACTACAAAATTTTAGAGAAGCTCGGCGAAGGTGGTATGGGCGAAGTCTTCAAAGCCCAGGATACAAAGCTCGACCGCTTTGTTGCACTAAAATTTCTTCCTACGCAATTAACAGCTTCTGAAGAAGATAAAGCAAGATTCATACAAGAAGCAAAAGCTGCTTCTGCAATGAACCATCCGAATGTCTGCACTATTCATGATATTCAAGAACACGATGGACAGCTGTTCATTGTGATGGAATTTGTTGATGGAAAAACTTTAAAAGATAAAAAGGATACTCTTTCTGAAAAACAAATACTGGAAATAGGAATTCAAGTCGCAGAAGGTCTAGCCGCAGCTCATGAAAAAGGAATTGTTCACCGTGATATAAAACCAGAAAACATTATGGTTCGTAAAGACGGTATAGCGCAGATTATGGATTTTGGTTTAGCAAAACTTTATAAAGAAAGTAATGTTTCCAGGTTAACAAAAGTTGGTTCAACTGTTGGCACTATGGGATACATGTCTCCTGAACAAATACAGGGACTTGATGTAGATTATCGAACAGATATTTTTTCTCTTGGTGTTGTTCTTTATGAACTGCTCGCAGGTGAATTACCTTTCAAAGGAGTTCATGAAACTGCAATAATGTATGAGATTGTAAATGTTGATGCTCCTCCCCTTTCAAAATTAAAGGAAGGAATTGATCCTGAACTGGATGAAATAATATTAGAATGTTTGGAGAAAGACAAAGAAGAACGCTGCCAGTCGGCAAAAGAACTTGCAAAAGATTTAAGAAAAGTTAAAAAATCTTCTGGACATAGGAAGAGCAGGGTATATAAGACACAAACTTTTACTAATGTAGATGAAAATGTAAAAACTAAATCAGGCGTGTTAGATGTAAATTTTAAAAAGAGAATAATTAAAAACAAAGCTCCAATATCTATCATTTCATTATTGCTTATTGTGCTTTTTATAATGACATTCTTATTCCTGAATTCTTCCCCTGTTGTTTCCGGTAAACCTGTACATCTTTCAATGAATATTAAAGAAGGATTGGCTCTAGGACCTTTCTCATCGTTTGCGATTTCACCGGACGGTTCTCAAATAGTTTATACTGTTAACCAGACTAATGCAAGGATGCTTTATTTAAGAGAAATTAATTCTTATGAAGCCAAACCAATCCCCGGTACGGAAGGGGCTTTGTCTCCTTGTTTTTCACCAGATGGGAAGTGGTTAGCTTTCTGGTCAGACGAAAAAATGAAAAAAACACTATTATCAGGAGGCCCTGTAACAGTAATTTTTGACTCAAAAACACCGACTCACCCTTTACCATATCTGTTTTGGGGAACAGATAAGGAAATTTATTTTTCACTGGGAATTGCCGGTGGGATATACCGTGTATCAGCAGATGGTGGTCAGTATGAACTGATAGCAAACACAGATTCCACTGAAGGGCAGGTAAGCTATCGCTGGCCTGTTCTTTTGCCTGACGGCGACAACCTGATGTTTACTGTAGAATCAGTGAGTGGAAATGCAAGCTCCCGGATTATGGTCAGATCTTTAAAAAACGGTACAACTAAAACTATTGTTGACAATGCGGAGTATTCGAATTATGTGGAACCGGATTATATATTGCTTATCAGAAATAACGCCCTCTATGCATCAAAGTTTGATTTGAGCAATCTTTCGCTAAAGGGCTCTTTAGTTCCGGTCCTAACTAATGTAACAATGATATCTCAATCGGGTCAGCCGGAGTTTGCTTTATCAGATAATGGAACAATGGTCTACCTGCCCGGTGGAACTTTGTCTAATGACAGAAATCTAGCTTGGGTAGATCACTCCGGCAAAATACTAAAAAGCACAGATTTGCATCAGCCTATTGAAGATTTTGACATCTCTCCGGATGGAAAGAAAGTTGCCGTTACTATTGAAGGTGCTGCGTGGAATATTTGGATATACGATATTGAACGAAATACTCTGAGCAGACTGACTTATGGAATAGATGCAAGAGACCCGTTATGGACACCGGACGGAAAATCGATTGTTTATGATTCATTTCGTAACGGTTACTACGGCTTGTATATAACTAATCTTGACAATTCGGGAAAAGAGAGAATGTTAATCAAAAGTAATTATTTTGTGGTACCCTATTCTATTTCAAAAGACGGGAAATACGTAGCTTATACCGAAGCTGATTCTCTCGGTAACCAAAAAATGGTTGTTAAAACATTGAATGAAAATGTACCTCCCAAAGTAATCAACAATGAGCCATTTAATCATCAGTGGCCTTTATTCTCTCCCAATGGTAATTACATGGCTTACACTTCTAATGAATCCGGGAAACGGGAAGTTTACGTGAACACGTTTAATGGGCCAGTCAGCAAAATTCAAATTTCAACTAAGGGCGGAAATTGGCCTTTTTGGTCCCAGGATGGCAAATACCTTTATTATATTCAGGGTAAAGAATTGATGCAGGTACCAGTCAATTTTAGTTCAGGTTTTACCGCGGGCAATCCAAAGGAAGTTTTATCCAATAACTCATGGGTAAATACTATCCGCGTAATTGAAGAAATTCCAGGTTCGCAAAATTTTATGATGCTTAAGGCGGAAGATTTCGGCAATTCAAGAAATTCATTGAACGTTATTCTTAACTGGGATCAGGAATTAAAAAGAAAATTAGCGAATGCAAATTAAAGGATAATTAAAAAATGATTGGTGAAACTATACTCCATTATAAAATTCTAGAGAAACTTGGTGAAGGAGGAATGGGTGAAGTTTACAAAGCCCAGGACACAAAGCTCGACCGCTTTGTTGCTCTGAAATTTCTTCCTACTCAATTAACAGCAACTGAAGATGAGAAAGCACGCTTTATCCAGGAAGCAAAAGCTGCTTCTGCTATGAACCATCCTAATGTATGTACAATTCATGATATTCAAGAACACGATGGACAGCTTTTCATTGTCATGGAATTTGTCGATGGAAAAACTTTAAAAGATAAAAAAGAAAATTTATCCGAAAAACAAATTCTTGAAATAGGAATTCAAGTTGCTGAAGGTTTAGCTGCTGCTCATGAGAAAGGCATTGTTCATCGTGATATAAAACCAGAAAATATTATGATCCGCAAAGACGGCATTGCTCAGATTATGGATTTTGGTTTAGCTAAACTTAGAGAAACTTCTGGGATGTCAAGATTAACCAAAACCGGAACTACTATGGGGACTATGGGATATATGTCTCCGGAACAGATACAAGGTTTAGATGTTGACCATAGAACTGATATATTTTCTTTAGGAGTTGTGCTGTATGAACTGCTTGCCGGAGAGGCTCCATTTAAGGGAATACATGCAACAGCAATAATGTATGAAATTGTTAATGTTGATCCGCAGCCTATTTCAACCATAAAAGAAGGAATCGATCCCCAGCTTGATGGAATTATCCTTGAATGTCTTGAGAAAGATAAAGATGAAAGGTTTCAATCTGCAAAAGAGCTTGCAAAAAACTTAAGGAAATTCAGGAGGGTACTTTCCGCCGGAAGCGCGAGCAGAATTTATAATGTTGGGACACAATCTTTTAATGTTAAAACCGGACAGACTACAACTGTAACTACTCCAAGAACTTCATCACTTGGTGATATCCCGGTAAAAAATCTATTCAGAAATATTTTTTATAATCCGAAAATCTTCTGGTCTTTAGCGGCGATCTTTTTTATTGCAACAATAATATTACTGATAATTTCACCTAAGACTGAAAAAGAAGAAAAACGGGTTCGTAAGTTTGAATGGCCTTCAAATAATTACAATGAAATCGAGATATCGCCCGACGGAAGAAAACTGGCTTATACACAGGGAGCTCATTTTTGGATACGCTCTTTTGATAAGCTTGAACCTGTTGAAATTAATAATAAAGAAGTAATACAGTCTCCGATAATCTGGTCGCCTGGTAGTGATCAAATAGCGTTTTATATAAATGGAGGCAATAACCAAAAACAACTGCGGAAAGTATCTGCAAGTGGTGGTGAAAGTGTTCCGGTTTCTAATTTCCCTTCAAGCTATATTCCGCGTTGTTGGGGAAAAGATGATTCCATTGTATTCGTAGAAAACTCCAACACTCTTTATAAAATGTCTGCCGGTGGCGGGCAGTTCAAAAAAATGTATAACGGTGACACATCTTTATGTAAAGTAACAGGTACTCTGACATCGGTATATAATATTCCCGGTGAAGACGCATTAATTTTAACTGTAGATTCCGATAAAGGAAATAGAATAATTGCTCAAAACAAAGACGGGCGAAAGACTGTTTATAGCTACCCGACGGAATTTGGTATCGGTGAAGCAATATATTCCCCGACAGGGCACATTTTATTTCATCGCTGGAATTCAACTGATCACACAATTAACCCTGATTTATGGGCAATTCCTTTTGATCTTAGCTCGTATAAAGCTACTGGTTCACCATTCCTGATAGCTGCCAGTTCAGGCTGGCCGAATGTTACTGAAGACGGCACCCTTTTTTATTACAAACAAGTAAGGAAGAGTACTTCGGACAGACTTGTGTGGCTTTCCCGTAAAGGTGCCGTTCTGGATAGCATTGGAGAAAGACAAACTTCAATTCTTAGGCCTGATATATCACCGGATGGAACTGAGGTAATATATGATGGCAGCGATGGTAGTAATTCCGGTATCTGGTTACTGAAACCAAATAATAAAAAAACTCTGATTATGAACGGTGAGTTTTATTCAGCTCCATTCTTTTCAAAAGATGGAAAGAGCATTTACTTTGATAAAGCCGATGCTTCGAATATTCCTTTTATTTATAAACAAAGTTTAAATGGTCTTGGGGGACCACAGCGTATTAATAATCTGGATGAAGTACAAGAAGTCAGTTATCTTTCAAAAAATGATAAATATATTATGTTTACTGCCAGAAGGACAGATGGTAATAGGGATTTGCTGTACCAGGAGAGGGACCAAAAAGAACCCAAGGTTCTATTGAAAACCGACTATTACGAATATGGTGCATCACTTTCACCTGATGAACAATTTATGGTTTTTGGGTCAAATAAATCTGGTACATTCGAAATTTATGTTTCGCATTTTCCGGATGCCAGTGTGCAAAGGCAAGTCTCAATAAATAATGGAGTATATCCAATATGGATTGGTAATGAAATTTTTTACTCAAGTTATAATAGCGATTTAATGGTTGTGAATGTGGATATTACTGGTTCAGATTTAAGTATTGGTCAGCCAAAACTTCTATTTTCAGGAAATCAGGTGGGAGTTAAATTATTTAGCGGGACTATCAGGACATACACCGTAGCACCTGATGGTCAAAAAATATTAGCAGTTTTTTCACCTCTATCATCTCAGTACTATATGGTGTTAGAAGAAAACTGGTTTGAACAATTTAAAAATAAAAAGTAGAGAAATAAAATTATGATAGGCGAGACTATACTCCATTATAAGATATTAGAAAAACTCGGCGAAGGAGGAATGGGTGTAGTATATCTTGCAGAAGATTTAAAATTAGAACGTAAAGTCGCAATTAAATTTTTACCACCTCACATTTCAAATGATTCTGAAGAAAGAGAAAGATTTAAAATTGAAGCTAAGGCTGCTGCCGCTTTAAATCATCCAAACATTGCTACAATTTATGCAATTGAAGAAGCTGACGAGCAAATGTTCATTGTTATGGAATATATAGATGGAAAAGAATTAAAAGATATCGCAGAGACGCATCGTGATGCGTCTTTACAAACGGATGATATTATTGACTTTGCAATTCAAATTGCTGAAGGACTTGAAGCTGCTCATAAAAAAGGAATTGTACATAGAGATATTAAATCTCAAAACATAATGATTACCAATGATGGCAAAGTTAAAATTATGGATTTTGGATTGGCCAAAGTTGGAAAAGATTCTCAATTAACTAAGCTCGGTTCTACTATTGGAACAATTGCATATATGTCTCCTGAACAAACCCGAGGAGAAATAATAGATCATCGAACGGACATCTGGTCCTTTGGTATTGTGCTTTATGAAATGACTACAGGCAAGATGCCTTTTAAAGGGGAATATGATCAGGCAGTTATATATTCTATTCTAAATGAAGAACCGGAACCGGATAATGAAATTAATGAAGGAATAAAACACATAATTAGCAAATCTCTTGAAAAGAATCCGGATGACCGTTACCAGACAGCAGGAGAAATAGCAGAAGAGCTGAGTGCAATAAGTAAGGGTGAAGAAGTAAAGAGAACCCAATCAAAGCAGTCTAAACTTCCGTGGATAATTGCCGGAGTAACTATAATACTTATTGCTGCAGTGTTCTTTCTTTTTGTCCCTTCTTCCAAAAATCTTGACGAAAAGGCTGTAGTAAAAACAATTGCAGTTCTGCCATTCCTTGATTTGAGTGCAAAAAAAGACCAGGAATATTTAACAGAAGGATTATCGGAAGAATTACTCAATGTATTGGCACAGAACCCCAAGCTGCAAGTCACTTCACGCACCTCTTCGTTTTCATTTAAAGGAAAAGAAGTTGATATTAAAACTATTGCCTCAAAGCTGAATGTAAAGTATATCCTGGAAGGCAGCATTCGCAAAGCTGGAAATTTACTCCGAATCACTGCACAGTTAATTAATACTGTTACCGATACACATATATGGTCTAAAATATATGATGGAACTCTAGAGAATATATTTTCATTACAGGATTCTATATCAAGTTCAGTTGCAGAAGCACTAAACATAGCACTTCTGAATGAAAAGCATCAAGCGCATAAGCGTGTGATTAATCCGGAAGCTTACGACAATTACCTGCTTGGGAAGCATTTTATTAATTTGCGCGGAAAGGAAAATTGGGAGAAAGCAGCGGACTATTTTGAAAAGGTGATCTCGATTGATTCCGGCTATGCACCTGCCTGGATGGAATTATCCAAAGTCCACAGCAATATGGCTGATAATGGCTATATGCCCACAGATGAGGGTTATCGTAAAGCACGTCAGGAAATAACAAAGTCTCTTGAACTTGACCCAAAACTTGCAGTGGCTCATTCGCAAATGGGATGGATCAAGAGAGCATATGATTGGGATTGGATAGGTGCGGATGAATCTTACAAGCAGGCTCTTAAATTAGATCCAGGTAACGCTAGTATCATCACGAACTCAGCAGTATTAGCAGCAGCTCTGGGTAGAATAGACGAAGCCATTAAACTAACCCGTCATTCAATTAAGCTTAATCCTCTCAGTACTGCCAGATACAATAATCTCGGTTACCTAACTTTATATGCCGGCTTATTTGACGAATCGGAAGCCGCTTTCAAGAAAACGCTTGAACTGAATCCGCAATTTCCAGGAGGGTATATGCAGTTGGGTCGTGTCTATCTTGAAAAAGGAGAGTTTGATTTGGCACTAGAGGAGATTATGAAGGAAAAGGATCCATTCTGGCAAATGTTTGGGTTAGCACTGGTTTATCATGCATTGGGCAGAAAGAATGAAGCGGATGCTAAGTTGGCAGAATTAATCAAAGATGATGCGAACGATGGTTCGTACCAGATTGCAGAAATTTATGCTTACTGTGGTGAGACCGATAAAGCATTTGATTGGCTGGAACGAGCATATCTGCAGCGTGATAGCGGTCTTCCGGAGATTAAATCCGATTCACTGTTACGCAATATAGTCAAAGACCCGCGCTACTCAGCATTTTTGAAAAAGATGAAATTGCCGTTATAAGAATTTACTGAGCTAATAAAATGATTGGTGAAATAATTTTACATTATAAGATATTAGAAAAATTAGGCGAAGGCGGAATGGGGGTGGTATATCTTGCTGAAGACACAAAATTAAAAAGAAATGTTGCAATTAAATTTTTACCGCATAGCGTTTCAAATGATTCTAAAGAAAAAGAAAGATTTAAAATTGAAGCACAAGCTGCTGCTGCATTGAACCATCCTAACATTGCCACTATCCATGCTATTGAAGAATCCGGTGACGATACCTTTATAGTAATGGAATATATAGATGGAAAAGAATTAAAAGATATCGTAGAGACGCATCGCGATGCGTCTTTACAAACGGATGATATTATTGATTTTGCTATTCAAATTGCTGAAGGACTTGAAGCTGCTCATAAAAAAGGAATTGTACACAGAGATATTAAATCTCAAAACATAATGATTACCAATGATGGCAAAGTTAAAATTATGGATTTTGGATTGGCCAAAGTTGGAAAAGATTCTCAATTAACTAAACTCGGCTCTACTGTTGGGACAATAGCATATATGTCTCCCGAACAGACTCAAGGAGAGACAATAGATAACAGGACAGATATCTGGTCTTTCGGTGTTGTATTATATGAGATGGTTACAGGTAAGATGCCTTTTAAAGGGGAATATGATCAGGCAGTAATATATTCAATATTGAATGAGGAACCTGTATCTATTAATGAAATAGATGAAGGATTAAAAAATATAATCAGTAAATCACTTGAAAAGAATCCTGACGATCGTTTTCAATCCGCAAAAGAAATTGCAGATGAACTTCGAGCAATAAAAAACGGCGGCGTTAAAGTTAGGCATGCAAAGCCTTCTAACCTGTTATGGATAGGAATAACTATAGTAATATTAGTAATCTTTGCTTCTGTTTATCTTTTTAAGTTATCCCGATATAAAAGCATTAGTACAAATGTAATTAAAACGATTGCTGTACTTCCCTTTCTTGATTTAAGTCCGCAAAAAAACCAGGAATATTTTTCAGATGGATTATCTGAAGAATTGATAAACACACTTTCTAAAAACAATAAGCTGCAAGTAATAGCACGTACTTCCTCATTTTATTTTAAAGGGAAAGATGTTGATATTAAAACCATAGCAGCAAAGTTAAATGTAAAACATATTCTCGAAGGTAGTGTCCAAAAGTTCGGCAATGTTCTTCGTATATCGGCGGACCTGGTAAATACAGAAACTAATGCAACACTGTGGGCAAATACTTATGACGGTAATTTAAAAAATATTTTTGCTTTACAAGATTCAATTTCAAGTTCTGTAGTTAAAGCACTAAATGCTGC
This sequence comes from uncultured Bacteroidota bacterium, assembly GCA_963775245.1. Classification (GTDB taxonomy): domain Bacteria; phylum Bacteroidota; class Ignavibacteria; order Ignavibacteriales; family Ignavibacteriaceae; genus CAVSWT01. Next base: position 161,249 of record CAVZID010000022.1, read on the forward strand.
TTTACTGGTAAAAGAAAAAATAGAACCGGAACAAAAAACGGATCCGGAAGCATATAACAACTATCTGCTTGGAGAACATTTTTCTAAGTTGCGAGGAAAAGAAAACTTTGAGAAAGCGATAAGTTATTTTACCAAATCTCTCTCGATTGATTCCACTTATGCACCTGCTTGGGTAGGATTAGCTGGAGTACATAATGCCCAGGCCGATATTGGCTACCTACCTGCGGATGTGGGCTATAACGAAGCACGTAAAGAAGCCGAAAATGCTATCAAGTTTAATCCAAAATTTGCAGATGCTTATGCAACATTAGCATGGATAAGGACATTTTATGATTGGGACTGGAATGGAGCAGATGAAGCAATTAAGAAAGCACTTAAATTAGATCCTGAAAACGCAAGGATAATACATAATGCAGCTAGTTTAAACTTTACACTGGGACGGTTTAATGAGGCTATTGAATTAATCCATCATTCAATTAAAATCGATCCTTTGAGAACACCTGGATATTTTTCTCTCGGAATAATAGACTGTTATGTCGGGTTGTTTGATGAATCGATTACAGCTTCAAGAAAATGCCTGGAGTTGAATCCGCAATATCCAGGGGCTCATCAGTTAATAGGGTTTGCTTATCTTTTACAAGGAGAACCGGATTCTGCTTTGGTTGAAATGCAGAAAGAAACCGAACCTTCATTGAAAATACTTGGTCTTGCATTTGCTTATCATGCACTTGGCAGGAAAAAAGAAGCAGACGACAATTTAACTGAATATATTAAAGGATACCAGGATGATTCAGCTTATCAGATTGCAGAAATATTTGCTTACAGAAATGAAAAAGATAAAGCTTTTTACTGGCTTGAAAGAGCCTACAATCAGCATGATGGCGGACTGGGTGATATAAAAGGTGATCCCTTGCTTCATAATATAGTTCAAGACATTCGATATGCAGCATTTCTTAAAAAATTGAAACTACCTTTGTGAGAAGAAAAAATGATTGGTAAAACTATACTGCATTATAGAATAATAAAAAAACTCGGCGAAGGAGGTATGGGCGTAGTCTATCTTGCCGAAGATACAAGGCTGGAAAGAAATGTAGCTATAAAGTTTTTACCTCAGCATGTGGCATCAAATCCTGAAGAAATAGAAAGATTTAAAAAAGAAGCTAAAGCAGCAGCAGCCTTAAATCATCCCAACATTGCTACAATACATACTATTGAAGAAAGTAATGACCTTCAAAACGGCAGTGAAACTTTTATCGTAATGGAATACATAGAAGGTATGGAATTAAAATCCATCATAAAGCTGGGTATAGATTTACCTTTACCGATAGACATTATTTTAAATAATGCAATTCAAATTGCTGAAGGTATAGCAGCGGCGCACGTAAAAGATATTGTGCATGGTGATATAAAATCATCAAACATAATGGTATCAAAAAATGGCACTTTGAAAGTGATGGACTTTGGTTTAGCACAAATTATAGGAAAGAGGTATGCTGCCGAAACCGGCTCAACAGCAGGGACTACACCTTACATGTCACCAGAACAGTTGCGAGGAGAACCAATCGATCAACGCTCGGATATATGGTCTTTCGGTGTTGTACTATATGAAATGATATGTGGTGATTTACCATTTAAAGGTGATTATGAACAAGCTATATCTTACTCAATTGTAAACGAAAGCCAGAAACCACTTTCCGTTTATAGAAATGACTTGCCTGATAATTTGATTTCTATAATAAACAAATGTCTTTCAAAAGATAAGAATGAAAGATATAGTAGTATTGAAGAAATACTTTCAGAGCTTAAATTGTTCAATGAAGAATTAACTATTAATAAAACTGCAAAGAAGCTTCAACTTATAAATGAACCTAAAAAGAAAACAATATTAACACCATTCGTAATATTATTATTTTTAATTATTGCTTCATTATTAGTCTGGAATTTTATCATAAAGAAAAATTCCGGTGAAGCAATAACAAACACCTCTTTAAAAAGAATTGCCGTACTGCCCTTCACAAATATTAACAATAATCCCGATGTAAATTTTTTAAGCTTTGCTTTAGCCGATCAAATTATAAATTCACTTGCTTACAATAGAGATATTCTCGTACGCCCTTCAAGTGCAATCCGTCCGTACCAGAATAAAGTTGTAGACCCTTCCGACATAGCAAAAAAATTAAATGTCGATTATATTTTATCAGGAAGCTATCAAAAAGAATCGGATGAAATTCGTTTAAATCTTGAGCTTGTCGATATCCATTCAAATGATCTTATTTGGCATGATGGAATTGAAGAAAAATATGTTAATGCATTTAAGCTTCAGGACCTGGTATCTCAAAAAGTTGTTGAAGGCTTAAAAATAAAATTTGCGGTTGATAAAAACGTTCTCAAACATAAAGACGTTTCAAGCAGCCCGCTTGCTTATGAATATTATCTAAAAGCAGTTGCATATCCCGTTAATAATTATGGAAATAATTTGGCAATCGAATTACTTGAAAAGTCCATACAAATTGATTCAAATTTTGCCCCGGCGTATTCTGAATTAGGATATCGTTATCATGCCCTGGCTACTTATGATATATCAAAACGTTATGAATTAAAATATGCAGAAGCAGCTTATAAAAAAGCGATTTCGATTAACAGTGCATCTCTTCTTGCTTTAGGAGATCTTGCTTCACTCTATACTGAGACCGGAAAAACTTTGGATGCAGTTGAACTAACTAAACGTGCACTAAAGATAAATCCTAATAATGCTCAAATTCACTTTTGGCAGGGTTACATTTTCAGGTATACAGGATTGCTTGATAAATCTTCTGAACAAATGGAAATTGCAATTAAGCTTGATCCCTCCAACGCCAGGTTTCGTTCAATGGGGGCAACTTATTTATACCAATTAAAATATAAAGAAGCTATTGATGGATTAAATCTTGCTGCAAATTCTCCGTATAGTTTAGGATTTAAAGGGCAAATATATTTGAGAATGAATATGATAGATAGTGCAAAAAAATATTTAGAAAAAGTAATTGAGATCGAACCGGACGGCAGCCTCGGAAGGTGGTCAAAAGCAATGCTTGATTATATAAACGGAAATAAATCAGATGGATTAAAAACAATAAAAATTTTAGAAACTTCAAATGTCTTTGATGCAGAGCAAATCTATAATTATGCTAATCTATATGGGTTATTTGGAGAAAAAAAAGATTGTGCAAGATTATTGAAACGAGCGATTGACGGAGGATTTTATTGTTACCCGTTTATGTTGAAAGATTCTTTTTTAGATCCGGTTAGAAATGATAAAGAGGTTCAAAAAATGTTAGAGTATGCAAAAGAAAAATATGAAGCATTTAAAAAATCAGTTAATTAAGTTACACTAAAGATATAAAAATCTTTTAAATTTAATAATTATTTTTTATAAATATTTTAGAAATCGTAAACTAAATAAGGGAATATCAAATTGAGCATTTCATATAAAGATCTTCTTTATCTTTCAGGAGAATGGGAAGGAACTGGGCATGCTGAGTATCCTACCATTGAACCTGTAAATTATCGCGAACAGCTTACATTTTCATATAATGATAAAGATCCGGTTATTCATTATGAGCAGAGTTCATGGATCGTATCTTCGGATACAAAAAAAGAAGAACCTATTTTTTGGGAATCAGGCTTTATAATTGATATTGGTAACAGTTCATTTGAATTAGTCAGTGCTCAAAAAAGCGGACGAGTAGAAATACTAAGAGGGAAAGCCGAACTAGTTAATAAAAAAATTAAGCTTGATTTGGTTAGTGTTAAAATTGTTAATGACGAAAAAATGATTCGTTCAGGAAGAGTTTTTACTTTTTCAAAATCTTCAATTGAGTATGAGTTGAAAATGAGTATATCAACAAATCGTGCTTATCAAAAACATTTATCTGCTAAACTAAAAAAGAAATCTGGTTAATTATTTTTAGAAATCTAAAATGAAATTTTTAAAATTATTTGTTTTTTTCTTATCCATTGTTTTTGTAAATGCTTTTTCATTTAGCCAAAATAAAATCATTGATATTTGGAATGGCAATATTCCAGGAGCAATTAAAAATGATACGGTTAAAGAAAATATATTTTACTTGAAAAATGGCGCCCCAAGAATCAGGAATGTTACTGATCCAACTTTAACAGTATTTAAGCCTGCTGAAGGCAAAGCTAATGGAACTGCTATTATTGTTTGCCCGGGAGGCGGATACAGCCATCTAGCATTTGATCCGGAAGGAACTAATGTAGCAAAATTATTAAATGAATACGGGATTACTGTTTTTGTATTAAAATATAGACTGCCGGATGACCGTATTATGAAAAATAAAAGCATTGGACCTTTGCAGGACGTTCAGGAATCAATAAGAATTGTTAGGCGTAATGCTAAAAACTGGAACATCAATCCGGACAAAATTGGAGTTATGGGTTTTTCCGCCGGAGGACATGTGGCAGCATCTGCATCAACTCTTTATAAAGATAAAGTTTATGATTCCGATACGACAAGCGCCCGCCCGGATTTTTCAATTCTTATTTATCCTGTGATATCAATGAGAGCAGAAATAACGCACAAGGGTTCAAGAGATAATTTACTTGGAGATAATCCTGATGAAAAATTGGTTGAACATTTTTCTGCGGAATTTCAAGTAAATAAGAATACACCACAAGCATTTTTAGTTTGTGCAGAAGATGATCCGGCTGTCCCAATCGAAAACAGTATTCAGTATTTTCTTGCACTAAAAAAATATAACATACCGGCAGAGCTGCATATTTACGAAAAAGGAGGACATGGATTTGGGCTAGCAAAAAACGGCGGCACAGAATCGCATTGGCCGGATGCTTGTATCAATTGGTTAAAAGAAAACGGGCTGCTTTAGAATACCTAAAATTAAAGCTAAATCTTTAAATGTAAATTTGCCATATTCATTCTTCAAATCATGATACTTGCTTTCAACAATCTAGGCTGAGAAATCAAATAAATTATTTTTCAGATAATTATTTGCATTTCAATCTCTAATATATTTCCCATATATTTTAGAATTATTTTTTCATAATAATTGAATTCAAATTTAAATTTTTCATGACAAATAATTGACAAAACCGAGGTAATAATAATGCGAAAAAATTTTTCATTTCTATTTTTAATATTAATTTTTTGTTCAGCAGTTGTGTTTGGTCAAACAAGCAAACCTGACTCAGCAAAAAATATTTTGAATCACTCTTTAGAATTAGCAAAGAAAAATAACAAAAGTGTTTTTGTTATCTTTCATGCTTCATGGTGCATCTGGTGCAAACGATTGGAAGCAGCAATGAATAGTAACCAACTTAAAAAAATATTCGATAACCATTTTGAAATTGTTTATATAGATGTTCTCGAAAGAAAAGAAAAAATAGATGAATTGGAAAATCCAGGCGGAGAAAAAATTATGGCTGATTTGGGAGGCAAGGATGCTGGACTGCCATTTTATGTTTTTCTTAATTCTAATGGGGAGAAAATTGCTGACTCAAAGGCAATGCCTAAAGATGAAAACATTGGTTATCCTGCTGCAAAAGAAGAGATAGAAACTTTTGTAAAACTAATGAAAAAAAGTTCAAAGAGTTTAACAAAGCATCAGTTAGCAGAAGTGAAAGATTATTTGAAAAAGAATGCGCCAAAAGAATAATAGAGCCCACAACAATAATCTGCTCAACTTATAAAAATAATCTTGTTAAAAATGGTTTTATGAAAAAAATATTTGCCCTCATTTTAATATCATCATTTTATTTATTTGCTGTCTCAACTGATTCTACAAAAATTGAATCTCAAATTGCATTAGTGAAATATGTAAACCCTTTAATCGGAACAGGGCCTGCAAATACAATAAGTGCACTTAAGCATGGCGAAGGTTCTGAAAACAATGCCCAGGTTGTTCCTTTTGTAACTGTTCCATTTGGAATGACAAACTGGACACCTCAAACAATGGCAACAGAAAAAAAATGTATAGCTCCTTATTATTATAAGGATACTGTTATAAACGGATTCAGAGGAAGCCACTGGTTAAGCGGCTCATGTGTACAAGATTACGGTAGTGTTTCTATTATGCCGACTTCCGGGAAATTAAAATGTTTGCCTAAAGAATATAGTTCAAAATATTCTCACGCAAATGAAATATCAAAACCATATTACTACAAAGTTTTATTAGATGATTATGATATTGATGTTGAAATGACATCGACAACCAGAGCTGGTATTTTTAAATATACTTTTAATAAAGAAGGCAATGGAAACATACTCATAACACCAAACAGCGATGAAGGCCAAGGCTATGTAAAAATTATACCTGAGAAAAATGAAATTGTCGGCTACAATCCTGCGCATCGCATTTATCAAGGCTGGGGTGATTACGCTGGCTTCAAAGGATATTTCGTTGCAAAGTTTAATAAATCATTTTCTGAATATGGAGTTTATGACAGCGATAGCATCTATCAAAATAAAAATGAATTATCTAATAAAAATAACTTAGGTGCTTTCATTTCATTTCGCTACTAAAAAAGATGAAGAAGTTCTTGTTAAAATCGGAACTTCATTTACAAGTATTGATGAAGCAGAATTAAATTTAAATTCTGAAATAAATGATTTCAATTTTGAAAGAGTAAAAAATAACCTATTTGCAAGATGGGATAAAATGCTATCAAGAATTTCAGTTGAAGGAGGTTCGGAAGAAAACAAGACTAAATTTTATACCGCACTTTATCATTCATTTTTACAGCCCAGAATTTTTAATGATGCAGATGGGTCTTATGTTAAATTTGCTTCAGGTGATTCCGTATGCAAAGTTAATGACGGAAATTATTATTGCGATTTTTCAATGTGGGATATTTACCGGGCATTACTTCCTTTATATAATTTGATTATTCCTGAAATTAATAAAGATATTGTTCATTCACTACTGCTAAAAGCTAAAGAAGGTGATTGGCTTCCTATCTTTCCTTGCTGGAATAATTATACTTCAGCTATGATTGGAGATCATGCTATCGCAGCTATAGCGGATGCTTATATAAAAAATGTTATAAATCTTTCTAAGGATGATTATAAATATTTAATTAAGAATGCCACAACTTCACCGAAGAATTTTACAGATTACAAAGATGGCAAAGGCAGAAGAGCTTTAACTTCTTATTTAAAATATGGATTCATTCCGCTTGAGGACAGTGTACAGGAATCATTTCATAAAAAAGAACAAGTATCGAGAACTCTTGAATATGCTTATGATGATTTTGCTTTAAGCAGAACAGCAATAAAAATGGGAATGAAATCGGATGCAGAAATGCTGACTAAAAGAGCATTCAATTACAAAAATGTTTTTGATAAAAGTGTTGATTGCGTAAGAGGTAAATTTGAGAATGGCAGCTGGACTGAAAATTTCGATAAGTTAAATCGAATGCCTTACATAACTGAAGGGACTCCATGGCAATATACTTTTTACGTTCCGCAGGATGTGGAAGGATTAATAAGATTATTTGGTGATGAAGAAAATTTCAATAAAAATTTAGATGAATTTTTTGAAGCAGGACAATACTGGCATGGAAATGAACCTGGACATCAAATTCCTTTCTTATATAATTATTCAGGGCAGCCATGGAAGACTCAGGAAATTGTTTCTCAAATAATGAATGAAGAATATGGAATTGGCCCGGGCGGGTTAAGCGGCAATGATGATGGAGGACAAATGTCAGCGTGGTATGTTTTTGCTGCAATAGGCTTTTACCCGGTTTGTCCTTCCCTTCCCGAATATGTTATTTCAGGGCCTCATTTTGATAAAATAAAAATTAAGTTAAACGAGAATAAAGTTTTAACAATTAATTCTCCAGGCGCATCTTCAGGAAAGAAATATATTTCTCAAATTAAAATTAATGACAAGCTATACGATAAAAATTATTTTAATCATTTCGACCTTATAAAAGGCGGCGAAGTAGATTTTAAAATGAGTGATAAACCTGATAAAGATTGGGGAATTTTAAAATCAGAAAGGCCAAGCTCTCTTACAAAATAGGTTTAGCTTTTTTGACTGAATTAAATTTTTAATTCATTTAAACTTTGCTCTAAAGATGCTTATATCTTTCATGATTAATTACTATTTTTGATTTAAATGTTAATCGTTTATCATTCATTCAAGCTATAAACAAAAGCATAAATCCAATCTATGAAAAAAATATTCTTTTCTATTTTTGTTATCTGCTTTACTCTCATCTTCTCTCAAGCTTTTTATTCTCAAACCGAACTTAATAAATCTATAGCAGCTCCAACTCCCCCAATGGGCTGGAATAGCTGGGATTGCTTCGGCACGACTGTCACCGAGAAAGAAGTAAAAGAGAATGCCGAATACATGGCAAAAAATCTTTTGAAGCATGGTTGGAAATATATTGTTGTGGATATTCAATGGTATGAACCAAATGCAAAGGCGCATGGATATCGTAAAAATGCAGAATTGGTTACAGATAAATATGGCCGCCTTCTCCCTGCAGTAAACCGGTTTCCTTCGGCAGCAAATGGAAAAGGATTTAAGCCTCTTGTCGATTACATCCACAATCTCGGTTTAAAGTTTGGGATTCACATTATGCGCGGAATACCAAGGCAAGCAGTTAAACAAAATTTACCGATTAAAGATTCACCTTTCCATGCTCAAGATATTGCTGATACAACCAATGTATGTCCTTGGAACACAGATATGTACGGCGTTAAAGCAAACACTCCAGGTGGACAAGCATATTACAATTCTATTGTTGAACTTTATACTAAATGGGGAGTCGATTATATTAAAGCCGATGATATGACTGCATACAATGGCAAGCCGGCTGACGAAGACAGATTAAATGAAATAGCTGCACTAAGCAGTGCCATTAAAAAATACAAGCAGTCAATAGTTTTGAGCTTATCTCCCGGCCCGGCAAGTATCGGTCAGGTTAAGTTTTTACAGGCACATGCACAGATGTGGAGAATCTCCGATGACTTTTGGGATAAGTGGACAGATATTCTAAAACAATTTGATTACATGAAAACATGGTACAAATATGTTAAACCAAATTCATGGCCTGACGCAGACATGCTGCCGCTCGGCAAAATCGGTATTCGTGCTGAACGCGGAAACAGCCGTTCTACAAATTTTATAAAGGACGAACAAATCACTTTAATTTCTTTATGGTCTATTTTCCGTTCGCCTTTAATGTTCGGAGGAAACTTGCCGGATAATGATGAGTTCACACTTTCATTGATAAGTAATGATGAAGTTCTTGCAGTTGATCAGAATAGTTATAACAATCATGAAGTTTATGAAGATAGTGGAATAGTTGTTTGGACTGCAAATGTTCCTAACTCAAAAGATATTTACGTTGGAGTATTTAATACAAACGATGAAAATAATTCTAATGTAGTTGTTAATTGGGATAAATTACTTTTAAAAAATAAAACTTATAAAGTAAGGGATCTTTGGACTAAAACTAATTTAGGAAGTTTTGATAATTCAATTTCGCTAACAATTAATAAACATGGCGCTAAGCTTCTTAGATTATCGGATTAATAATAATGAGTAAATTATTATTAACATAATTACTTATACTGATCAGTATACAAGCTTATGTTAAAGGGATATTATGTTCAACTATTATTTTTAGAATTACTGTAAAAAAGGAGAAATTGAAACTATGAATTATATAATGATGATCAGCTTGGCAATGATTTCAATATTTCATTATTTGAATGTACCGGTTAAAAATAATTTAATAGAACACTCAACCAAAATAGATGAAGCTCATTCAAAAAAAGATACTCTTTTTCTATTCGATGGAAAGAATATGAACAACTTTGTTTTCGTAATGGATAAGTTGAATCCTGATAAGAAAGATAAATTTGAAATTAAGAATGGAATCGCACATTTATATGGTGTTCAACATGGTTACTTCAGAACCAAAGAAGAATTTTCTAACTATGAATTACATGCTGAATGGCGATGGCCGGAAGAAAACGAAAAGGCAAACGGAGGGATTTTAGTACACACTCAACTACCTGATACTGTTTGGCCGGAATGTATGCAGGTGCAGCTAAAGGAAGGAAGAGCAGGCGACTTTATTGCAATGAATGGAGCCGAACTTAAAGAGACAAAAGGTAAACCGAAAGACACTGCACCAATGATAGTTTCTTCAAGTGAAAAGAAAGAAGGGGAATGGAATAGCTGCGATGTTATTTGTACTAAAAATTCTATAATTGTTTATGTGAACCATAGAATGCAAAACATCGGTTCAGAATCAAATTTTCAAAGGGGATTTATTGGATTTCAATTAGAAGGAAAACCGATTGAGCTTAGGAATATTTATTTAACTAAGATTAATTAGAGTTGAAATAAGAATTAATACCTATCTTTTAAATCTTAAATATTAGAAAAAGATATTACCAAATTTTAGGTAATATCTTTTTCTGAATAAACAAAAGTGCTTACTATAATTCAACAGGCAGCTTTCTAATTCGTTTGCCTGTTGCCGCATAAATTGCATTGCAAAGTGAAGGAGCAGTGGTTGCTATCCCCAATTCGCCTACTCCTCCAACTGGAAATGTATTTTGCATAATATGAACTTCTACATCGGGCATGTATTCATAAGTAAGCAACGGATAGTTATCAAAATTACTTTCAACAACCTCACCGTTTTTAATTGTTATTTTTTGTAATAACGCCGCAGACAAAGCAAAGCCAATTGCACCTTGTATTTGTGCTTCAACAGTATCGGGATTTATAACCAGCCCGCAATCCATAGCGCAAGTAACTTTATCCACTTTTAATTTATTTTCCTTTACAGTAACCTCTGTTACATAGGCACAATAGCTATCATAACCAGAAAAACATGCTATCCCTTTACCTCGTCCATTTTCCAATTTTTTATACCAGTTTGATTTTTCTGCTGCTGCATTAAGAACATTAAGTAACCTTGAATCTTTTGGAAGTAAATCCCTTCTAAATTCATAAGGATCTTTATTTATAGAAATAGCAATCTCATCAATAAAAGAATCTAGGGCAAAAGGATTTTGTGAATGATATACTGCCCTCCAATAACCAAGCGGGACAGGTGAATCAATTAAGCTGCCAGTTAATTGCATGTAAGGAATTTGATAATCTTTTTCTAATGCTCCTCCACCAATGTCATATTCGTTTGGTTTCATCTTTGCATTCCAACGGTTCTGAGCAATTGATGGGGCAATTATATGATGAGACAATGCAATTAATTTTTCATCTTTATCAATCCATCCTTTAAGTTGATTTATACTTGGAGGCCGATAAAAATCTTGCTTCATATCTTCCTCGCGCGTCCAGGTAAGCTTTACAGGTTTTTTGATTGCATTTGAAATTTCAGCAGATTCAACTGCAAAATCTGAACTGCTTCTTCTTCCAAAACCGCCTCCCATAAAAGTTACATAAACTGTTACGTCTTCGTTTTTCAAGCCCAATACTTTAGCAACCTCTCTTTGGGCTCCTTGCGGATTTTGGGTTGGTGCCCATAATTCAGTTTTACCGTTTTTTACACTAGCCGCACAATTCATCGGCTCCATTGTTGCGTGTGCTAAATAAGGAACTTCATATACTGCTTCAATATTTTTCACACTTTGATCTTTAATATTTGAATCACCGTGTGACTCCATTTCTTCACCAGGTTTGCTTAGTTTGTCCGACATAATTTTGTGAATACTTTCTGAGGTCACATTTTTATTTTTTCCTTCGTCCCATTCAACTGAAAGTAAATTTTTCCCTTTGAATGCAAGCCAGGTTGATTCTGCAATTATTGCTATACCGCTGCTAATTTTTATTACATCTATAACACCCTTTAACGATTTTGTTTTTGAAGCATCAAAACTTTTAACGCTTCCCCCAAAAACAGGGGGATGAAGAACTGTAGCGTAATACATTCCAGGGGAATTATAATCAATACCAAATTTAGCAGTACCGTTTAGTTTTTGAGGTGTATCCAATCGATGGACTTTCTTCCCAATAATTTTATAATCCTTGGGATCTTTTAATGGAACATTTTTAGGAACTGATAGCTTTGAGGCATCTTCTACCAAGGAACCATAAGATAATTTTTTACTGTTGATTTTATTAATTACAAAACCATTTTCTGCTCTGCAATCTGATAGACTAATTTTCCAACGAGCAGCAGCAGCGCTGATTAACATAGCTTTAGCGGTTGCTCCGGCAACGCGCAGTGGTTCCCATGTTCGCCTGATACTTGTGCTTCCGCCAGTACTTTGGTTACCGAATTTTTTATCACTAAAAGCATTTTCTACTTTAATTTTTTTCCAATCTACTTCTAATTCTTCAGCTACAAGCATTGGTATTGATGTAAATACACCTTGTCCCATTTCAGATTTTGGGACTATGATTGTCACCTGTCCATTTGAATCAATTTTAATAAATGCACTTGGGGAAAAGATTTTAGGCTCTCCTCCCTTTTCCAAGATCTCCATTCCTTTCAAAGGAACAAATGAAGCTAAACATAATCCTGTCCCGCTAAGACTAACAACTTTTATAAACTCTCTTCTCGATTGTTTTTCTAATGTTCCCATTTTTAATCCTCCCCAACAATATTATTTATTGCTTCTTTAATACGATAGTAAGTTCCACATCTGCATAAAACTCCTGACATAGTATCCTTAATTTCTTTTTGAGAAGGTTTAGAGTTTTTCTCTAACATTGCAGCAAGCGTCATAATTTGTCCTGGCTGGCAATAACCGCATTGAGAAACTTCAAGATCAATCCAGATGTCAAAAATTTTATGATTCTTTTCGGCAGCTAATCCTTCAATTGTTTTTATTGATTTACCTGCTACCTCTTTTATTGTTATAGAGCATGATCGTTCTGCTAAGCCGTCAATATGTACAGTGCAGGCCCCGCAGAAGCCTTCTCCACATCCGAATTTAGTTCCCGTCAAATTTAATGTATCTCTGAGCACCCACAATAGCGGGGTATCTTCATCAACATTAACTTTCTTTTTTTGTCCATTAACTGTAATTGTGAATTGCGCCATACTTCCTCCCTATTTAATTATCTAATTCAAATTTCAATTGAATTAATTTCAACTGATTTTTTATTGTAATAATGCAGCAGCACACCATAACACCGAGAGCCTGTCCGTGTAAATCCCCAACATTTCTTTTTCTATCTAAATAATACTGCAAATCATTTTTCTTTCCTGTTCCTTCACAAACATTATGAGTATCCCCTTTTTCATCGATATAATTTTGCAATCCTATCCAACCTTTTCTTGCTGCAGGCCCATATATTTCTTTTTCCAACCAACTATGCTTTACTCCAGTAATGAATGCAAAAGTAAACATTGCAGAACATGATGCTTCAGGCCATGATAAATCTGGTTTATCAATTAACTGATGCCACATACCATTTTTATCCTGATACTTTAAGAGTGATGACATCATCTTCTTATAACCAGATAAAATTCTCTGATAGTTGGGATGTTCAGGTGGAAGAACTTGAAGCAGCAACAACATTCCAGAAGCCATCCAGCCATCTCCTCTTCCCCAAAAAAAAGGAACATCAGGTGCATGATAAAAAAGTCCGTTAGGCTGCTGCAGCGAATCAAGATAAACTACCATTTCTTTTGCAGCTCGATTTAAATACTTTTCGTCTTTAGTAGCCTTGAATGCTTCAGTTTGAACAGCAGTAATCATAAACATGTCATCAATCCATAAAAGTGTTTGCAAGGTTAATCCTTCTTCATAAAATTTTTGTGACTCATCTGTTTTGTAATCACCTATAGGCGGCTCCCATTGTTTGTCTGCAATCATTTTTCCCAATTTCAAAAATCGAATATCATTTGTTTGAATATATAATTCCAGCGGAACTGAACCGAAAACAGTGTTATCAACATGATTCGGCTTTGGAATAAGAGTATCTTCGGTTCCCAATAAAGGTTCGAAGCGGCTAGTCAATTCTTTTAGAAAAACTGAATCATTTGTTGCTTCAGCAAATTTTATTGCACCAAACCAGGTACAAACTTCAGGATAAGTTATTGTCTTACCAGGATTAATTTTTGAGTGTGGAGTTTCTACAAAATGTTCAGCTACTAATTTCCCTATTTCCCTTGGGGATTTTCCTTCAGGCCAATTATTAAAATAGCTCTTATTTGAAATCTGAATTGCGTTACTAGAGCAGCTATTTAAAATAAAAGCAATAAATAGAAACCCGGTATAAATAATATTTCTAACCATGTAGCAAAGAAAATTATTTTATAATAAGATATCTATTGTAAATAATACTAATAATGATTTTAAAATACACATTAATTATAAAACTTTTTCAGCTAGAAATTTTGGCGCAAGAATCACCTATCACAAGCTTAGGCTTCAAATAAATTTTTGTCCTCTTGTTTGAATTGGGATTTTTTATAATTTCTATTAATGCAAGCATTGAGTCTTTACCAAGTAAAGAAACAGGTTGACTTATATGCGTAATTTTGGGTCGGAAAATTTCATAACCTGGTATTTCATCATAACTAAGAAGTGATACATCATCCGGAATCTTTAGGCCTAGATCTAAAATGGATTTTATAGCGCCTATTGTAGTTAAGCTATTGAATGGGAAAATTGCAGTTGGTTTTTCTTTTCTTGTCATTAATTTTTCTGTGGCAGCAGCAGCTAATTCTTCATTAAATTGCGTATCCAGAACAAGGCTTTCGTCTATTTTAATACCATGTTTTTCCATAGCATCTTTATACCCGGCATAACGCTCTACATCAGGGAATAATTTGCCCGGACCTTTTAATACCGCAATCTTCTTATGGCCTAGCTCTATTAAATATTCTGTTGCTTCGTAAGCTCCCTGGTAATGATCATTAGTTACAAAATTTGCTTTCAAATCTTTATAAAGTCTATCAGTAAGTATAAAATTTATTTTACTTTTAATTAAGTATTCAACTGATTTTTTAGCCGCCGGAACAATCAGAATACCGTCAACTCTTTGAGATTGAAATAATTTTATGTATTTCATTTCTTTAACAGGATCATTATCCGTATTACAAAGAAGCAGATTAAAACCATGAGAGTTTGCATAATCTTCTATAAACCTATACCAGCTATTAAAAAAAGTGTTTTTAATATTCGGCATTATCACACCGATAGTATTAGTTCTTTTTTTTACAAGCGATCGGGCAATCTGGCTAGGCTGGTAATTCAGTTCTTCCATAGCCTGGAGAATTTTTTTTGCCGTATTAGCACTTACTATGTCAGGATTATTTAATAAACGGGATACCGTTATAACCGAAACCTTAGCTTTTTCTGCTACATCAAATATAGTAGACATTGAATATTAAAAATTTATGATAAGCAATTAGGATTAAATAATTTATCTAATTTTGTCCGCCTCTATTTTATAAATTGCAACATCGAGCTTGGATGAGATATACTCTTAAAAATGTCAATATCACTCTTAAACTTAATTTTTAACATAGATATTATTTATTTGCATGTCAAGAACATTAGAAAAATAGATGGTTTTTCAATCTTGTGTTATTACAATAAAATAATTGAAGAAACATTGGCTTCCACTTTGAGTTTAAAAAATTAAAACCCGGCCACCAGAAATTGACCGGGTTTAAGGAGGAGAAATGAGGATCAGCTTACCAATATGTTTGACAATTTTATTTTAATAGCATCATCTTTTTTGTCTGACTGAAAGATCCGCTTTTCAATTGATAGAAATAAATGCCGCTTGATAAATTATTTGCTTTAAAGTTCACAGTGTGTTCACCAACAGTTTGTTGTTGATTTACTAAAGAAGCAACTTCTTGCCCTAATAAGTTGAAAATTTTTAATGTTACAAAATGTGACTTTGCAAGGTTATATTTAATAACAGTGCTGGGATTAAATGGATTAGGATAGTTTTGTTCCAATGAGAATTTAGTTAGTAAATTATCATTTTTTTTGTCATTAACACCTGTTAACCATACAGTTTTTTTATCAGGAAACCAATTTAAATCTCCTAAAGGTAATCCATAATCTCCAGCCGTATAGGATCTTGCTGTTGTTCCATAGGAAAGATCAATACTGTCTTTTGTTCCCCAATACCAGTTATCAGGTAACTCGGTTGCGTTCCAATCATTTAATAAAGCAGTGGTAAAATCTAATAAAGTTGGCGGAGGAGATTTGAAATTTAATCTTTCTGAAAAATAAGCATTAACCGTATCAGCGCCCATAGCATCCCAGGTTTCTTTCCTAATAGTTGTTGGCATCATAACAGAATCAGGGTCAGATTGAGCAGCCCAGGCTTTATATGATGCTGAATCCGGAAATGGAAGATAAGTAAAGGGCTCTAAACCATGATTTTCCCAAATAGTTTTATAAGCCGGATCCCAGTAAATATCATTATTTCTTATAGTCACAATTGTTCCATCTAAAACTGTATCCATTCTAACTATTGCATCGCTGCATACGCTTCCAATAGTATATGTAAAGAGACGCCCGCCTAAACAGTCTTGATCAATCCAAAGATTATTTGTAACAACCAGATGTTTAGTAATTGCTGCGTTTATAGAACCTCCTCTTTCTAATTGTAAGCTGGTACAATGATCAAATTTTATATAATCGAAATCACCGCCTCCGACTCTTACAATTGCTTGAGTTAAATCAAAGAAGGTGCAATTTACTGCTGAAAGTGTATCCGTATGGTTGGTAGCTCTAACGTCAAACACCCTTCCGTTCCCTCCTATTGTTTTAGGATGGCCGACACTATGAATAAAACAATCTTCAAGAAAGATGCTGGTTGAATCTCCCCAACAGGTTGTCGCAGCGCCTCTATCATGTTCAATAATACAACTTTTAATTCTTAATGTTGCTCTAGTATTGGCTCCAAGAGAGCGGTTGCCATAGCTGCCTGTAGGTGTCAACATGTCAAACTCAATATTTTCTAAAGTCGCTCCCGTGCTAGTTTCTAAAAAATGATGGTAATTGCCAGCAGCATCTGCTAAAGGATAAACATAAGGCAGCAAGCCACCACCGTCTTCAGCTTTTATAATTAGATAGTAATTTGTATTATTTATCGTTGTAACTGCTGAATACAAAGCATCTCTTTTAAGTAAATAAATTGTCTGGATAGGTAGTGCTTGTATTCGAGCTGCGGAATCAGCTTGTATAGTGATATATATATTGTCATCTACACCGGGATTAATGGTTACATATCTTTGAGCATTTGCCAATCCAACAAAAAATATCAAAGCTATTATAATTGTTGAATAAAATTTTTTCATATTACGACTCCTTCTAATTGATATTAAAGTTAATTATATTTTTGAAAATTTTTATAAATTACATTCGACACCAAGGTTTCCTGTAGTCCCATAATAGTATCTGCTTGTAGTATAATTCTCAGTTCCAAAAAATCGCCTGTCGGGTTGATTATTTATATTGGCGAGATTGAAATAGACACTGATAAGTTTGGTAAAACGATATTTTATAGAAGCATCCAAACGCCAAAATGAATTATTCCACAAATCATTTTCAGCTATAGTACCAATACTGTATAAACTGCCACCTTGATATAAATATGATATCCTTGCATTTAATCCGCCAATATCATAACCTAATGAAATGTTTGCTATTTGATCAGCTTGGCCAGGCATAGGGCCTTTGCGGTAGCTTTCACTATATTCATAAGTGAATTTAGGAGGCCTAGTTCCGGGTATTGGTGTTGGAGTAAAATTATAACCAATAGGGAAATATGTTTCAGACCATATCCTTGAATAATTTGCCCCTATCACGATACCACGCATAAATCCAGGTATTCCTGGAAACAATGCGAGCTGAGTTTGCAGTTCCAGTTCTATCCCCCTTACCTTTGCTTTATCAGAGTTACCGTATGTATGCATTACATATCCCCCTTCTTTTCCCGGAATGCCTAAAGCGGCTATATCTTCAGCTTTATAAACCTGTGTGGTTTTTGGGTAGAAGAGATCTC
This sequence comes from uncultured Bacteroidota bacterium, assembly GCA_963775245.1. Lineage (GTDB taxonomy): Bacteria > Bacteroidota > Ignavibacteria > Ignavibacteriales > Ignavibacteriaceae > CAVSWT01. The sequence continues at coordinate 179,245 of CAVZID010000022.1, forward strand.
TAACATCTTTATAAAAACCACTAACAGAAAATAATCCGAACTTACTTGTATAAAATGATAATGTTACATTATAATTCCAGATGTTTGATTCTTTTAAATCCGGATTACCTCTATACAATATTGCATTTGACTGATCAAATCTTGTATATGGTTCTATCATGATATAATCGGGCCTGGCTAGAGATCGGTTAGCTGAAGTTAAAACACTTAACCAATCAAACGCTTTAAATTTTAAATATATTCCCGGATACCAGTGTCCATATTTATTATGCAGTGTTGTGTCTCTTACAATTCCTGATCTGCCGTAAATCTCATAAACAGTCGTCCAAATTGATTGATAACGGTTATTAGAATATTCATATCTTGCTCCACCAATTACAGTTAACAGTTGGCCAAGATTCATCTGCGTCATTAAATAACCTGCGGATACAGTTTCAGTTAAATCATAGTTGTTGATTAATCCGGTTCTGTCATAATTGTATCCTTTCTTTTGATCTGATGTCCATTGATCTAAAATATTAGTATCAAAAAAAGGAAATAAATTATACTCGTTATTTACTATGTTTTCAGATGCACTTAGGGAAGAAATAAAGTTTAATCCCATAATTCTTCCTGCTTTATCTACGATCATTGGATTTGGCCAATTTGACACTGCTAAACGGATGTTATAAGAATTGCCTGTTGAATTTCCATATTGATCTTCTGACCACCTATATTCGTAATGATTTCTATCGGACCTTAAATACTTACCTCCAAATTTGATAAAGCCTGCCAGATAATCACCCAAGCGTAAATGGAATTTTAAATTATACTTTGCGCTATAATTAGTTTGAGCTGTTTGGCTAGGTTCATATGAACTTCCCATCAATAGTATGTTTTGAATACTATCATATACCGAAGGGATATAAGTATTTATATCATCTTTAATAAATGTCGATTTTAATGCCGTGCCCTGTCTAAGATTCAATGTTGCACTATAATTGACATTAGACTTGATATTATATCTGGAGAATGCCCAGTCCATATCAGCATCAGCAACCGAAAATTCACCATTCAAAGAATTCAATAACCCTGTCTCTTCAATTTTTTGATCATTGAATGAATATGCAATTCCACTCTGGCCCTGATAACTCTTACTAATACTAGCAGGATTTCTGTTTGTTGAACTATAAAAATTAGTCAGCCATATACTGCCTGATTTCCCTAATTTATAATCAAATGTTAAACTACCAGTAAGCCTCTTTCTAATTTCATTAACATTTTTTAATCCTAAATTTGTTGCCCCAATTGGAACTTTACCGGTAGCCGAGTCTCTTAGGCTCAATACCTGGTAAGAGCCACTAAAGCTTTCTGAACTACGATTTATTTGCTGATAATCAATGACAGATACTAGGCCAAATTTATTATTGAAGAATCTATTGCTGTATTCGCCATCAGCTTTATAATTTTGCCAATAATTTTTTAATTGACTAAAACCTGGTTCTAATCGTATTTGAATCTTTCTCTCTTCAGGTGCTTTCTTAATTTTAAGGTCAACATAACCTCCTACAGCAGTTGCATCCATATCCGGAGTCACTGATTTATATACTTCAATCCCCTCTAATGATTCGGATGATATCATACTTAAATCGACTGACCTGTCAGTTGCAGAAGTTGATGGTATTTTTACGCCATTTATTCCCACCTCATTAAACTTTGGCTCTAGTCCCCTAATTACAACTTTGCTTGCTTCTCCAGCATCTCTCACTAACGAAACACCGGGAAGCCTTCCAATTGATTCAGCAGCATTTGCATCCGGCAGTTCCCTTATTCTATCCTGAGAAACTACATTTACAGCAATATTAGAATTTATTTGCTGATTAATAGCTGCGGTTTGCCCTTGCATTTGAGCAGTAACAACAACTTCTTTTCCTTGAACTATTGTTGGCGTTAATTGAACATTTAAAACTTTATTTTTCTGAGTAGAAAAATTCATTTTAAAATCCTTAACGGAGTAACCTAGATAAGAAACACGAATTATATGCTCTCCGGCAGGGATATTAGTAATTCTATATTTACCTGAAATATCTGAAGCAGTGCCGAGGCTAGTATTAACAAGAAATATATTTGCTCCATAAAGCGGGTCATTAGTAAGTGAGTCGGCAACTGTTCCGCTTAATATTCCCTGAGCAAAAACGCTATAGTATGTCAGAAAAAATAGAATAACAAAAAATATTTTTTTATTGATTAACCAATTCATAAAGAACTCCTTTATTAAAGTTTCTATGTATAGAGATTTAATAAACGGCCGGTTAAGTCGCTGCCCGGGATAATCTGAAAATTGTTCTTATGATTGGTAAAAGAATTGTTTTTTTCATATCTTTGCTCGTGCGCTAGTTGAACATAAGTTTTTTGTTTAATTAGTTTTGGCCATGACAATCTGAACCATTGTCATGGCTATTTTTTTATCAGCATTTACATTTAGGCTCCTTTCTTTAAATTAAACCCTATCTATAGAAAATTACTTTTTTAGTTTTATTGTTTTCGTTTATTGCTCTATATTTAATGCCAGTTAGTTTATTTATAACTTCAGAAATTGTTTGAATTGAATTATCCTTAAATGTAGCAGTTATTTTTAAATTACTCATCGATTTGTCAGTTAGTTCAAATTTAATTCCATAAGATCTTTCCAGACTTAATAATACTTCACCTAAAGGTTCATCATTAAATTGAAATAGATTATGTTTCCATCCAATTACGGTTTCAGGATCAAAGCTGTCAAAAGTTCTGCTTTTATTTTCTTTGTTATAAAGTAATTGCTCTTTTGGTTTAAGAATACCTATTTCATCGATTTTGCCTTCTTCAACCTTGGATACATTAACTTTTCCTTCTATAAGCGAAACTTTAATCGAGTTTTCGTTAGGGAAGGCATTTACGTTAAATTTTGTACCTAACACCTTTACCGATAAATTTCCTGTGTGAACAATGAATGGATGATTAGCATCATGTTTTACTTCAAAGTATGCTTCTCCTTCTAAAAAAACTTCTCTTATTTTATTTTTAAATTTTATGGGGTAATTCAGTTTACTTTCAGCATTAAGAGTGATTTTAGTTCCATCGGAAAGTGTTAATTCGGATTTTTCACCTGACCGGGTAATTTTTTCTGTCCAGTTAAGTTCATTAGGATGATCTTTTATTAAATTGAAATAATAAAAAACACCTGAAGCAAGAATTAATAAGAAAGCAACAGATGCAGCAATAGAATATATAAATCTACGTCTTGAGTATTTCTTATAAGACTGCCCTGCTTTCAATTTAGATATAACTTTATTAAAGCTTAGATTAATATTTTTATTTAGAGCAATTTCTTCATTCTCGATTTTATTTAAATGTGAATCCATGAACTGATTTAATTCTTCAAGTTCCAAAGAATTTAAATAGTTTAGGACCGTTTCGTGCTCAACTTGTGTACATCTGTTTTCTAAAAACTTATTTAATATTATTTCAGAAGGTTTTTCCATATTCAATAATTTATCCAAAAAAAATTAACTACAATTATTTATTAATACGTAAAAAATTGGAAGCACCCCAGGTATGAAAAAAAAATTATTCAGATTGACTTACATATTATTAAAAGTTCAGCTCTATTCCGGCATTACTATTCAAACCGTAATGATAAATGCTTGAGATATAATTTTTTGAACCGAAATAAGCTTTATCCGGCTGGTTGGTAATATTAACTAAATTGAATGTTAAATTTATAATTTTATTTAAATGAAATTTAATTGTAAAATCCCATCTCCAAAACGCATCATTCCAAAAATCATTTTCCTCAATTGTTCCAATACTGCTTAAACTTGCGCCTTGATAAAGAAGAGTAAGCCTTGCCAGTAAACCTCCAATATCATAACCCAAAGAAATATTTGCAATTTGATTTGCCTGGCCTGGCATTGGACCTTTCCTGTATTTTTCTGTGTAATCAAACGTAAACTTAGGCGGCCTTGTTCCCGGTATCGGGATAGGTATTAGATTATATCCAATTGGGAAATATGTTTCAGACCAGATTCTGGAATAATTTGTACTTAAAACTAAACCTCTCAGAATATTCGGGATGTTCGATAATAAATTGAAATGTGTTTGTAATTCAATTTCTATCCCTCTTACATTTGCTTTACTTGAATTTCCAAATGAATACATAAGATAACCACCTTCTTTACCTGGAATACCTAATGCGTCAATATCTTCTTGTTGATAAATCTGTGAAGTCTTGGGATAAAATAAATTCCTCACATCTTTGTAAAACCCGCTAATCGAAAATAAACCGTAAGTACAATTATACAATGAAAGAGTTACATTGTAATTCCAAGTCATTGATTCCTTCAAACCAGGATTTCCTCTGTAAAGAACAGCATTAGTTTGATCATACCTTGTATAAGGTTCAATCATAGAATAATCAGGCCTTGCAATAGTTTTATTTGCGGAAGCTAAAATATTTAACCAATCTAATGGCCTATATTTCAAATAAATACCGGGATACCAATAACCATATTTTTTTGCCGTTGTGGTATCCTTTACAATTCCTGATCTACCGTAAATTTCATAAGCTGTTGTCCATACGGACTGGTAATGGTTATTAGAATACTCATATCTTGCACCACCCATTAGTGTAAAAGAATTATTAAACTTCAACTGCCCCATTAAATAAGCAGCAGAAACTGTTTCAGTTAAATTATAGTCGTTTATTAGCCCGGTCCTATCATAATTATAATTATTTTTTTGAGACGAAGTCCACTGTCTTAAGCTATTTCTGTCAAATAGTGGGAAAAGATTATATTCTCCATCTAAAATCTTTTCGGATGCAGTTGGTGATGAAATAAAATTAATAGCCAGAATTCTTCCTAGATTATCTTTCGTTAAAGGAACCGGCCAATTAGATTCTGCCAATTTAATTAAATGAGCTGCATCGGAAATGCTGTACTGATCTTCAGCCCACCTATATTGATTATTACTTCTATCAGACTTCAAATATTTAATACCGGATTTTATAAAAGCCGATATATCTTCTCTTAATTTAAATTCCTTTTTAAGATTATAATTTGCAGCATAATTTGTTTGATAAGTTTGGCTTGGTTCGTACGAACTACCTGATAAAAAAATCATACCTAGACTATCTTTAGATGCCGGTATATAGGTACTTAGATTATTAACATCTAATAATGAATTGTTAAAAGAAGAGCCTTGCATAAAATTCATTGTTGCACTATAATTAACATTAGATAGAACATTGTATCGCGATAAAACCCAATCCATATCACTATTCAATACATGTAGCTCACCATTAATTGAATTAAGCAAACCTGTTTCTTCTATATCCTGATCATTGGCAGTATAATAAATTTTATCTCCCATACCGTGATACGATTTGTTAATACTAAATGGGTTTCTAGTTGTAGAACTATAAAAGTTTGTCAGCCACATTGTGCCTTTTTCACCAAATGAATAATCTAATATTAAACTTGCAGTTGACCTTTTTCTTTGTTCATCAATATTTTTTAACCCTAGATCCTTGCCGGCAGTTGAAACAATACCTGTAACCGGATCCCGCAATCCAGTTATTTGGTATTCGGCATTAAAACTCTCGGAGCTTCGATTTATTTTTTGATAAGATATTAAAAACATTATACCTAGCTTGTCCATAAAGAATCTATTACTATATTCACTCGTAAAATTATAATTTCCCCAATCATCTTTTAGCTGGCTATACCCTGGTTCTAATTTTAGCTGCAGTCTTTGTTCACTAGGAGCTCTTTTAATTTTCAAATTCACAACACCACCAACCGCTTCAGCATCCATGTCGGGAGTAATTGCTTTGTAAACTTCTATACTTGAAAGCATGTCAGTTGATATCATGCTCAAGTCAACAGATCTGTCATCATAAGCAGTAGAAGGGATTCTAACATTATTTATAGTAATAGCATTGAATTTTGGTTCAAGTCCCCGTATAACTACTTTACTAGCTTCACCGGCACTTCGAATCAATGAAATTCCAGGCAATCTTCCTATTGATTCTGCTGCATTTGCATCGGGAAGTTCTTTTATTCTGTCAGATGAAACAACATTAACCGGTGTTACAGAATTTATTTGCTGCCTGATTGCTGCATTTTGCCCTAGAGCCTGAGAAGTAATTACAACCTCATCGCTATGAATTACATCGTCTAAAAGTTCACTGTTCAAAATTGTGGTTTGATTGGATTTAATACTTACCTGGTATTCTTTTGATTTATAGCCCACCGTGGAAACTTTAATTTTGTAATTTCCTACCGGGATAGAACAAATTTTATATTTACCTTCAAAATTTGTTGCAGCACCAATTGAAGTTCCTTTTAAAATAATGTTCGCTCCCATCAGAACTTCATTATTAGAAGAATCAATTACAATCCCGCAAAGTGAACCAACATCATATTTTATTTTATTTAATTTAGCTGAACTTTTGACTACAATTATATTATTAATCTGCGAAAAGATTAAACCATACTTCTTATTTAACTTATCAAGAATTTGTTGAATAGGTTCATTTTCGGCTATTAGAGTAACTCTTTCTTTGAGCGGCAATTCTTCTTTAATATAACTGAAGGTAAAATCTGATTTTTGTTCGATTGATTTTAAAGCTTGTTCAAGAGAAACTTCAACAAGCCTTATAGAGAGACTTGAATTTTGTCGTATTTGCGCATTAATTGGTATAACAAACAATAAAATAATAATTGCAAATAATTTAAGTTTAAACCCAAATATTGAATTGGACACTAACATTTTTTTGTAAATAAAAATGTTTCCTATTTTTATGATTGATGCTTTGGCTTTATTACCAATAATTTACTATTGAGTGAATGTAAAAAATCTCAATTAACAATTGCAAGTTAATCAAGTTTCGCAGTACCAAATGAAGACTAAAATATTTTCATGTAAAAGATCTATCTCCTCTCCGCCACATATTTTCTAATTGATTTTATTGCGGAGGAAATATTTTTTTCAACTGCTGAAACAGAGATACCGAGTTGAGTTGAGATTTGTGAATAAGTTAAATTATCTTTTCTATGTAATTTGAACACCTCTTTCATTCTTGGTGAAAGGTGCTCAATAGCTTCATCAAATTTAATTTCTAATTCGTGGGTAATTAAATTGCTTTCCCCTTTATTGTGTACTATAAAATAATTTTCATTTAAGTAGTCGATTGGAAATATCTTTACCTTCTTTCTGCGGATGTAATCTATGGACAAGTTTTTTGCTATCGTATAAATATAGCTGTTTAATGAAAGCGAATCATCTAGACTTTCTCTTCTGTTCCATAGTCTGAGAAAAACGTCTTGAACTATTTCTTCACTTTCCTCTCTATCGTTTGTATAAGCATTTATAAAATAAAAAAGTTTTTTGCTATACAAATTATATATTTCTTTGAGAGCTGAAAGTTTACCTTTCTTAAGCCTATTTATTAACGTGTAACTTTGAATATAATTAACACCTCAAAAAGAAATTATCTTTTAAAGTTTAAGTAATACATTTTTATTCCAAACTATTTTATAAAAAGCCATAACAAATTATTTCATCATAAATATTAATTTTTCTAATGCCCTTTAATAGCTGAGAGCCCTACTACGCCTTCTGTCTTACTTAATTTTGTCCATAAAAATCCATAAACTGCGACTATTGCAAAGCAAACTAATGGCATAAGAAATCCAACAGACATATTATAAACATCTCCAAGATAACCCATAATCTTAGGCATTAATGCGCCGCCAATAATTGCCATCACAATAAAACCGGACGCTTTTTTTGCCTGTGCACCAAGTCCATAAATACCTAATGCGAATATAGTAGGGTACATAATCGACATAAATAAGAATGTAAGAAATACAGCAATAACTGAAACCCAACCGACCTGTAATACAACTACACCACAAAGTATTACATTAATCAGTGCATAGGTGCCAAGCACCTGGTGAGCTTTCAATTTTCTAAGTATTGCGGCACCACTCGCCCTTCCAATTAGAAAAAGAGGAAAGCCTACTGTTCCCAATAAAAATGTTGCTCCTTTTTCGTTTACAAAGAAAGCACCGTCTTTTAGAATTGTTCGGTCAGAAAACATCCAGCTATGTGCCATCCCGTTTGAAATAGATGGAAGTTCTTCAACAATATAATTAATGAAGAAACTAAAAATGCCCGCTTGAGCAGCAACATATAAAAACTGTGAAGCTACCCCTCCTACAAAATGTTTATGTGACCAGATTGAACGTTTGATACCTTCTGTTTCAGCATCATCCATGTGATATTCGTCTTCAGTATTTAAGTCGGGCAAATTTGAAAAATAAAAAACCGCTGCCATTACAAGAACAATTATTGCAATTGCTAAATAAGGGATGTATAGCTGCTTTTGTGCAACTACAGCACCTTCATTAGAATAGAAAAATATTCCGCCGATAATTGGCCCGAAAATCCATCCGACACCGTTAAATGCCTGCGCAAAATTTATCCGGGTTGCAGCAAATTCTTTTGGGCCTAATACTGTTGTATAAGGATTAGCAACTGTTTCTAGAATTGTTAGTCCCATTGCTATTATACATACTCCAAGAAGAAAAGCCCAGAAAGAAGCAATGTGTGTAGCAGGTATGAACCAAAATCCGCCAAGAGATACGAGAAGTAATCCAGTAATTATACCGCCTTTATACCCCAGCTTACTTGCCAGCCAGCTCGCCGGAAGCGCCATTAGAAGATAACCCAGGTAATGTGCAAACTGTACCCATGCTGATTGTGCTTTTGATAAATGTAAAAAGTCCTGAAAATGTTTATCCATAACGTCGATCATTCCGTTACAGATTCCCCATAATAAAAACAAAGTGCTGACCAGCATAAATGTTAAAAAATAGTTTTTACCATTTTCAGCTTTGAACATTTTTGTTACACCCATAAAGTATCCTCTAAAATTATAGTATATATTAAGTACTTAAAATAAATAACATTATTAATTTATATCTTTACAATTGTTGAAATAATGCGGCAAAAAATACTTAGTCTGTATGGAATACTTCTTTCATTTTTTCCCATTGAGAACACAAATATTTTTGAAGCTCAGCATTCCAATTTTTTATTTCAGGCTTGTAGTTTAAATCTTGATAATCATTTTTAATATTATCTCCTGCATATTCGAAATAAACATAAACCCTGTTATCATTTAAATAAACACTATGATTCTGAATTCTTGCATCTTTATAAAAATGAAATAACTTTTCGTTAAAGTTTGAAAACAATTTGACTATATTTTTTTCACAGTCTTCCTTAATTTTTGTTGTGTAGGCGTGCCTTTCTACAGTCTCATAAGATTTTATAATTCCTTCAAAATGCTGAAGTTCTTCTAATACCATCCACCATTCTCCTGCTTTCCTATCATCAAATGGTTTTTGCATTGGATCTGTAATTTTCCACCATTCTTTTGTAGCAGCATCATCAATCTCAATCATATCATTTTCATAATCTTCTTCAATATAACCATAGTAAGAAAACAATATCTTTTCATTCAAGAATATGGAATAATTTCTAATGTTGGATTTTTTTATTCTGTTTAAAACTGGAGGGAAAACTTTTTTATGAATTTCAATATATTGTTTTTCAAATTCCGGCCTTAATCTTATTAAGCTGCCTACTCGTTTAGTAACTTCTTCCGGTATTATATTAGAAACATCAATTTTTTTATTTTGACCGACACTAATTATAGCCGGGATTATTAATCCTGCTGCCCCTGTTAGTAGTTCAATAAATAAAATCATTCCGTTCTCCTCGGAGTACTAATTTATAGAAATTACTTTCTATTATTTTTTATTAAGCTGACAAATACTAAATGACGTTAAATTTTTCACATTTAAATCTCATCTTTTCCCCGGCTATTAAAATAATGATAAACGCTTATCATTTTCAACTATTTTTTTTATATTCTGTTATCAAAATTAAAAATTACCTCATTTGATTTGGAAAACCCATTTCATATTGTGGATTTTTTTTACTTAGATTAACAAAAACTCTAATTATCTTAAAGAAGAAATTCATAAATGAAATTTTTCCAATGAAAACAAATAAATACTTTACTCTTATAATTGTGAGTGAAATTATTTCATATAACATTTCAGGCAAGGCACAAGAAAAGACAGATAAAGATTATTTTGTTTATATCTCTTTAAGAGATGAGAATGCATTCGCTGTTTATAAAATTAAGGCAGCCGGAGAAATTTTTCGCTTATATAATTTTCATATTAGTAAAAGACCTTCATGGATTCTGAATGAAGAATTTTAATTTAGCTAAATAAAAAAAAATAATAATTGTTCTGTTTGAATTTATTTTTTGATTTCTCATAATTTTAGGAGAAAGGATTAGTTATGAAATATATTGCGTTCATCATATTGTTCTTTTCTATTGGTATTATGGCTCAGGGACATAAACTTGTTAAACTTTGGGAAACAAAAAATATTGTTGACCTTCCCGAGTCAGTATTGCTTGATACAACCAGGCATATTTTATTCGCCTCACAAATGGGAATTAACCCAAATGATAAAGACGGAATTGGCGGTGTTGCTAAAATAAGTCTTGATGGGGAAAATGTTGACACGAGCTGGATAAGCGGATTAAACTCACCAAAAGGATTAGGTAGATATGGAAATAAATTATATGCTGCAGACCTTTCTGATGTTGATGTTATAGATATTGATAAAGGCAAAGTCATAAAAATAATACCTATCGAAGGTGCAGAATTCCTTAATGACATTACAGTAAGTGACAAGGGAATTGTATACGTTTCTGATTCCAAAACTCATATAGTTCATCGTATTGAAAATTATATTCCATCTGTTTTCCTGGAAAACATTGATGGTGTTAATGGATTAAAAGCAATTGGGACAGACCTCTATATTGCTAGTGGAAAAACTATATGGAAAGCAAACGCTAAAAAAGAATTAACAAAAGTAACTGAATTACCAAATGCTATAGATGGAGTTGAGCCTGTTGGTAATGGTGATTTTATATATTCAAGCTGGGGGGATATATTTATTACGGAAATAAGAATGGAACAAATGAGCTTATGCTGGATACACACAAGGGAAAAATAAATTCTGCCGACATAAATTACGATCCCGTTCATCACATTCTTTATGTACCAACTTTTTGGAAAAAGTCTGTTGCTGCTTATAAATTGGAGTGATTATAAAATCTTATTTGATTCAGTTAGAAAATTTCTTTAAAGATTCTCGATACTGGATTCTTGATAATTCATATCTCTTCTATTCACCAAGAATCGTGTATCCAGAATCTAATTATTCGTCCACAACTCTTCGGGGAAATTCAATGTGGATGAATTTTTATTTCTTGTTACTGTGATTTTTAATTCTTTAATCTTTTCGAGATCATAATTTAAATTCCAAATACCATCTACTGAAATAATTTTTACGTCATCGTTATTTACTTTTATCTCTGCTTTTGGCGAAGCACTTATTTTTAAGCTTTTATCTTTCCCATCCAAAAAAGATTTTGAATTAATTATCGATGCAAATGGTTTATTATTTTTAATTGATTTATTGTAACTAACCATTGCATCAATTTCTTCGCTGTCTGGGTTTAAGGCACCAGGGCCAAACATCATATCTTCAACTACAAGCTTTAGCGAATCTTCTTTTAGATTCCCAAAATTTTTACCATAAGCTGATCCTTCATCGCCATGACAACGTGAACAATTTTCTTGAAATGTTGGAACCGGTAATAAAGAAATATCTTCAATTTTTTCTATACCAGACTGAGCAAATAATGAAGAAGAAAAAATTATAAATGAAACAAGTGAGAATTTTAAAATCTTACTATTCACTATTTAGCCCCAACATATTTCAATCTATAAATTTTATTCATTTTGTATCCGTCAACTTCTTTATTGCCGTCATCACTTATTAACAAAGTTCCATCTGGAGCTTGAATAACATCAACAGGCCTTCCTAAAACTTTTTGATCTTCAGTTAAAAATTTAACAAAAGAAAGCTCGCCATAAGGTTTACCGTTTTCAAATAAAACCCTTGTTACCTGGTAACCTGCTTTAACAGATCTATTCCATGAGCCATGATAAGCAACGAAAGCATCGCCTTTAATTTCTTTTGGAAATTGATCGCCGGTATAAAACATCATTCCGCAAGGTGCCCAGTGAGCACCGCCGCACCATTCTGGAACAATTGTTTTAGCAGCAAGTTCAATTATATCTTTCCTATTCATGAACTCATAACGAGGTACCCGGTTGCCAACAAGAAAAGGATGCCCGTAAAATCCACCTTCAATATATTTATTCATTTCTGCAGGAGGATTGTAATCTGTAATTGGCTGATTTCCCCTTTCATCACCTACTGCTTTTCCAAACCAATCGCTTCCGTGATCCATTCCCCAAATTTCATCTGTGCCGGGACGAACAACTAATTTTTCAGTATTACGAATTCCGGAACTCCAAAGTTTTTTATCTTTACCATCCAGAGTGTATGTCCAGATTTTTTCTCTATCGGTTCCTGTTTGATCACTTAAATTTTGAGGATCACCAATAGCAGTATATAACCGATTATTATGAATCAAAATCGGACGCCATGAGTGACCTCCTCCATGCGGTAAACTATCTTCAGGAAATACGGTTTCTCTTTCATCAGCAATGCCGTCACTGTTTTTATCTTTTAATTTATAAATAGCACCGCTTTCCGAATACCATAATTCTCCGTCATACCAATAAACATAGTAAACAGAATTTTCAGAAGTATAAAATTTTGTAAGTGTTTCATAATATCCATCGCCATCTTTATCTTTTGCTGCCATGATTACTTTATCAGGGGTTGTAGTGTAATAAAGTGTTCCATCTGGTCCAAGCGCCATGTGGCGGCACCTTAAATCAGAGCAAACAGCAACTGATAATTCATATCCAGGGCGAACCCAAATTTCAGGATTAACTTTTCTATCATTATCCTGTGCTTTTGAATATGTATTCAAGCATGCGAATAAAACTAGACAAAAAAATGACTCAAATGATACGTACTTTTTCATTTTCATCCCTCTTAGTTTTAATTGAAATTAATTGAAAGACCGCTGTACCAGCTTCTTGGGGCAGCAGGCTCAAAGAATCTATTGCCGGCAGCGTTTGAAATTATCGAACCGTTGAATTTTGAATTTGACAAATTAATTATTCCAAGATAAAAATCAAATCGCACAAAGCTTAAATTAAATTTGTATTTTAAGTTAAAATCTATTGTTGAATAAGCATCATTAACAAAATCAGAAATGCTGCCTGTTGAATTAGTCTTAGGCCCATTCCAATCATTTGCGAAATATTTATCATTCCATTTATAAGTTATTCCCACCATTAATCCGAAATTAAATGTATGTGTAAATCCTAAACCAAATATATTTTTCGGTACTCCCGGAACATATTTACCGCTTAATTGAAATGATTGAGGACTATTGTTTATCAGCAAAGTTTCAATCAAATTATTGTATTTGAAATCCATTAAAGAATAAAAAGCCGTGAAATTAAAATTGTTTATTAACAGATTAAGTGATATGTCAACGCCGTTATTCACTGCTTTCCCTGCGTTTCTAAAAAATACTATATCACTTTGGGAATTGGGGATTTGATATGGTATCAACATCTGACTAATAATTAATTTATAAACAGAAAGATTGTAAAATAGATGATGATTAAAATTATTCCCTCTAATTCCAAGTTCAATATTTTTTAATTGCTCAGGTTTTAATGTTGTATTAAATCCACCGCTTTCATCTACTGTATTACTCAACTCGGAAGTTGTTGGTGTTTGAAAGGCAGTTGAAAAATTTGAGTAAAGCTGTGCGTCAATATTTAAATTAAAAACCACCCCAACCATTCCACTTAAATTATTCATAGGGATAGAGCCGGAATTATCAACACCATCCGAAAAGAAATTATCTATCACTGAAAATTTATATTTATCGTAACGTAAACCTGAAGAAAAAGAAAAATTATCTATTGGCGTAAACTCAATTTTAGTGAAAGCACCTAAACCATTTACTTTTTCTTTTTGATTTAAAATATTACTCCCTACTTGAACATTATTAATTATTTCATTGCTCATTAAGCCGGAATAATTAGTAACTCCATTATTGTCATATTCTTTCCTATTATCATTTTGGAACTCATAATCCAGCCCGGTTAAAAATTTATAATCATTATTTAACATGTGAATTGTGAATGAATAATTACTGCGAATCCCTCCTGAAAATCTTTTTAAATCTATAACACTACCCGGAATAGGATTAAACATTCTACGCCAAATCCCATATAAAGTTGTTTCTAATTTTTGATTTTCTTTGGGGATAAAAGAAAATGTAATACCGGTTTGAGTTTGAGTTATTTTTTTACCTGCCCCCTGCCGTTTTACAAATTGTCTCGCTTGTGCAGGATTATTTTGTGCATCAGTTTTATTTAACGAACTTGGGTTGAGAAGATAAGGGGCATCATAATAATTTAAAACTGCCTGCAAAGAAATTTTGTTATTAAACTGCTGCTTTGAAATTATATTTACTGAGTTTGTACTTACGGCAGAGTTTTCTCTAAATCCTTTTGAATATATTTTTTCCAGATTAATAAATAAAGAATTACTTCCAATTTTTCCGGAGGAGTTTAACGAAAATTTACGAAGCCCATAACCGCCAATTGTTAAACCTGGTGTAAAATTAAAACGAGAAGAAGAAACTTTTTTACTCGTAATATAAATTACACCCCCTGCTGAGTTACCATATAAAAATGAACTTGGCCCGCGAATGATTTCAATTCGTCCAATAGAATTTAAATCAAGATTATTTAACTGTGATTGGCCATCAGGAAAAGTCAAAGGAATTCCGTCAAGTAAAATTTTTATTCCCCGTACGCCAAATTGTGAACGTGTTCCAATTCCACGGATTATAATTCTATCACCTTCTGAAAGATTATTTCTATTGTTGACAATTATTCCAGGTACTAAATTAAAAATGTCTTGAGTAGAAAGACTTTCATTTTTTAAACTTAAACTTTCAGAATCCAATACATCAATTGAAAAAGGAATTTGATGAATAGGCTGTTCAAAA
Source organism: uncultured Bacteroidota bacterium (assembly GCA_963775245.1). GTDB lineage: Bacteria > Bacteroidota > Ignavibacteria > Ignavibacteriales > Ignavibacteriaceae > CAVSWT01. The sequence continues at coordinate 194,378 of CAVZID010000022.1, forward strand.
CGATTGACGTTCACAAAAACAGTATCAAGCTGATACTTGATTGAATCTTTTTTTACTGGTTGTCCATAGACAAAAGATTGAATTAACATGAAAATAAAAAACAGCAATAATGTCTTTTTCATTAAAGAAAAATTTTAATTTTATTGGGGTTGAGTATATGGGATGCTAAGATAAAAAAAATGTTTAATAAAAATAGCTTAATATTTTATGGATATGAATTTTTCTATTAAAAATAATTTTAAGCGTGAGTGGTGGGTTCAGAGGATTTTTAGATTGCAAAAGAACAATTTGCAAAATGAAAAAAGTCTGTAAAATAAATTGCTTTAAACATATTTTCTTCTTTTAATTATTTGAAATTATTTATATAGTAAATATGTTTATAAAATTACAGAAGCAATAAGTTAAATCAATAACCCTCTCCAACCTCTCCCTTGCAAAGTGAGAGGCTTATAGAAAGTAAAACAAATGCATTGATATTCTGTCAGAAAGAAAAATATAAAGTTAACTACTTAAATAAACCCGTCCCTTTCCAAGGGAAGGGTATGGGAAGGGTTCTGATGTGTGCTTAATAACTTTTACCACCAAAGTTTCCTGTGAACCTATTAGCGCTAATAATATTTTTTACTCATTAAAAAAAATAATTTGAAGTTTTATAGAATTACTTTATCTTTAAATACTTTCTCGCTTTGCTCATAATATAAACTCAATCCATTTTAAATCATATTGATAGGGATAGAAATGAAAACTTGCATCAACACAATTCTATTTATAATCGCAATAACTTCATCCATATTAGCGCAGAATTACCCTTCCGCTATTGATTATGCTGCATTGATGAATATGAGGTTTTATGAACAAAGCGGCGGCTTTATGATAGAGACATTACCTATGATTTTCCCTCCTAAAAATTATTCTAAACTTGAATTTGAAATTTCCGATGCTTCCGGCAAAATTTTATACAATAGTGGATTGAGAATTCAAAAATGGGATAACATAAAAATATTTGATGGTGTAATTGCAAATGGGCCGGGAATTGTTCACTTAAAACAAGCAGGTGATTTTGTCATCAGCATTAATATTAATGGAAAAGCAGTTACCAGGCTTCCATTTAAAATGACAATTGAAAAAAGCAACGACCCTTATAATCCATCGACAAATTATTACCGCGAAGGTCCATGGAAAAATTTAGGATATTTTTCTTTTGATCCTGATAAACCGGATTACATTTTAAATTTTAATTGGTGGACTTGCTTAAGAGAACTCCCGGCAAACAATAAACAAGCGAAAATCACAGTTCACATTTTGAAAGGTAATACTGAGGTTGCACAAAGCCAGAGTACAGTTATTGCAAGCAATAAAAATTGGCAGCCGTTGTATGCAAGCCTGGTTGTCCCCAATAAAAATGGTACAAATTGGTTTACATTTAACTCATTAACAAAAGAGGATGGGAATTATTCTGTTGTGTTAAAAGCTGATGACAAGCCATTTAAAACCTTTACATTTTCAGTTTCAGGGGGAAAAGTAAAAGAGTTAAAACAAAATAATATTGATTATAATCCGCACGAAGATTTTATAACCCCGAGAATTTTAGATAGGTCATCCGGAAGTAATTCTTCCTATAAGATTTTACAAGCTTGCTGGGTTGAAGCGAAATAATATAATTTATCGTTTCATATAAGTTTAAAATGTTAATCAATTATTATTACGATAAAAATTATTTATAATTACAAGTACACTGAACTTTGTGAGCTTATTTATTTTCGAAGAAAGAAGTAAAAAATCCGGGCATGAAAAATCAACTATTTTTATTTTAGATTTTTCAATTTTCGTGAATAACTTTTAACGTTAAATGATTTACCAAGATTCATTACACCCCAATATTCTTCCAGCAGTATCGAGCCCATCCTGTGAATTACTTCTATATGATTATATCCTCTTGCAACCAATTTATTGTAAGTGAATTTAGCTTGCGGCGGATCGTTGGCATTTATTTGATTCATAATAATAATATCAAATGTAATATGTAAAAACGGATTTACATCATTTTCGGGATCAAATTCGCGGTCGAAGTTGGTCGAATTCCAATCATCATAATATTCCGGGTGCAAATCCATTAATTCTGCGGTTACTTTATCTTCACCTTCAAGCATTTCACCGGCTTTGTAGCTTTGCCAAATTGCATGCAAATGTTCACGACTAAATGATTCCAATTCTTTAAGTTCTTCATTAAGCTCCATATATCCACCTAAATAATATTTTCTGAATTTTTATTTAAGCTTTACATTTATTATAATCAATTAATTTAAATCAATATTTTAAGGAGATTACAAACTCTAATTATTTTTTCACAAAACAGTACAACCGTTTATATCCCAGCCTCCATATTCACTTCTATTAAGCTCAAATTGTAAATTTAAAACAGTGTGGTTACCTATTTTTTTATTCTTGCCCACGGATTTATTTTTAATTATGATATTCAATTCAGCTTTTCCATTTGATTCGTCTATTAATTCAATCTTTTTAAAATCTATTTTCTTTTCAGAATCTCTTTTGAGATTTTTAAAAAGCTTAATCAATTCTTTAATAAACATCGTTTGTGTCATTTTAATTCCATTATACTCAAGATTATCTTTCCCCATATAAGTTTTAATATGATCCATCGATTTACTTGGTAAAAATGTAATTAGATAATCAATGGATTGTTTTATATCAAGCTTATCGTTCGGGTGAAATTCCTCATAAATATAATTTGTTGTCATACCTTCAACTTGAAAGAAATCCGATTCATGCTGGGGGAGCTCAACAGTTAGAAAGTTATAAAATTCTTCGTCGGAAACATCATTCTCTTCAAGGACATCAATATTAATATCATGATCTGCATATATTGCAAGCACTTCAGCAATTTCAGTCTCTAATTCATCATTTTTCAATTTGTCTATTTTCTCAAATTTAGGGAACCCAAGCATCTCAATTAATTTTTTACTTTCAGCAATTTCAAAGGCATCTTCAAATGCCTTTACGTTTGATAAGAATTGATTAATTATTTCAGGTTCAGCTTCACTGTTAGTCCCTGAATATTTCATTCCATATTTATTTTCTAATTCCTTCTTTTTCTTTTTATTGTCTTCATTGAAGAAAAAGTTTTTTGCATCTTCTGAATAATCTTTCTTTTTAGTCATGGTCTTCCTCATTAGTTCAATTTATTTTTCATTTATAAAAAACACTAGCAAAAAATGCATTAGTTAAAAATATTTTTGTTATAATTTATAAATATATTTTATTGCCGGGTTAATGCTGCATCAATAGAAATTTAAAACTTCACCTAACTTTTTAATTAACACTGCCTGCCATAAAATAGCTCATGACAGGCAGGAGAACAAAAGAAATGTTTGTTGAAATATCATGCTCATATGGATAGTTCAGCACAACATATTTTACATTTATGAATTATATTCTTCCAAAGCCACAATTTGTAATTTATCTTTCATTGTCTTAGGTAGTATTACAGTTTCATAATACTTACCATCTTTGCCTTTCTCATCTGGAGAAGAAACAAAAAGACCATTAACCCCATTTACTATACGAAAACCTTTTATTATAATTTCATCATCAGTTTGAATGTCAAAGAAAGCCAATGTCTTTCCACCCCCTTCATTTTGTAATTTATTCATTCTTACAATTTTCATTTTAACCTCCATGTTTTTTTATTTAATACTAACCTATCCCCGGTTAGATAATTTGTAAAATATATTAAAGCATTAATGAATAATTTATAATTGACTTAACTGCATTTAAATGACTAATAGAATAAATAAAAGTATTTTCTGAAAAGTAAACTGCATTATTAAAATTTATGAACCATTCAGGTAAGACATAAAAAATATATATTTGAAAAAGCCCCAACTATTCCCCAAAAATATTTTAAAAATCAGACAATTCCCTATTAAGAGCAGGTAATTTGTTTTTAAGATATAAGTAGAATGGAAGAAATTGTAAATTAAAATTTAAACATTTTGAAACAATGAATCCTAATCTTCAAATACTGCATATGATCTTATAACAATTTCTTAATTTTTAATTAACAATAATTTAATCCATCTATATTTTTATTTTCATAAAATTATGACCGTACAAAAAGAGAATTTATGAATTGGTTATACTTAGTTCTTGCCGGCATAATGGAAATCGGTTGGGTCATCAGCTTAAAGTACACTGAAGGCTTTACTAAATTTATCCCGATTATTTTTTATGCTTTATTTGGATTCTTGAGTGCTTTCTTTTTTTCAAGCTCGTTAAAAACACTTCCGATGGGAATAGCATACTCAATTTGGGTAGGAATTGCAGTAATCGGTATTTCGATTGCGGAATATATTTTGTTTCAAAAAGCTTTCAATATTATCAAAGTATTCTACATGTTGATGATAATTGCCGGGATCATCGGGTTAAAATTATCGTCATCAAATGTTCATCACTGAAAAATATATACGTCATTTCTATTGCATTTAAAACTTAGAATTTCAAATCAATTTAAAATCCTGGAAGATTAGTTATATTTGTATTCAAATTACAATAACATCATAAATAAAACTGAAATTATGTTAGAATATACCTGGCGGTGGTTTGGGCCAAATGATCCAATAACACTTAAAGAAATAAAACCTACAGGCGCTACTGGAATAGTAACAGCTCTTCACCAAATTCCAATCGGCGAAACATGGACTGAAGATGAAATTTTAAAGCGAAAATATATAATTGAAGCTGAGAGTTTCACATGGTCTGTTGCGGAAAGTATTTGCGTCCATGAAGACATAAAAAAAAGAAGCGGAAGTTATAAAAAATATATAGAGAACTATAAAGAATCTATTCGCAATTTAGGTAAGTGCGGAATTGATACTGTATGTTATAATTTCATGCCTGTGTTGGATTGGTCTAGAACAAATCTTCAACATGATTTTGGTGACGGATCTATAACAACCAGGTTTGAATATCATGTAATGGCTGCATTCGATCTTTTTATTTTAAATAGAGATAATTCAGAGGATGAATATTCTAAAGAAATTATAAATAAAGCTAAAAATTATTTTGAAAGTTTAAATAAAGATCAAGTTCAAGAACTAAAAGAAACAATTTTATATGGATTACCTGGTTCATTAGAAGCATATTCACTTGATGATTTTAAATCAGCATTAAAAAATTATAAAGAAATTGGTGATGATGCTCTTCGAGAAAATCTTTATCAATTTATAAAAGAGATTGCACCCGCTGCAGAAGAATCTGGAGTTAGACTTGGAATTCATCCTGATGATCCTCCAATGCCTTTACTTGGACTTCCAAGAATTGTAAGCACTAAAAATGATCTTTTAAATATTTTAAATGCTTATGATTCTCCTTCAAATGGTATTACACTGTGCACTGGTTCACTTGGCGCGGGATATAAAAACGATCTTGTTGATATAACCAAAAATGTTGCTGGAAAAATTAATTTTATTCATCTTAGAAATGTTAAAAGAAATGCTGACGGCGATTTCATGGAAGACAATCATCTTGAAGGCGACGTTGACATGTATGGCGTTATGAAAGTATTAGTTGAAGAACAAAATAGAAGAATTGCAAACGGAAATAAAAATTCACGTATGCCAATGCGCCCTGATCACGGAAGATTAATGCTTGATGATAAACCTAAAAAAAATATATATCCTGGCTATTCTTTATATGGAAGAATGAGAGCTTTAGCTGAACTTCGCGGATTGGAAATTGGAATCCGGCAATCACTCGGAAATTAAATAACTACTTTAATAAAACTAATTTCTTTGTTTGAGAAAAACTGCCTAACTTAAGTTGATAAAAATATATACCGCTGACAAAATTACTTCCATTAAACTGGGCTTCATAAGTTCCTGGCTGCTGTTCTTTATTAACAAGAGTCGCTATTTCATTTCCAAGTATATCATAAATTTTGAGTTGCACTAAAGCCTCCCCTTTGGGGAGGTTTGGAGGGGCCTGGATTTCATACTTAATTTTAGTTGTCGGATTAAATGGATTGGGATAATTTTGATATAGTCTAAACATATTTGGACTTTGTCTCGGCTTTTCATTGTTTCCTGTCAGCTTTCCTTCATAATTAAAATATCCCATAACAAAAACCAATGGGGCATTCCAATTAATTGCAATCTCGTTTGATGCATAGCTTTCTTGATTATCAATATAACATAATGCCGGCGGAGTATTGATTGTGTAATGACTTTTTAAAACATCATCATTAAGATATTGATTTGGCCCGCCTGCCATCAACCCAGGAACAGGCTCAACAATTCCATCTGATGCAGATGGGCGATGATGGGGATGCATTACTCTTCTGGTTCCCAATCCAGTAACAAAACAAATATTATTACCGTTAACACCTAAAATATAATCTAATTGTTCAAGTGCAGTTGTATAATATGATTTATTATTTGACTGCTGATATCCGAATAAAAGTATAATAGCGTTATTTAAATCACCCGAATTACTCCCCCAGTTATAATCTCCCGGTTTTAAAATAGTTTTAAGTCCTGATTGTAAAGATGCATTATATAAACTTTCACAATAAGACAACAATGAATTATTTATATCCGATTTAATTGATGAACTGCTGCTTGATTGGTTAGAATTTAAATAATCAAGTAATCCTAAAGTCTTGACATTGCCCCAATACATTGAAGAAACTAATGCACTGTTTTTATAATTACTAGAAAAATAATTATTGTAAGTTGCGTTTCCTGTTGTATTAAAAAGTTCGCATGCAGCCCACAATCTTTCATCACTATCATTTCCATCATAATATTCGCCAGTAACTGTTCCGGTTGGATTTTTAAATCCGCCTGAAGGCTGAATAAACGGATTATCCTGCAAATATTCAAAAGCTTTTTTTGAAGCATTAAGACACCGTTCTGAAAAACTTGAATCGAATGGTTGATAAATTCGGGCAGCCATTGCTAATACTGCTGCAAAATCTCCAGTTGCTGTAGTTGATATCTGATAAATATATCTTTTCCCGGTATCTTTATTAGGCATAATAAAACCAGAAAAGTTTTCCCTTGTAACTTTAAAGTATACCCCCCCGCTGCTATCCTGCATAGTTAAAAACCAATCTAATTCATATTTTACTTCATCTAATAAATCCGGTATCGAATTGCTACTTTCAGGAATATTCAAATCATCTGCATTAAATCTTTCCGGAAACTGTTCATAAGCCATTAACAAGGTTCCGACGGTTATTCCTGCATTCACTATATATTTACCATAATCCCCGGCATCATGCCAGCCCCCGGTTGTAACTTTTGTTCCTGTCTTCCCTGTAGTTGAATGAAAGTACCCATCTGCTGTATGGCAAATATTATGTTTGTAAACTCCGGCATACTGTTGAAGCAAAGCAGTCCCGCATCTCTGGTAATAAAATGCTTTCTGAACCATTTTATATCCGGCATTAAATACACTATCAGAAATTAAAAATGTAAAAGAAGAATCCCCTAAATCGGTTTTGATATAATATTTTCCGCTGATGGTAAAATCAGAAAAATCTCCAATATAAATTGTTAATCCGGTTGCGGAATCTTTGGAAGAAGAAAGTGATAATGAACCCCGGTAAAATATATTTCCAGAGTTTTTTTCAGCTACAAAAAAACTATCGGCTTGTTCTGTGACATAAACAAATTTCGGTGAATTATTATAGTACCCTAATTGATTTACTAATACATTTGCATCAATAAAATTACTTGTAATAATTAAAATCAAAATTGATAATTGTATTTTTAATTTCATTTGAATTCTCTGTTAAATAAAAAATTAATTCAACAAAATCATTTCTCTCTTAATTACAAAATTACAGATTTAAATTATATGTTTCTAATCGGATTTAATTGCATCAGAATTGGATTTAATCTGACTTTACTTTTAGTAGGCGTTCGAACTCCCTTATGAATTATTTCAACTCCTCTTAGCTGCTCATCATTAAAAAATTCATAATAATTACTGAAGACAAATATATTAAGTCCTATTGTTTCAAAGTTTGTTGAATCATTTAATTTAGAAGAAGTGATTTTCTTTATCTAAAACTTCTTCGTTAAAAAAAATGCAAATTGTACTAGGAATTTTTCTAATTCCCTTAAATTAATTTTGAATTTTGATTTGTCCCAAGAATAACAGTTCCATCGGATGATTTACTTCAGAATATCTTTCAATTGACTTTCTTAACAATCTTTCCAAATCATTTTTTAATTCCTTACTGGCAATTTTGGAAGTTGCAAATGTATCATTGCAAATTATTCCACTGATATTATTTTTATAGTCATTTAAGATTTGAGTGTCGGTTATTAAATCATACCGAAGTCAAAGCATGTATTCATCTTAAGCGCGAATAAATGCCATTGAAAAAATTATAAATAAGAATAATAAATGTGGTATTTACATGTTACTCTTTTAATTTTTAAAATTATTGTACCTTATCATACTCAACTTTATTTGCATATTGCTCCAATTGAAAACCTAAAACTTTTCCATTCTCATCAAATTTAAAATGAGCCAAAGCAAATCTTCCTATTTCATAAAATTCTTTATCGGTTTCAGGATATAAAATAGTTTTCCCAGAAATCGGAGAGTTAGTTATCAAATTACCATTATCTATTTTAACATTAATTATTATTCCATTTTTCGACTTATATATACCTTCATATTTTATTAAAATATTTTCTGCAACAGAAACCGGTTCTTTCTCAAAAGCAAATTGAAGCCCACTTGTATACCCATCCGCTTTGCCTCCCGAATGACCTACACCATCAATTACATTTGATTTAATTTTAAGTCCGGAATAATTTTTCCCATTAAGCACATCAACAAAATTTTGATAGCTATTCACATCTTCATATCCGCCTACAGCCATAGAAAGTCTTTTAGCTAAGCCGGAATTATTTTCAGAATATTTTCCCATATAAGAATTGATAACGTCGTTATCCCATTGAATAGCAGGACTGGTTAAAACATAATTTTTAAATAAAGTCGGATCAGTAAATAGGGTGTATAAAGTAAAAAGTCCGCCGAGTGAACTTCCCATTAAAGTTCTATCGTCTTTTTTAGTTTTAAATTTGCTGTCAATAAATGGAATTAATTCTTCTTTTATGAATGAAAGGAATTTTTCTGCTCCGCCTCCTGTTGGTTCCTGCATTGTTTTAGTCGGAGTAAAATCGGTTACCCGCAATGAATCCGGATTTGGATTTTTGCCTCCCCAGGTTATTCCAACAACAATTGCATCTGGTATAAATCCATCATAATATTGTTCCCCATAGATAGCTTGAAGTAAAGTGAAATCCCATTGTGCATCTAACAGATAAATTACAGGGAAATACTTGCTTGAATCATTAATATTTCTTGGAAAATTTATATAGAGATTATATTCTTTATTGGTTATAGCTGATTTAATTTTTAATTCTTGTGTACCCGAAATTTGAACTTGTTTTGAATTTGAATTATTATTCTGTGCAATTAAATTTGCTGATGAAGCAACACTCAAGATAAAAAGAAATAAAAAAGGCCTAAAAAAAATTTTCATTTAATACCTCTGCTTTCTACTAGAAGATTTATTTTAATTGATAAAAACTTTCCGGCGGCCCCAAATAACTTGGTTTAACACCACCGAGATCCACTATAATCTTTTCCAGAACAACACCAGGATCCACCATCCAAATTTTTAAAGTATGATATCCTGGTTTTGATATAAAATGTTTTGAATGACTATAACGTCCGTTATTCATAACTGATATTTCCCAATCTCTATTTCCATTCTGAGCATTATAATCAGCAGGGACTAAAGTTATAATTTGTGGAGCTTCATTATCAAATGAAACTGCATACTGTAAGGCTCTTCCAGCCATGAAATTTAAAGTAGGTGAAAAAATTCCTTCGACATCGACTGTATCTTTATTGAATAGGTACATCTTGTATTCAAGACAAGGAGAATCTTTTACCCGAATAGCGGAAGGCTCATCTACAGGTGCATTTGCTCTCATTCCCGAAAGAGTACGTCCGTAATCTTCTATTTCTACCCACTTTTTTAATCCGTTATCAATTTTCTTTGTATAATGTTTTGCTTCAATTGATACGAATCCTTCGCCTTCAACAAATCCATTGAGAGATTTATTAGTTACTTCCGCAGGGTTGAATGAATTAATTTTAACCGTCACATATTTATTTATTCCTTCAATTCTTACTATCCCATTGCTTTTTTCTTTAGGGGCTTTTTCCCAATCAATACTAACCCAGATTCGTTTTTCTTTTTCGATAGAGCCTTCTATTTCACTTATTTTAATCCAGGGTTTATTTGCGATTACAGTAAAATCAAAATTGTTTTTTCCCTTATTAAAAATATCTATATAATGCTGCTGCTGATTGAATGCGTCAAATTGAGGTAAAACTGCTTCATCTTTTTCTCCAGGCCATACTGCTTCAGAGCCTTCAATTGCCACACCCATTTCAGCAGAATTAGGTAAATTAATTTCTTTTAGGTCAATTGCATTTAGACTATTATGCGGAGGATCATTCCAGCTTGTATATCCTAAATGAGTCTGATCCATGAAATGATTCCATTTTCCATCAAGGAATGAACGGTTAAAATAGCCCATCATAGTTGTATCTTCCTTGAAAAGAGATAGAGTCTCTTCTGCCATATCATTGGTGCTTGCTCTTCCCTGTTTAGCATACAACTCGTTTCTGCCTGCAGCATAATATAATTGATTTACAGTTGCACTAGCTTTTGTCGGAAACAATACAAGCTCATAAAATGCAGCTTGTTTTTCTTGCGGAAGCTTATTATAAATTTCTTCTGCCTTTGCTGCAATTGCATAATAATCTTTAACTACTGTTTCAGCTTCTTTATAATTTGTTAAACTGTATGTTGTAGGACTAAGAAGTTCAGGTTTACGCCTTCCGTTATATTTTGTATACTTCTCAATTATATCTGCAATATCTTTTGAATATTCCGGCCCGAACTGAAGTTCTGCCCAGTGTTCTGTGTACTCATTTATATTTTCATTTGTCCATTTATTTGTATTCCAGGCAAGATTCATAAAATATTCAAGCGGAAATTCATAACCTTTAAAATGGCCGACATTAACAATCCATATTCTATCCGCTCCATATTGTTTTGCAAGAGACATTTGATCCCAAATTTTAGAAATAGGGTTAGTATTTATCCATTGATAACTTCTTGGCCCTCCATGATAATCAAAGTGGTAATATACTCCTGCCCCTCCGCTTCTTTTTCGTTCTTCAGCAGTCGGCAAGCGCCTAACATTACCCCAATTATCTTCAGCCCATAGAAGAGTTACATCATTAGGAACTCGCATACCTGCTTTATAAAAATCCTGAACTTCTTTATAGAGACACCACATTTGAGGAACTTTTGTAATATCTTTTTTTGTTTCTTCACTTAAAATCTCACGTTGTACTTTTATAATCTTTTCTAGAAGCTCCATATTGGCTTCCGGACCCCCTGAAGCCATTGGAGTATCATTTGCACCTCGAAGTCCCATGGTGATAACATTTTCATAATCTTTATTTCTACGAATCCCTTTCCGCCAAAAATTATTAAGTGTATCAGGATATTTTTCATAATTCCATGTTCCTAAAGTTTTAAGATATCGTCTATCCCATTCTTTTTGTGCACGCATCATCGGTTCTTGATGTGAAGTACCCATAACGATTCCATATTCATCAGCAAGTATTGGATTTTCAGGATCATCTTCGTTAAACGCATTATTCCACATTGCAGGCCAAAGGTAGTTGCCCCTTAACCTAAGTATTAACTCAAAAAGTTTTGTATAAAACAAATGATTATAATTTGCCACACCTTCCGGAATTGGAGGATTGTTTTGCGGGGTTATATATCCGAATTTATTTATTATCCAGTTTGTAAGATCAGGATATTCATCATTTAAAAAAATACCTCTATACTTTACCGATGGAGGCCCTTGAACATACATTTCCGGTTTTACATATAAATTATCCTTGTGCTCAATTGGGACATCAGCCCACCAATACCACGGTGAAACACCAATATTTTTTGAAAGATCGTAGATCCCGTAAATGGTTCCTCTTTTATCGCTGCCGCAAATAACTAATGCACGCTTAATTGATGGCAATGGATTCTCGATAGCTTGTGTAATAAAAGTTTCCCATTTACCCTTCATACCATCTACATTTAATTTTTTATTTTCAATAAGCTTTTGTATCAAAGGACTTTTCTCTAAAGAACCTATAATGATTACATTTTCTGAAGTTGGACTATTATCAGTATTAAATTCAGGTTTGGCACCTGTTACTTTGCCAATATCAGTTTGAAGATCTTTAGCTGCTCGAATAACCCCAGGAAAATCTTGGGAGCTGATATAGATTGGAGATGACTTGCCGGGTTCTGAAAGTATAAAATCTCCTCTATTTTTTTGAAAAGATATGTATGAATTTTCATCCCTCTTGTTAATTTTTTTTTCACCCGGAATAATAGAACCAACGAAAAAGAAAAGTAGTAATGAAAAGGTTATGAAATTATTTAAACGCTTAATATTTATTTTTTTATTTGAAATTATTCTCATAACCTTTATAACTTATAGTGTAAATAAAATTTTTTATGTAAATTTTTATTCTATCTGCAGCGGAAAGAATAAAAGTAATAATTCATTCTTCCTCAGTTAGTTTTATAATTCTATAAAATGCTTCCTTAGGTTCTCCGTCACGATTAAATAATAAGAGGATAATTGGTTCGTCCTCTAATCGGCCAAAAATTTAGCCATGAATCACTATCTCTTACACCCCATAATGTAACACGGCTAATTGAATTTTTATTGTTAAGAAAAACTTCAAAAAAATCTTCATATCTTTCCGCAAGAATATTTTTTACAGAATCAGGAAGGCCTTTCGTATAAGGATTAAATTTTTTATCGTATTTAAAATTCAATGAAACTTCAGCTGTATTATCTTGCCCAGGAGAAGGAAGAATATTGATATCAAGTTCCGTAAACATAACCTTAATGCCTAAGACAGAGAAAGCTTTTATTGATGAATCTAACTGCGCAGCGGTAGGCCAATCCATTTGGTAATGCCCCTGCATGCCTATACCGCTAACTTTAATCCCTTCTTTTAAAAGTTTGCTAATCAACTTTACAGCACCTTCACGTTTTGGTTTATTAGCAAGAGAATAGTCATTATAATAAAGTTCCGCGTTAGGATCAGCTTCATGAGCGAATTCAAATGCTTTTTCTATATAATCATCCCCGATAATTTTCTTCCATAGAGTTTCCCTTAAAGTACCATCTTCATTAAGTGCTTCATTAACAACATCCCATCCCTTTATCCTGCCTTTATATCTTCCAACCACGGTATAGATATGTTCTTTCATTCTTTTTAATAACTCATCTCTATTCAATTGATTGCCATTTGTATCTTTAAAAACCCATTTGGGAACCTGACTGTGCCAGATTAAAGTATGGCCTATTATAAACATGTTATTCTTCTCTCCGAATTCAACATATTTATCTGCGGGTGCAAAATTATATTGATCGACTTTCGGATGAACTCTTTCCCATTTGAGAACATTTTCAGGAGAAATTGAATTAAATTGTGTTTTCACAATGTCAATTCCAATAGAATCTTTTCCATTTATTTGAGCATCATTAATCGCTGCACCTATTAAGAAATCATTTTTGAACGCATTCTTAAGGTTTATTTCTTCTTGAGCAAATGACATACTTGAAATGACAAAAACAAAAAAAGATAAATAAAAAAGTGAAATAAAATTTTTCATGATAAAACCTATTTTTTATTTTAAAAACTTTTTACCAATTATCAGTTCTAAAAGGCGATGCCGGCAAACCACCTTTATTATATAAATTTGTTCCGGCAGGATTATCTGCCCATGCATATCTTACAGCAACCGGCTTTGAAATTTTATCACTCCATACAATTATTTTATCACCTTCGATCTTTGCTTTTGCCCAAACAAAATTTTTATCTGTGCCGGCAATTGCAAATTGTTTAAGTTCACTGCCTCCTTTTGCAACAAGGCCACCATCAACATCTTCAAAGGAAAGTATTATCTTATTTCCATCAACTTTCATGGACTTATAAATCGGTCCGGAATAAACAACATTATCATCACCGTAAGCAACTTTTTCGGCGGCAAGAAAAAGCCTTTTCCCAACATCCATTTTATCTAATGGATGGATATCATTCCATTCACCAATATCGATTGTTACAGTCATAGCTGTATTCGGCACAGATAAAGTCTTTAGCTGAGCTTCCTGCAATAATGCCCAACCGCTTTCGGAAGGTTCACTTTTTGCATCTCCATAATTTGGAAGCTGCACATAAAGGAAAGGGAAATTACCTTCATTCCATTTTTCTCGCCAATCACTAATCATCGTCGTAAATAGATTCTTATAGTCCCATGGCCTTCCCGCATTAGATTCTCCTTGATACCAGATTACCCCTTTTATTTGATAGTTTAGTAAAGGAGCTATCATCGCATTATATAAACCTACAGGTTTCCACCTTATAAAGGTTTGTCCGGCAAGTGGGGGCATTTCTGCACCAAGACAATATTTCCAAACTCCCTTAATGTTGATAGAATCATTTCCAACTATTAAATCATATTCCTTATCCGGAACAAAACCTGCAACGCCAATATTACTTATAACTCTTACGACTATTGTATTCTCACCGGCTTTTAATATTCCAGCCGGAACATCATATCTCCTTGGAGGATATTGATAGCTAACAGTTCCTACAAATTTTCCATTAATAAAAGTTGAATCTGCATCTACAATTCTTCCTAAAATTAATTTAGCAGATTTGCCAGCCATTGATGCAGGAACATTTATAATTTTTCTAAACCAAACTACTCCGTTTTTACCACTTAATTTTGAATTGTTCCAATACCCGGGAATACTAGTTGTATCCCAGGTTGAAGTGTTTAATGAAATATTATACCAGATATTTTGTGGATCGCTGTATCCCTTATCTTCTTTATGTAAAATCTTATACCATGCATCACTCCTCGCTCTATCTGCATCTTCGATTTTCTCTATTAAAGTGTTATCCTTAAACATCTGGGCTTCATTATAATAAGTAGGATATTTCTTTATGGAATCCTCACTTATCCATGATTCAACAGGTGAACCGCCTAAGGCAGAATTTATTAAACCCACAGGCACTTTATATTTATTATAAATCTCTTTAGCAAAAAAATATGCTACTGCAGAAAATTCAGGTGTATTTTCAGGACTTGCACTTTTCCAACTTCCACCGCTTAAATCTTTTTGAGGCTGATTAAAATTATATTTATCCGGGACAAGAAATTGTCTTATATATTTATTGGCAGAATGCTCTATTTCATCAGGATAATGCCAGCTTACCCTTCCCATTGGCAATTCCATATTCGATTGGCCTGAACAAACCCATACATCTCCAATCATTATGTCATGAATTGTAATAGAATTGATTTTCATTTCATAAGGGCCGCCGGCTTTCTGCTTAGGAATCGTTACGCTCCAATTTCCTTTATCATCAGCGTTAGTGTTATATGCTTCATTAATAAATTGAATGGAAACTTTTTCTCCTGAAGAAGCCCAGCCCCAAATTTTAATATTTGTATCCCGCTGAAGAACCATTCCATCGCTTATTAACTTTGGTAATTTTACCTGGCTGAATGAAGAGATTGAAATTAATAGAATGAGAGTAATTATCAACTTACCTGAAAAGAAGTTAGATCTTTTAAGTTTTATAAACATGAGTTAAATCTCCAAATATATTTCTTACAAATTTTTAAAAGAGCGAATACTCAATTATATTTTAAGTTTATTTATTTTGGTAATATTTTCACTATCACCCGTTTATATCGTGATAATGGAGGTTTACCTTTGTCTGTAACTCTTAAAATGAAAACAGCCGTTTCAGGTTTTTCGACTAATGGTGCTATCACATAAACCTTATAAATATCTTCAGCCGAATCAATTTTAATAAATTTCTTATAGGTCCCGGCTTCCGGGTAATTAAACCATAAATAACTTAGATTATCACCGTCGGGATCAGTTGTACCGGTTGCATCTAAACTAAATCCCTCGCCTGATTTTACTATTATTTGATCTGGATTTGCTAACGCTGGAATAGGTGGATGATTAGCATCACGATAAGATTTAGTACACCAGTTCATCCGGGAAGCAAAATCATTTTGAAAGTCTTTTCGCCAACGAAACAAGGTTGCTTTATTACTGGTAAATCTAACTGTGTCCATCCGAACCGCACGTCCATATTCATTAAAAATGTATGGAGTATATTTGTCAATTGCATTTGTCCAAATAGGCCGGGTTTCTGCTATTATAGGAACACCTGAATTTCCTTTTTTAAGAGAATCAAATTTAGGCTTGTATAATTCGTAGCGCCCGCCCCAGCCTCCCCAATCGGGATGTTCAGGCTTACTCAATCCGTTCGGAATTAGATTCAACCATGATGGAGTATCACCTTCCATTCCATAAGCTACATCTGGATATATTGCCCCAAGTGAGCCATGACCTTGTTGTATATTTTGTGCCAGCCAATTATTGCTAATCTCCTGATTGTCTATACCATCTATATAACTATTAATTGCACTCCATGTTGCACTGCCATAATCGTCACCCGGACTAACAATGTAAAACAAGTTAGGGAAATTTTTCCGAATCCAAATTCCACTATCATCCTGGTCGGAAATTGTATAAACCCTGAGTTTTGCAATTAGTTTTTTAGCCTCTGTTTCAGTTTTTGTGTTTTTAATTTTATATAAAGCCTGAGCAAGTGTGTTCGCTCCTCCCCAAATGCATATCCATAATGGTCGCTCATCATTTTCTTCAAGAACTTTTATGATCCAATCAGAACCTTGCGAATCTTTCCCATCACCTACTCCATTCATTCCATATACAGGCAAGCCCTGTTTTACTTTGGTTAAAAGTGCTTCGGCTTTAGGGAATCCCGCTTCATGCTTATTAAGGTTAAGCTGTACCTTGTCATAAGCTTTAATTATATTTTTTATAAATTCAGGTTGTACTTCTGTTTTTTGCCAAACAGATGTAGTAGCAATTAACCCTTTTATATCAATCACATTGGAGTATAAAAGTAAATGCACCATTGATTGCGAATCATCTGGATCAGCTCCAATATCTGTTAATATAATAGCTCTATTTTTTTGATTTACCTGTGCATTTAGAGTAATGTTGCAAATAATCAATAAAATAAAAAATAATACCAAATTATTTCTCATTAATGTTGTATGCCTATTTTTATAAACTTGTGAAAGGTCGAAATTTTCTTTATCATAATTGCTTTTAATCCCTATTAAATATTAAATCAAAAATTGCTATAAGTAATTTTATTCATGCCCAGATATCCTAAATGTTATCCTATCCTAGTGCAAAATTGTGCGGCCTGTAAAATAATATTCACTCATTCTACTTCTATTATTTTACTTCCTTTATTAATTCCATTTTCATTAAATGCATCAATGGTGAAATAGTATTTTGATAAGCTATTTAAGCTTCGAATTGTTATTGAATCCGTTCCCAATACCTGATAATTGTGGTATAATTTATTTTTGTTGGTTCCATAACGAATATTAAAACCAATAGCATCCGGTTTCTCATCCCACTTAATGTTAACTATACACCTGTCAGTTGCCAAACGATCAATTTGAAATTCATTAATTTTTGAAGGAATATCACCGCCTCCGTTTCCAAAAATACGCAGCCCGGCAAGAGCAAATGTTCCGCCTGGTACATGATAATTTGTTATTTTAATAAATCGAGCTTTTACTGGAGTCCCAAGTTCAATGTAATCATGAGGTACATCCGATTTGTTTTCAGTTTTATCCGCCAGAGTGTTCCAGGTTTTATTATCTAATGAATATTCCAAAAGGTATTGATAATATATTTCAGGATTGCGTCCAAATAATTGCGTTTCATTTTCTGCATAATTAATCTGAACAGCATTTATTTCGCATTCTTTCTGTAAGTCAATTGATATCCACTCACCTTTATTACCGGTCCTGGCACTCCAGTAATTACGGATATTTTCATCTGCTGCATATTGTTTTGGATGGCTGGGTAAATCGGAAGATACTTCAACGGGTTTTTTATATGAGAGAAGCATCCAATGAGGAGATAATTCATCCGGACTTGTTATTTTTTTATTCGGTATTTTGAATGGGAAATCACCAAAACCAGTATAAGTATATAACTCACCATCCTTATCGAAAAACATTGGAAATAATCCAAGGCGCCTTTCAAACATATGTTTCACAGATATTGTCATAGTTGAAATATGCCAGTAGTTACCGTATTTATCTTGAAAAGTGCTGCTGTGACCCGCGCCAGCAATAAAACCTTCCGGCTTGGATGAGCATGGATTATTCGGTGCAAGAGTATAATCTCCAAGTGGTTCATCGGATGTATAAAGGCCATCGCAATAGCTTTTAAATTGAGTGCCGGGGACAGCATACTGCAAATAGTATTTACCGTCATGCTTTGTCATCCAGGAGCCTTCAATCCAGGGATTGTCCTGTTTATCATTGTAATCGCCGGACCGTTCCCATCCATACTTATCTTTATGACTATTGATAAGTACTTTTGGTTTTCCGATAGGATTAAAAGTCTTCGTATCTAACTCGACACCATAAGTTGGATTTACATTTGAACATCCATAGTAGAAATACAACCGGCCGTCATCATCAACAAACAAACATGGATCAATCATTCCAATTGGAAATGAGGGATTAACTATTTGCCATTTACCTGATTTAGGATCTGCAGTTTTATATATCACAGGTTTATCAGATGAAGCCATAAAATATAAAGTATCATTCATTACAACAGCAGTCGGTGCATAATCTTCTAAAGGAAGGTCTTCAGTAGTTATTAAATCCCAGTTTATTAAATTATCGGAATGCCAGTATCCACCGGATTTGGATGCAAACAAATAATATTCATTATGAAAATTTACCATTGTTGGATCAGCGGCTTCACGTCGCGATGGTTTATCCAGGCAAAATCTGTAGTTGAGATTAAGCGGGTTACAAATTGTTGTCTGTTCTGCTTTTTTTAAAACATAACTTGATTGTCCAAATGTTTTAATCATAACTATCATAAAAAATATTAAAGTTATAGTTATTAACTTTTTTGTCATAAATAACTTTTCCTTCATTATAAAATGAAAACTAGAATTTGAATATAGAAAGCAATTTGTACGATTTGCCATTTAGCATATTTTGTTTTAATTCATTGTTCCTTTTTATTGGATTCAAATTCAAACTCTGGTTTAATAATTAATTATTCACTTACTTTTACTTTTATCTGAACGAAAGAGTGCGCCGGGAATGAATATGATATTTTATTGCCTTCAACTTTGATCTCTTTAGTTACAGGAGTATACTGATCTTTTTTATCAAATGTAAAGGGTTCGGTAAGCGAGTCACTATCGACTATTGCTGCATCAGCTTTTCCTGCCAAAGTACCGGAATCATTAATTATATCGGCAGTAATCGCTTTATCTTTATTTCTGTTAACAACATTTATATATGCAGTATTAGTTTCTTTTGAATATGTTGAAGTAACATCAAGGTAAGGAATGCCTTTGTATTTTTCAGTATTGAAAGTATCACATTCAACATATGTGTCAATCGAATTTCCGAGACAGTTATTTGAGAACAATTTGTATGTATAAAACAACGGCGACTTATAACTACCCTTTTCTCTATCACTACTCAATAGAGATGTCATCATAGTAAAGTTTGTCATTTTAACAACATCGGCATGACGTATAAATGAGTTGAGGCATTGAGCTATTGGTAAAACGGATTGGAAATTTCTTCCAAAGGTTCCCCATTCATCAACTGAAATATAAATTGGATTCTTAAAATCTTTCATTGCTTTTACAGCTTCAATTTCTGCAGCAGTTACATTAATCTTTTCCTCAAAATCCATTGCGCTCTGCCCCATGAAAGAATAATAGTCCGGTGAATTTTCCCAGTAGCGATGGATAGAAATATAATTTATCATATCTCCAAGACCAGTAAGGATTTTCCTATTCCATTCAACCCATTGACCTGTACTCTCGTAATATGATGATCCTGAAGCTACAAATTTTATTGTGTGGTCTACGGATCTCATTGCCTTGGCAGCCTCTCTTGCAATCTTCACATAATCGTCTGCGGTTTTATGGCCTAGCTCCCATGGCGCACCGTCTACTTCATTGCCGAGATCCCATATTTTTACATTGTAAGGTTTCTGATGCCCATTTTTAGTTCGAAGATCCGAATAGTAAGTACCATTTTGGTAATTGCAATATTCAACTTCGTAAACCGCATCCATAATTGTTCCTAAGCCAAGATTTACACATAAAATATTTTCGCTGCCAATTGATTTATTTAATGCAAACCATTCATCCAGACCTACATGATTGTTATCGGCTCCACCCCATGCGAGATTAATACGATGTGGACGCTGGTCTTTAGGCCCAATGCCGTCCTGCCAGTTATAACCCATAACAAAATTTCCTCCCGGCCAGCGCATGTTAGTTACTTTTAGTTCTTTCATTGCATCAATATAATCTTTCCTAAATCCATTATTATCTGCAAGCGGCGAGGCTGGATCATATAAATTTCCATAAAGCGTATTGAATTCTACTGTGTCAGGTAATCCCATTCTCCTTCCGTTAAAATGAATGGGTTCCATAAATACTCCATAAATCTTAGGATCAATCTTCCCGATAGTCCTGGTAACATCAATTTTAATTTTTGCTGATTGAGAAAGCAATACAAAAGGGAAAACTAACAGTAAGGTAAAAAATATTTTTTTCATGATGATTCCTTATTTGTTGTTTATTTTAAATTAAAGATTATTCACATCCTATAGCTTTTAATTTTCAAATACGGTTTCATTAAAAACAACCAAATTTATTATTCAATCGTAAAATTATTTTTTAAGCGTATATCTTTGGATGAACTGCCAACTTGTATTTCCCACTGTCCCGGGTCCACTTTAAAATCATTTGTTGCAGTATCGTAAAAAGAAAATTCAGCAGCAGGAATTTTGAATGTTAAAGTTTTACTTTCTCCAGCTTCCAGTGTAATTCTTTGAAATCGTTTTAATTGGTTTATTGGTACTTTTATATCCGCATTATCTTTATGGGCATATACCTGAACAACCTCATCACCTTTCACTTTACCGGTGTTCTTTATTGCAAATTGGATTTCAACCTCACCATCTTTTTTAATTTTATCTGAGCTAAGTTTCAAACTACTATATTCAAATTTCGTGTATGATAGGCCATAACCGAATGGATATAAAACCGGTTTATCAAAATACATATATGTTCGCGGGTGATTAATAAGATCATAATCAGACATTGGAGGAAGGTCTTTTGTTGATGCATAAAATGTCTCCGGAAGTTTACCGCCAGGATTAACATCACCGAATAAAACATCAGCTATTGCGTTACCTCCGAATTCTCCATTATACCAGGCTTCTACTATTCCATTCGCTTTCTTTTCAATACCTTCAAGAGCAACAGGGCCGCCATTCACTAGGACAAGAATAATATTTGGATTAACGGATGCAATTTCATTAATTAATTCTTTTTGAACCTGTGGTAATTCAATTTCCTTGCGATCCAATTCTTCTCGGGAAATATCAGGCGACGTTCCTACCATAAGAATAACAGCATCATTTCTTGCTGCTGCTTTTTTAGCGTCATTAAAAACTTTTTGACCAATATCCCACAATAATTTAGCACTGGCATTTAAGGTATTATCATACATATCTAATTCGATATTATATTCTTTGCCTGGTTCTAAATTAACTTCCGCACTATTTTGCTGCTCAGCATGATCTCTCCAATCGTTGATCACTAGCTTTCCGTCCACATAAAGGCGTACACCATCATCATTACTTGTACCAATATGATGAACAGTTGCCGGTGGAATTAATTTTCCTTTCCAACGAATGGAAAAATGATCTTCCGGTAATCCCGGTGCGGGAGAATTCGTTCCAAAACTAAAATTGATCATCGAATCAACACGTGTCAATACAGGCTTACCCGATAATTTCATATTGTCAAAATATTCTCCAGTTACACCTGTTTGATTTGTTCCACCAACTTTGCCAAAATATTTTGAATCAACCGGCCTTAATGCTTCATTGTTTATTACGCATCCCAACGCATATTCAACTTTTATCCCAACAGATGATGCCTTTTCTTTTATACCTTCAAGTGGACTAACCTGAACATTAGGATAACCCGCATATATCCCTAGCTGAGCTTCAGCGGCATTAGGGCCGATAACAGCTATCGATTTTACTTTATTCTTATTTAAAGGCAATACACCGTTATTCTTAAGAAGTACAATTGACTTTTGCGCAACTTCGAGTGCCAGTGCACGATTTTCTTTACTATCAAGTTTGTCCTTTGTAATTGAACTATAAGGCACTTGATCTAGCGGATCGAATTCGCCTAATTTGAAACGTGCGGAAAGAACTCTTGTTAAAGCAGTATCCAGATCTTTTACTTCCAAGAAGCCATTATCAAGAGCTTCTTTTAGGTCCCGACGATAAGTTACGCCGCAATTTAAATCACAACCGGCAAGAATACTACGTGCTGAAGCTTCTGCAAATGTCTTAAAAAAATGATGATTGAATACCATATCAAGAATAGCACCGCAGTCGGATACCACATAACCTTTAAAGCCCCATTTATGCCTTAACAGATCGGTCATTAAAAAAGTATTTGCATTGCAAGGAACTCCATTTAATTCATTATATGCACCCATTATTGAATAAGCTTTACCTTCAACTATAGCTTGATGAAATGCAGGTAAATAATATTCAAACAAACTTCTCATGTCTACATCACTAGAACCTGTATGCCGGCGTGCTTCTTCATTATTTGCTATGAAATGCTTAGGAGTAGAAACAGTTTTTAAATAATATGGATCATCGCCCTGCATACCTTTAATGAATGCAACTCCCATTCTAGAAAGTAAATAAGGATCTTCACTATATGACTCTTCATTCCGTCCCCAGCGTGGATCGCGTGCAATGTTTATAGTAGGGCTCCAATAAGTTAAACCTTTCCCTGTGCTAACATTTAACGCCCGTGCTTCATCGGAAATAGCAGTTCCTACTTTATGTATAAGATCCGGATCCCATGTAGAACCCATTGCAACAGCTTGCGGAAATGATGTAGCCCCGCTTGCAAGAACTCCGTGTAAAGCTTCACTCCAATAATTATATTTAGAAAGCCCTAACCGTGGAATCGAATCCGCTTCATTAGTTAATTCTTTAATCTTCTCATCTACAGTCATTAGATTTATTAGATCGGCAAGCCTTTCTTTATATGTATGTGGCTTAAAAACATTAATAATTACTGAGCTGCTTATTGTGTCATTACTGGTTCCCAAGCCTGAAAGAGTTAATAAATAATAACCGGGGCGAGGGAAAGTAACTTCCGTATTTATGCTTGATGCATCTTTAAAAACAACTTCAGAATTCTGCGTACATGTCCATTCCACTTTCAATCCGTTTGATACATTTCCTTTAAGCTGTGCTGAATGTGTCTTCTCCCAATTAATAATTTGATTAGGGCCGGCATTTATCAATATAGTCTGAGAGAATAAAAAAGAAGAAGCAAATAGCAATGTAACTACTATTTCAATTATTGATTTGGTAATTTTCCATTCCATATAATTCCTCTAAATAATAATTAATGATTAGATTTCTTTCTAAAGAGCATTCAATCAATTAAATTTTTTTTGAAGCTTATCGTTTCTATTCCAATATTGCAATTACTTCATTAAAATAAATTTTTTCGTAGCTGAATAATTGTTCGCGCTAAGTTTGTAAAAATATACGCCGCTAGCTAATTGATTTGCATCGAACATTACTGTATAAGTTCCGGCAGTTCTTACTCTATTTTCTATAATCTTCACTTCTTTTCCTGTTAAATCGTAAACTTTGATCATAACTCGTGAACTAGTAGGAATTGAATACTTGATTTTAGTAGAGGGATTAAAAGGATTAGGATAATTTTGATAAAGTTTAAACTCTTCCGGCGCATTTAACTCTTGTTTATCAATCGATGTTAAAAGCGGCCTTATTTTATAAATTGAAGTGTCTGCGGTTATAAACAATGTTTTATAATCTGAATCTCCCCAGGCGCAATTGGAAGCTGAAACATTAATTGGCAAATCTATTTTGCCAAGTTGTACTCCAGAAGGAGAAATAACCCATACAGCCGACGAGCATGTACAATAAATATTTCCATCTTTGTCAGTTTTCATTCCATCTGCATAACCTTTAATAGGAATAGTAAAAAATATTTTTTTATTTGTTATTGTTGAATCATCTACAACGTCCCATACATAAATTTTGTGCACTTGCGAATCATTTACATATAGTTTCTTTTCGTCAGGCGAAAAACATATTCCGTTGGGAAGTGCTAATGTTGTAAGCAGTTGTAAATCTCCGGTAGGACTTATTCTATAAATCCCGTTGAAATCAAGCTCCTTATTTTGTTTTCCGCCCGGTACATTAAAATCAGGATCAGTAAAAAAAATTGACCCATCTGATTTTACAACCAAATCATTCGGACTGTTGAACTTCTTCCCTTCGAATTTATCCGCAAGCGATGTTTGCGAGCCGTCTTCTTCAAAACGTACTATTCTTCTAAGCCCCATTTGCCCGGCAATCAAGCGGCCTTCCAAATCATAAGTTAACCCATTAGTACTATCAGATGGATTGAGATATACTTCTTTACCTTTTTCAGGCGTCCATTTATAAATTTTATTACCTGCAATATCTGAAAACAATAGACCGATGCCATCTTTCCAAACCGGCCCCTCCGGTTGTTCAATCCCAGTTGCTATTTTTTCAACCTTTGCATTTGGATCAAGAATAGATTGTGAAATAATGTATGATTGATTTAGTGAAATCAAAACTATACTAATAAATATGATACGTATAAAATCTTTTTTGTTTCGCATTTATAAACCATTTTTAATTATTAATTATACCTACTTATTTAAATTCATCAAGAGATTTACTAAATATATATTTCATAAATTTCATGAATAATATTTTTAAAAGTTTAGGCCATCCCCGGTTAAGTGATTAGTAAAATCCTTCCATTTCTTAATCCTTAAACTGATTACTCAAATTTTACCCAATCCATTTCAACATTTTTATTATCTTTTAATAATACAATCAGGTTATGAATCCCATCTTGAATTTTGGACAATGGGGCATTAACTATCTTCCAATCGTTACTTTTGGGAATCTCGACACTGGCAATTACAGGGCCATCAACTTTATCTAACCTGATTTGTAAAGTGCCTCCTGTTTTTGATGAAGCTTTTATATGAATAGATTTAAATTTATTTTTTGCGAAATCAACGCTGTTATATTGTATCCAAGCATTTGCAGTATCAAGAATTGTCTTCCATCCTTCGAAAGTATTAGCGGTATCAAGAAAAGCAATTGATGCACCATCTTTGCTTTTAAAACTGTACCTATCAATCTGAATTTTTTGAGATGCGTCTGTTAAACCCTACACCTCGTATTGTTGGAATTACTTTTTTAATTGTTCCATCTTCATTAAAGAATAAACTATCAATTCTTACGGATCTGTTTTTATCGAAATGTGGAGATAAATCATTATGATGATAAAAAAGGTACCATTGATTTTTAAATTCAACAATTGATTGGTGGTTAGTCCAGCATCCTGGTTTTTCATCCATTATCACTCCAGTAACTTTAAATGGGCCTAATGGACTATCCCCAATTGCATATTCAAGTCTTTCAGTTTTATCTTTTACATGAGGATAAGTTAAATAATAAATGCCGTTCCGTTCAAACATAAAAGGGCCTTCCTTTAGTCCTTTTTCCGGAAGGCCTTCAATCACTTTTGGTTCAGAAGCAAGTTCCAGCATATTTTCTTTCAGCTTTGCTATATATATATTTCTTGCTGCCCAGATTAAATAAGCCTGTCCATCTATATCAATAAACAAATTCGGGTCAATACCATGAACATTTTTAATAGGTTCAGGCTGCGGAGTAAATGGCCCGTATGGTTTATCCGATATCGCAACCCCGATCGCAAAGCCTCTTCCGTAGGAAGTATCTTTAGCTGGTGCAGGGAAATAAAAATAATATTTTCCATTTTTGTTTATACAATCAGGTGCCCACATAGCATAGGATTTTGAATTAACCCATGGAACTTTATTCTGACTAACTATTATTCCATGGTCTGTCCAGTTTGTTAGATTTGCCGATGAGAATACATGATAATCTTCCATACAAAACCAACCAACACGACCCTTTCCCTCAACGGCAAGAATATCATGTGAAGGATAAAGATAAACTCTGCCTTCAAAAACTCTTGCCGAAGGATCTGCCGTAAATTGATTTGTAATAATTGGGTTTTGAGCTAATGTATAAGAACTGAAAAAACTTAGTATGAATAAATATAATTTTAAGTTTTTCATTTCATGATTTTCATTAGTGAATTGTTTTTGATAATTATTTTTTCTTCTTATTTCTGATAAATCATTTTAATCGTTTCGGAAAAACCCTTTGCATCCATACGGCACAGATATATTCCGCTTGCAAGTCCTTCAGCAGTCCATTGCAAACGATGTTCACCTGCAGGAACCTCGCCTTCTATAAGAGTCTCAATAACACGGCCTGTGATATCATAAACTTTTAAAGTCACAAATTCATTTTGCGGTAAATAGAAAACAATCATAGTGGCTGGATTAAATGGGTTCGGATAATTAGCACATAATTTGAAATTTACCGGATTCTGTGAAACTGTATTTGGCAAAACAGATGTTACTAAATTCTTACCATCACCGACAACATTAATCTCATTCAACTGATTTGTGCCTATACCTTTTGTATGGAGAAGGTCAAGATAGTTATCACATTCTGTATCTCCATAACCATTATCTCCAGGCAATTGAAGTTTTGCAGCCTCACAATCTAGCCCCATTAAATATGCTCCAATACTATCAGTTGCAACAGGATCTTTTCCTGCAAATAAAACATGACTTTCATATGGAGCGAAATTTGGGTTCCAAACACCTTCACCGCCGGTAGCATTTTTTATTCCATCAACAATACCTAAATGAACAGGCCTAGCAGCGAACAGGTCACAAATTGAGCCCGGTAAAAATGAAGCTGATGATCCGTCTGTAGGGCTGTGTATTGCTTGACGACGGTATTGGATTCCTTTTGTTGTATAACTTGACTGAGGAACAGAGCCAACCTGATTTTTGATAGAACAAGTAACACCAGCTTCTGCATGCTGCTTTAATTTTCCAATTGAAACATAAACGTCAGTATCCTGCACTATTTGATTCATGGTTAGTTTCGGAAAGTTAAAATAATTTGCGCCCGTGGAAACATCAACAAAGTCACCTTTGCTTATATCAACCAGCTGGCATCCCAGGTCGTTCTTAATATCGACATAGCCCTGAAATACGGAATTGTCAAAAGAGTCGCCGCTTCCTAAACTTTCCACTATGATGATATCGCTTGCAGAAACTCCCGTATCTATAATCATTTGTGTAACTGCTCTAACAACAGAAGGATGACTCCACATGGCTTCAGTTACAGGAACCCCGTTTAATTTTGAATTGAACGCATTTCCTGAACCACCTGTACAATTTATTTTTATCACTACTTTTTTACCATTACTGAATAAATCTGAAATTCCACCGAGCTGATCAAAAAGGTATTGAATTTTTTGTTTAACACCTCCAGTTACATCATCATATATATAGCTGTTTGCAGGAGTATTTAATGTGTTGGTAATTGCTACCGTTGCTAAATAAGTTGAACCTTTTTTATGCTGGTAAGCAAAAACTCCAGAAGGCATTAGATATGGCGCAATAAATAAACCGGCTACAGCAGTACCTGCCTTTTTTATAAAATCCCTTCTTGAAGAGTTTATGTTATTAAAATTTGCTGTGTCTTTTTTTCTCATATTTTCTCCTATTAAAAAAACGGATTAAGATAATTCCCATTTAAAAGAAAACGTAACAATTTTGTTAGTTAATTAATTAGTTATAGTTAATTCAGCTTTGGTAAGCCTGCAGACGTCCGAAACCAGTCAAAATCAACATATCCACGCAACTTTTTAGTCGCATAGTTAAAAAGGCAAAATTTATTACCGGTAAAAATCTTAAGATTAAACCTCATTTTAAGTTCATCACCAATATTTACAAACGATTTATTGTCAAAACTATACAAGAATGAAGCCGTACCAGTACTAGGTGCTGCCTTTCCATCAAAATAGTGGGAAGCGCCGGAGCCGTAAATCGCACTTGCACGTAAATATATTGTTTTCTCTTTTACTTCATTAGAATCAATTGTTTTGCCGTTATTTACCATTATTATATAATTTTTTCCTTTTTCTTTTTTTATCCCTATATATGCATAAGGATCTTGAAATACAGCTAATCCTGCAATATCGCCTTCTTCCATATTCCCGAAATCCATTTTTGTAGTTGCAAGAGAAGCCAACGAATCAGAATAATATGCAAACATTCTCTGCGTTAGTGTATTGCGTGCTTTGGGTAAACTATCTACAGCTTTTACAGTTTCAAGCCTTAAGTATCCTGGATTTTCAACAAGCGACCATTTGGTTGAATCGGGGTTGTGGTTCCATCCCCACTGCATTCCTAATGTATTTTCATTAAACTCATCCGAAGTTGGCAATATTTTAATTGGATAAGTCTTGCCAACATTTGGTTTTTTATAAGTGGCAACAGCATGTCCATCTACTCCAACCATCGGCCAGCCATTTTCCCATGTAACAGGCTGCAAAGATGGAAAACGTCCGAACGGGCC
Organism: uncultured Bacteroidota bacterium; assembly: GCA_963775245.1. GTDB lineage: Bacteria > Bacteroidota > Ignavibacteria > Ignavibacteriales > Ignavibacteriaceae > CAVSWT01. The sequence continues at coordinate 223,330 of CAVZID010000022.1, forward strand.
GCTGTCTACAAAGAGCATTGTCCACCATTCTCCGGTTTGAGTTTTAATGAGTGCCCCTTGATGAATTCCAAAATTTGAGCCGTGTGTTTTTTCACTAATAACAACTTTTTCTTCATAAGGGCCATAAATATTTTTTGATCGAAAAGCTGCTTGTATCCCATCCAATCCGCCGTAGGTACAGTACAAATAATAATAGCCATTTATTTTATAAACATGCGTCCCTTCAAGTCCGTTACGTATATCTCCTACTATTAATAAGAGAATCTTTAGTTAACGGTGCAAAATTAGAATCAAGTTCAGTCATATAAATTTTACTGTAGCCATGTGCAACATAAATTCTTCCATCATCATCAAAGAATAAACCTGGATCATAAAATCCTTTTGGTAATTTTTTTATTTGCCACTGACCTTCAGGATTTTTTGTCGAACAAATAAATCCGCCTTCATTAAGTGTAATGAATAATAAATAGAATTTTCCATTGTGGTACTTTAAGCTTGTTGCCCACTGCCCGTGGCCGTATCTGTTACAGCCATCAAGATTATAGCATGGACTGAAATCAAACCGCTGAACAGCATTGCTGCAATATTCCCAGTTTACTAAATCCTTAGATTTAAGAACAGTAACACCCGGAAAGATAAACATGGTTGTATTAACCATATAATAAGTATCATCTACAAGTATTACATCCGGGTCCGGGAAATCAGATGCTATTACAGGATTAGTAAAAGTTCCATCACCGTTATCACTATATAATTTCTGTGCAAAATTATTTAATGATGACATAAGCAATAAAATTATTATTGCAGTAATAAAAATTCTTTTCATATTTCGTAATCCAAACAATTAAAATTCACACTAATAGTATTCTGAGTTTATTTATTTTCTCAGTATACTTTACATTATTTGGCTTTAACCAAACGAACATAATACACAGCTCCAGCAGTGCTATGGGGTGCTGCTTGAAATTTCAATCTTATATGGTTTTTTCCTTTCAACATCGAATCCGGAATTTTATATTCAACATCAATAAATTTAGATTGATACCACCTGTCTGTGTTATCTTCCGATATTAATTTTTCATTATCTATGTATATATCGAACTTCCGGCTCCCCCATTCATAACCGAAATAACGAACAAGCAAAGACAACCTGGTTTTACCTTTAGTTGCAAGGTTATAACTGAAATAGCCATCATTACTGGCATCCCTCCAAAATTCATCTAATTGATTACCGGTATTTGAATTTGAGCTTTTTATTTCATGATCTTCTTCCGGCTGCTGTTCGCCTGGTGCGACAAAATCAACTGTGCGGTTTTCCAACGCGAGTTTCGCTTTTTCATCTGCAGCAATTGAATCAAGATATGATCGGTATTGAGTACTTGTTAAAGCCATCCAATACATCATATATCTTGCGTCATGAATTTGATAGAAAGGTTCCATTAAAACTTTTATCGGATTAATCATCTTTAAATGCGGGACAGTAAAATTAAGCGGCTTATCCTTCACTGGCACTAATTCATCCGCAATTTTGGAAATGTCATCTTCAATTAATATTGGAGCTTTATCAATTGGAAGTTTTTTCCCACTTGGAATTTGTCCCCATCTACTGTCATCTGCAATTAAACCAGCTAAATCTTCCGTACCTGTTTTTGCTCCAAGGAGAATTGGCCCATGTAGAAATGCGATATACTCCGGTACATTTGGTAAATGTTCAATAGTGTTATGCATCGGCAAAATAATTTCAATAACATCGCCTGTTTTCCATAATTTATCAATTCCAAAATATGAAGACGGATTGGATGTAACCGGAATTGCTTCACCGTTAACAGTTACTTTTAGCGCACCATCCTTTACCCATGAAGGATACCGAATCATTAATGTAAATTTAGATGTTCCTTCCTTTACAGTTAATTTTGTTTTCTCTTCATAAGGGAATTTTGTTTCTTGAATTATTTTAATTCCTTTTGATCTCCAATTCAATTCGGAAGCGACGAATAGATTTAAAAAAAGTGAATCATTTTGATGTGTATAAATAAACTCATTATACTTTCCATGATTTTCCATTCCGGTACCTACACAACACCACATTGCTTCGTTTGGAGCAGAGTAAACCCGATAATGACGCGGACGGGCCGGAGTAAAATATACATACCCGCCTGTTTCCGGATTTTGTGTTGATAAGATATGATTGTATAAAGTCCGTTCGTAATAATCAACATACTTTGCCAAATGATTAAACCTGAATAAATCTTCAGTCAACTTAAGCATGTTATAAGAGTTGCATGATTCCGGGCCTTCAACATCGTTAATATAATCGCTGCAGGCTTTTACACTCGGGAAATGTTCCTTTCTGCTGTTTCCTCCAAATGCCAAAGTTCGATTCTCTGTTACGGTTTTCCAGAAAAAGCTGCTGGCATTTTCGTATTCTTTATCATGAGTTAATTCGGCGATTCTTTGAAAACCAACAACCTTAGGTATCTGCGTATTTGCATGTTTATTATCTAAATTGTCATTCCCCGCAGCCATTGGTTCGAGTAATGCTTTATGAGAGAACCGTTTGGCGGCAGTTAAATATTTTTTGTCTCCTGTCATTTGATAAGCATCAGCAAAAACTTCATCCATTCCGCCATGTTCTGTATCCAGCATTGACTGCATCTGAGAGTCTGTTAATTCAGAAGTTATATATATTCCCCAGTCGCAAAATTTTAAAAATATAATTTTAGCTTCTTCATTTCCGGCGTATAACCATGCATCTCTTAATCCGGCATACATTTTATGAACATTATACCATGGCACCCAGGCAGCATGGTATGCAGAAAAGTCACCGGTTTTTAATGTTGACCATATTACTTTACTATTCGGAACTCCGCCAACATATCCAACTCCCCAATCAGAATTATTTATTGCATTTGAATCTTGACAATTTTTAAGTTCTGATAACATATAATCCATTCGTTCTTTACATTCGGCATTACCAGTTGCAGCAAAATTAATTGCCATTGCAGATAAGTAATGTCCGCCGATGTGTCCATCCAATCCCTCCCAGTTAGGATAACTTTTTGCTTTTGGTGTCAAGCCTGCTTCTTTACGATAAGGAGCTAATAAACGATCAACATCATACTTTAAAAGTGTTTTGATGTTAAGGTCACGAGCATGCTTAAAAGGCCCATCAAGTAATGTCACATCATGCAAAGGAAATTCATTCGAGTATAGTTTATCCTGAGCATGAGTAAAAAGTGGTAATGCCAACCATAGATAAATAATTATGATTGAAGGAGTATTAAATTTCATTTTTTTCCAGCGAAATTATTTAAATAACAACGGTGCAAATTTATAAAGATCATGTCTCCAGACAGGCCATGCATGCCCGCCGGGATAATCATCATACATATATTTAATTTTCATCTCATCAAATTTTGAAAGCATAGCCTGGCAATTATTGTACGCTATATCTTCTTTGCCCCCAATACCTACCCATACAAGTTTTAAGTTGTTTTTAATAGTATCAATATTTTTTTTCATGAAGTCATATTGTGCATCTGCAAGTTTGCTCTGCATAGGAAGTATCCAACCGGAACTAAATATTCCAAGATATGAAAACATATTTGTGTTATTAAATCCTACATAAAGAGTTTGAAGACCACCCATTGATAAACCGGCAAGAGCACGATTTTTTGAATCTGTTTCTACACGATAATTTTCTTCAACAAATGGAATAACAGATCTTTTTAATTCTGCTTCAAACATCTTTAATGTCATCTCGCCGAATCCAGCAAAATCGGTATTAGTATTTCCGTCCGGCATTACAATAATCATCGGCTTTGCTTCTTTTTCTGCAATTAAGTTATCAAGAATTAAATCTGTTTTACCTTGCATTGCCCAGCCTCTTTCATCTTCACCGCCGCCATGTAATATATATAATACCGGATACTTTTCATTTGTATTAACATCATAGTTAGGAGGAGTGTAAATATAAAATTGACGCCAGGTATTAAAGACAGTTGAATAATAACGATTAATTCTGATTTCTCCGTGAGGGACATCTTTTATTGCATAATAATCATCCCCTTTAAATGGCACTTCGATCCCGCTTGCCATTCTACCCATTCCATAAAATGTTTCGCTTGCAGGATCAGCAACGGCAACACCATCAATTATTAAAGAGTAATAATGAAAGCCTTCGCTTAAAGGCTCTGTTGTTACTTCCCAAACTCCTGATGTATCCTTAACCATGTCATATTTTTTTACTAAATCGAGCTGAACTTTTTTTGCTTCCGGTGCTTTGATTCGAAAGATTGCGCGGCTATCTGGTAAAATCTGTGGATATTTTGCTCTCCTAACATTTGTCGATGCCGGAATACCTAATGGGCTGTATTCATTGAATTTTGATTTGTCTACAGGTTTAAAAATAAGCTGTGAAAACATATACAAACCATTTTTCCAAACTTTAAATTCATGTACACCCGGTTCAATATAAAAAATATGAGGAACATCATTAGCGACTAAATAATTGTGAGTACGAATACTAAATGAAATTAAACCATCATCAGCACCGCATGAAATCCAAAGCAGCTTTAATTTCTTCTTAGCTTCTTCAGGATTTGGGAGTAATTCTTTAGGAGGTTTAGTGTTTGGTGCAGCAGAGAAACTTCCAATCCATTCAAATGTATCAAGATTACCTAAGCCGAAATTTAATGACTGTCCGCCGCCCATTGATAAACCAGCTATTGCGCGGTGTTCCGCATCTTTATAAACTGGATAAGTTTTTTCAATGAAAGGAATCAAATCATTAAGTAAATCTTTTTCAAAAGTTGCAAATGCTGCTACTTTAGCACTGTCAAAAATATTGCCCACTGCACGGTCATCTTTCATGGCTCTGCCATTGGGTAAAACTACAATCATCGGTTCAATTTTATTTTCTGCATAAAGGTTATCTAAAATAACATTAGGATGTCCTCCATTTAGCCATTCATGTTCATCACCGCCAATACCATGTAAAAGATATAACACCGGATACTTTTTATCCTTTGAATATCCAGGAGGAGTATAAATCAAAGCTTTCCGTTTAGTGCCAACAGTTTTTGAATTGTAATAGATAGAATCAATTTTGCCATGAGGTATATCAGCACGTAAACTGTCAAATCCGGGCGGTGCATGTTTTTCAATATCTTGAGCTCGGGAATAAATGCTGAATAAAAATAAAACTGTTATTAAATAAAATATCTTTTTCAATGTACCTCCAATGTTGAAATGCAAATTTATATACCTACTAAAATTCAACAGTAGTTCCTTTTCCAAAATACTCCAATGTTTTGTTTTTAATCGAAGACATTTCAATACCTATACCTTGTTGTTTATTTACCAAAACAAAATTGAATGTATGCTTATCAACCATTCCTGGAAAAGAACCTTTTCTATCGCTGATATGCAAAGTTTTATTCGCATCATCCCATTTGAATGTAATAGTAGAATACTTTCCTTTTTCATAATCATAATTATCATTTTCATCTTCATACAAAGTAAACTCGCCATCTGCGCCGGGATAAACTCTTATTTCTATAGGATCATTTTTTTCAGTTGCATATTGAATTACAGGTCCCATCGGAATAATTGATCCGGCTTTAACATATAAAGGAATTTTATCAAGCGGCACCTCAGTCTTTATAGTCTGGCCTCCGTTAAAATGTTCACCGTTCCAGAAGTCGTACCACCCGACTGATTTTGGTAAATAAACATTCCATCCTTTTACTTTAGGTTCAGTAACCGGGGCCACCAGCAGAGCTTTTCCAAACATGAATTCATAATCTTGATTTAAAGCCGAAGTATCCCCATTAAAATCCATAACCAAAGGACGCATAATTGTTGAGCCGTTTTTTGTGACCTGCCATGCTTCAGAATAAATATATGGAAGTAAACGATATCGCAAATCCAACATCTTCTTCATATCATTTTGGACTTCTTGACTATAGTGCCACGGTTCGGTTTCGGATTGATATCCATGAATTCTGAAAAATAGGATTGAAAGTGCCCCACTGATACCAGCGTATTAATAGCTCCTGATAATTTTCATCTGTGTATTGTGATTTGCCCGGACGAAAAAATCCGCCGATATCTGTTGTCCAATAAGGCATGCCGGTAATTGTATAATCCAGTCCGGCAACAATTTGGCGTTCTAAAAGAGTCCCAAGTTCCGTCAACATCTCCCGACCAATTTATCATACCATATCTTTGCTGCCCAAGAAATGCAGACCTTGTTAAAATACAAACTCTTTTTTTAGATTTTGTTTTACGCTGACCCTCATAAACTGCACGGCTGACAAAAAAAGGATAAGTAAGACGATAAAAATCTCCTAATCCCAGGTATGTTGTTGCACCATGCAAAGCATCGTTTTCAGGCTCGGTCGCATCCATCCACCAGGAATCAACACCGTAAGAGAACAAATTTTTGTTTAATGTATTCCAATAAGATTTTCTCGTAAGAGGATTGAAATAATCTAACCATTTGCTATCCGGTATGTACAGATTTTTTGAAACGTACTCTTTTCCAATAACAGAATTTTTATCCGGGTTTGACCAAATTGAAATATTGAAGTGTGCATGCATATCATGAATCTCTTTAATAAAACCTGCCGGATTTGAATAATTAACACTATCAAACTGCGGTACCCCCCAGCCGTTATTTCCCCAGTATTGCCAGTCTTGAACAATTACATCCATAGGAATATTTCTTTTTCTAAATTCTTTAACAGCATCCACCAAATTAGTCCCCGAAGTATAGCGTTCGCGGCATTGCCAAAAACCGTAAGCCCAGCGTGGAAGCATTGGTACATTACCCGAAAGATTCCTGTATGCAGCTATTACACTATCGGCAGATGGCCCGTAAAACACAACGTAATCAAGCTGCTTGGCATTAGGTGAACGGAATGTTGTTTCGTCATCCGCAAGTTTCCATGATACTTTAGGAATGTTGCTTGATTTGCAGACTACCTGCACCTGATGTTCACCGGCATTTAAGTTTACCAATGCATCCGCAGTAGGCGGGAGCCAAAAATTAGTTATATCGATAAAAGGCTTTCCATCAATGGCAACATATTGACGGTTTCCCATATCGCCTAAATTAAGAAATATAGAATATTCGCCGTCTTGCGGAACTTTAAAGTGCCCAATGTAAAGCGATTGATGCTGGGATATTTTTTGAGTTCCCGAAGTAGTGGTAACCTCCGCTGCCTGATTTTTCTCACCGGATGATTGCTCTTGTTTTACAAGAGGAATGAAATTGTCAGCCGGATTAAAATCCGTCAACCCGTATTGATGCCATAATAATCCATACCCTTTGCTTGAGTAAATAAACGGTAATGAAATTTGAGAGTTAACTTGTGTTAAACGCCGGGTGATGTTTTTTAAATTATAATGCCCATCCTGGAACTGGCCCAACCCGAAAATATATTCATCATCTGGGGAATTCAAAACTTTGTTCTGCTATAAAACATGGTTCCCCCATAACAGAATCCGGAATTAATTTTCTTGTGTTTGCTTTTTCACTTAAGAAAATTTTTCCCATATAATCTGCAAAAGATAATTTCCCAGTTTGCTTATCAACTTCAACGATTATTTTTTCCCCTTTTAACTCAAGCCTGGAAGGTGATTCAGTTACTTTCAATTTTGAAGTTGTTTCATTTGAAGTAAAGATAAGTTCGGGGACATTTGCTTCAACATTTTTATAAAATTTAATCCTTACTGCATTTTCTGCAATGGGAGAAATGTTGAGAGTTCCTTCCTTTAAATTAACATTCACTCCATTCGCTGATTGTTGATAATTTTTTACAGATTGTCCCTGACATAAAAGAGGGAACAAGCAAGTTAAAATCAAGTATTTAATTTTAATTTTCAAAGTTATAACACTATTTATTTTTTATTGGAAAATTCTCCAAAGCAAAGCTATCCTAAAAATTCAACGAATTATTCTAACTCAATAACTAAGATTAAAAAGCTTTATTATAAAACTGTCTGAATAATCTTGATAAAACATTTTTCATTTCATCTCTTCTTAATTATTATTTTTTGAAAAATTCATTTTTTCCAAATCTTTCAGATTATAAACCGGACGTTCTATATCGTAAGGAATCGGTAAACGGCTGAACTGTTGAAAATAAAGCAAGCAGCCATCTTTCCATTCCTGTGCATTTATACATTGTTCTTTAAGCTTGTTTTGAACCAGACTAAATCTTTCCGGATCCACATAAGGTTGAACCTTATCCCAAATTTTCTGAAACTCACGCACCTGCTGTAAACCTTTTTCATAATGGTAACATAATTCATCCCACAATGTACGTCCACTCTTCATCTCATAATTCCATGGAAGATGGTGAAACCACAAAAGATATATTTCCGGACAAGTTTTAATATTATTAAATATAGAGTTTAGCGGTTCATGATATTGACTTACAGCATTAGTGCCTTTTTTTGTGCGGTCGAATCCAATGCCGTTGGTATCTGCTTTATGATAGTACGGCGGAGTCCAATCCGGTCGCAACCCCTTCGGTGCATACCATGGTCCCGGGCCATAATGATTGTTTCCCGCAAAAATGTGATGTAATCCCAGAGGCATCATATAGTTTACAGCTGCTTCCCGGCTGTTGAGCATCATTTGTTTGATCGGTTTCAAAAAATTTAAATTCCAATCTGCAAAAACCTGTTCTTTATCGTAATCTATAGTTCTCAGAAGTCTTGCCGAAAGTAAGCTTTATCCATTCATCTGCAATTTGTTCACTTGATAATTTGTTATTCCATGCAAGACGGCCAAATGCATACCAGTTCGCTTGTGCAAAAGGATGGCCGCACCAATTAGTATCCAGACCTATATTGGAAACACCGGCAATAGCAGTATACTTTTGAGGATAAATACTTCCATCAGTGCAGCGAGCTACTGTACTTCCCTTACCTTCCTGGTATGTATCGCTCTTTAGAAATTCTTCCCACATTGTTGATAAAAATACCAGGTGCACAGATTGCCCAAGATATTCCTGAGTAATCTGCAACTCGGGCATGACTGAAGTTTTTTTCATAGCGCCAAATAGCGGACTGAACGGTTCGCGCGGCTGAAAATCAACAGGTCCGTTCTTTACCTGGATAATTACATTATCCCGAAATTTTCCATCCAACGGCATAAACTCATCATACGCCTGCTTTGCTCGATCATCACTCGAAGCTTTATAAACAAAAGCCCTCCACATAACAATGCCGTCATAAGGTTTTAAAGCATCTGCCAGCATATTGGCTCCATCGGCATGTGTGCGTCCATAATCCTGGGGACCAGGCTGGCCTTCACTGTTTGCTTTTACTAAAAATCCGCCAAAGTCGGGAATCAAATTATAAATTTCCTTAACCTTTGATTTCCACCATTTGATGACTTCAGGATTCAATGGGTCTGAAGTTTTTAATCCACCAATCACTATAGGTGAACCAAAGTTAATAGAAAGATATGTTCTTATTCCATAAGGACGAAGTACATCGGCAATTTCTTTCACCTTGGTGAGGATATCTCTTGTCAACATTTTCGGAGAAGCATTGACATTATTTAATACAGCCCCGTTAATTCCAATTGAAGCATTGGCTCTGGCATATTCCTTCCATAAAATTTTATCTTTTTCAGTGACAACCAGTGAATCTTTCCCTTTGCGCCAGAAAATTGAATGCCCTGCATATCCACGTTCTATTGTTCCATCAAGGTTATCCCAATGATCCAATAAACGCCGCTCATACGAAGGGTTGAAAATCTCTTCTGTGATTGCTTCCCCGGTTTGCTGGCGCCGTAAAAATTCATATGCGCCGTATAAAATTCCTAAATCTGTATTTGCCTGAATTTCACTTGAACTTAATTTAAATCCATCTCCTTTTATTAGCGGATCAGATTTGACTTTAAGTGCAATGGTGTCACCTGATTTACCCTGCCAGGTTTGTTTCAATTCCTTTTTTGCAATATCTAATGTAGCTGAACTTTTTGAGCAAATAATGTTTACCGTACCACTACTTTTAGCACGAAACCAAAGATCGTGTCCATTTTCTGCATGTAAGTTTAGAGCCACAAACAAAATACAAATTATAATCAAAGCCTTTTTACGCAAAACTGTTTACTCCAATTTATTTACCAAAGGTATAGTTTCTTCAAAACATTATGTTAATATTCTGCTTTCATCACTATATAATAATATTATTGAATTGTAATCTTTGTCATCTTCAAATCTTTTGTGTCTGAACTGCTGCCATACCACAATTCGTAATCTCCGGGAGTTACGGCTACTTCGAACTTATCTTTATCATAAAACTCAAATGAAGAAGGCGGCAGATTAATAGTAGCCTGACTAGTCTTACCTGCAGCAACATTTATTCTTTGAAAACCCCGAAGTGTTTTAATCGGCCCATCATTATCGTTTACTTTGTGCACATAAACTTGAACTATTTCTGTTCCGTCACGTTCACCGGTATTTGAGACAGGGATGGTAAGATCAATGCCTTCATCATTTTTAATTGTAGTTTTACTTACTTGAGCATCACCTATTGAAAATGTTGTATAGCTTAATCCATAACCAAACGGGAACAGCGGATCGGACATGAAACGGTAAGTACGGTTTTTCATGGAATAATCCTGGAAATCAGGCAGCTGATCTGAACTCTTGTAAAATGTAATCGGAAGTTTACCCGAAGGATTATAATCGCCAAATAATACATCGGCAACTGCCTGCCCACCGGATTCACCGCCGTACCAGGCTTGAAGGATAGCATCACAATATTCGGTCTCAGGAGTTAAAGCAATTGCTGAACCCGAACAATTCACATAAACGATTTTTTTCCCTGCTTCCTTTAAAGCTTTTAAACAATTAAGTTGAACTTTAGGCAAATCTATATTTGTACGGTCGCCACCTTTAAATCCCGGATATGATACCGGCATCTCCTCGCCTTCAAGACGTGAAGAAATACCCCCTACAAATACTACAAGATCATATCCTTTAAGCTTATTTAAAAGTTTTGAATAATCTACATCTACTTCTTTACCGAAATTAAATTCTATGTTTGCTTCCCAATTATTTAACTGGGCATAACGAATTTCTATATTATATTTTTTACCTTTTTCAAATTTAAAAGGATTTCTTGAAGGGAGTGTTCTCCAGTTATTATATTTTGCAATTGATTTTCCGTTTACCAACAATTCAAAATGTCCGGTTGCACCTCCTTTAAAAACTAATTCTTCACTTTTAGAAGGGACAAACTCTGTTTCATATTTAGCGGAAAAGCCAACAAGTTTAACTCCCGGTGCAAATTCATGCTGACCGGCAACAGTTAATTTTATGGGATCAATAATCTGCTGTGTTGTTACAACATCGCCAGTCCAGTCAGGAGTGTTCCAGTAAGTTGCTTTAAAACCTTTTTGTCCATCAATCGAACACTGCGGGAAATAACTTTCTGTTACTTTGTCTTCAACAAGGTCGCAGCCTTTGTCATAAAAAACTTTGTCATTTGAGAGTTTGGATTTAACACCATCGAGAATTGAAATTGTTCTTTTCGGAGTACCATTATAATTTCCCCACAGCATTGCTTTATCATCGGCATTCGGGCCAATTACAGCTAATTTATTAATTGATTTCTTTTAAAGGAAGTATATTGTTTTTATTTTGAAGAAGCGTCATTGATTCGCGAGCCATATCCAATGCAAGTTTTCTATGTTCTTCATTATTCACAACCGACATAGGAATTTTTGCCCAAGGGACTATCGAATCATTATCCATTTCTCCAAGGTCAAAACGTCCAACCAATACTCTCATTAAATGTTTATTAATATCTTTTTCGGTAATTAATCCTTTAGATACAGCTTCGGGTAATTTTTTAAAAGCAGGATTATTCCATTGGCATTCAACATCGGTTCCGGCTAATACACCTTTTGCTGCGGCGTGCACTGCATCGGATGAAACTTTGTGGCTGGTATAAAAATCTGTAATCGCACCGCAATCTGAAACAACAAGATATTTAAAACCCCAATCATCTCTCAGAATATCCTGAAGTAATCTGCTGTTGCCGCAGCAGGGTTCATCATCTATACTTTGATAAGCGCACATTACTTCTCTTACTCCGGCTTTCTGAACCAGAGCTTTGAATGCCGGTAAATATGTTTCCCATAAATCCCGCTGATCTAAATCATTTAGATTCATGGTGTGGCGAGTTGACTCTGGACCAGAGTGAACTGCAAAGTGCTTGGCACATGCCAGGAGCTTTCTATATTTAGCATCAGCAGGGCCCTGTAAACCCTTAACAACCGAAATGCCCATGCGTGATGTTAGGTAAGGATCTTCTCCATAAGTTTCTTGTCCGCGTCCCCATCGCGGATCGCGGAAAATGTTTATGTTCGGCGTCCAAACAGATAGACTTAAGAAGCGCTTATTTTCCGAACCACTTCTAATTAACTCATTATACTTTGCACGGGTTTCATCAGAAACAGCATTGAAAATTTTATATACAAGTGAATCATCAAACGAAGCAGCCATGCCGATAGGTTCAGGGAAAACCGTTACGCTGTCATTATTTGCCAAACCATGCAATGCTTCACTCCACCAATTGAATTTTTTTATACCCAAACGTGGAATAGCATCGGATACATCGCACATTAAGGCTGCTTTTTCACTCAGCGTTAATCTTGAAATTAAATCTTTAGCACGTTCTTCCGAGCTAAGATTAGGATTTTGATAGGGTAACATTTGAGCCCATATATTCAATGAATAAAAGAAACATATAATAAACAATATTTTCTTTATCATTTTTTCTCCTTTGAGTTCTACTTATTAATACAAGATTTAAATCAGTAAAATAGTGAGATATACTCCTAATCCTTAAATAATAGTTGTGCGAATTCATGTAAGCTTCTACGCCAGCTTTGCCATTCATGAGCAGTTTGCGGAGAAACATAATAATGAGTATTCATACCAATATTTTTCAATGCATCCGTATCAATTTCAGGATTGCCGCCGAAACGAGTTTTACCGTTATCTAGTTCTCGGCTTCCATAGCTTACAAATAAAAGTTTTACTTTTTCTTTGAAACCCGGTGATTTGTTTATATCATCCATAGTAATGCTGCCACCGCTGAATAAACCTACATACGAGAATACATCCGGATTGGCAAGCGTGATTATTCTTGTTTGCATTCCTCCCATTGACAATCCGGCCATAGCACGGTGCTCTTGATCTGCAAGAGTACGGAAATTGGAATCAATCATTGGGATGATATCTTCAATCATAGTTTTCTTGAATCCATCTGCCCAGCCAGCCGGAGGCCAGCTTCCGGGTGCAGGGCGTTGGCCAGGTTTGGGTCGCGGAACATTCTCGGGCCAGCTCCAGGTACCGTTATCCATTACAATTATAAACGGATTGACTTTTCCTTCGGCAATTAAGTTATCCATTATAAGATTGGTCTTACCTTGATTAGGCCACCCGGTTTCATCTTCACCACCGCCATGTTGAAGGTAAAGAACGGGATATTGTTTTGTACTGTTCGTTTCATAATCCGGCGGAGTATATACGAAACAGCGGCGCAAGCTGTTATTACTTTTTGAGAAATATATTTGCTCGCGAATCTGTCCGTGAGGTACATTTTTCAATGAATAGAATTCCTGATCTTTCGCGGGAATATCAATTCCGCTTCCCCAGCGGCTGGCACCATAAAAGTAAATGCTTCCAGGATCAGGAACCGCAGCACCATCAATCCAAAGTTGATAATAATGGAAGCCTTCATCCTGCGGATCAGAATCGCCTGTCCATACACCATTTTTATCCTTGGTTAAATCGTATTTTACAGCGCTAATATCAAGCTGCACTTTGTGAGCCTCTGGTGCTGAAATACTTGCTCGAACTCTTCCTTCAGAATTAACCTGGGGGAATTCCTTGCCCGGCTGATTTGTGGAGGCAGGTTTAAAATCTTCCACAACAACGGTTTGTTTTGACTGAGCAAAACAAGTTACCCCAATTGAAAATACAATAAGTAAAACAGATAAAAGTTTTTGTCCCATTGTTAATCCTCACTCATGTAATTTTCTAAATTATTACTGTGCATTAAACTTCTTCACTTACCAAATTATTTAACAGGTTAATTCATTTCTTCAAAAACCATTTTGTCAATATTAAGGGGACCGCCATCAATAACTAATTTAAGTATGTGCTTTCCGGCTTCAAGCTTAATATTCTTTTTCACAACATCCCACGATTGAAAACCTTTTGTATTTGGAATCGAAACAATACCCGTTTTGTTGTCACCGTCGCATTCGAGATGAATTTTCGAATCATCTGAAGTTGTGGCCACGTAAAATGAAACTTGATAAGTTGCTGGTTTACTAATAGAAACCGTATAAGCTACCCACTCACCGGCTTGTGTCCATCCTAAAGTGTAGCCGCCTTCGGAACAAATATCTATATCCACACCTTCATTGGGACGATATCGCCCGCCTTGATTAATATCATCCGAATCGTAATACGCATCGCCAGGGCATCCTGTGTCATAGTCTTCAGCTTCAATTGTACCGGGTATTGAATGAGGTTCGAGCGTGACGATTCCATCCGCAAAAGCTTCTTGTTTCTTTTCGCAGACTTCCATTAACTTCCATTTAAACGCAGTACCGTCTTCCAAATTAGCTAATCCGGCTTTATCTCCTTTAGCAATAGTATCGTTTACAGATAATATCATATTCGAAAATTGTTTATTTGATATTTTGTAATATCCGTTACGAACATCATCAATTTTCCAAAGTTGATTATCATCTCCCGTAAAACTTGAAATTAAAAGCTCATGATTGGAATTATCACATTCAAAAACTTTATCAGCATTTTCACGATTCATAATTTTATAAATTCCTTTACCAGCAGATTCCAATTTCCATTGGTTTGAAAAATCTTTTCTTTTATCAGTCAGTTTTAAATCCGAACCGAGCACCAAACTACCGGTGCTATTGCCGGGCACGATGTAATAGTGCGGATTACAATTAAGATCAACATAATTATCAAACGGCGGGATTTTTCCATTGAAGTTGAGCTTTATGACATAAGCTAATTCCTGGAAAGAACGCTCGGGTAAATCAACTACCAATCCTTCTTTATTTTGTTTGAACGTTAGTGGAAGGTATTTGCCGGCTTCATCGTTTATAAGCTCAACAGATTTCAAGTTTTGCAAATTGATTCTATCGGAAGTCAATGAACTAAGGACTATTTCTTTTTCACCTTTATCCCATCCGAGTAAAATTGCATATAGTGTGGAGTTATCTTTCGATCTTGTATAACGAATGTCTTTTGCTGTTCCCTCAAGCGGAGCTCCCATTACACCGTGAGCAGCTCCCATTTTAGTTGGACCTTCTCCGTATTTTTCCCACGCGCGAGTTGCGTAAACAGCTTCACCGAATTTTTTCAGCCATGCACCCATTGTAAGCAAAATATCTTTTTGTTCTTGAGGTATTGTCCCATCTGCTTTTGGAGAAATGTTGAGAAGCAAATTTCCGTTTTTGCTTATTCTATCGAGAAATCCGTGGAGTATCTGTTTCTTGGAATAATATTTAAGACCCTCGGTGTAACACCAGCTTGAAGAACTAATTGCATCATCTGTTAACCAATAGTTATCTGTTATATCCTGGGGCCCACCGCGTTCGTAATCCAGCACTGCGCATTTAGTATTTAAACCGTCTTTATATGTGGCTACAACAGGTTTGTTCCATTCTTCTGCTTTGTTATAGTAATAAGATAAAAATTGTAAAAGAATCGGTTGTGAAATTAAATGCAGATTAAAATCCTGCCAAATTATATCAGGTTTATAATTGTCGATAATTTCTTTGTGCTTAGCTAACCAGAATGCTTCGTTTTTTTCTTTTCCCTGCTGACCGAAAAGCTTTTGGAGTTTAGGATCGTTTGTCTTCGGTACATGGTCATAATATCCCGTAATGTTGTATGCATGATGCATGGAAAGAATCACTTTCATATTTTGTTTACGAATGGCTTTTGTTAACAAACCTACCAAATCAAGTTTGGGCCCCATATCTTTTGCATTCCATGGATTAACCTTGCTTGCCCACATCGAAAAACCGTCGTGGTGTTCTGCAACCGGTCCGGCAAACTTAGCCCCTGCATCAGCAAACAACTGGGCCCATTCATCAGGATCAAACTTTCCGCCTTCAGATTTTAGCTTAGGATGAAACTGTACAAAATTACCTTTTTTATCCTTTGCACCGGTGATAAAATAATTGTAAGGCCAGACTGATGGATCGCCGTAAGTTTCAATATGATGTTTATTTTCCGGTGATCCTTTGATGTACATGCTGCGGGGATACCATTCATTTCCAAATGCCGGAACAGAGTAAACTCCCCAATGAAAATAAATACCAAACTTCGCATCTTTGAACCACTCGGGGACAGGATTCGCTTTATCCAATGATTCAAAGGTTGGTTGATATTCTTGTTTTTGCATTTGTGCTGAGATTTTGAGAGTTATTCCTGTGATAAACATGGATAGAAAAAGTATATATCTAAATTTCATTTTAATCACCTCCATTAATTAAAGCTATGCACTTATCCGGTTAATTAATTATTTTCAACTTTGCAGAAATATATTTATCGAATACAATGCAAAAACCTATTTGTTATTTTACAAATTTTAAAATTGCAACAAAGCCGCCTCTTGTTAGACATTCAACCTTTATAGTATCTCCTTTCTTAACTCTTAGTGATTCATACGAAAAAGATTTGGCATCACTTCCATCTTTAATAAGCTGAAGATTATAATTTCCTTTGCCGAGGAAGTTGAAATTTATTTCCAATGTCTGCGCTTCGTCTTTTCCATTTAAACCACCAATGTACCATTGACTGTCTTTCTTCCGGGCGATTATTACTTTTTCGCCGGGATAACCGTCAATCAGTTTTGTATCGTCCCAAGCTACAGGAATGTGTTTCAAAAAATCCTTTGGTTCAGCCGGCTAAAGATTCATAAGCCGAAGGCCTATCGGCAAAGTGCTGCAGCCCCGATTCAAAAACTACTGCCAAAGCCAATTCATGTCCGTATGATGTAATATGCGGATGCTGTGAATTTGAAAATGTAACCGGAGTATAATCCATCGAACCTATTACATTGCGCGTGAAAGGAAGTGTTGTATTGTGAACTGCTGCTTTATTTGTTAGTACAGGTGCATTGTTGTACCATTCAGCTCCGTACACTGCTTCCATCGACATTAAATTCGGATAAGTTCTTTGCCAGCCGCGCGGAATGGTTGCACCGTGAAAATTTACCATTAGATGATGTTTTGCAGCGTCTTTCATAATTTCGATATAATATTTCATCATATCCTGTTGGTCGCCCGCAAAGAAATCAACTTTAATTCCGTACACACCGATTTTATTCAGCCATTCAAATTCCTTCTCGCGACTTTCTGCCGTCAACATATTTTTGTTCGTTGTAGGAGTTGACCAGCTTGAGCATGAGTTATACCATATCATCGGTTTGATACCTTTGCTCTTCGCATAATTAACTGCATCAAAAATATTTCCGCCGTTCGTCATCTCTTCCCATTCCCAATCGATAAGCACATAAGGCCAATTCATTTCAGCGGCTAAATCAATGTATTGAATAACCTTTTGATAATCTTTTGAGCCGTGGTTGTTAGCCCAGTAAATCCATGCAACAGGTCCGGGTTTAATCCATTTTGTGTCTATCCAATTTGTTCGGCTCGCTTACATCGGTAATCAAAGTCGATTCCACTATATCGGATAATTTTCCGATTATAAGCACATGCCATTGCGAACTCCACGGTAACGAGGACACAACTCCTATTTGCGGAAAATCTTTTCTCGCGGAAGGATACGTTACTTTGTATTCATTAGCATTATCGAGATTACATAATAATGTTGCACAATTATTTTCTGTGATATTAGCTTCGGAAATTAACGTCCAGATGGGTTCATCGTTTACTTTGAATAATGCCGGGAGACCCCATTCTTGCTTCTTCTGTTTGCCGATTCCAGTTTTGCTAAACGCGTAAAAATCTTCATAAGCTATACTGTAAGGCTGCATCCACCTGCATGTACTATCCGGTAAGTTATAAGCTGTTGCCTCACTGGTTATGTTGACTAAAGAATCGGAATGATTTGGAAATTCATAACGGAAAGCTACACCATCATTATAAACTCTGAATACAATTTCTAAAAGTTGATCATTGGAATTTTTATAACTGAAAACTTTTTCAGCTCCAAAATTTACACACTCCTTCCGTTTGCCTGTAATCATTGTATATTTATCGTGTATAGGTTTTGTTCCTGATTCTTTAACAAGCATAAGGTTGTCAACAAATTGCTGGTCTTTTCGGGATATACCCAAAGGCGAATTGGGCAATACTTCAACATATCCCGAATCTTTTTTATACATGATTCTAAAAAATACTTGTCCTGAAGTTTTTTCTGTAATAACTACTTTAATATTTTTGTTGGGAGAGAAAATCTCCTGTGCATTTAATGAAAAAGTATTTAAAACAAAAACTGAAAAAATGATGATCAAGTATTTCTTCATTCCAACCTTCCAGCTACAAATTATTAGTGGCTAATATTTTTTTATTACACAAAATCAAATCTTGTTTTAATCTGAATTAATTATCTTTCTCTCTATTGATTCTTTAATATTTAATTTCAATTTTCTTTCCATCATAAGTCACTACTTTATCATACTTTTCAACTTCTTCCATTCCGACACCATTAGCTTTGGAAACTTTTACAATATTGAATTTTCGTTCCTTGATCATTCCGGGAAAAGAGCCTTTTCTATCTTTTATAGTTAATGTTTCTTTCGAATCATCCCATGTAAATGTTATGGTAGAATAAATTCCTTTCTCATAATCATAATTATCATTTTCATCTTCGTACAAAACAAATTCCCCGTCGGCTCCAGGATAAATTCTTATTTCAAGATTATCCCACTTTTTCTCGGCTGCATATTGTACTATAGGGCCAATTGGGAGTATGGAACCAGCTTTCACAAATAACGGCATGATGTCAATGGGTGCTTCCTTATTTATGGTTTGTCCACCGTTAAATTTTTCACCCGTCCAGAAATCAATCCAATTGGTCCCTTTCGGCAGATAAACTTCAACACTTTTTATTTTGCTGAAATCTCCGACTATGGTTGTATCATTTCCATGAACAACTATCTTAGAATACATTGGAGTAGTTACAGGGCAAACGAGCATAGACTTACCGAACATATATTCGTTGTTGATATCCAGAGCATCTTTATCATTTGCAAAATCCATGACCAATGCACGCATCATACTCGATTGATTTGCAGTAACATCCCATGAAGTAGAATAATTATAAGGTAACAACCTATAACGGAGATTTATAAACTTATCTATCGCATCATAAATCTTATCGCCCTTTTTACCGAATTGATAAATTTCTCTCGGGGCATCT
Source organism: uncultured Bacteroidota bacterium (assembly GCA_963775245.1). GTDB lineage: Bacteria > Bacteroidota > Ignavibacteria > Ignavibacteriales > Ignavibacteriaceae > CAVSWT01. Next base: position 242,802 of record CAVZID010000022.1, read on the forward strand.
GTTCCGTGTGAACGCATCATGGGACAAAATGCACCAAACTGTATCCATCGTGCATATAATTCACAGTAATTTGCATCTTTCAACTTTTTCGGAAAATTCCAGAGGAAGAAACCTCCTATATCACTGTTCCAGTAAGGAATATCGCTGAGTGAAAAATTTAGACCTGCAGATATTTGATTTCTAAGTGCATCCCATGAAGCAACAACATCACCTGACCATGTATTCGCACCATAACGCTGCTGTCCTGCAAATGCAGAGCGTGTAAGTATAAACACTCGCTTGTCGGAAGTTACAGAACGCTGGTGTGTATATAAACCACCTACAGTCATTAAAGGAAAAGCATTCCTAACTTTTCTAAATGAACCTAGATAAGTTTTATTATCAAAGTCAGAAGGTTTAACATTCAAATGATCCGGCTCCGAAGAATCCATCCACCAGCCGTCCATTCCAAGTGAAAATATTCCTTTGTTCAGATAGTCCCAATAAATATCACGGGCTTCAGGATTGTAAGGATCATAAACTCTAACGCCTGAAGGGTAATCCATTCTCGGCGGCCATTTTCCAGAACCGGATAGAGGCCATGTCTGAAAATCCATAAGAGCACCTATCTTATCCAGGTCTTTATATTGTTTTGTTTTGGGGCCAAAGGAATTCCAGATCGAGATAAGCATATGTGCATTTAGTTTGTGTACATCATCAACCATTTTTTGCGGATTATAAAAATCCACATTAAGGAAGTCCATTGCATTCCATAAATAATTGTTGCCCCAGTATTGCCAATCCTGGATTATTCCATCAAGAGGAACTCCAAGTTCGCGATATTTTTTAACCACATCGACCAGTTCATCCTGACCTTTGTAACGCTCTTTGCTTTGAAAATATCCAAACGTCCATAACGGAAGCATTGGAACCTGTCCGGTCAATTCCCGCATTTTAGCAATCACTCCGTCAGCATTTCCTCCGTACATAAAATAGTAATCTATACAATCACCAACATCAGATTTGAATGAAGTACTTTCTGAATTATCTTCAAAAATTGTAGGTGAATAATTATCCCAGTATAAACCATAACCTTTTACCGATACAAAAAAAGGAATGTAATCATCGGTATTTCCTTGAATCATTTTTAATTTAAGATTACGCTGCACCATTTTGCCCTGCTGCTGCTGTCCCAAACCGTAAATGGCTTCATCTTTATCCAAAACAAATGATTGATATACGCTATAGGTTTTAGAACCAGCATCGTTGAAATCCGTAAATGCTGCACCATCTTTTTTTTCATTTAATAAATTGTCACCATTCGGAGTTGAAAAAGAAATTCTACCATTTTTCAGATTAAGATCCACTTGGATATTTTTACTTATTAAAAGTAGTTCGTCACCTTTCTGATTTATGCTGATATCTGTTTTTTGAGGAGTCGCGACAACCGAAAGACTTTTCTTAGTAAAAGTTTTATCTTCAGGAGATTTGAGTATTCTAACTGTTGACGGATTGTAGAATTGTATTTCAACTTCAATAGAGTTGATTATTGATTTAGCGCCTAAATCTGTTTTTTGATAAGTTTGAGCTTTAGAATTGATGACCAAAGCTAATGCAAGTAATACAAAGATTAGTAATTTTTTATTCATATGTACCTTAGATTATTTTTTTTCTTTTTATGCTATTGCAAGGCTTCTTAAATTTTAAATACCTTTATAAGCTCCTAATGTATATCCTATTTTGTAATAAAAATTCCTTGTTAGTTATTTATCCATTTAGAATTTTTCATCCATTTAAATATAGGCGCCATCCAATCTTCATTTTTTAGAGCCAAAACAAATCCATGATTACCTTTAGGATAAATATGCATTTCAACAGGCACGTTATGATGCCTTAACGATTCAAAATAGACAATACTATTATCTACATCTACTACTTTATCATCAGCCGCTTGGGTTAAATAAGCAGGAGGTGTATTTTCATCAACTTGTAATTCATTTGAAAATTCATCAATTAATTTTTCCGATGGATTATTGCCTAATAAATTCGTTCTTGAACCAAGATGAGTTAAACTGTCTTGCATACTAATTACAGGGTAAACCAATATCTGAAAATCCGGGCGCAAGTTTGTGTTATTGTTATTTTCAATAACTGATTTTTTATAATGAGTAGCTACAGTTGAAGCCAAATGTCCGCCGGCAGAAAACCCCATTATTCCAACTTTGTTTGTATCTATTCCCCACTTTGAAAAATTTTCTCTCACAATTTTAATCGCCTGCTGAACATCCTGCAAGGGGCCTATAGTTTTATCAATCATTGTTGAATCATTTGGAAGCCTATATTTTAGAACAAAAGCAGCAACACCTTTCTTAGCAAATTCTTTTGCAGTTTTTATTCCTTCGGCTTGATAAACAACCACTGCATAACCACCACCTGGACAAATGACAACTGCCGCTCCAGTAGATTTTTCTTTTTCAGGTAAATAGATTTCCAAGGTTGGCACTGTCACTCCGGAAAACATTCCTGAACGTTCTGTTTCTTTCACTTTAGAAGGTTTAGAATTTGGTATTGTGCCTGAATATAAATTTATAACTTGCTGTGCTTTTGCTTCGAACGACAATGCAACTAATAAAGCAAAAATAATTTTTAATATTTTCATTAATCTATCCGGAATTTCACTTGATAATTTTTGTAATTTGAAAATAAAACCGTTTCAATATAATAAAAATTAAAATGAATCGTTTCAATTATAAAATCGTTTTAACTAAAATGTTAAGTATATTATTCAGTTTAACTATTTAAAAAGCAAAGGAGCAAATTGATATAAGCTTCTTCTCCAGGATAAAAACTCATGAGCCGTACCTGGAGAAACGTAAAAAACACTGTTGATACCGGCTTGTTTCAAAGCCTCTGCATTTGCCTTTGGGTCGCCTCCAAAGAAATGAGGCCGATTGCCCTCTAGTTCGCGGCTGCCAAAGCTAACGAAAGCCAACTTAACCTTCTCTTTAAAATCTGGCGTTTTGTTTACATCGTCCATAGAGAAAGTTCCGCCACTGAATAGGCCGATGTAAGCAAACTTATCGAGGTTAGCCAGGGTAATCATTTTGGTTTCCATCCCCCCCATGGAAAGTCCAGCCATGGCACGATGAGTTCTATCAGAAAGTGTACGGAAGTTGGCATCAATGTAGGGAATCAATTCATCTATTAGAACAGTCTGAAATGGAGCGATTTTAAAATTTCTAAGGCCACCTATTTTAATTTCATTAGTCATGCCGTAAGTCATAACAATTATAAAGGATCTGATCTTGCCTTCGGAAATTAGATTGTCCATGATAAGATTTGCATGACCCTGATTACACCAGGCGGTTTCATCCTCGCCCCAGCCGTGCTGCAGGTATAAAACTGGATAACGTGCCGCTTGATCCTTGTCGTAATCAGGCGGGGTGTAGACAAATGCTCGGCGAGTGGTGTTTGAACTTTTGGAGGGAAAGAGAATCTGCTGTACTTTCCCATGTGGAACATCTTTTAGTGCATAAAAGTTCTGATCCGGTGCAGGAATTTCGATGCCGCTTTCCCAACGAATAGAACCATAAAAATTTAAAGTACCTGGATCGTTAAATACCCCTCCATCAATAGTTAGATGATAATAATGAAATCCTTTATCCAAGGGACCTGCAGTAGTGCCCATCCAGGAGCTGTCTGCCGCCCTCGTGAGAGTAGTGCCGCCTCTTCCACCCAACCCCAAACTTACACTAACACTTTGAGCCTGGGGTGCTATGATTCGAAATCGAGCATAGCCTTGCGAGTTAACTTGCGGATATTCTTGCCCTGGTTGATTTAATGTGGATGGCTTGAAGTCTTCTATAATAGTTGATTGTCCTGTTTGTGCTAAACATAACGAACCTGAAAAAGTTAGTAACATAGTTAAACCAATAATATACCCTTTCATAATTTTTCTCCTTTTGTTATTAAATAAAATTGGAGCAAATTCATGCAAGCTTCATCTCCATAATTGCCCTCATGGGATGAAAGCGGGGAAACAATTATATTTTATTATTCATTCTGGGTTTACTTCATTTCATTAAAACAAATTTTTTCGTATCAGAAAAACTTCCAGCTTTCATTTGATAAAAATATACTCCGCTTGTTAAATCACTTCCGTTAAACTTTACTTCATAATTTCCTGCTTGCTTTTCTTCATTTACTAAAGTTGCAATTTCTTCTCCAAGAAGATTAAAGACTCTTATAGTAACAAAGTTTGACTTCGAAACAGTATAATTAATGTTCGTCACCGGGTTAAATGGGTTTGGATAATTTTGATAAAGCTTAAATGACTGCAGAATATTTTTTTGATATTTAGCTGAAGTTGCAATATCCGTAGGCAAAGTTATTTCATATAATTTGGGAGAATTATTATTATAATTTAACCCCGTTTCCATAACAAAAAGTTTGTTACCAACCAGTTCAATTCCAAGAGGAGAAAGAAAGTTTTTAACTAATTGAGTTACATGAGCAGTATAATTTGAATCTACTTTGGTTAAAGTTACAAGGAGTAAATCATTACCGGAGTCACCTAAAGCTGCAAGTAATCCGCCGCTGTTAATTCTTACTACAAAAGCTCCACCTTTTAAATCGCCTGCCAATAGTGAATCTTTATCGAATACAATTCCATCGGGTGAACTATGGGGGGTAAAAGTCTCCAATGATTTTCCAGTTTCGCTTGCATCTTTAATTTCTCCATTAGTTGTATCACGGAATTTATCTCCATCAGGACCAAAGCTGCGAATTGGAGCTGTGAATATAACGCTATCAGGTGGAGCCGGATAAGTAGAATCATTGCTATATGTTTTATATAACATACCATTGCCACCACCCCAGGCATTTGGACTTAATAATGGATCAATATGCGGATCATAGCCCGGAAACTGTTGTGGTGTCACATCACCTCCTATATTCCATGGAAAGCCATAATGATGCCCTTCCCTTATCCAGTTCATTTCATCGGGGTCATCACGATCATCTGAATTTTCTACTCCAAACAAATCACCATTAGCTGAATATGCAAGACTAAAAGTATTTCGAATTCCTTCTGCCATTATATAACCATGAGCTTTAAGCCAAGCTCTATCATTTTGCAAAAGTATATTGGAACTATCAACAGGCAATTTTAAAATAATTGAAGTTAAACCAACTTCTCTATGGCCTTCGCGCATTTCACCGTGATCAGTACATGCACCATTATTTACATAAACATATTTCCCGTTTGGATCTACAGCTATTGCATTTGTTTTATGATTATAAACATGTCCGAATGTATATTCAACTGAAGTTGCTATGTAGCTCCATGTACGTTTTTCACTTCCAGGAGTATCAGGCACACCTTTCGCGATAACGCATGTAGCATAAGAACTATTAGTATCACTAATTTCATTGCCGGCTAAATACATTATACCGTCCTGCCCGAATGTCATTCCCAGAGGTGCACTTAAACCGTGATCCGATGTTTGATAAACCAGTGGAAACGTGACAGTATTTTCCTGCCCAAAATCAACTCTTCTTATATCACCGTTGTTTTGTAATATATACAGATTACCGGATGAAGGATCTCTTTTGATTCTAACTGAACTCTTTTGAACAGTTCCCAGTTCTTTTATAATTATATCCGAACGATTGGATGCTGGTTGAGCTTTTATATTTATATTAGCAATAAAAAAAATTATTACCCCAATTAGAACAGTATTATTACGAAAATTACGAATCACGATTGTTTCTCCTTTTTTATTTTTAAGATAAATAAAGGGCTATTAAGTTCAATTCAATTACTCCAATACTATCAAAGTATATTCTTTACCGGCATCGGTATGAAAATCATATAAAAAATTTTTATTAAGTTCGACGGGTTTTATTTTTGCTTCAGAAGATATCAGCGGCTGCTTAATTTCCGGAACAACATAAAATTGGTTCGGGTTTTCTCCTTTCGCTTCTTCTATATTAAAATTACCTGAAGCGGCAAGTTTGTCGTAAGATCTAATCCTACAGTTTCCGCCAAGCAATGATTTAATATTTATTTTTGAAGCTTTGCCGTTCTTCCAATCAATATCTACAATAAATCCTCCACGAGCTTTCAATCCGCTTACTTTTCCTTCTTGCCAGGCATCCGGTAGTGCCGGTAGAATAAAAATAAATCCATCTTGACTCTGCAAAAGCATTTCTGCAATACCTGCCGTACATCCGAAGTTTCCATCAATCTGAAATGGAGGATGAGCATCAAACATATTTGGATAAGTACCTCCTCCTTCAGAAAAAATAATTTTTCCTTCTTTTGGGACTGCAACCGCTTTGAGTTGATCTTTAATTAATTTCAATGCATGATTCCCGTCCAGCAGCCTTGCCCAAAGATTTACTTTCCATCCCATCGACCAGCCGGTTGATTCATCTCCTCTGGCAATCAAAGAAGTTTTAGCAGCTTCAAATAATTTTGGAGTATGGAAAGGTGAAATTTGATTGCTTGGATATAACCCATATAAATGAGAAACATGTCTGTTACGATCGTCCGGGCTATCCCAATCATGAAGCCATTCCTGAAGCTGTCCCCAATGCCCTATTTGCATCGGTGGGAGTCTTTTCAACTTTGATCTTAGAACATTGACATAATCTGTATCTTTACCAAGAATATTTGCTGCTTGAATTGTTTCGGTAAATAAATCAAACACAAGCTGATTATCAATCGTAGCTCCTGAAGTAATAGAATATTTCGGATGAATTTCAGGAGAATTTTCAGGTGAAACCGAAGGAGATACAACAAGCCATTTATGTTCAGGCTCTTCAATTAAAAAATCGTTAAAGAATTTAGACGCACCTTTCAAAACAGGATAAATTGAATTTAAAAATTTCTTGTTTCCGTTATAAATATATTTATACCAAAGCTGCTGGCTGAGCCATGCACCGCCGCAAGGCCAGTCACCCCAATAAGCACCATCTATAGCTCCAGTCATTCGCCACAGATCAGTATTATGATGCAGCATCCATCCATCAGCGCCATACATTTTTTTTGCAGTCTCTCTTCCGGTAACTGAAAGTTCTTTAAGCATCTGTATCAGCGGTTCACTCATTTCAGTAAGATTTGTTACTTCTGATGGCCAGTAATTCATTTCGGTATTAATATTGACTGTATATTTACTGTCCCAGGGAGGAAGAAGCTTATCATTCCATATGCCTTGAAGATTAGCTGGCTGCCCTCCCGGTTCTGAACTTGATATCAAAAGATATCTGCCGAATTGAAAGTATAATGAGACAAGCTGAGGATCGTTACCTTGTGCAAAATCATTTATTCTAACATCGGTCGGATTTTTAATAGAGTCTGTTACACCTAGGTTAAGTTTAACCCGGTAGAAAAATTTTTGGTAATATGCAATATGATCTTTTAGTGCTTCAGCGTAATTCTTCTTCAATGCTTCAAATAAATAATTTTCTGCTCGTTTAAGCTGATCGGCACTGAGTTCATGATAATTAATAAAATTGGTGGCGATGGAAACATAAATTGTTGCTGTATCCGCACCAGCAACAGTTAAAGAAGTGTCGTTTGAAGTAGTTTCGCCGCCGTTATTTATAACTTTAACTAGAGATGAAAATTTTACTTTTCCAATAATCTCTTCGTGGTCGGTAGTTTTGCCGTCTAATTCAAGTTCATTTTTCCCAGGTGATGAAACAACAACTTTTTCAGGACTATTCATTGAAGCTGTGAAATTTATTTTTCCGGGTTTGTCTGCGGTAAGCCTTATAATTATAACTTGATCCGGGAATGATGCGAAAACTTCTCGCTTATATTCAACGCTGTCTACAATATATTTAACTGTTGCAGTCGCATCATTCAAATTCAAATCACGGTAATAACCTGTATAGTTTTCACTTCCAGGAAAATGCAAATTCAAACTGCCGACCAATTGATAAGGCATACCCTGTGCTGTTTGAGATATAATATCTTTGTTTGCCATATCCTGTGCTTTTTCATAATCCCCATCAAAAATTAGTTTTCTGATAACCGGCAGCGCTTTTAATGCTTTGGGATTAGCATTATTATAAGGACTTCCTGCCCAAACAGTACTTTCATTCAATTGAATTTGTTCTTCCGAAGGATTTCCGAAAACCATTGCACCCAATCTTCCGTTACCTAACGGTAATGCTTCAACCCATTGTTTGGCTGGATGGTTATACCAAAGTTTTAAAAGAGAATTGCTCTGAGCATTTATATCATTGATTAGCGCAATAATTAAAACGAAAAATAGAAATATCTTTTTCACAATTATTCCAATCAATTTTCTGAAATGTGCATTAAACAACTACACCTTTCTTTAAAATGATATTTGCATATAATGCTGTTTCGCCGGTAGCAACTACTGCATATGCTTTTTTGGCTCTTTCATAAAATTCAAACCGCTCAATGAATTCGAAGTCTTCAAATTTTTCACCGCTATCTTTTATTATTTTCCGATATATATTCCATATATCAGGAGCTGTATTATCACCCGGTACAACTTTCATTAAGCCAGCAGGCTTTTGAACATAAGTATCCAGAGGCATAAGTTTCAGTACCGCATCCAAAACTTCGGGCACACCATGCCCGTCAAGTCTAACTAACTTTTTTGCAATTGATGCAGCCGGAAAGTTCCCATCCGAAATTACTAACTCATCACCATGCCCCATTTCCATGAGGGTTTTTAATAATTCCGGGGAAAGAAGGTTCGAAATATTTTTTAACATTAATTAACTCCTATTATTTTAGATCGAAATTTATCCTTTAGAAAGTCCAGATATAAAATCTGAATTACACCAAAGGATAAAATTTTACTGTACGGTATCCATATATTGCAATTACAATAAAACTAATTAATGGAAGAATAAAAGAGAAATTAACAGCAGGCAGTCCGGCAACCGTTCCCAGATCAATGATAGCACCTTGTAGAGGCGGCATCAAAGCACCTCCCACAATAGCCATTACCAAACCTGCCGCACCAAGCGTGGTATCATCTTTTAATCCTTCCAGTGAAATACCATAAATAGTTGGGAACATCAGAGACATAAATATTGATGTAGCAATTAAACAATACAACCCGGCCATACCCTGAATAAAAATAACGCCAAGTATTGAAGCTATACCACCAAAAGCAAAATAGATCAATAATAATCTGGAATTAATAAATTTCATTAAATACGTACTGATAAATCTTCCTGTCAAAAACATAACCATTGCAACTATGTTATAGTTTTGAGCTTCTGCTTTTGGAATTCCCAGATTATCGGCATATTGAATTATAAAAGTCCAGCACATTATTTGTGCAGCAACATAAAAAACCTGCGCAATAACACCTTCCCGGTATTTTTTATTTTTAATGAGCCGTTTAAAAGTATCAATCGCATTTATTTGATGTGTAGCATAAATCCGTTTTGGCATTTTTGAGACCGCAATAATTACAAGCATAACAATTACAACAAACCCCAACATTACATAGGGATCACGAACTACAGCTAAATCATGGGCGCGTATACTTGCCTTTTGAGAAGTGCTTAGAGTACTGAAAATTAATTCTCCGTCTGCGTTTCTTATTTCCGAATGTAAATTGGAAAGAATAAATTGTGAAGCAACAAACATTCCCATTAATGAACCGATCGGATTAAACGATTGTGATAAATTTAATCTTCTGGTTGCGGTTTTTTCATCTCCCATTGAAAGTATATACGGATTGGCTGTAGTTTCTAAAAATGCTAATCCGAATGTGAGTATATAAAGGGATATGAGAAAGAATCCAAAATGTTCATATCTTGCTGCGGGATAGAAAAGAAGCGCACCTGTAGCATATAATGCAAGCCCAAGCATTATCCCTTTTTTATAGCTGTATTTTTTTACAAACAAAGCGGCTGGAATTGCCATTGTCGCATAACCGCCGTAAAAAGCAAATTGAATTAAAGAGGCTTTAGCAGCAGAAATTTCCATTACAGTTTGAAATGCTGCAACCATAGGATTTGTTATATCATTGGCAAAACCCCACAAGGCAAACAAAGCCGTAATAATAATAAACGGGTATAAAACTTCCTTTGAAACTACTTTAGGCTTGAAAACATGAACTGCTTTATCTACAGCATCAATTCTCATATATCTCTTTCTTAAATGTTAATTGTTTTTCAATCTTGAGATAGATTTAATATTTAATTAATCTCTTCATCAAAGACTATAGCAACTTTGCCACATTTTCCGCTTGCCATTAACGAATAAGCTTCACTTGCATCTTCCAGTTTGAACCTGTGTGTAATTAATTTTTCCGGTTTTATTTTCCATCTAACAATTCTTTCAACAAGCTCTTCCATTCGCCAGATAGTTGTTACCCATGAACCGTATATTGTTTTTTGATCATGAATAATGTCCCTTGAAGGCTGAAATTCAACGGTACCACCCTCACCGATAAATACAATTTTACCCCACTTACGCGCCGCTTGAATGCATGTTAAGCGAGCTTTGTTATTTGCAGAGCAATCAACCGACTTCTCAACACCAATGCCGCCTGTTAAATCCTTAATTTGCGAAACATTGTCTTCGTCCGCCTTAATAACTTCATCGAATAAGCCGAGATTTCTTGCAATGGAAATTCTATCATCTATAACTTCTATTCCGAAAATCTTCTGCGCACCCATTGCCCTGCAAAGCATTGCTGTTGCCAGGCCAACCGGGCCCAGCCCTGTAATCAACACAGCATCGTTTCCAGAAACTCCGATCTTTTCTAATCCTTCGTAAACGGTTCCGAAACCACATGCAACCTGAGCACCATCAGAATAGCTTAGCTCATCCGGTAAGTAAACAAGATCTTTCTCTTCGGCAAGTAAATATTCAGCCATGCCTCCATCCCGCTGCCAGCCGTAAGCACGCCTATATTCACTTGTACAAGAAATCATGTAACCTCTGCGGCAATCATTACAAACACCGCACCCTGAAATATGATAAACAATTACGCGATCATCTTTTTTAAATCTTCGACAGCCCGGGCCTGTTTCAACAATTTTACCACTAGGTTCGTGTCCCGCGATCATTCCAGGTTGATATCCTTCCGGTCCCTTACCAAGATGTTCATGATATATAGCCCGAATATCTGAACCGCATATTGTAGATGATTTCATCTTTATTAAAACTTCACCATGCCCTGGAACGGGTATATCAAATTCTTTTAATTCTACTGTACTATTTCCCGGTAGAATTGCTCCCTTCATTTTATACATTATTTACCTTTATTTTCTTATAATAAAAAATTTTTAAGGTAGAGTAATCTCTCCGCTTATATCCCATAAATCATCCCAGCTTTGATCATCTTTCCAAAGAAATACCTGTCCCTTTATTAGCCTACAATTCTTATCAATCTTTGAAATTGCCTCCATATCATTTTCGGATAATTGTGTAGTAATCACCGCTTCAATATTTTCAAAAAAATGATTTACAGAAAATGGAATAGGAATTTGTCCGCGTTGAACCGCCCATTTTATTGCAACCTGTGCCGGTGTAATTTTCAACCGTTCTGCAATCGACATAAATACATTATCTTCCAGATCAACAGTATCTTCAGAGGTTCTATCGCGTTCCGGACGGCCGGGTGAACCGAGAGGACAATAAGCAATTGGTTGAATATCATTCTTCAAGCAGAAGTTAAATAATTCCGGCTGCTGAAAATGGGGATGCAGTTCCATCTCGTTGCAGGCAGGCTTTATCTTTGCATCTTTTAAAAGCAGCTTCAATTTAGGAATAGTCATGTTTGAAGTTCCGATATTTTTTACAAAGCCTTCTTCAACCAGCTTTTCCATCTTACGCCAGGTCTTCATATAATCTTCATGGATGTACGGTTTTGCATTCGGGCTGCGTGATGTAACATCGCAATGAGGTGGATGAAAATTTGGGAACGGCCAATGCACAAGATAGAGATCGAGATAATTTAGTTGAAGATCCGCTAAAGATTTTCTGCAAGATTCCTCAACTTTATCATGCATATCGTTCCAAACTTTAGAAGTTATCCACAAGTCCTCACGATTTAAAAAACCACTACTCAAAATTTCTTTTAAAACATTACCTATATCTTTCTCGTTACCGTAAACAGATGCGCAGTCAATTTGCCTATAGCCGGAATAGATTGCTTTCTTTACTGTATTTGCAACTACATTAGCGGGAACTGAATCTGAGCCAAATGTTCCCAGCCCAATGCAAGGAATTTTATTTCCTGTATAAAGTGTCATAGCCGGAATTAAACTAGGATCTAACTGTTTTTCTTTAACTTTACTCATACAATAATCCTGTCTTTAATATTATTTCATATTTATTTTAATATAATTGAGTCATTCCAAAGGAATTCTTCTTTTAATATTATACTTTTTTGTTTTTTAATATCCGGGTTCTTTATCATCTCTATTAAAAGATCCGCAGCCGTACTGCCAATCTTCCTCGGATCTTGATTTATGATTGAAAGCGATGGAGTAAAACTTTGAGCTGTATCTTTAAAACCAAATCCCGTAACACCTATATCTTCGGGAATTTTTATTCCTTTCTCCGCCGCCGCCTGATATAAACCTAATGCAACTCGATCATTTACTGTAAAAATTATTTCAGGAAGTTTTTTTGAATTATATAATTTCATAAAAGCATTATATCCGTCCTTAATCTGAAAACCTCCTTCTATTATCCATTCAGGAATTATTTCTATCCCATTTTTTTTAAGTGAATTCTTGTAACCCAGGCATCTTTCTTTTCCTATACTTATATTTGAATAACCCGCAAAATGAGCAACCTTTGTATATCCATTTTCAATAATATTATTTAAAGCTTTCTCTGCTCCATTTCTGTCGTCAAATGTTACACTGGAAAAGTCTAATCCTTCCATTTGCCTGTCGAAGAACACAAGCGGAATGTTTAGTTTTTTTATTTGGCTGAAAATTGCAACATCTACTGTTTGTTGAGAAACGCAAACAAGAAGCCCATCGACTCTCATGCCCATTAAGTTCTTAATGTTAAGTAATTCGCTAAACTCATTTTCCCTGGACACGGTGACAAATACATTATATTTTTTTTCTGCCGCAGTATCTATTATACTATCGGTAGCATAGGCGAAAAAACTATTTTCCAAATCCGGAATGACAACACCGAGTGTATATGTTTTTCTGGATGTAAGATTTTTTGCGATAAGATTTGGAGTATAGTTTAGCTCTTCCGCTGTCTTATGTACTTTTTCCTTCATCTCTTTCGAAATATCAGGATGATCTCTTAATGCTTTTGAAACAGTGATTCGGGTAACATTAAGTCTTTTTGCAATGTCGGATTGTGTTATATGTGCCAAATAAATGCCTACTTACTCGGTAACTTATCGGTGTAAATAACTATTTTTTATCTCATAAGCAAATTAATTTGTTAATACATTATTAAATTAATTAATGGATTTAATGGTTATCCCAGCTATAAACACGGCTAACACTACAGCGAAAAAAGTTTTATTCCTCATACGATGATTTCGTCATTCAATTTTCATTCATTTACTTCTACTCTGTGTCTCCATCCAAAAGTTTTATACAACTCCTATCATTTAAAATTAATTTTTAATAGTAATTCCTTATTACTATGGAATTATTTGGCCCAAGCTTCTCCTTCAGAGGACCGCCGCCATTTAAAATATGCATCAAGTACCTCAAGTGATTTTTCACCCGGTACAGAACTCATGTGCGGTGTCTGGCTAAAGTACATAACAACTAGATTTTTGTCGCTGAAGGTTTTCCATTCGGGAACTCCTTCACCATTAGGATCACCATACTTTGCAAAGTTAGTCCAGTAAGTACTCATAGCATCCGAAATATTGAAATCAGATTTTGATATTAGAGTATCATTTGTATTAAGATGCTGGAAGACATAACCAACATCCTGGCCATGTGGTGAACCGTATCCATAACGAGGAGAGTCCTTAGGATAATCCGGATGTTGATCAAAATGATAATAAAACACTTTGGACTTTCCTAAATTAGATTCTAGTTTAGCCCAACTCCATGTATGCCAGCCGAACGCTGCATCGCGCATTAAGTCCCTTGCGGTCTTTGCAACTTTTCCATTGCCGGGAGGATAGGCCTTTAACAGTTTTTCAGCGAAAGGCCCAAAACGTTTTTTAACGCTGGTGATATAATCTTCTATAGTTTTCGGTGGTGAAAAGCTGGCACCTTCATCGGAATTATAACCAACGAGAATCGGCGTGTCATTAAATTTTCCTGCTTCATATAATTTGTATTGATCATCTGGTATCACCCATCCATCTATTATCGGCCAGGCCAACCCTTTTAAAGGCGGGAGTTTATTTGCATTAATTTTACGCAGTTCCGAAATGGATGAAACTCCTGCTTTGTTAAGATATGCTTCACCCTCTTTTTCTGCATCTGCCAACAGTTTCATATTTTCGCCTGGATAAGTAGTTTTTCTCGGAGGCCCGAACGAACCGCCGCTTTCGGAAATAGCACCTTCAAATAATCCTTTGGCTAAAGGTGAAACGCACAACATGCTTACTGCAATTCCTCCGGCTGATTCGCCAAAAATTGTTACCTTGTTAGGATCACCACCAAATGCGGCGATATTTTTCTTTACCCATTTAAGGCCGGCAATCATATCAAGAAGACCATAATTCCCCGAAACATGATTAGGGCTTTCGGTGCTTAACTCAGGGCTTGCCATAAATCCAAGTTGACCAACACGGTACGCAATGCTAACAAGCACCACGCCCTTCTTAGCTAATTTCTCTCCGCTGTAGGTAGGATCAGAAGTTGAGCCTCCGTTGAATCCGCCGCCATATATCCAAACAAGCACTGGAATTTTATCCCCGGCAGATTTTGTCGGCGTCCAAACGTTTAAGTAAAGGCAATCTTCACTTTTATCAGATTGAGAACCCCAAGCTTGTATTGGAGCCGGGGCAAATTTAATAGTTTGTTTTACTCCATCCCATTTCGCAGCAGTCTGGGGTGCACGCCATCTTAGGTCTCCAACAGGAGGAGCTGCAAAGGGAATACCGAGATAAACAGTTAAGCCATTTTCATACTTCCCTTGTAATAAACCATCTTGAACTTTTACTGGTGCGGGCTGTTGTGCGATACTAAATCCAGCAGTAAGCATTAAAAATAATAAGAATAAAAAAGTTAATTTTTTCATAAAAATGATTCCTTCATTAAGCATTAGTATTTCTGTAACAAGTTTGGAAGAGAGACAAAAAATATTTTCATTTTTGAAATTGATTTTTCATTTTTTCTATATCTATTTATTTTCTTCTGGCGTTTGCTTTAATCCAGGCTTAGTGATTTTATATCCCAATAAGGAAAGCATTTTTTCGGCATATCGTGTTCCAAGCTCTCTGTAACCTGTAGGTGTAAAATGCAAATGATCAGGTGGCCTTGCAGGGCAGCCGGCTGATGAAATGAAATAAGAATTTGGAAGAGCCTCCGGGAGCTTATCGATTATTTTATTCATGCTTGCACAAGCACCTTGCTCATCAGCATTCACCACTTCACCAGCAAGCAAAGGAACTTTTTCAGCATTTAGATTTAAATCCTTAATCAAATTGTCATATATATTTTTGACCTTCAAAGTCCATGTGCTGTCGTTTGTATTTGACTCTCCCTGATGTAAGAGAATTCCTTTAATGATACCGTCTTTCTGTGCCAGCTTTGCCATATCAACAAGATACTGATAAGGATTTCCGCCGTACTGTTTGATGATATTCTTCATCCAATTTGGAGCAGTTGAATCATACGCTTGATAATTATCTTTATCGAACAATTCAATTTTACAACCTGCTACCGCAACAACTACAATTCCTACTTTGATGTTCTCTGGCAGGTTGGCAACCATTGTTCTGCCGAAATAATCAGCAGGACTTAGACCGGTGTGTGGGCGGCATAGCGGAGGAACTGCCGTATACCATTGCCCCTTTTCTCTATTCAGTTTCGGGAAATCAACCGCCGCAAGCATTTGAAATCTATCATTAACATTCTTTTTGTCTTGTTCTTCAATCCCGGGGAAGCCTTCCATATTTGACTGCCCGAAGCAAAGGAAAATATAAAAGTTCTGATCTTGTGAAAAGATTTTAATGTTTGCTAAGAATAACAACATCAATAAAAATATTAGAAGCCTATCTTTCATCTTCGCTCTCCTAAATTGTTTTTCCAATGATAAATTCCTTGAACAAAAAAAAATTAAAAGTTTATTTTCAATAGAGAAACTGCTTGCCGCGGCAATTGCAATTTTATAGTTGCTTTATTATTTGAGATTTTTATTTCTTCCGGATCTGAAAGAGTTTCTAATTTTCCGGCTTCTTCAAGTTCAGTTACTTGATCCGTTGTAGGATTCTGAGGTGATCCCATTTTCTTCCATACTTCATATGAATTACTATGGTCCCTGTCTATCATATATATGGTAAGTTTTGCTTTTTCTGATGGAATCCCTTTGACATTAATTTCCACCTGTGAACCTGCATCTTGGATGTCAAGATCATGATAATTCCAAAGCAAGACTGTTACCGTATTTGTATCTTTACAAGCAAATGCATTTATATCGGTTTGTTTACCTCTTACACTTGAATCGCATATAGCTTTAAAATCATAATTCAAATTTCCCGAAACTTCCACTCGATTACCGGACATCATTCCAAGCATACGAAAAACATTAAGCACCGGTTTATCAACACCATTGGTTGCTAAACTGCGAAATCCAGAAAACCATGGTTGATTCTCAAATTCAAATGACCAATTAACAGCACCTATCAGGTTTATCCCATAATAATCAGTCATATCATATATACGAGCAATAGATGCAGCCTCATAACTGGAATATAAGGTACCGTTTCGATATGCATTTTCAGGATTAGTCATTACACCGCAAGCAGCGCATCCCTCCGGATCCGACTCTCCAATAATAACAGGAAGTTTTTTAAGCTCAGGGAATGAACTAATAACTGAAAAATTATCTTTAATATTATTTAACTGGGATTTCATTCCCATAAGAACTATACCTTTTAAAATTTTAGGAGATCCTTTTGCATGGAATGCTACATAGTCAAGCGGGGCTCCTATTTTCCCGGTAGCCGAATTGATTCCTGATATACAATGTTGTATGAATTGACGTAAAAACCACGCTCCTCCACCAGTTGTATGCGGTCCGCCGAAACGTGCGACTGGTAGTGCACGCTTTACTGCATCAGATGCATAATCATACATTTTGCAGTAGTCATTTACTTTATCCGTTGACATTAAGTAAAAAATATCAGGTTCATTCCACACTTCCCAGTACCATCCTTTGACTTCCTTTTTTCCATAACGCTTTATACTATGCTTTACCCATTGATAAATAAGCTCAGCCCATTTTTTATAATCTTTGGGTGGATACGCCCAACCGGTTTCCAATTTTTCCGAGCCGCCCGGAGACCAATGATGCCTGTAAGGCTCGGGGTTTGTTGAAAGAGCTTCGGGCATGAAACCAATTTCAACAAGAGGCTTAATATTTCTTTCTATGTAAGTATCAAAAATTTTATCTATGATTTCCCAACTATAAATAGGATTGCCGAGACTATCTTCGGTATACATATTAGTTGAACCCCATTTGAGTGCCGCTGTGCCGTCACCGGATGTCATCAAATTATGAGTACGAATGTGAACGGGAACAGAACTTAAAGCAGATAATTCCGATAATAGTTTTCTTCCGTTTTTCATATAGGTATAATTAGGTTCATCATACCCGAACCATGCCCAGATATGTTTCATAGGGCTTTTTTCCTTTGTAACATCTATATTAATTGAAACAGTTTCGGTCTGGGCAAAGATAGATGCACAAAGCAAAACAAAAAGTATCAAGTATTTCATGTTGATAAAAATTATTAATGACTAAAATTTTGTTATATTTTTAGTACCAATATTATTGAGCAAATCTTGTTAATTTCATATTTATTTCATGATCCGTAACTAATGCATTTACATCAATTGTATCGTCGTCAAGATATTTGCATTTGTGATTTATATTCATTCCCTGCACATCTACATCAAAAGAAAATTCATTTCCATTTACAGTTCCATTAGTTAAAGCAATTACACCAATCGAAGAAGAATCCGTACCTGTTAATTTGTCTCCGTCTACTTTAAAGGTAAATGTTAATTCCATATCGCCCTGTGGGCTTTTAGCTATACCAATCCATTTACCGTCAATTTTAGTTTTTCCCACTACCCTGTTTAATTCCATCGGCTGATCCATCATAGGGATGGTTAACTTAACAATGTCACCATCCAGAACCCCATCATGGCTTATTACCTGCCCGTTAACATTAACATCAAATGAAAATTCATTACCATTTACTTTTCCGTTCTCAATTGGTAAGGTTCCCATTTCCGATGTGACATTTCCATTTAAAGTATCTGAGTTAACTTTAAAAGTGAAAACCAATTCAAAGTCTCCATTGGGCCCTGCCATTTTTCCTTTCCAGCTTCCGTCTAGATTTTGAGCATTACATACAACACTAAAGATGAACAATAAAAGAAATGAAATACTTTTTTTCATTTTTTTCTCCGCATTAATTATGGTTATTATTTTTTACGGTTAATAAATATTATAATTTAATTAGGGATAATATCTCGGCCCTAGAACAAGTTTATCACCCGAATCATCTATTTCATATAGCTGAGGTTTACGAGGACCGTTTCCTTCTGCATGATGGATTGCAAGAAGCCGTTTTCCCTCAAAAGTAGTGAACATCATTCCGTGCCCTGAATTATCATCTTTCAACGACTTTTCATCCTGTATCCATGGACCATCAATTGTACCCGATTCGGAATATGCCACACCTTGCAAATACCTATGAGCACCCCAGGTAGCCCATAGCATTCCTAATTTGCCAGTCTTTGTTCTGAAAAGTTCAGGCCCATCGGTAACCCAGCCAGGGAGTTTCATTCCAAAAGTCATTTCCCCATTTCCAACCATTTCAAGAGCCCAGGGAGCTTCACTTGCCCGGAAGAGACATATAGGTTCGGAAACTCTTTTACTCAAGTCTGGTGAAAGTTTAATGTACTCCATTGTTCCATCAATAATTTGAGTCCATTCATGAACAAAAACAAAATACGGTATTCCATCTTCATACCAGATTGTTCCATCTATAACGTCCCAATTATGATAGAGATAATCATAATTTGGATCGGGATTTAAAGGTTTGTAAGGACCTTCAGGTTTATCAGATACTAAAATCTGTGTCTGGTTACGATGAACGTTGTACCTGCGAGGGACTACGTCAACAAGATCTTTCCTATCAGTCCAGGTTGCCGCATAATAATATTTACCATTTACTTCGTGAATCTCGGCTGCAGCAACAAAAGGAATCCCTTCCATCCAAGTACCTGTAACATCAAAAGCCCCATATGGTCCTGTCCATGTTTTCAAATCTTTACTCTTATAAATATTACCGCCGCTGCTAGTAAGATAATATGTATGTGTATTCTTATCAGGAAAAATATACGGATCGCTCATAACCAACGAATCAAGTGTTGTAGTAATTATTTCACGGGGTTCGGTTATACTTGGACTCACCCATCTTCTTCTTGGCGCAGGAGTATTTCCGCTGTTAGTTGAAGGCATACCGAATCCTTTGGATCCAGGTGGAGCCGGAATTGTTACCGTTGGAACAAGCTTCTTATTTTCTACTGTTTGAGCAGTTGCTGTCTGATTTAAATTGAAAACTGCCAGCATCGCAATTAAAGAAATAACAAATGAAACTTTTACATTTCTTTTCATAATTAAATCACATTTAGTATTAAGTAATTATATATTTTAACATCCACTGATCAGAAGTTAATCTGTATTTCCAATTTTTAGTTAGCCGCTTTGGCACTCAAGTACCGAAAATAAAAAAGCAATGCACGTGAAAATGTTCGAGCATTCTTTTAAAACTGAAATTTATTTGCTCAATCTCATTTATGGTGTTTTAAAGTTCCATCGTGAATTATCACTCTTTGGATCAAACTTAGCCAGCGTTGGTGTACAGTCGCCAACAGCAACTAATGCTAAATGTTCTTTAGAATTCGGTACAACCTTAGGCATGATGCGGTAAGTTCCGTCTGTTAATTCATCGATTCTCCATAGTTGTTCAGGTGCCCCGGTAAATTTAGGAACTGTTATAACTTCAGCGTCTGCTGTAGCAGCCAATGCACGATCTGTACTGTCAATAGTGATCTTGAAATAAGGAGAACCCGGATAGCCGCCGACATTAGCAACTGGAGTGATTCTCCACTTTTGATGGGGGCGAACCATAAAGTCTCCCATGCGAACTTCAATATTACCAGCCGGCCAATCCTTTGAATCCTCTGCTAAAGTCTGCAGTGAAACCGGTTTTACAGGTTCATCATTTTTTTGTCCAAAAAATCGCATCGTGCCACGAGTCATTCTAACAAAATCTACAGCTAGTTCAAGTGAATAGCCGCTTCGTTCAGATTGGATTTCATAAGTACCTTCCTTGAAATTGTCACCGGCAACAGGCCATCCATCTTTCCAAAGAAGCGGGCGAATACCTAACACGCTCCTACCGCCTTGAGCCAGATCCGATTCATAGTGACAGGAAAATTTCTCAACACCATCTCCCAGGTCTAACAAGCCGAAATGACCAGGGCCCATAAAAGTGCCGCTGGCAGCAACTACCAATTTACCGCCACCTTTTAGCATGTCTCTGCCAATATTATCCAAATAAGGACCGGTTACTTTCATGGAACGTCCTACACGAATATTATATGTAGAATTGGAACCGTCGCAGCATGTACCGTGAGTTCCAAGCAGATAGTACCAGCCATCTCGATACATCATTGCCGTAGCTTCACAGTCAATAGCTATATCAACGGGTTCATTACCTTCCATACGTTTTCCGGTTTGGGGATCGAGTTCAACCAATCTGATGAAGCCAAAATATGTACCATAAGAAAGCCATAGCTTTCCATCCGTTGGATCAAGAAGAAACGCAGGATCTATTGCGTCGCAGTCCTCAACTCCATCAGATGAAGCCACAATGGTTTCGTCTTTAAATCCAAAATCTGGTGAGCTGGGATCAAGTGTTTTAGTCCACATAACATAAACGTTGCTGGCATGACCGCCTGCTAATCCGCCACCGCCCTTAGCGTAACTCATATAATACCTGTCACCAATATGAATAACATCCGGAGCTACCCCACCGCCGGGACGAACGGGCCCGCTGTTCCAAACCCAGCCATCGTCGGAAACTAAACCGCCGCCGCGTGTGCCAAATGTATAATATTTACCATCACACATAACAATGGTAGAAGGATCATGGATGTAAGGTTTACCAATTTGGGCAATTGTCAAACTGGATAGAAAGATAATTGCGGAAATTGCGGTTTGAATATGGAACTTCATAAAACCTCCGAAATGAAAATTTTAAAATCTGATAATAGATAATTCATTATTTCCCACTCGTTTCTATGTTCATGGTGAGATCCTTAATTGGATTACCATTTTCATCAATAAAACGGACGCAAAAATCACTCATACCAGGACCGTTGATTACAGCACCTCTAATTATATTTTTACCTTTTTTAAGTGTGAGGCGCTTTGATACACAATCATCCATAACCATGCGTCTGTCACCAGACAGCATCACCGCTTCCTTACCGTTAAGCCACCACATAGAAGCTGAATTGGAACCAACTGCCAAACGAACATCTTTCATTTCCCGCGGACTGTTTACAACGGTAACTGCCCAAAACAGAACCCCGTATATTTTCTTATTTAAACCATAAGCAAAACGAAATAGTTTTACATTAAAATTTTGTGGCGTCCAGAGCATGCCATTTATGTTCCTGGTCCCCTACCTTAACCATATCGCCATCTTGAGGAATAACTGTAAACTGGTTTGGAAAGTACAATGTATCGAAGGCCTTCCGGATGTAACTGTCGGTAAAAACTGTGTTACTGCGATTTGGTTTGTTGATCGGTTCGAGAAGCAGCCAGCGCTGTAGAAAACCTTTGGTGTCAGGTGCTTTCGGAGATGCAGTAACCTTCGTGAAGTAAGGTGCAAGGCTGTGAGTTGTATCATGTGCCACTGTAACATTTACAGCATCATTTGACTCTCCGGAAAAACCTTGAAGCGTCAATACTGCAAATATGCCCAATACCAACATCATAATATTTTGGAAAATTTTCATAGTTGATCCTTTATAGAATTTTAGATTCATGTACGCTAAAAGAAATTAAAGTTTAATAAAGAGTTTATTTATTTGATTATGTATCATCAAGTTCTTCTAATAAATTGCACATAGCATTTAAAAAACCTAAAATATTTTCGAATGCACCGCTATTAAAAAATTAATGTTATGCCTTTCTAATAACGTAATACGGCTGCTGCATCAGCTTTGTAGTTAAACCCGGGTACAACCATGCATTATCAAGTTTGTCTCTCAATTCAAAATAATATTGAATAGGATACTGCGTATTTGTATAATCAGCCGGTATTGTTGCTTTATAATTTTTACCAGCCTTCTGCATTTCAACTGATTTAAATCTTTCTGCATGATTTACATGACGATAATACAACAAGATCAATTTAATATCTTTTTTCTCAAACGATATTTCCAGATTAACAGGTTTACCAACTTTAAAATTTTCCGGCTGTTTATGATTGCAAACTGCTGAGTCTCGATGGGGTTGTCCCAGAGCTTCCGCTATTGCTTTTTTTACATTATCAGGTTGCACGGCATTGTTATCTGGAATTTTTTCCAATAGCGTCTTCATAAAATCGATATCTTTATCTATTGCAGGTAAACGGTCAAGCCAATGACCTCTCAAAACATCAAGCTCACTTACAGTAATATCATGTTTATAAACATCCTTTGCAATTTCAGCCAGGTCAATCCAGTAGTTTCTTGCTTTATGATAGTAATCAATTGATAACTCCAATGCTTTGCGGTCACCGCTTTGTTTGAATATTCCGAAGAGAATTCCGGCTCTGAATTTAGCAGCAAAGAAATGTCCCAAGCCTGCAGCAATAGCTGTATCAATATCCATACGTCGGAACTCCGGGTTGTTTCCTTCCTTTTGATTTTGCTTTTGCTTCTGCCAGATTTTTTTCAGTTGCTTCGGCAAAGTCTTCAATCCATTGTGCGTATTCTATTGGAGAGTATTTGCCGCTGTGATGCCCTTTCAATAGTTCATCTGCAAAATCGTTTATTCCCATGAACAGCTGAGGATCCATCGGACTTACATTTCCGAATACCTTTGGAGAGGGTGTATCAAAAAACGGATTCTCATTATCCGGATCGGCAATAGAAAGGTTTGTGTATATCTCCGGCCAATATAAATTGTTTGCCGCAGAAACTCCGTGAGCAGTTAGGACAATTGGAAGTATCGGGAATGCGTTTGCCAGAACAGATTCAACAGCTTCCGCTCCTGCATCAAATTGTTTAACCAGATACCGGCGCCAGACATCAGGCTCTGTATCCGGATTGTAAGCAAGTCTTCCAAAAACTCTGTAACTGTATAGGTATTTTTCCCAATCCCATTTGGGTTTTAATGTTTTATCAAGGTAAGCGCAGCGACCGCCTGCAATACCCGATCCGCGACGGCCTTTGAACGACAGTGGTTCCATAAGTTCAGCTCCCACACTGCCGCAGAAACTAAAAGCTTTTGAGTATGCACCACTCATTTCCGGACTACCCCATAGCAGAAGGCGCTGTGTGCCCGGCCATATTCTATGCAAAACTCCGTAACGGCGATCTTCTTTTAATAGGTCGGCATAACCGTAGCGTGTAAAGCTTCGAGAACCCGCACTCAAATTCAATAGACCTTCTGCTTTTTGATCCGCCTTAGGAATTTCAAATGCCCTGATATCAGCTTGATGATAAGGCAGACCGAGGTGTTCCGCCCAGAATTTTGGAGAAACGTTAACCGGCATCCCTGTGTCAACCGCAATATCTATTATCTCTTGAGTTATTCCTTTGGAATGCATATCGATCTCAACTTTTCGGCCGCAAGTAGCTACTCCATCAAATACCGTTTTCCAAAAATTATAACTGCCTTCTTTTACTCCGCTCTCTCCATGTATGCGGAAGGTTATTCCGCTTATTGATTGACATTTCTTTAAAAGCAATCGCACAGCATCCCGGCAGTATGGACCGTGAGTTTCGTGTGTTAATCCCTCAATAGTATAGTTTGCATTAGGACTATCGCTCCATTTATATCCGTGCATCCAGATTCCCAGTTGAAACTGAATACCCCGAGCGGCTGTCTCATCACTTATAAATTTTAACATTTCCAGGTTTTTATCTCGTTCAGCATCGGGAAGCTGAGGTACCCGGACATTGTATCCCGGAACAGTTAACAGGAACGGATAGGCAAAAAGAAAATATGCGTCTGTTACATTCTGAAGAAAATCATAACCAATTCCGAAACTCAAATTAAAGCGGTTAATACGCTGCGTAGTTAACATGGTAAGATACTCTTTCCACATCTCCCGATTATAATACCAAGGTTTATCTTCTATCTCGCTGACAAAAAGTCTGTTAACGCTGCGGATGATATTGGCAGGCTGTTCAACAATAGGTTTCCGAATATTAATTGAATCAAAGGGGCTATCCGAATACTTGACACTGTCTGCAAGCTCAAGCAAAGCGTAAACGAGGCCCCGTACATCATATCCGCAAGCCAATAAAATTTGATTGTTATCTTTTTTAATTGGTATTAAACCAAGTGCTTCTGTTACAGACGGAATTTCTGTTTTTGCATCTTTAAGTAATTGATTGGCAACGGGAGAATCTGATCCTGCTGCAACGATAATGAAATCATCACTTCGTGCATTAGAAATTTTATTACATCTAAAAACATCTATTCCTTCGGACCTAAGAGAAATTTCCAATTCCTTTGCAGCCCATTGTGATGGTTTTGAGCCTGATATTTGGTCATCAGGATCTGTAACTATAGAAATCCCTTTTGTTTCGAAATTGATGTAGCTTAAAGAAGAAATCCCAATAGTAGAAATTCCAGCTAATTTTATAAAACGTCTCCGGCTAATATTTTTTAGTTCAATATGAGATTTTTGATTAGTACTATATTTCATTTGCCTTGTCTATTTTTATTTCAATAAAAGTTAGTAGTCCAATTAACAATAAATTGTCTGTTGAATTACATCAAAATTCCAGCAGAACGATATATACTTTATCCATCTTTTAATTTCCTTCAGCTAGTCTTTTAAAAAGCGCAGGATCGAATTCTTCCAAACCTGTGATGCTATACAGGTGGTTTGCAGAAATCCACGGCAGCCAAAAGCGATGCGATCCAACACCGCGGCCATTTTTACTCGGTCCCATTCCCCAGTGTTCCTGCTGCCATCCGATTCCTTTCATATCGTATTGGCGACTGGGTATAGCAACCATCGATTTTGTTGCATGTAATAAGATTCGAGCTACGTCAAGGTAATGTTCATCGTTGGTATATTTGTAAAGTTTTGCATAAGATGCAGTTGACCAATCCAAGTATTCATCAGCACCTCCAACACCGCGAGCCGATATCCCTTGAAGTCCGATTGTCGGAACACCTTTTTTCCAGTGAAGTTGAGAATTGTTCACATCAATCGGCATTGGCAAGTTCCAAATCCATATCCAGCTTTCAGTGTAATCTGCCGCTGCTTTTGCGTGTTCCAACCATTTGGTTTCTTTAGTTGATGCATAAAGACTTAGGAACGCTTCCAAGCTTAACATGCCGGCTTCTTTATCTGTAATATTGGGATTGTCATTAGTACCTCCTACATACAATCCCCGGCTTCCCCAGTTTGTCCAAATATATTCTGCCGCATTTATTGATGCCTCTTTGTACTTATTATTTCCAGTTTCCTCTGTCATTAGAATTAATAGAGGTACGGGACAATAACTTGCCGTTCCCGTTTCTTCTGCTACTTCGATGCTTCCAGATTTCCACCGTCGAGGGAATGAACCGTCATCCCTCTGCTGTAGAAGGAGCCAATCCACATATGATTTAACCCAGTTAAACCATTCGGGGTGCAATTTACCATTGGAACGCTCACGTCTATAAGCCCGGATAAGTGTCCGCATACCTTCTGATGGATTTCGCAGCCAGTCTGCAAGCCATTCCTGATGTTCACCGGTCCAGGGTTTTCCTGTTGCAAGATCATAACCGGTCGCCTCAAGTGGTATCTTATTAAGTGCTTGAATCATTGATGAGATAATCGACAAACCAATGTTACGCATTTTTTGCCCGCGCTCCGTAGTATCGCGATCACTTTCACGTAATAGCTGATCTGCGCACTCAAGGTTCTTACTTACAAAACCCATTACAGTCATGTTCCTGTTCCATTGAAGCTCGGTAGTATCAAATGTAGCTATTGCAAAAGGAATGTTGGTGCGTCCGTCAATAGTCGTAGCTTGATCTGCAAGGTGATCAATTAAAACCCTGCGCATCTGTTCAACATTAATTGGACTTGTCTTTGGCTTCAATGTATTCCAGGCCCATCGCCATGCATTCCGGGTTAACTCTCTAAATGATTCATTTTTTCCGAACCGGAATTCTATATTATAATTATGTTCAATCCCTTGCGCAATTGGTTGGTAGCGTTGGAGCAATCTTGGTTCTGCTGGTGCATCTGCTTTATACTTGTACAACCTAACAGTGCCGGGGAAAAAATAACCAAATTTGATCGGGCCTTCATCCTGCTGCCATGCTCCTATTGCACCAAACTGAAACCTTGCATCAATCATTATATCTTTTATGAGTTTTGTTTCTTCCATTGTTGATTCGCCGTTAGGCGTAGGATCCAAAACAGCTACCGAAGATCCGTTTTTAAAAGAAAGAGCAAAAAGCGGAGCTGGTAAAGCATCTTCCCGGAAAACAAACCGTCGTTCCTTATAATTTATAGTTCCCCCGGGTGAGTACTTGCCATTATGTGAAGGATCACCATATAAAGCACTGGGTGCTAAACATTTAACTTTAGACCAACTTACTGATGAATCAATATTGAAAATTATTGATGAGCTAAAACCACCCGGAGCGTTTCCTATTATTTCAACTTTTCGCTTCATTGAAAGTACGGAATCATCTAAACTCCAATTGTCTTTAACTTGGAAGACAACATTATCATCATATTTTATTTCAGATATTGCATAGATAACTGAAGCTGTTTTTTTAATCGAGCTGTAACCTGATGATAGTTCCTTAATTTCTTTTTTTGTTTTAAAAACCTTTATTTGCGCAGGCTTGTCTTGTATTAATCGAGGAACAGCACCACCGGAAATTTCTATACCCCATTCTCCTTTTGTGTCACTGAAAAAAGAAACTGCTGATCCAGTTTGCAATGTCCCAAGCTCAACACGTTCTACTTGCTGCGTTAACACTTTTGGCGCTATAAAACATAAAAAAAGTACTATGGAGTTTATAATAATCTGAATTTTCATTTCAATTTATCATTAAGGATATTTCATGTTTATATTAGATTTCCAAAAATCATTACTCCTCATCTCCCATTATTAACTGGCACTGCCTCTATCAAAGTTTCAGCAGGAAGTTTACACCATAATTTAAGCTGGCTGGCTGGCTGAGAACACAACGGTGAAGTTTCAAAAACAAATAACATTAGGAGTAAATTTTTATTCATTTAAAATATTTCTCTGCAAATTTTATAAATGTAGGCCAGTTATCAATTGTAGTATGCCCGCCAAAATGTTGTCTGAATGCTAAATCACCCTCAATCAATGCAGTTCCCATTGGAGGCATTTTTGTAGCTCCCAAATCTTTTTTGCCTAGTAATTTGTAGACTGGTCCCGCAGCAACAGCAGCCTAGAATTGCCCTCTACCATCAATCCAATTGCCTTCAATTTTAGGGGAACCACAGCTAATAAATATCGGACGTGGTGCACACATAGCGATCAATTCATGAGCATCAACCGGCAAATCATTTGGAGTTAATGGTCCCGCATATTTAATAAAATTAGGAGCAAACCAATGATACTCATAGGATGATGCTAGATTTTCTACTTGTTCACCAAATACACGTCTAAGTAATTTTGCACCTCCGGCACCTGAGGAACCAATAAATCCAATTGCAAAACGTTTATCATAAGCCATAGTAACTAATAGCAGCTTTACCATAACGTGAAAGTCCTTCAATACCCACACGCTTAGCATCTACATCTTTATCCGTTTCAAAATAATCTAATGCACGGCTTGCACCCCATGCCCATGCACGAATGTACCCCAATCATCAAGTTTTCTGGGCTGGCCTTTATTTACAAGACCAATGATTCCTTCTCTCAATCCTGCACCATTATCAGCCTGAAAACTTGTTGGAACTAAAATAGCATAGCCCCATCCTTTGGATAAAAGCAGTGGCTTCCAGCTAGACATTGAATCAATTAAATTTTTCATCCTTTCATTCATCTTGAAACTAGAAGGGAAATTGAATCCAAATTCCATCATCACCGGAACTGCTTTTATAATATTTAACGGAGTTGTAAGTGCAAGTTGTATATTAACATTTATTTCCGGGTAAGAAGAATTATCAACATGCCCAATTAGATTTTTAACATGAGCCGGATAATTTCCAATAACAGTATCTTTTTGACTAACTATTTCCCACTTAACTGATGGAACATTTTTAGGTACCCTTCCATAAATCTCTCTATCAAAATCTTCTTTTATTTCTTTTCTTCTTTTTACCCATTGCGAAGGGGTAGTAACTTTTTCTCCATTATTAAAAGTAAGTGGATCAGGTAATGTATAAGGTAAAACTTTAGATTCATCAGCATTGGCAGCGTTTGGAGCATTAGGGTCTCCTGATGGCCCGGGCGTAATTCTTTAATTCCTAATTCTTTCATCATTAATTGATGATCAATTTCATTTGCCTGATTAATACTATCCCTTTCTTGCTGAGAATACTGGGCAAATATCTGGATAGTCATTAGGAAATTAATAAAGCACATCAGAAAAAATTTTCTCATGCTATTTGATCAGTTTATTGATGAAAAAAAATAAATAAATTTTCTATAATGGATATCCTTATTTAACAAATGGTGATAGTCAATTTTCTTTTTACAAAATTTAACATCTTCATAAATCTTTATAGAAATCCATGGCTGGGATTTACTATTAACTTCCCAGCCATGAAGGTTATAAATTATAAAAGCTTCGAGTAGAATTATTTAAGCAGCAAAAGTTTCTTTGTTGCAGTGAAGTTCTCTGTATTAATCCTATAAAAATAAACTCCACTTGCTAAGATTTTGTGCATTAAATGTTACTGTATATTTACCAGGAGTCTTAACTTCATTAACTAAAGTTTTAACCTCTCTTCCTAAAATATCATATACTTTCAGCGTAACTCTAGCAGTTTTTACTATACTATACCTGATATTTGTTGAAGGATTAAAAGGATTTGGGAAATTCTGATCAAGTGAATATTTATTTGGAATAACAGGTTCAGTTTCTTCAACACCAACCGGGTTGTCTTTAATATACTGTGCAAGCCAATACAGTGCTGGCCTTGCAGTACCATCGAATTCGAACTAAATAACATGTAGACCTCCACATTTCACCTTCGATATATCCCCAAAGGGAATTCCTTTAACTGCTGTATTTTTCCACAATAATAGGGAAAATTTTCTTATACAATCTGCAATTGCGTAGCATCATTTGGCGTACCAATCATTAAATTACCCAAGTCCAATCTCTGATATATAAATCGGCAACCCTGTTGCACCAAGCTTATCAAATTAATTCTTAAAATAGATGTATCGGCATTATCCCACAGCAAATTGATGCCCTTGAACCCCACTCCATCAATCAATCTTCTATCTTTTAGTAAATTAACAATGTGGGATGAAATCTTTAAGAACAGAATATGTGATTAATAATCATCATATTCATTTAATAATAATTTAGAATTAGGCATATATTGCCTAGCTATTTTGAAAAGACCCAAATAACCCAATCCCATTTAATTGTACTATCCGCCTAAGGCATTTTTATAATTGAGGTCCTGACTGCTATCAGGTGGATTATGCCATTAAAGGTTCATTTACAACATCTACCAAATCAGTATTGTGGATATCTTTCACCTACCATCCTAATCCATGTTTCAACTGCTTCTCCTGCTGTGCACGACTCATTCCGGCATCAACCATGAAGGCTGTTGTGGCCCCCAAATTAAAGTATGCTCTTTAAAAATTAAGATGATTAGTCATAGCATAGTTATAAGCATTATCTAAATCTCTCCAATTCCATTGTGCAGTATCCATGTGAAACAGCAACAGAACCCCATTTACCTGCATTTCCAGGAGTGAGCTGTGTCCAATAATTTGCAAAATCATTATCAGGCGAATCACCGGCACATGCCTAAAAATTTTGGCGAACCGGTTGCCAGCGCCGGGCCTTTCCAGATTAATGATGAGTCAACTGTTTCTATATGTTTAGCAGATTCGTAAATTATCTATGTAAATAGGATTATCCGCATTGCCTGCATAGCCGAAGTGAATAGGTGCCCGAATTACAGTTTGGTTATCAGTTACTTTAAACTGTGTAGTGTATTTTTTCCATTGTGTAGTTAAACTTACAGGACGTAAAGCTACATATTCAATATACGAATAGTCACCTACTGTAAGATTTATTGGGCTCCTGCTTTTTCTGCCTTTAACCCAGATAGAATAGTCGTATCGTACACCTGGTGTTATATGTAAACTATCTGCAACAACCTGGATATCATACTCATTTGTACCCAAACCATTAACGGTGACTTTCAATGCACGTTGTCCATGTTCAACTGTATCATTTACTATTTCATATACCGGTGGCGGAGTTACTCCTTGTGCAACTTGAATTAGCCAGCCTTTGATATTTGTAGAATCAACAACTCCGGTATTTGAATCTTCAAAATCGCCGTTTGTTACAACATTTCCTGTATCTGCAGGAGGTGGTGGCGGATTAATTACTTTAGCTTTAAGTGTCACATCATCAGCATACCATGTAGTTGTATCTCCGTTAGTTTCACCAGAAGCACTTATACCGAATGCAATATAAATTGTATCTGATAAGTTAGAAGAATTACTTATGTCAAGATTTATATTTTCCCAGGCAGTCGAAACTCCTTGAGCACGGTTGTACAAACCAAGCGTATCTGTGTCAAGGAAATGCCCTGTCGGCATTGTTTTATATGCTTGAGCAATAATATCTTTATAAGCTACATCACCCTTTTCAAAGTATCCTTTAAATGTGAGGGTATCATAATCAGCTAAAGTTTTTCCTTGTGGTAAAACAAACATTAGAACCGGGGCTGCATTATAATTGTGAACTACATTTTTTAAAACTTTGTTGCCACTGTTAATAGGGTTATCTGAAACTACCGCTTGAATGTCAGACGGGCTCCAGCCTATATGAGCAATTGAATCCCCAATATTATTGCTTTCAAAATCCCAGATATTCTGCGCTTTAAGGGTTGCAACAGCTAATAACATAAAAGCAATTATAAAAAATCTTATAAAGAACAAATGCTTTTTCATTTATCCTCCTTAGATTAATTGACAAATATTCAATTGGGAACCCATGAGTTTATTTAACTACAAATTAAATATGAATCTTCTTATCACCTTTATTCTAAAAAAATGTGTGACTAGAGTTTTCTTTATTGCTATTTCATTTGTCTAATTATTCAGATTATATTTTTTTTAATTCTTAAAAATTTACTTTACTTATATTTATAAAGTTTTACTTTCTGAATGCTGAAAGTATTAACCAGTATATCAAGATGTCTTCCCTAGTTAGTTTGATCTCCATTCAATCTTAAACAGGGAAGCCATTTACTATTTACAAATTTTCCAGCATCATCACTTCCGATTCCAACTTCTGAATCATCATTTGCGCTTTCAAATGTAACGATTAAACCTTTGCGTGCTATTTAAAATTCATCAGGAGATACCATAATTATTAATCCGCCAACCCTTGGATTATCGCCTTCTGTTTGCGAGTCATATTTCCAGCTATATGCATGATAAAATTAAATTGTAAGCTTGAAAATATTTCATAATAATTTCTCTTTTCTATAATTCAGTCCAGATATAACAATATTATATAGTTAAGTTTTCAACTGGTGAAGGATTTAATATTTCAGAAAGATTTTCAATTCTACAATGATTATTCTTTTAAAGTAAGTGAAAGAATTAGCAAAAAATTTCGAATAAAATGTCTCTATGTTCAAAAGCGATTGTATAAAACAGTTTCTCCCCTTTAAATGAATTATTAAAACCATGCAGTACACAGTTATTTTCTGGAAATGAAAAGAAATCGTTTTGCAAATGATACTTTGTGCAATTGTAAAAAGATGCCACCATGTCTCTCTCTTTTTTAGTTTTACTGAGTGCTAAAGAAATATTTTACTCTTGGAATTTTTATAGTATCAAAAACGAATCTCGCACTAATTTGCAATAAACTTTATTTAGATTATTATATCAATCAGGTTTAAACTATTTTTCATACGTCCTTAGGTAAGTTTGTTTTCTAATCAGCTCAATGATTGCGTTTTGTTTAACAATTTAAATTGGAAATAAGATGATTATTATATAAATTTTATATAAATTAAAATAGTTAAAATAAGTTTGAACCGTTTCAATATTAGTTATTAATAAATAAAAAGTCAATGATTTTTATTCCATTCTAAGCATTATTAATTTTCAAAATGTATTTATGAAACAAAATGAATGATTAAAACAGAGGGCTCAAGTAAAGAGCTATTATTAAGATTTAAAGGATTGTTACTTTAGAGATAAAAGTTTCTTAACGGTATTAAAAAATTATTAATTCAATTATAAGTACATTTAAAATTTTAACTAATTTCATTTGCAAATCTCATTGAAAGGAGAAATACATGAAGATTAAAAGACTAATTTTAATTACTGCCTTATTAACTACTATTTTGTTACAAGCCGGGGAAAAACAAAATAAGATCATTGTAAATGTCGATTTGGGTAAATACAAAATTAATAAAGAAATTTATGGCCAGTTTGCCGAACACCTTGGCCATTGTATCTACGGAGGATTTTGGGTTGGAGAAGATTCTCCCATTCCAAATACCAGGGGCATTAGAAATGATGTTGTTACTGCTTTAAAAGAGATTAGTGTGCCGGTTATTAGATGGCCTGGAGGATGTTTTGCCGATACATATCATTGGAAAGATGGTATCGGACCGAAAAATAAACGCCCTTCTATTATCAATACTAATTGGGGTGGAGTAACAGAAGATAATAGTTTTGGGACGCATGAATTTCTTGATCTTTGCAACATGCTTGGTGCTGAACCGTATATATGCGTTAATGTCGGAAGCGGTACAGTTCAGGAAGCTGCAGATTGGGTAGAGTATATCAATTCAGATGCTAAAAGTCCAATGACAGAGTTGAGAAAACAAAATGGACGTGATAAGCCATGGAATGTAAAATACTGGGCTGTTGGAAATGAAAGCTGGGGTTGCGGCGGCAATATGAGTCCGGAATATTATGCAAATCAATTTAAAAGATATTCAACCTACATGCGTGCCGGAAAAATCTATAGGATAGCAAGCGGCGGAACAGACCAGGATTATGATTGGACAGAGACTATTCTTAAAAAAACACAACATTATAAAAATTTAATTCAAGGTTATTCATTTCATTTTTATACCGTAGCACATGGATGGGATAATAAAGGCTCTGCAACAAACTTTAATGAAGATGATTGGTTTGGAACAATGCAAAACACACTTGTAATGGAAAATCGTCTTGAACATCATATAGCGTTGATGGATGAATATGATCCTGACAATAAAATAGGTTTAATAGCAGATGAATGGGGAAACTGGTATAACGTTGAACCTGGAACAAATCCGGGATTTCTTTATCAGCAAAATACTTTACGTGATGCTGTAACGGCAGCTCTCTATCTAAATATATTTAACAATCATGCCCGCCGTGTGAAAATGGCAAACATTGCCCAAACAATTAACGTGCTTCAAGCAATGCTTCTTACAAAGGGTGATCAGCTTGTTAAAACACCGACATTTTATGTTTTTAAAATGTACAAGGTACATCAGAATGCTACATTGCTTCCTATAAACGTTGAAAGTGATAATTACACTTATAATGGAATTTCTTTGCCAAGCATAAGTGCTTCAGCTTCAAAAGATAGCGTAGGGAAAATTCATATTTCATTAAGCAATATTGATCCGGATAAAGATAGAAGTGTAGAAATTGATTTGAGAGGGACTAAAGATTTAACAATTTCAAATGGAGAAATTATTAACTCTAGAAACATGAATGATTATAATGATTTTGGAAAACCAGAAAAAGTGGATATTAAAGATTTCAAAGATTTCAGTTTACAGAACAATATTTTGAAAATTAATCTTCCTTCAAAATCAGTGGTTACTATTGAATTAGACTGACTATTTGATTCAAAAATTTAGAAAATTATTTTGGGAAATAAATAAGACTCATTCAATATTTTTGAATGAGTCTTATCTCTCACAGAATCATCACTTCAATTATTTTTTATTTTTCAATAAATCCGATACAGCATTTGATAGAAATATATATTCTCCTGCTATATTTACAACCGCTTCGTTTTCTCCCCAAAAGAATGGCCAATCATCCTTATTTTCAAGAAAGTCTGGTTGAAACATAAGTAAACCCGGTACAACGCCGCCAGCAACATTTGTAAAATCTGCCCTGGTACGTCCGTAAATAACTTTCTTAGAACGTGTACCTACATCTGCAATAAAAGAAAGATTGGAATAAGGATGACAACCGAAAAGATAATCAATTCCGCGAATTGTATATTCAGGACCAATTATTTGGGGAAATGCCTTGTGAGCATAATAATTAGTAATTGCCCATCTTACAACTTCTTCATTACCGCCCCAATGCCTTGTCCCAATCGGTACACCGTACGGATTTTTCAAAAGCAAAGAATCATTTTCCAACTTGAGTTTCTTTATATAAGGTTCAAGTTTTTCTTTATATTCTTTGTCAAAGTATGGAATAGCAAGCAATGCATTTTCGATGCTAAAATCAGGAAATTTCTCAAGACCCTGCCATATTGCTTTCATAAATACATCTGCATACTTTTTATCCTTCGTTGTAATAAAAAGTTGAAGTGCAGCGGAATTTGACATACCTTCTCCAAAGAATCCAGCAAAACTGTTCATACTCCTGGTAGTATCCTTTTGCTGCCGGTCCCATGATTTTTCTGCAGCGGCTAAGCATTCAGCAGAAAGTGAATCGTTGTATCCCTTAAAAGCACGGCTTGCATTAGCAAGACAAGCTATGGAATTATAATTCAGCCATGGTTCATTTGTAGTAAGTGCCCATCTGTCATCCGGTTTCCCGCTGTAATTTCCTTTAACTTCATCTTGCTTTAGCTTTGGGTTATAAAGTAAATTATCGGTTATTGTAGATGCATCCCCGAGGTGAACATATTGGTAAAGGAAAGGCATCTCTATTGAGGGGATAGCTCGTCCGAATGCTTTATGCATTGCTAGCTGTAGAAGAACACCATGCTCAATTTGCTGAAGTATATCCGGTTTACCGTCCGGGTCATGAATACCGACATAACGATTCTTTTCATTGATGTAGGTCTCATCTAATTCCGGTTTAAATTGTTCCCATGCTGAAGCCAAAGCTGATATTGTTCCACATTGTGAAGCTTCTTCAATATCAAAGTCACCCGCATCGAACCAGCCGCCAACATTTAGTCCATCTATATGTTCTCCGGGTTTATATTCTGTATCAGTTGATGGCCCCATTCTTTTATTGTCCATCAATTGTAAGTTAGGCGGCATTTGCCGGGCATCATCAAGAAAAGGAATGCCATGCCAAACTCTGTACCCGTCTTTTACAAATACATGATCCATCTGCACCGGTAGAAATACATCCAGTGTTTGATGCCATACATTATGATAAGCATGAGTATTGATAGGGAATGCATCGGTTTTTTCATTACCGTATTGAATAACATATAAACCGCTGTCTTGAACGGATGAAAAATCGAATCTTGCATAATTGTACCGGAGAAATGTTCCCCATAAATTTACATTGCTGGAAAATTTTTCTTTGTAGCTTCCATCCGGCATTACTTGAAGTAATGTAGCCGTTTTAAGCGGGGTATCATTTTTATCAAGCTCTATTACCGCAACTTTTTCCTGTGTAGGATAATAACCTGCCTGAGAAAAGCCAATTACCGGTTTGCGTATCCAGTTTTTAATTGTGCTTGCAGTTAAGTACCACTCAACTACTTTACCGGTTTTATTGGAAGGAATTAAACTGCGGACAACAAACCATCCGTTTTGTGCAATATTACGGCCATCGTAAAGCATTAGATCACCTTCCATGGAAGTAATTTCAACTCTTTGTTCTGAATCTTCGGGTGCAAGAACAAGTGTCTTTCCTTTAGCCATTGGCAGCGGTTCCACAAAAATATCTCTCCCCCTATCATCAAAAGTTGAGAGACCGAAGAATTGAGGGATTTTATCCTTAAGCGGTTTAACAACCATAGGCCCAGCAGGATATTTCGGAATTATTCCAGGCCTTCCGTCCATAAAAAAAGTTTTTTCAAAATATGCCGAAGGTAAGAATTCAAGGTTAAACCCTGCATGACCTTCTAATTCTTTAGGTAAAGGTTTATCAAGGAAGACATCAATCATTACACCTTGATCTTTTGCAGTTACAACTACCTTTGAATCGAAGTTATAATTTTTATATTGAAGAAGAACTTCAATACTATTATTCTTCCTATCCACCTTCCTGTTGATTACCATAGGAACAAGATCCCACTGTTCCGGAGTGGAACTTAATCTTACAGCTCCGTTAGTTGCAGTTCTTACGCCATGATGAATGATCTCAATTCCTGCAGTTTTTTCATCAAAGAAATATCCATTATACTGGTTGCTGAAAACAAAAACGTTAAGCCCTTGGGTTTCAAAATACTCAAGATCATTTAGCTTCAATTTATTTTCCTGACTAAATACATTTTCGAAAAGAAATAATATAAAGCCGA
Source organism: uncultured Bacteroidota bacterium (assembly GCA_963775245.1). Classification (GTDB taxonomy): domain Bacteria; phylum Bacteroidota; class Ignavibacteria; order Ignavibacteriales; family Ignavibacteriaceae; genus CAVSWT01. The sequence goes on from CAVZID010000022.1 coordinate 279,874, forward strand.
TTATTAAAAATGGGATAAGATTTTTTGATAAGAAGTTCTTTAAAACAGTATTAATATTTTTCATTCTATTCTCCTTATTTTAAGATTAACATTCAAAATTAATGAACTCAAAATAATTCATTTCATTAATCTATTTTTCTACAGTAATCTCTTTTAAATACTAATTGAAATTAACCACACATAATTCAATTTTTAAAATCACTAATAATCAATATAGGATATACTACTAATCATTAAATAATTACTAATTCACCTGAGGAGTAATTATTCGATAATTTCCACTTAGATGCATCAGGCTGAACAGATACAATAATCCATCATAATAAGGATCGAAATATCCATCTGAATAAGGTTCCAGCTTAGCATTCCATACGGCATCAACAAACTTCCAGCTTTTAGCTTGGGTTCCCATAATGGAAGCAGCCGCAGATGTAGCGACCAATCCTAAGGAATGGCGAAGTGCACGGTAACCGCCGGCAGGTAAAATAAATTCGGGAAGTGTTCCATCTAAATTGTACTGATCCTCAAAAGTATCAATCCCTCTGCAGAATAGAAAATTTTGAATTCGTTTACAATAATCTTGCTGCCATTTTTTATCTTTGGCAAACCATGAATAGTCCATAGCTATGTTCATTGGGACTCTCCATGAATCAAATCGGAAATTGCTATGAAACTTTCGGAAAGTTCTGGGTGTGCCGTCAAATTCAGTAATATCTGCATTCAACCCGGTTGGTGAAGAGCATGCCCTATGAAGAAAAGCACGTGCTGTATCAGCGCAATCCCTGTAAAATTGTTCGTGGCTGTCTTTGGCATATTCAGCCCATACTTCAAAAAAAGCTGGAAGGAAATAAGAAGGATCAGTCCAGTTATACCCGGAACTGTCGGGGACAAAAGTTATCTTTTTTTGTTCAACGTTAATAACATTTGTAATACCATCAGTACCGTCTTTACTCCACATTGCATCAAGAATTCTTCTTGCTTCAGCATAATAATTTATTCCTGTTTTATTACCCCATCGGTTTGATGCAAACAATAGGTCAGTAATGAAATACAATTCTCCATCGGAAGCAGAACCTTCCGAGTTATGAATTCCACTTTCAGGTTTAACACTCCAAGCAAAATAAGCATCGCGGGATCCGCCCTGGTGCTGCATATATTTTTGAGCCCACCGCCACAAACGGTCGAAAACATCTTTTTTATTTAACTGTACTGCTACCATCATTCCATAAGACATGCCTTCTGTTCGAACATCATGATTTTTCAAATCGGAAACATATCCCATTGAATCTCCGACTTCAAAATAAACTCTGTTCGTCCCCTCAAATACATCGTGGTACGCTTTAACTAACTTTGCGTCAATATCTTCTTGTTTATATCCAGCGTCCAAAAATATATTTCGATATTTGCCTGTTACCCAGGCGCCGGCATCCCAGGGCTGCATTTTCCCTCGAGGGTCATTAATATCCTTATCGCAATCAGTAGCTTGAGACTTCATAGAAATAAAAAATAGTAACGTAAGTGAAATAATGAATATTAACTTTTTCATAAGTATTCCTTATGGAAACATTTTTAAATTCAAGTGGACACACATTAAATTTCAAAATATGAACTATCCGGTTGATGTATTTGTTAATAAATTATAATTGATGTAAAATCTATTTATTGTTTTGATATGCATCCAGGATTGCTTTTGATACAACATCCGGACTAAGGTTATTTGCTGATGCATATTTTAAAATCTCTTCGGATTCCGGTTTAACTTTCTCTTTTCCATCAGGAGTTTTAGATATTTTTATATTAAAAAAACCAAGCTCGGTTTTTATTTTTTTAATTTCCCTTTCAAGTTCAATTCTATCAATAGGATAATATCTTATTCCAATTGTAGTTGTGTAATTCAAAATTAAATTTGAAACTTTTTCAAAGTTATTTTTATTACAGATTACACTTAGCAAAATACCCGGTCTGCCCTTTTTCATTATTACTTGGGTATAATAAAAATCAATTGCTCCCTGTTCAAATAATTTATTTTGAAATTCCAACCCCAAATATTCATTATTGGCATCATCAATATTTGTTTCAATTACAACTAAATTTTTATTTGTGTCAGAAATTTCTGAAATGGAAAGCCTTAAAACATTGGGAGCTTTAAAATCTTTTTCACCTGCCCCATAAGCCGTAAGTATATCTGTGGTGGGAATCTGCTCAATGCTTGGATTTAAATATTTAATTATTGCCGCACCAGTTGGGGTTAACCTCTCGCCTTCTTCATCGCCGTATGTATATGGGATTCCTTCGATTATTAATTTGGTTGCCGGACAAGGAACAGGAAGCTGTCCATGGGCAGTATTGACAAATCCCTTCCCGGTTATTAAAGAAGTTAAATAAGATTCTTTAATATCTAATTTGTCTAAAAAATATGCTGCACCGCAAATATCAATTATTGAATCAACTGCTCCAATTTCATGGAAATGGATTTTTTCAACTGGAATATTATGAACTTCTGCTTCAGCTTTACCGATAATTTGAAATATATCTAAAGCAATTTTTTTTGCGTTCTCAGTAAATGATGATTTATTTATTAATGAAATGATATCTGTTAAATGTCTATGACGATGTTGTTTTATTTTCTCAACAACCTTAACATGCTTGCAAGCTATTCCATTTTTTTTTACATCTGAAATTTTAATATCCGCCTGGTCATCAAAATTTAATAATGAAGGCAGCTTTTCCAGTTCATCAAATCCGTTTGATAACTGGGTCAAGGCGCCTAAAAACATATCTCCGCTTGCACCTGAGAATGCTTCTATCTTTAATATCTTCGACATCTACTTTAAACCTTTCACTATACGATATGCTGCAATGGCTGCTCCATATCCGTTATCAATATTAGTTACCAATAGACCATTAGCGCAGCTTGATAGCATTGAATTAAGTGCAGTGTGCCCTCCTTTTGCCACACCATAGCCAACACTAACCGGGATACCAATTACAGGCTGAGGAAATAATCCACCAACAACTGTTGGGAGAGCACCTTCAAAACCGGCACAAACAATAATAACTTTTGCTTTTTTTATTTCCTCTTTTCTTTCTAATAATCTATGAACTCCCGCCACGCCAACGTCTACAATTTTTTGAGCCTTTAATCCTAAAAATTCTGCGGTATAAAAAGCTTCATTAACAATAAACTCGTCAGAAGTGCCGCCGGAAAGAATTACTACATCCGGGTTTTTTCTCTTAGCTTTTAACATTTTCCCGACTATACAAATCCCGCTTTTAAAATCATAAAAAACATTTTTGTAATGCTTTTTAATTTCAATTGCTTTTTGCTCCTGCAGTTTGGTTATTAAAACTTTTTCCTGGTGTTTTAAAATTTCTTTTAAAATATTGAGAAGCGTTTCAACATCTTTGGACTCTCCATAAACAACTTCAGGGAAACCAATTCTTTGTTTTCTGTTATGATCAATTTTATAATTCATTAAGAACCCTATTTAATTTCCCGGATACTAATCCTTCTTCGTCAATTATACATTCAGAATAACCAAGTTCAATTAATTCTTGTTTAATCTTTGGGAAGTGGGATTTCAATTTGCCAACTTGTTCTTTAGGCACTTCAATTTTAGCTAACCGCTCTATAGTTCTTACACGTACATCTACAAAGCCATAGCCATTAAGAACAGATTCAGCCTCTTCTACCATTCTAAGTTTTGTTTCAGTAATTGATTCTCCATAAGCAAAACGGCTGCTTAGGCAGGGGCTCGCAGGCTTGTTCCAAACAGATAAATTAAAATATTTTGCTAATTCTCTAATTGACTGCTTATTAATCTCGCAAGATATAAATGGACTTAAAATATTATTTTCAGAAGCAGATTTTAAACCCGGACGGTAATCGCCTAAATCAGAATAGTTGTTGCCATTTACAATTTTGAAACCACTATACTTATCCTGAATTAAACTTTGAAGCGTATCATATAATTCATTTTTGCAAAAGTAGCATCGGTTAACCGGGTTTGATGAATAATTCTCATCATTAAGTTCATCAGTTTTTACTACTTCATATTTGATATCATTGTCTTGACAAAATTGAACTGCAATATCTAAATCTTTCCGCTTTAAACTTGGTGAATCGGCAATCACTGCAACTGAATTTTCTTTGCCGAGATATTTCCTGCATAAAAAAGATGCTAAACAAGAATCTACTCCGCCGGATAATGCAATTAATGTCCTATTATAACCTTCGATTTCAGATTTTAATTTATTTAATAAAGTTTCCATGCCTGCAAAATTTTGTATCATTTTATAATTTATAGTGGTAAATAATCTATTTTTAATCAAACGAAATTCGTTTTATAAAATACTAATAATATCAACTTTGTTCTTTTTATTTAATTAATTTTTAGCTCTATTCAATAATTGTTGTTTTAGACTGCTTGCTTCCGGGTAATCTGGCTTTATAACTAAACATTTATTTATTAACTCAAGAGCCAGATCTAGGTTTTTCTTTTTAGAATAAGCTAAAGAAAGATTATACAATACCAAAGGATCTTGTGGATTTGATTTATAAGCTTTGGTTAAATAATTAATAGCATTGTCGAACTTCCCAATATACAGTGCCATGAGCCCATTCCTCTTTGGGGTATAATCTGCCAGATTTAATTCTTTTTTTTCGTAATAATATCTAAGCGCACCATCAAGATCTTTTAGAGCAGGATACTGATAGATCAGGACATTCATATAGTTTAAATATTCTTTTATATCATCTCGTCTCAAATAGTATGTAGCACCAATAAAGTGTGCATCAGCCCAGGATACTTTACTTTCTATTTTATACATAGCAAGCGAATCGATAAAATCTTTGGGACGAAGTAAATTGACGAAATCCTTTTCTTGAAACTTCGACATTTCTTTACTCTTTTTTTTATATGGCCAATTATCTTTCAATATAGTAATACCATCATTACCTATAATTGAATCGAGTTTTGTAAACATAAAATTAGCGCGTGTAGTACTATCCTGCTCACTAAACGGAATTTTAGCATTTTCTGTTTTAGGGAGATATCCCTCTTTTTCCATACAACCGTAATAGGCTTTTCCTATAAGTTGATAACCTTTTACATTTGGATGCAAATGATCAACAAGTAGATTGTCCCCAACTATTCCATCCTGGCTTGCTGAAGCAAATATTGAGTCTACCGGAATAACCTCGTCGTGAAATTCTTTCCCTAAATCGTCGATAATCTTATTCATTCGTTCAGGCGCTCTGAACCTAAGTGCATCCAGATCCTTTGCTAGTTTGAAAAGAGAATCAGCCCTGCCTGTCCGGTAGGCAGGTTTTGTAAAATTTTTGTTCTTTAATTCATTCTGCGCTTCACTATAAACTTGATCTGCGGTTTGGTAGCCTGGTGTACTAACCGAAATAAACGGTCTCTGATCTTTTAAATTGCTTACCAGTTTACCTAATATTACGGGCACTCCTTTATTTTTAATCAAATTTAAAATATCGGCCATGTTTGCGCTAAACTGTTCAATGCCTTCATCAAACAATTTTGAATCCAAAAGAATGGATTTGTTTTTTGCCATTATGGACATCAGTGTACCGGAAGGAGTTTTATTTCCTGATGAGAACAATGACGATACCCAATGTAATGAATTGCGTACTAGCTGCGTTATCCTTAAGTTATTCAAATTCAACATTATTCTGATTAAAATTCGAGATGAGCCAAATGATTCAACCGAACCTACACCCAACGCTCCGTAATATTCATTATGCCCTGCATAAATTAAAATTAAATCCGGTTTTTGATCCAATACACCTGGCAAAAGATCTAACAAAGTGTATGAGTTTACAGCCGTCATACCTAAATTAATAACCTCGACCGAAGTGTTGGGATATACCAGTTCCAACCTCCTTCTTATATAACGGGAAAATGATCCCATCGGGCCATATGGAAAACCTTCTGCACTGCTTCCACCTAAAACAAAAATTCTGAATGCGTTTGCTTTTTTGTGTATGTCAAACTCATCTTGACTTTTCGTCGGATAAAAGTCTCCACTGGGAAAATACTTCTTGCCGATGTTCGGGTTTATCATATATTTCCCCTCACCTATAGTTACCCATTGCTCAAAATTGTAACCATAATTTATGAGCCTTAGAAAAATTTCTAGAAGAATCACAAATATGATTGGAAGCATAACTACTACTGCATAAAACCATTTCGGGACTTTTTTTTCGGAAGCATTAATAATATTTTTTATTTCAGAACGCGGTATATCGTATTTCTTAGAAATTTGACTTAATGAAAACTGATCTTTATCAGCTAGAATTTGTTTCCTTATATCTTTTGATATTTTCAAAACACCTCAAATGATTGGAAAATTTTTACTAAAAAAAATAATAGGTTATGATAACAAATAAGCTTTCTATCATTTATTAAAGTTAAAATTGGAATTCTTTGAACTTGAAATTAAGAATAAGAAAATGATTAAATACATACTTAATCCTGCAAAAAAACTTGGAGTAAATCCGTAAGTCATGGATAGGATAACTGCCGATATCGAACCTAATACAGTAAAAATTCCATTCACGCCGTACATCCATGGAATATATTTTACTAAATTATTCTGCTTTAAAATTTGTATCCCTGTAGGGAAAGGAATACCAAGTAAAAAGCCGAATGGCAGTAACAAAATAAAACAAACAATTGCCCTTATAGCCAACCCATAAGCGAGTAATTCATTTAAAATTAATGGGTAAATAATAAATAAGAGTATTCCGGTAATTACGATTAAGCCTGAAATGTTTTTTAGCCTTTTTATAGTATGATGCGGATATATTTTTTCTCCAAAAAAGCTCCCGATTCCCATGCCAACCAGCAAAGAACCAAGTAGAATAGATAAAGCAATTGTAGGTGAACCAAGATAAAGAATGAATTTTTGAAATAGTGATATTTCCAAAATCATAAATCCTATACCAATACTAATGAAAATAAAAAGGGGAAGTAAAACATTTTCTTTGTTCTTTTTCTTTTTATTTTTTTTCGAATTTGATTTTATCTTCAGGTATGGAATTAATACCGATAATATAGCAACTATCAATGATCCAATTAAAAGGTTTTCAAAATCATGAGGTATACCTTTACTGATTTTATAAAAATAAGGGCTATCATCGTATACTGGTGATATATCAGAACTGTTTTTTGTAATAAGCTCTTCGAGAGAATGCCACCTTCCTTTAAGATCATTTAACAGAACATTTTCAATTTTATTGTTGACAGGATTATTTTGATAAGGGAAATATGTTACTTTAGGAAGATTAAGAGGTAAAGATTTCTCAACTTTTTTTATAGCATTTATTTCATCTACTGTATATGAGGATTTTTTAATTACAATGGTTGGTGCATAATCACTTCCAAGTATAAGAAAATGATTAGTGGCATCTGAATTATCAATTCCATTTTCCTTAAATGCATATACAACATTAATAATAAGCCTAATAAGTTCCCATCTATTGTGTACGGTAAAAATTAGCTGTCCGTTAGGAGTTAAGGTTTTTAAATAATCCTTTATTGCTTCTACGGTTAAAAGGAAATTTTCGTTGGAAGCCAGTCCATCAATATTCTGCAATTGTTCAGTTGATGGCAGAGCTAAGACAATGGTGTTGTAATGCTGGCTGGTGCTTTTTATAAAATGGCGGCCTTCAGCTACCTTAATCTTTACATTTGGAAATTTAGTATAGATACCGCCGTTAAAATCACTATATTCTTTAACTATATCAACAAAATCCGGGTTAACTTCTACTCCGGTAATATTTTGTATTTGATTAAAAATTCCTGTAAGAATTTCTTTTCCACCTCCAGGCCCAATAACTAGCATATTTTCCTTCTCTTCTTTAGTCAGGAAAAGAAAAGGAATCGCTGTTGAATGTTGAAGCAAAAGATAATTAAGAAGTGAATCATGGTGTGCAATGTTCCCATTGAATTTGTACATTTGAGACCCTGCTGAACCATCAATGAAAAGATCATTAACAAAATTCCGATTGTTATACTCCACAAGGTCAGACCTTCCGTTAATACTCCACCTGCTATCAATTATATTAGGTTTTATATTTGGATCGTCATAGGTATAATAAATATCCTTTTCAGGAAAGTCACCAATCTGAATTTTTCCTAATAACTCATTTTTCCCAAAAACCGTCAAGACAATAGCCAAACAAACAAGAGCAATATACAGCAGAGTTTGTTTTTTCTTTTCAACATTTAAATAATTAATTGATGAAATAAATAGAACGAGAGCTAAAAATAGAATAGCATTTGCAGCATTGAATAAATTAAAAATATAAATTGATAAGACAGACCCTAATGCTGCCCCAATGAGATCCGAAGCATAAATTCTAAATCCGGCACTTGCATAATTACTAAAAAACTCTGCGTAGACTATTCCGGCAAAAAAGAAAGGAGCAAAAAGAAATAAGAAATAGATATACGGATTTGTTATTGATAAGATAATTTCAAGTACAATAAAAAGAATAAGTGAAATCCCCGAAAGAATGATAAACTTGCTGAATATTTTGGGACTTTTATTTGATCCCTCTTCAGGCTCTATTTTGTAATAGGAATAAATTCCACCGCTTCCCAGCCCCAAAATAGCCAAAGACAAAATCATAAAAGCATAATTTTGAACAAATATTACTGAAGAAATTCTTGTGGATATTATTTCAAAGCAAATAACAACTGCCGAAACTACAAGAATACTTAGGTTTAAACTTTTAGCATTGTTCATCTCTATTTGGTTGCGATTGCTTCGGATAAAACGTTTTCAAATATTTCCACTCCATATTTTTTCTTTAAACTTGCTTCGACCTCATCTGAAATTTTTTGACGGTAATAATTTTTGAACTCTTCATCTATTCTTTTGCCTTGAACGTCATCATATGTAAGCTGTTTTTCCGGTTGGATCTTTAAACATTTAATAACAGCAAACTGTTTTCCTTTTGTAGAATCATTATATTCTATTGGCCCGGCACATTCATTTAGACTTAATTTAAATGCCGCCTTTGCTAGGTAATCTCCGCCTGAAGTCCTATAAGCTTTAAGTGAACCATCGCGTTCACGAATAAACATTTTAATCAACCAGGCATCTTTAACTTTTTCAAACGGGGTTCCTTTTTTAATTTCATTTATATCTGCAGCAGCTATGGCACTATCCGAATAAACCCTTGCATAAATGTACACTACCTTTAGCTGATAAAATATTGAATCTTTATGATCTTCATAAAATTTATGTAATGCTTCCGGTGTTGTTTCAGGTATGCTAGCTTCAATAACCGCCTGATTGTATAGATATATAATTCTGTCCTTTATATTGGGGTCTTTTGTGTCTACATTAATTATTTCCTTTCCCAGGCCCAGCTTGCGTGCAGCCTTAACAACATTATCATCATAAACTGCATTTAAAATAAAATCCTTAATATTGACAGGGCTAAGTACAGTATTAGGTGATAATATAACCACTTCTTCAAGCAGTCGGAAATATTCCTTTAAATCAATTTTACCATTATTATATGACATTATTTCAAAATTACGGCCATTCAAAATGGCATTTTGCATAGTATCTTTATAAACACCTGCGTAAAACTTTTCATTTTTTGACCACTTTACAATTTGATCTAAACCTTTTTGATTCCATTTTATTGAACTTTTATCAATCAATTCATTCCTAAATTTATCGTATTCGTTGTTGTATGCCCAATAGTATCCATTCTTAAGTTGTGAAATTATTTTATCTTTCATTTTTGTAAAAGGTTCCAATTTTATTTTTTTTATATCTAACACCTTTATTATGTGATATCCATTTTTTGAAACTATAGACCGGGTGAATCCTTTTTTTAGATTAAAAATTACATTTCCAACCGGATCGACCATACTTTGCGACCATGTCATATTTCTTTCATTATGTATAATAATATTTTTTAAGGAATAGATATTTGCAAGGCTGTTAATATCATAATTTTTACTAAGACCATCTTCTAATTTTACTGCTGTTGCTTTTAGTGAATCAAGTATCTCCTTTGTTGAATTTTCAGGAATCGGTAATATTATCTCATTATATAAAATTTCCTTATCCATTTCTTTATAAGCTTCGGCTGCTTTTTTTTCATTAACAAACTTTTCCATAAATTCTTTATCATAGTACTTACTAATTAATTCATTATTGATAAAGCGACTTATTTTCTTCATTAAATCTTGATTTTCATTTAGCTTCCGGTCAAAGAAATCAAATATTTTCAAATGACCTATTATCAATGCATTCAAAGCTTTTGTGTAAGCTTCGGATTTATCATGAAATCTCCTGTCGTAATGCCGATCTGCAAAATATTGCTCAAGTTCTTTTAGAGTTACGTCGTAATTTTTGCCTATACTGGCAACTATCTTATCATTTTCATTAGTTTTATTTTTAGAACAGCCGGCGATCGCAAGAAATAAAATGAGAAAAACAAGATACTTTTTTAATTCCATTAATAGCTCCATTTGTAAATTACACACAACCAGAAATAAAGAGAAAAATAATAATAGTCAATAACCGAAATGGGGTTCTGCACATTTAGAAAAACACAAAACTATGAAGCTACAAATCTCACTAATAAAATGTTTCAATCCGTAAAATTCGTACGAACTTTTTCTCCCGATTTGTGAACTACATAATCTGCAAGAAATGAGTATATGACTATTTTGTAAGAAGTATAAGAACAAAATACGTTCTCTCCTCATTTAACTCAAAGCCCCGGATAAACCGGGGCTTTGATTGTAACATATTATACAGGAATGCGAAGAATTTACTTCAGTAAGACCATTTTTTTAGAGATTACATTATTTCCTGCTCTTAGTTCATACACATAAACGCCGCTCGCCAATTTGGAGGCATTGAAATTAACGTTATATGTATTTGCAGCCTGATAACCATTTACTAAAGTAGCAACTTCCTCACCCAGCAAGTTATAGACTCTCAATGAGACATTTCCAGCCTTAGAAATTGTATAATTAATAGCTGTGCTTGGGTTAAACGGGTTTGGATAATTTTGCTGCAACTGGAACTTCTGTGGAAGCTCTTTAGTAGTTTGAACGCCGACTGTGCCATTCAAAATTCCGGCAATATAACTATATTCATCAGCTTTTTGAGCATCCCACGTTGCATTTGTAGCTGGAAACCAGTTTAAGTCACCAAGGGGGAAACCACGCATACCGGCAGTTAACAAATCAGAATCGGTATATGAAAGATCTATTGGAACTGGCCAATCAGTATAAACGTAATTTGAAGCTTCTGCATTACCCGATTGACGCCAGGATGCCATTGGACTTCCGTAGGACGTATCAACTGCTGCTATTGCATAGGCTTTTATTACAGCAAGCTGCGTTGTAAACAAAACATCCGTGTTCTTAAAAGTAGGTAACTTATCGGTGATCCATTTACCGTTAGTAAGGAGAGGATAATTTGTGTCATCATTAAATAGGCCTTCAGTTCTCGAATTCATGGTAATCATCTGTGAGACCCACTCTGTATTACCATTTACCTTATTAGTATTCAATGTTGAAACGATATCTGAAAGAGATGGATCCCAATAAGCTAAGTTCTTGTCAGCATAAAAGTTTTTACCATTTGCATTGAAAGTTGAATCAACACGCAGGTTAACAAGGCCCATTGCTAGGCCATCCGGATCAACTTCACCTGCATCAGCTGATATAAGGACAGGGCAAAAAGCTTGCAACTGGCAATTTACAAAGATATTATTTGTTTCACTCATATTCGTCTGATCACCGTTATTCATAAAAACAAAACCTGCACAATCAATAAAGTCATTATGATTGAAAACTACTTTGTCAACCGCAACTCCTGTTCTAAACTTGTATAAAGTACCCTGAATATTTACGTGTGTACAGTTTTCAACCCAAAGAGTATCCTGATGAACAACGCCAGTGCCATTGAAATCTGTAACACCACCATTTCGACGGCAGGTATGTCCGTCCAAATTTACCATGTAATCGTTTGTAAAAAATACTCTTGAATCAGCAGGTGAACTCCCAACCCAACACCACCAGGTATGCTCTAAAATGCAGTTATCTACTTGAAGTCTCAGACCGGCAGAATTAAAATTAAAGTAGGCCCATCCTCCGCCGTTGCCGGCAGTATTACCAATTTCAAGATCGACGTTTTTAATAAGTAGGTCTTTACCGACGTTCATACCTCCATAAGTGGGGTTAGCGGCGGTTGCATCACCGGAAATGATCGGCGGTGCATCTCCTTGGTTTAACTTCAACGAAGTTTGTGTTGGACCCATAATAATGGTCCGAAAGGTGTCGGAAGTTACCGGGTTATTTGCGCACGAATATAGTCCGTAGTTCTGTAGCATATATACACGTCCCGCAGGAGCGAGGCTGTCTGATTGCATGAGAAGATACAGAGTATTAGTACCTTGAAATTCATTATCATCTTTTACTACGAGAGTATCGCCGCTTGTACTCGAAACATATTGCGGATCATAACTTCCAGCAAACACCGACGATACAAGAAAAAGAACCATACTGAAAAGTAATAATGTCCTTTTCATTTTACCTCCTTAAATTAGTTATTAAGTGATTTTTAGTGAATTACGCACTGTTATTTTTTTGCTTATTAATTCCTGCACCTCCTTTCTGTAAGTAGTGTACTAATTTCAATATTTGGCCATTCCTGTCACCAGACTCAGAAGATCCTGCAAACTCTTTGTGCATGAGCCGGAATCTAAAACCTAAGCAATAGATGCCAGCTTTCTCCTGTATTGCATTTATTTCCGTATGCAATTTTATCAAACCAGGGCACACTACCTTTCCTTAAATATTAGGAATTCAACATTAAAAATTATATCTCAAATTCATCTGGAATATAGTCGGAGAATATAAAACTGAAACTAAGTTCTTAGTTATTGGAGCACTCGGACTAGTTCTGTAATTACGATACGTACTTACTCCATTGTTAAAAATATTTACTCCATTCAAAGCAATGCTTAAACCATCAACGGGTAGATTTTGCTTAAGCGTAAAATCCCATCTATAATAGTTGCCGGTAAAGGAAGTTTCCTCAGGCCTGCTTCCTACACTGTTCAAAAGATTGCCGGTCATGCTAAAGGATATACGACCGGAAAAGCCTTTATAGTCAATACCAAGCGCAACGTTAACCACATCGTTTGCCTGCTGAATTAATCTACCGACATAAGTTGTATCTTTTGTGCTGAATACAGTGCTAAAACGATGTCTAACCGAATCATAAACCTGCTTGGGATTTAATGTAAGAATATTGTAAGCAGTATTTGATCCTGATTTTGTATAGTTTACATCTAATACAAGGGAATTAAACGGTTTAGGTAAATACCAGAAATTTGTCTGCCAATCAATTTCAATACCTCTTATAAAGCCGGAGTTCTGATTGTTTAAATTGAGACCAATCTGTTGATAGCCTGGCACTGTAAACCCAAATCTCTGAAACAAAAACGCTGAATCAGGGATAGGAGCGTAAGCAGCATAATCAGAACGATTGGCGTAGTATATATTTGTATTGTACATTTGATTTTTTATTACTTTGTAGTATGCATCTACCGTAAACAGGCCAATATAATTATTGTGAAAGGATGCAACGATATCAAAGTTTTGAGCTGTGGCAGGTTTCAGCAAAGGATTGCCAAGTTCAATGTTGCCATCATAGAAAGCAACTTTAGGAATAATTGCTGTATAATCCGGGCGGGAAATACCGGTTGTATAGGCAAATCTGAAATCTGCCAAATCGTTAGGTTTATAGCGGAGCTGTACATCGGGAAACACATTGTTATCCGTCCGGTCTACATTGAAGGCACTATAGGGTACTTTTTTAGATGGTTTGGTAGGTGTCCAATAAGGATTGGCGGAGTCGCTAACAACAACTGACCCGCTTTCAGTACTAATACAGTCGCCATAAACGGTATGAGTAACAAAAGTATACTGGGCATGGTAAATCATATTATAACTTTCGAAGCGAACACCACCAAGCAAAGTTAATTGTGGACCAATATTGAAAGTGCCCATTAAATAACCCGCCGAAAATTGTTCTGCGCCGCTCCAATCATTTTTATAGCTGTCAGCGTACTGTCTGGGGATAAGCCAGCCTTTCTCCGACAATTGCAGCCAGGTATCATATCTATTCCGATCTAATGTATATTGATAACCACCTTTAGTAAAATTGTATAAATCACTTAAATAATATTGCCCTCTCTTAAAATCATTATTCATGATCTTCGGAAAACTCACCGGATTTGTAGGACTAACCCCAAGGTAAGCATTTGCCTCTGGATTTAAATACAAATCTTGGGCCCCATGGGCGTAATCCTCATCAATATTATTTTCACGTGTCGTTCTTATGTACTTACCCCCGGCTTTAAATTTAGCTGTGATATTATTAGTAAAGTTAACCGGTGCCGACACATCGAGGGATGCATTATATAGATGCTGATAAAACTGATTCCAGAGACTCGAAGGCCACCCTTGTATCGTTGCACCAGAAGCGGCTGTCGGGTTAAGATTGTCAAAGACTCCAAGGGCCCTTGTAAGCGTCATACTCTGTTGCGCAGTCTGGGAGGTATAATTAATCGCTTTGCCTGAACCATCGTAACCAAAGTTTGCGGTAGCATTGGCATTGAAAAATTGGTTCCATCCACCACCATTAATACCAGGCGCATATCCAAATTTTGTATATTGTTCTGTGGCAGAATGAGACAAGCTAACATTTACTTTTATATCACCAAAACTATTTTCTGCCTGAAGTGCATTAATCCATAAGTCTTTTCCATACAAACTGCGGTCCGGTGTGAAAAGCACCTGATTATTTGTAAAATTGATTGATGTATAATTATTCAGCTTATCTGTAACATTCCCGGCATAAGTATTTTGCAAAATTATTTTGCCATTAGGAAGGCGATAATCCAAAATAAGACTACCCCCGCTGTTTTTTAAAATATCGGCAGCGTACTGATAGGTCGCACCGGTAGTTATGTAGGTAGCCTGACCGTAATCAGTATTACCTGCCCCAAGAAATGCCGGTGTGATAGAAGCTATTTGATTACCGCCATCAGAACGGTCCATATTTCCTTGTAAGAAAACGCCTAATTTATCATCAAAGAAACGCTGGCTAACACTCGCCCAAAACTTATAGTTATTAGCCACGCGATCTGTCGAATTATAATTTCCTTGAGCTAACGCGTCAAAGTGAAAACCCGATTGAGCCTCTCTTAATTTCAAATTAACCACGCCTCCAAGTGTATTTGCATCCATATCCGGTGTTAGTGCTTTTATTACTTCAATACCGGAGAGCATATTTGATGATATAAAACCAAGGTTTGTTGCACGATTGTTCAAGTCGGTAGAAGGTAATTCAATACCGTTTACAAGAACCTGATTCAATTTAGCCTGTATTCCACGAATAACTACCTGGTCCCCATTCATAAGTGAAACACCAGGCAAACGGCTAAGTGCAGTTGCAGCATTATCATCAGGCAATTGATGAATTTTCTCTGCAGAGACAACATTTATTATAGTATTAGAAGTTAGCTGCTGGTTTATTGCTCCTAATTGCCCTGAAGCCTGCCCTGTTACTGTAACAGTTTGGCCTTCAATTACATTAGCACTTAAATAAAAATCTTGTTCAAGTGTTCTATCAGCAACAAAATTTATCTCAGTTGAATCAGAAACATACCCTATATACGAAATTACCAATTTGTGCTTGCCTGCAGGAACATTTCTAATAATAAAATTACCATTTAAATCAGATGCTGCCCCTAAACTAGTTCCTTTTATTATTAAATTTGCACCGCCAAGAGCTTCATTTGTCACTTTATCGAGAACTCTACCTTTAATTGCTCCCGTTCCTTGAGCAAATAACACAGGAGTGAAAATAATCGACAAGAGCAAGAATAAATATAGAAATTTTTTAAAGTACCTAATTTGAAACATATTTTGTTCTCCTCTCAATTTTTACTTTAATTTTTAATTATTTTAATTCTAGTTTTTTAAGCATGTTGTTCTACCCTTCGCAATGTTAAATCTTCTTCTATCTTAACCATCATCTTGTTAGTAAGCGGATAAAACATCATTAAAGCTCCGCCGATAATTCCAATAACTGCAGGATAGACACTCATCAGCATAACAATTCCTTTTAGTGTTTCAGGATTTTGGGATTGATTGGCAACAAAGCCATAGTATGCCAAAACCCAACCAACGGCAGCACCGCCTAATGTCAATCCTAGTTTTAATGCAAACAATGAAGCAGCCATAATTAAACCGGTTGCCCGCCTGCCCATTTTCCATTCACCGAAATCTGCTGTGTCTGTATACATTGCCCATTGTAAAACCGAAACAGCTCCAAAGAAAAATGAAACCAGAATATTTAACAGGAATATAAGAATTACATTTTCCGGCTGAAGAAAGTAGAAAAACCCTGAAGACAATGCGCTTGCAATTAAGAAGCTTGAATAAGTATTCTTTTTATCTAGTCTTTTAGCAAACCACATTGTTAAAATTGCCCCAATTAGAGTTGCGATAGTGCCCATTGTTATAAATGAAGAAGTAAATCCTTCAACAGATAAATTTATTGTATTACCAAAAAGATTAAGCTGCTGCTCGTGAACATAGTATCTGAAATAATAGGCTGTGGTTGAACCACGCATTACAATATACGTTAATTGGAATACAGTTGCACCTGCAATTAACAACCATGGTTTGTTTTTAAATAAATCTTTTAAATCTTGTTTTATATTTGCTTTTTGTTCTTTAGGTGGTTGTACTCTTTCTTTTGTTGTTGAGAAAGTAATTAAGAATAAGACAGCAGCTAAAACACCAAAACACCCCATTGTCCATTGCCAACCGACACCTGCATTGCCTTTACCAAAATAACTAACCAACGACAATGTTACAGCTCCAACAATTGTTTGACCAACGAACGCGGCTACAAATCTAAAAGTAGATACTTCAGTTCGTTCTAATGAATTTGGAGAAATTACTCCCATCAATGCTGAGTAAGGAACATTCACAGCGGTATAAAGCATTAACAAAAGTGTGTATGTTACATATGCATATATTATTTTGCCGGTACCTTCGAAACCGGGAGTAGTGAATGTTAAAACACCGCCGATTGCAAACGGAATTGCGAATCCGGCTATGTATGGCCGAAACTTGCCCCATCGTGTATTAGTTCTATCTGCAATCATACCCATTATGGGATCATTCACAGCATCCCAAACACGTGTTGCTAAAAACATTGTCCCCATTGCTGCGGCAGATATTCCAAAAACATCAGTATAAAATATCGGAAGAAATACAATGAATGTTTGAAAAAATAAATTCGATGCAGTATCGCCTAAACTAAATCCAATCTTCTCTTTTAAAGAAAGATATTTTTTAGGAATATTCACACTTAAAGTATTTGATTCTATATTTTGACTGGATTCAATTTGCACAAATTACCTAAAGAGTTAAGTTTTTAATTATTTTATTTCACATTTAAAATTATTTTTTTCAGGTCTTCATCGCGGGAAGAATTCCCAATCATTATTTCAAATTCACCCGGTTCAACATTGTAATTATTATTTATATCAGTGAAGGCAAGATGTTCCGGGGAAATTGTAAAAGATAAAGTTTCTTTTTCACCTGGCTTCAAATTAATTTTCTTAAAACCTTTTAATTCTTTAACCGGCCTGGTTACAGAACTGACTATATCCCGTATATACATCTGGATAACTTCTGAACCTTCTCTGTTGCCTGTATTTTTAACATCAAATAAAATTTCAGTTGTTTCATTAGTGTTTATATTATTTTTTTGGAGTTTTAGGCTATCAATGTTAAAAGTTGTGTAACTCAATCCAAATCCAAATGGATACAATGGGGTAATATCATCAAAAAGATAACCACGGCGGGCTGAAGGCTTATGATTATAGAAACATGGGATATGCCCTGCAGACCGTGGAAAAGATATGGGTAATTTACCACCGGGGTTGAAATCACCAAACAAAACTTCTGCAACTGCATTTCCTGATTCCTGACCAAGATACCAGCATTCAAGTATTGCAGAAACATTATCATTTAAATAATTAATAGATTTTGGCCTTCCGTTAAAAAGTAAAACAATAACAGGTTTCCCTATTTTCAATATCTCTTCAACTAGATGATTCTGCATACCAACCAAATCAAGACAAGGCCTATCGCCCATATGTATTTTACTCCAAGCCTCTCTTGATGTCTGTTCATTTCCTCCTAAAACTAAAACAACAACATCTGTCTTTTCTGCTACAGAAACGGCCTCCTTAATTAATTTCAAATCATCTTCTTTATTTGATAGAATAACTTCATCTTCATTCCAGGAGCCTCCGTTAGTAATTCTACACCCTTCGCTGTAAAGTATATTCAACTTGTTACCAATTTTATTTTTAATTCCCTCAAGAACTGTTGTATAATATTTAGGTTCCCCGCTGTATCCTCCCAATAATTTGCGATCAGCATTTGGACCTATTACAGCGAGAGATTGAATTTTGTTTTGATCGAGAGGTAATAAATTGTTTTCATTCTTGAGTAAGACCATTGTTTCTTTTGCTGCATTTAAAGCAATATGCCTGTCTTCTAATAATTTCTCTTCAATCTTAATTGATTCCGTATCAATATATGGGTTTTCAAATATTCCAAGTAAAAATTTCTGTTCAAGTAGTTTACCTACTAATTCGTTAATGACGAATTCATTTAATAATCCTTCGTTAACCAATTCAACCAAATTAGGATAACAATCCGGATCCGGAAATTCGATATTAACACCTGCTTCTGCAGCAAGCCGTGCAGCATCATTTTTATCTTTTGCAACTGAATGACTTTGTGTTTCTTCCTTCTGATTAAGTTCCGTAATTGCAAAGTAATCAGAAACTACAACTCCATCAAAGCCCCATTCCTCTCTTAAAATTTTTCTCAAAAGCCATTGATTAGCATGTGAGGGAACTCCATCGATTTCATTGTAAGATGCCATAACACTTAACACTTTTGCTTTTTCAATTACTTCTTTGAAAGGGAATAGGAATACATCTCTTATGATACGTTCTGAAAAGTTGGCAGGACCGCAGTTTGAACCGGACTCAGGCTGTCCATGAGCTGCAAAATGTTTAAGTGTTGCAATTACATTTTTCTTTTTATCAAAATCACCTCTCCCTTGTAAGCCCTTTACAGCAGCTATACCCATTTGAGATATGAGATAAGGATCTTCACCAAATGTTTCTTCAACTCTTCCCCATCTTGGATCTCTAGCAACATCAACAACAGGAGTTAATGCTTGATGAGCACCTCTCATTCTAGCATCTTCAGCAATTGAAGTAAAAATATCTTCAATAAGTTTTGGGTTGAATGTAGAAGCAAGGCCAATCGGCTGCGGATAGCTTGTTGACTCTTTAGCTGCTAAGCCATGGAGACATTCCTCATGAAACATAACCGGAATCCCAAGACGTGTTTCTTCAACAAAATATTTTTGTAATGTATTAGCAAGTTCAGCCATTTCTTTGGCGCCCAAACCACCATTAGTATCACTTAATCTACCAATCTGTCCAATACCATTTTTTAATTTTGTTTTAATATTATCGAAAGTGAATTCTTTTTTGTCATTATAAAAAATTGCCTGTTTATCATTCCAGATGCATAGCATTTGAGCAACTTTTTCTTCAAGGGTCATACGATTTAATAAATCAGAAACTCTTTCATCAATGGAAAGTGTTGGATTTTTGTAATCCATTATTTCTTCTTGATTTATTACTTCATTAGACTTAATTTTTTCATGCATTTGAATTTCCGTGTACAAAAATATTATTGGTAAAAATTTATTAACGGCAATAGGTACTTTTCTTTCTTCTTTTTAATAAAGAGATTGCCCCCACCAATTGTCAGGATTGACGCACAAAGTGATAATCGTTTTGCTAAATATTTTTCTTTTAAATAAATACGTGCAGATGTAATATCTGATTTAAAAATGTCTTCAATTAATAATTGAATAAATATGTTGGAGTATTTTTTAAACTGGATACATATAAGCTTAGTTAATTTGGTAATGATTTTTTTAAGATATGAACAGTTGAAATTGGGTTTAAATATCAGAATTGCAAAAAGTGATTTCACATTTAACAAGACTCTTTGAAAGGCTTGTATTACATAGCAATCAATAAGAAATGAAAAGAAACCGGGCAGAGAATTATAATTCTTGCTACAGTAAAAAGTTGCCGTCACGTCTCTCGCTCTCTATTCCTGACTGCTCCAGGAATATTTTAAATTAAAAAGATTAAATAGTTATAACTGAATATTTCAAATTATACAGCGCACTATATCATCAACGTCAGCATTTGCTCAATCAATTTTGATCAATAGATAAATACGTCCTACAGTAAGCTTGTTTTATTGATCAGTTTGTTGAATGAATTTTATTTCATAATTAGTAATAGCAATTTATATTAAAACTTTTTATAAAATAATTTATTTCAAAAAATAATTAAAAGAGTTAAAATATATTTGAACCGTTTCAATATTAAAGATTAAATTTCAAAAAGGCAAGAAAAAAATTTCATCGCCCAGAAAAATTTGTTAAAACTTGTTTTATAGAGTTAAAATCTAATCTTCTGGAGAATTTTTTTTAAGGTTTAATTGAAGGTGTGAGGAAAATAGTGACAATTATTAATCTGTATTATAAATTATTTTTTTTAATTAAAAGTTTTCTGCAAATCAGAAAATCTTTTTAAAGACTTAATTTATTTTTGATTTAGAAGCCTCGTTGTTTCTCTCACTACAAATTCTGTTTGAAGTACAACTTTTTCAACCGGCAATAATTTATGTGCTTCAATATTCCGAATTAGTATTTCTGCAGCTTTCATTCCTATTTCATGTAAAGGTGCTCTGATAGTAGTTAGAGGGGTTGGATAAATCCTTGCATAAAAGATATCATCATTCCCAACGATTGAAATATCATCAGGAATTTTAATATTCAATTCTTTCAATACCAACATTACAGCAAGTGCCTGCAAATCATTAAAACAAACAATTGCTGTCGGATAATCTTCTCGATTTTTATTTTTAAAATATGTAAGTGCGCTATGAAAACTTTCCTCGTAATCTGCTCCTATATTAACAATCATGTTTTTATTGAAAACCAAGGTGCTTTCGCTAAAGGCATGCCTGAATCCATCTATCCTTTCTTGCGTATGTGAAGATTTTAAAGGGCCCGCGAAGTGAACTATTTTTGTATGGCCTCCATCGATAAGATATTTAACTGCTTTTTTAATTGCTCTTAAGTTATCAATAGCAACAACATTTGCCTGAATTCCTTTGACATCTTCAAGCAGAACGAAAGGATAATTAATCATTTTTAGTTTAAATAAGTGTTCAATTTCGGAAGTACCTTCAACAACAGGGGCAATGATTGTACCTTTTATATCTTTTGTAGAAAACAGATGTGAAAATTTTACCTCGCTTTTATGATCATTTTCCGAACTAGTGATTATAACCGAGTATCCTTTTTTGTTGGCATACTCTCTAACGCCATAAGCAATGGAAGAATAAAAAGGGTAGCTTAAATTTTTAATTATGATACCAATGGTGTTAACTTGATTAGAATTCTTTAAATTTCTTGCCATGCCTTTAGGACGAAAGTTTAGTTCTTTCATTATGTCTAAAACATGATCTCTTGTTGCAGGTTTAACAGAATTTTTAGCATTTATAACTGCAGAAACAGTCCCTTTAGAAACGCCAGCGTGATCTGCGACATCCTCAATGGTAATCTTTTTCATTCACTCCCTTATACATTTGAAATAATTTGAATTTATTGAAACAGTTCAATTGTAAAATTAAATGTAACATTTAAGACGAGAAAATTCAATAAGGAGAGAAAATTTATTTTTTAACTTCTTATAATGGAAAGGGTTAAAATAAACTAAAAGCAAAATTAAATTAATAATTTATTTAATTCAAAATTACACAATTATTTTAAGTAATACTTGTAATTTTTCTTACTATCCATCAACATCTTTAGTATAGTCGAAAAAATTTATTATAGTAATTAAAACGAAATTTATTTTAAGAGCTTGTATAAGACGAGATTTTTTAATTTGATGATTTTAAAATTTTTATACCCTATTTCTTCTGATAATTTTTTAATGAACTCAGATTTCAATCTATGTTCAATTGGCGGGCCATAATTTTCTTGCTTATAATCCCATTCTAAAATATTTGTCCCCAAAACAGAAACTCGAAAAGCTTCACTCAATGCTTTTGTAAAATCATCTACTTCATGAAAGACCACTCCAAAGAAAGTCATATCAAATGAATTATCTTTAAAAGGAATATTTTCTGCCGGGGCGATTTTAAATTCACCATCCGGAACATATTGTTTTGCTGCTTCAATCATTTCTTCGTTCACATCTATTCCCGAAACTTTAATTCCTTGCTTATAAAATGCTTCTGCAAACAATCCGCTGCCTGTTCCGATATCTAAAACAGAATTAATTTTTTCTTCAAGACAAAAACTTAAAACACGGTCAACTTCTAATCTTTCAATTCTATCTTTAGAGCGAAGACTATCTATCCCTCTGTTATAAACTCTTTCATTATGTTCGTGATTTTGCGTTTTATTGTCTTTCATCGTTATAATTTTATTTATTGGAAATAAAGCAAGTCTATTTTTATGAAAAGTTTGATGCAGTAATTTCTAAATAGATTCTTTAGCGGAATTATTTAATTCCAAGTTCCTTGCACATCCTATAATAATTTGATGGAGCTAATCCAAGCTTATCTGCTGCACTTGAATCAGAACTTGAAATGCTTCTGACATATTGGAAATATTTTTTACGAGTGATTCTTTCCATCTCTTTTAATGGTAAAACCTGGCCCTGATAAATATCATCAAACTCTGTTTCATCTTTCATAATTACATGATTACGTAATATCATTGGGTCACTAATATCTTTAGCTTTAATTGTTCCATCACAGTTTAGTATTAATCTTTGGACTACATTTCTTAATTCCCTTACATTCCCAGGCCATTTATAATTCATTAAAATTTCTTTTGCTTTTTCATCGACTTCAGGAATATCAATCTCAAGGTCTTGACTGAAATAATTTAAGAAGTATTCGAAAAGAAGAATGATGTCCTCCCCTCTCTGTCGTAAAGGTACAATATCAAGTGGGACAACATTTAACCTGTAATATAAATCCTCTCTGAATCTGCCATTGTTTACTTCAGTAGCTAAATTCTTATTGGTTGCAGCTAACAACCTTATGTTAACAGAAATTTTTTCTCTTCTCCCTATTTTTTCAATTTCACCTTCTTGTATAACCCGCAGCAGCTTTACCTGTGCATTTAGGGGCAATTCTCCTACTTCATCTAAAAATAAAGTTCCATTGTTTGCAATTTCGAATAAACCCGGTTTATTACTATTAGCTCCAGTGAATGCCCCTTTCTCATAACCAAATAATTCGCTTTCAATTAATTCATCAGGAATACTTCCACAATTAATTGGGACAAAATTTTCATATTTCCTTTTACTTTTTAAGTGAATGTTCCATGCGACTAATTCTTTTCCTGTCCCTGATGGCCCGTTAATTAAAATGTTCACATCTGTTTTAGCATATCTTTCTATATTTTCTTTTAATTGAGCAATAGGTTTTGACTCACCAATAATTTTTTTCAAATCTAAAAGATTACTGATATTCTGTTTAAGTTTTTTATATGATTTTATATTATGCTTTTCTAAATTTTTTCTTTCGTATGCATTGAAAATGCTTAGAATAAAATCGGTGGGCTGATAAATATATTCTTCGATATTCCCGGGATATTTTGTACCGTACCAATAGGCTCCCGATTTAATTAAGTTATTTGCAAAGTTATAATCGGTGATATTAATAGTCATTTTTGTAATTACGATGATCTGAATAAATGGATCAATTTCTTTTATCTTAGTAATTAACTCTTCACCTTTTAATCCACCGGAAATTTGATAATCCAAAATTACCACATCATATTTATCCGAATTATCAGTAATTAAATCAATTGCTGCCCTACCATTGGAAATTGTATCAACTACTCTTAACCTATTGCCGTAATAACTGATTGTATTTTTTATCCTTTTAACGTCAAAATCTTCATCTTCAACTAATAGAATATTAATTGGATTTTGAGTGCTCATGTATTCTCCTAATTCTTTACTTTAATTGTAAAACAGCATCCATTGCTTTCTAAATTTTCAGCATCTAACTCCCAACCGCAGCGGGAGACAGCCATTTGATATGCAATATAACATCCGTAGCCTGAATTAATATCTTTATTATTCTTGCTTGATATATTTTCCAAAAAAATTCTTTTAATACCAGTATCTCCAATTTTCAAAAGATCCTCATTTATACCAACACCATTATCAGAAATTTTAATTATTGTAACATTTTCATCTTTACAATATTTAGTTTCGACTTTAACTTTAATCAGTCTTTTGTTTCCGTGATCAATGCTGTTTTGAATTAGTGGTTCAAGTATTTCCCAAACCACAAATTCATTAACATGAACATTGGGAATGCATGAATCAAGGTCAAGTTCAAACTCAAACATATCATTCTTACTTGAGATTCTCAAAAATACGTGTTTGATAATGAATTCAAGCACTTTATTTATATCAGTTCTGAACATAGGATTTACAATAGTATTAATTTGCTGATCATACCATTTCATATCATAAATAATTCTGGAAATAAAATTGGAATATGTGATTACCCGTTTTTTCAAGTCTTCTAAATTTTCGGGATGCATTTGCCTTACATCTTCCTTAATAAAGCCTATAATCTTTTCTGCCTTATGATGTGTGTGATAAATCCTTTTTGTAAAAATGGATTCTTTTTCATAACGGATTTCTTTTTTAATTAAATCTTTATGCTCTTCAAATAATTTTTCCTGTGCATCATTCCTTTCTTTAACCGCTTGAGATGAAACCAGAAAGATTGCAATTAATCCTATGAAAATTAAGAACGAATAAATTAATGAAAACTTATCAAAATTTGCCCCAATCTCTTCTGTAAGAAAAGAGAAGTCAGGAGTAATTTTCATATACATTACTCCGAGATATTCTCCATCCGGAACAAATGGGACAAGTATATTATACGTCTTTTGATTTTCAAGCGAACTGTAAATAACTTCAGAGGATCTAATTTTATCTTTTATAGATAGGAATAAATCTACTGCAGATGAATGTGTACTTGCGTTGACACCATACGGCTCTAAATCGCCGTTTAGATATGCCTCAAGCTTTTGCCCGCTGTCAATAACATAAAGCCTGCTGTCTTTAATTAATATTAAACAAATATCATCAATTGCCCTTTGCATTAATTGCTGCTTGAAGATAACATTAAATGAATAAATCATTTTAGTATCTTCTATTTGTGAATAAGAGCGGTTCATAAAAAGATTTTCAAACAAAAGTTCCATACTTGTTGAATTGATTAAAGCCAGCCGCTCTGCAGAATATTGCTTGTACCAATCTTGCGTTTCCACCAAGAAATCTTTTAATGAAGACTTTTGGACAAAGACCATTATAATTTGAAGAAGTATTAATACAATAAAGAAGATTGTTATATGCTTTATTTCAAATCGGTACTTTGAAACTTTGGATAAAAAACCTTTAGTCATCTTTTCCTATCATTTTATTGTACCAATACTTTATCTAGTTGAATAGCCTTGGTACATTTGACAAGTGCATCTTTTACCGGGATCTCATTCTTAATTGCTTTATTAAAATAGTATGACATGATTTTTGAAAATTTTGTATACTCTACATTCATTGGACGATGTACCCCATATTTCAGTAATTCTTTATATTGTACAAGGTTTGGATATTTATGAAAAAGTGTTGAGTCTTCATAAAAACTTTTAACAATCGGATATAACCCACTTTCGTTACAAAAAACTTCCTGACTACTATTCTTGATTAAAAACTTCATAAAATCAACTGCTTGTTCTTTTTTATTAGAAAACTTTGACACCATTAAATCCCAACCACCGAATATAAAAGCCGGTCTTTTGTCAGCAAAATGAGGAGCAGGAACTTTTTTAAGCAGCTTTTGCTTTTGAATATTAATAGGATTTTCTAAAAAATCTTTATCAAATGTTGGCCAACCCCAAAGAAAAGGTGAATCATGATTAATAAAATATCTATAACTTGGAGTCTCAGTAAATTCGCTAACATTCGGTGGTGATATTTTATATTTATTAACAAGGTTTACAAATAATTTTAAAGTTTGTTCAGCTTCCGGAGTTTCGAAATTAAACCCATTTACTTCAAAATAATTTGGCTTAAGACTTAAGAGTTGTTCTGTGAAGCAGCAAATAAACCCTTCATAATCGGCTCCAGGGAAGATATAAAAATTATTTTTATCGGGAAATTCGGAACTTAGTTTAATGAAGTCTTCCCAGGTTATATAATTATTAAGCTTTCGAATTATTTCTTTACTGTCCTTCATTTTGTTAATAAGATCACTACGGTAGTACATAATACTTTGAACCAAATCTAATGGTACGGCTACAAGTTCTCCATCAAAATAGCATGACTGTAAGGCTGGACTTAGAATTTTTTTTAGTTCTTTATCTTCAAAATATTTATCAAGAGGCTCACACCATTTTGCAAATCTTTGCACCCAAATTATATCGACAGCAAAAAGATCGATTCCATCTCCATGGCCTCTTAGCGATCTTGCAAGAATTTCTTTTCTCTCATTAGTACTAAAGTCGCTATTGGGGAAATCAACCGGTATTACTTTTACTTTACCTGCATTTAACTTATTATATCTATCAATTAAAATTTTATGCCCTGCGGTCATCATATCGGCAAAATAAATTTCAACTACATCATTTTTATTTGCTTTTGATTCAAATAAATTTAGAGCTAGGTAAGTTATGGCTACAACAAGTAAAGTAAACAGCCCCCATTTTTGTTTAAATTTTATATTCATGCTATAAAATTAAAATGATAAACACTAACAAAAAAATATAAGATATTTAAATTTTGCAGACAATCTTTTTTATTCAACTAATTATACAAATTCAAACGAGTTTAATAAAAAACAAAAGGCAGCAGGCAAACTTACAAAAGCAAGTTGCCAGCCGCCTAAATGTTAATGAAAATAATTCAATTCATTATTTCAAAAGAACCATTTTCTTATTCGCAGTAAAATCACCAGCTTCAATGCGGTAAATATAAACGCCTGAAGCAAAATTAGCAGCATTAAAATTAATTGAGTGTTCACCGGCGTTCATAAATCCGTTAGCTAATTGAGCTACACGTTGACCTAATATATTAAAAACAGTCAAATTAACAACAGATGATTTTGCCAAATTAAATTTGATTGTTGTTGTTGGGTTGAATGGATTCGGGTAATTCTGGGATAAAGTATAGCTATTTGGCAAATTACTATTATCTGTAATACCAGCAACAATAGAATCTTTAATCAATTGGACAAAGTCAATATTTACATTTCCTCCACTTAATCCGAAAGTATAATCACCTCCGGATAAAGAAAATTTATCTGTTAAAAAAGAAAGACCATCTTCGGTTGTATTACCTGTAAGATTAACAGACATCAAATCCGTTGTCCCTTCTTTAATTTGCAATGGTTGGGTGCCGTTTGTATTCTGGTAAAATATATTTAATCTATAGTTACCACTATTAGGGGCATTGAGATTTAAAGAAAGAGTTCCATTAGTACCCATAGATACAAATTTAAAGCCTGAAGCAACCCATTTAACTCCTTCAGCACCTGCAGTTACTAATTCAGTTTCAGCATCTGGAGCCTTTAACTTTATTGTATCAGTACCACCATGTACAACAAGATCCACTTCAGCAAATTTAACTTCACCCCATCCACCTGAAACAACACCAATTGTATGTTGACTTCCAGCTTCAAAAGTAAATAAATCATTAGCGGGATCACCAAAAGCTCCACCGCCATTGCCGGAGAGTTCAACAGAGTCTGCAACAACTGGCATCCATATCCACGCATCATTCGGTTGACCGGCAGTCGGTCCAAGTAAAGGATCACAAACAAATTGACCCCAACCATGTGCTCTATCGACAAATTGAGTACCATCAATGGCAAGGTCTGGGCCACTTTGACCGCGACCGGTTTCATGAATCAACCATTTTGTATCATATTGACCTGCATCCGGGGCAGTAAAGGTCCATACAATATGTCCGCTACCTGTATAATCGTAGAAAGTAAGTCCTTGAACTGCCTGAACAGCAGCATCACCTCCAACAGTACCATCTTCAGCCTCAACTTTTGATGCGACTGACTGAACAATTTCAGCACCTGCCATATCTTTAATTTGCTTTATATATTGATCTTTATTCGTATTCCAATCAGATAGTTTATCTGGGAACCAATTAAGATCACCAAGAGGAAGATTATCTGTTCCCGCTGTCATAATGCTTGCATCATTGTAAGCAAAGTTTTGAGCTAAAGGCCATTGCGGGGCGGTCCAAAGAGTATCACCATTATCAACTTGTAAATCCTGCATCCATCCTGGCGCTGGAGTAATACCTGCACGTATATCTTTAATAAATTGAATCATGGATTGATAATTACTTGAATCAAATTTGGTAAAATGAGGCATTGATGAAAGCCACATTGTATCCTGAATTACCATTTGACCGCCATTAGTTGTTTTGAATGTTGTGAAGAAAGAATCCGTTACAGAATTTACGAAAGGTTGAATTCTTACAGTGTCGTCCCATGCGGTCTTGAATGTTTGAGCTAAGAATGCAGCAGAATTCGTAAATACAATCCTACGTCCAAGGTCAGGGCCGTAAGTAGAAGGTAAAGTACCTATCTGAAAGAGACCAGTATAGTAAGCATTACGGTTTGGATTACCAGCCGGGTTATAATCATTGTATCCTTCTCCATCAAAAAATGAATTAATGAAAAGGTTATTGGCTATGTAAGCTTCTTTCCACCATCCACCTTGAAATGGCTGACGGCCAACATTTATCATAGTGTTGTGGACAAAACGGAAATATTTGGCTGAACCTCCCTCAACCTGGACAACAAATGCACCAACATTTTGGAAAGTACAATTATCAAACACAAGAGTATCTACATCAGCCCAAACAGAAACAGCTCGGCCTGTCCATTGTTGGGTAATTGGTTGTTCAACTAGATTTAACCATTTGCAATTTGTAAAATATATATCATTGCCTTTACTTGTCCAGGCGGTAATTGCAAAATTAGAGCGTTCAAAAATAACACTATCGAAAACACAATGCAGGTTAGCACCATCAAATTCCATAGGTTGATAATATGTTTGGACACCATTTTGATCTGACCCAATGATATATATATTTTTCATGTATACATCACCATAGCCTGATAAAATATGCCCATCGACAGAACCATCATCTCTAGCTACCATTTGGAGAGTCGGCGGATTGCCATAAACATCATTTGGATCTGGTGTTTGGCCTACAAACCTTAATGTATATCCACTATTCTGAAAATGTTCTGTATTCCAGTATACACCACCTTTTAGAAGAATATAAACACGATCCGGATCAGCTCTTGTTCCATCAGAAGCAGTATCTCCCATTACTGCATTATAAAGTGCATTGGTTATAGGAATACCGCTTTGATCTCCCCATTGTACCGTATAGTTATGCCCAACAATCTGAGCTTTTATCTGCGGCACCCAAAGAAACATGATAACTGCAAGAAACATTGTTAAAGAAAACATGTACTTAAGCTTCATACTAATCCTCCTATATTTTTAGTTAGTACATTATTTAATTAATTATATTTTCACTAAGCCTAATTTTTTTTGTTTGCATTATATTTTCTGATAATCGAATTATAAATTCAACCGTATTCCAAAATCCATAATAAATCCATAATACTCAAAGTATTGTGGATTGCTCAATGTACTACCAGTATAATTTTTATCCGGTCTAGCGTTTAAATTATTTAAATTGACGAAGAGTTGAATATTTGAATAAATCTTTTGTTGCACAGATAAATCCCACCTTTCGTAGGTACCTGTATATGAGCTAAATACAGTACTTGGATAACCACCTGAATAACCAATTCCCGTTAATTTATTTGCTTGATACAAATAAGAAAGCCGTGCAGAAAAACCTCCCAGATCATAGCCTAAAGTAATGTTTGCAATATTAGCAGGCTGATCGGGCATACGGGTTTTGACTTGAGCAGGAATATATGAATAGATATGTGAAAATCTCGGTGCTCTTCCAACAAGACTATCGTGTACTGTCAAATAATCTAGTAACATTTCAGAATAGATATGGGTATAATTTATATTTAAAACTAGTCCGCGTAAAATTGATGGCAAGTACCAAAAATGTGTCTGCCATTCAAATTCGATCCCATAATATTTTGCCGGATCAGGATTGTTCATATAGGTATTTATCTGTGGAGCTCCATTTTGATACCAGGATGCAGGTATATTAAGTTCTGGTGGGGGCGTTAAGCCTGGTTGAAGTTTATAATTAGCATAAAAAATTAAATTATCAATTTTTTTATAAAAGGAGCTTACGGAAAAAAGACCAATTGCATTACTAAATATTGAAACTGAAATATCATAATTGGTAGCACGTGAGGTTTTTAGCTGAGTATTAACAGCATTGATACTGGATTGATCAGACGAAATATTTGAAATTGGAGCATATTGAATAAAATCCGGATGAGATAACGATTCTGTTCTCCCAAATTTAATTTGAAGCCAATCTAAAGGCTGTGATATTATATTTATCATTGGAAGCCAAAACGAATTATTCCTCTCTGTAGTTAAAAGGGTAAAATCAAGCGGGGCAGATTCTTGATTACTTACAGTATTTTGTCTATATCTTTGCCCATTATAAACTGTATGCTCACCTTCCCAACGAACTCCCGGAATTAATGTTAAATATTTGGTAACGTTGAATTCAGTCATAATATACGCAGCCTGATAATTTTCACTACCGCTATAATCCTGCCCTAAAGAGCCTAATGAATAATTAAGCCAAGTATTATTACTTGCTGTACCTTTTAAGGCATCCGTTATTTGATTCATCATAGCCTGGTTTAAACTAAACCCAATTGGATAGTCACCCCCTAAAAAATTTGAACGGGAATAATTAATTAAAAATGGAGAAATTGGCAATCCTCCATATAGCCCGACTAAAGAATCTATACCAAACTCAGGACGGGCATTATCAATTGCTGTAAGTATTTTATTAGGAGAAGTACTATTTCCATAATTTAACCCATTCTCACCTTCTTGATTTTGGTTATTTGAACGTTTTAACCATCGAAATTTTGCTCCAGATTTAATATATCCACTTAGCTGCTCACTAATTTTAAATGGTAGTTGTACATTAAATTGAGCTGATGAATTATTTTCCATAACTCTAGTACTATAAATATATACATTAGCTAATTGTGTTTTATTTGTATCTACAGTTGCAATTTGCGTGAACATTGTCAAAGGTGTCGTTGGAGTTATGGCAACTGCGGAAAAAGCACCCGCTTCCTGATCAAACTGCCAAATACGATCATCAGGTGTATTATTGAATGTACCGGATTTTGAAACAGTTGCATCATAACGAATCCAATCAAAATCCTGGTGAACACCTAAGGCACTAGTGAAAATTTTTGTAAAACCTCCGGTTTGTTCCATTTGATAAAAATGTCGATTTGTGTTATATGCCGCAAGTGGTGTCCACATATCATTAATGTGATACAATCCAGTCCAGTTTAATTGATTATAGAACCCATTACCTGTGATTTTACCATTCGGAATAATATAATCAAGTAAAAAGCTTGCCCCAGCTCTTTTCCTATTCACTTTCTCTTCTCGTAAAAGTAATTCCTGATTGACAAGCTGACTAACACCAACACTGCCTCCAACACCAGTCCAATTTGCCTGCAACTTATCTGCACTTCTATCATAATTGTCAGTATTTAAGTTTACGATAACACCAAGTCGATCATCAAAAAAACGGTTGCTTACACTTCCATTAAAATTATAATTACCATAATACTTCTGAAGTGAATTATATCCGCCTTGAGCTGAAATATTTATTTGAAGATTGTTGGGTGCCTCTTTTAATCTTAGATCTACTGTTCCCCCAAGTACATCAGCATCCATATCAGGTGTGATTACTTTTTTCAAGACAATACCATCGAGCATATTGGATGAGACCAATGATAAGTCAACACTACGATCTGTAGATCCTGTGCCTGGAACGTTAACACCATTTACAGTTATAAGACTGTACTTTGGATTAAGGCCACGGATTTCTATTTTATTAGCTTCACCACCGGATCTTTCAATAGATACACCCGGTAACCGGCCAATAGATTCTGCAGCATTTACATCCGGAAGTTCCTGAATACGGGCTTTGGAAACAACATTTTCAATAGTATTGGATGTTAATTGCTGATTTATTGCTGATAGCTGTCCTTCAGCTTGGGCAGTGACTGTTACAGTTTGTCCTTCCAACGCACTGGGCTCTAAATAGAAATCCTGTTCAATAATTTTATCGCTTAATATATTTGATTCAATAGTAACAGATTGATAACCTATATAAGAAACAACAACCGTTTGTTTTCCAGCTGGAATATTTCGAATGAAATAGTTGCCGTATATATCCGTTGCGGCTCCAAGGCTAGTACCTTTTATAGAAACATTTGCACCTAATAAAACTTCTTTATTTGTTTTATCGTAAACATGGCCCTTAAGAGTTCCAGTTTGTGCAAAAGAATTTGGTGTGATAATCAAATAGATTAATAGTAGAAAAACGCTATAAATTTTATAACGGTAGAAATTAAAAATCATTTTCCCTCCTTAAGAGATATTTGATTCACTAAACCAGAATGGAGTTGCTTCATTTTAGAAGATATTTTACATACGAATTGGTAAACACGTCCTTTTAACACAATCTTAAAAACTCAATTATAATGCCATGAAGAAGATTTAATTACACTTGTTTTTCCATAGATTTTATGAATTTCTATTTCAGAATTCTTATTATTTTAATAAAGAATTATGTTTATAATAAAGAACCACATTCTTCATATTTTAGTTAATTTTTAACTAAAATAAATTATTATTTATTTCATATTTATATTATTGCTATGGTAACTTTACTCATTTTATTCTTTTATTAATCTTATCATAACTACATCATGAGAACCGACTTTTGGAACGAAGTCTTTCTCTGTTGTTCCCAAATCTTTTTTAGTCCAAAGATCTTTTATTTTATATTTTACTTCTTTAAAATTCGTTTTGCATTTTGAAAGCGGATCATCTACATCATTATCTCTCCATGAAAAATTAATTGTTTTTGTTTCTTCGGATCTATTTAGAAAACATACTGCCCAATCACCATTCTTTAATGGCTTAAACCACACCTCTAATTTTTCTTTTGAATAATATTTTAAAGCTTCAATTCCCAATGAATCCTGATCGATTGCTATTACATCTTTGTTTGTTAAAATATCTATAGTTTCCTTTGACATGTTTCTTAAATCATTTCCAGAAATCAATGGAGCAGCAAGCATACACCACATTGAAAAATGTGCACGGTCTTCATTTAAAGACATTCCGTTTCCAACTTCCATCATATCCGGATCATTCCAATGATCAGGGCCTGCATATTGTCTCAATCCTTCCTGCAAATCAAGGATAGACATTACACCCCAGGACTTCCAAGTACCGTGTCCAATTACGCAATCAAAACAATTTGTGATATCACCGGTTGTCCTCCAAAGATGTCCAACATCTTTAGCCCATAGCCATGGTTTATTATCTCCCCATTCACAAAGGCTAAAAACAATTGGCCGTCCTGCTTTGTATAACGCATTTCGCATTGTTAAATAAGCGCCTTCAGCTTTTAAGCCTTCTGTATTGCACCAATCGTATTTCAAATAATCTACTCCCCACTTTGCATACTGTAATGCATCTTGATATTCATATCCACGACTTCCTGGCCTACCACCGCAGGTTTGCCAGCCGGCATCAGAATAAATTCCAAACTTTAATCCTTTAGAATGAATGTAATCTGCAAGTGCTTTCATACCTGAAGGAAATCTTTCTGGATCAGGATGAATAAATCCGAGGCTGTCTCTTTTGCCGTGCCAGCAGTCATCAATAATTATATATTTATAACCAGCATCTTTCATTCCTGACGTAACCATTGCATCGGCAGTTTCTTTTATTAATTCTTCATTAACATTGCAGGCAAACTTGTTCCAGCTATTCCATCCCATGGGTGGAGTTAAAGCAAGGCTGTCAAATTTTTGTGCGAATAGATAATAAGACTGAAATATTAAAATGAATAAAAACAGTTTTTTCAAATTACATCCTCCTATCAATTTTAATAAAACCAATTATTAATTTTCTTGTAACAGTTCTAGCATTTGTCTGTCAAGTTTATAGCCTTTGTAATCTTCATATTTTACATCCGTCCTTCTGCTGTTAAGCACTCCGAAATCACCTTTCAAATTCCACATTGCGAATCCCCAACCCGCATCTTTCCACAAAGATAAGAATATCTTTCATCCAAGGAATCAAAACATCGTGGGGAGTTTTATTGTAGCATCCCCATTCACCAACATGAACTGGAACACCTTTTTCTGTAACCGGTTTCCATGAGTCAATAAGCTTTTCTTTAAGTGCGGCTTTATTCCATAATTTTCCGTTGTCACCTTTTAGAGGCCAGGTTGGAGGATTGAAAGTTTCAAATTCATCTTTTGGAACCCATGTAGCAGTATAATGTGTAAGGCTCATTGGATCGTACCCGCGTGTACTTTGTACAACTCCAAGATCAATAATATCAACGACAGGATATCTACCTATTTCAATCCCATCTACAACAATCAATCTATCGGGATCTTCTTCTCTGATCCCTTTTACAATTGCCCTGACAATCTCAACATAGCGCGGAACATTAGTATGCTTCGGTGGCTCGTTAATTAAATCAAAGCTTAACTGGGAGTTTGGAATTCCTTTATATCTTTTGGCAAAATGTTTCCAATGAAATACTGTTGCATCCAAAGCTTTCTGCATATTTTCAGGTGTATCATCAAACAGATCATAAGGTTCAAGTTCTCGTCCATTTATACAATAACCCGGCACACGATGAAAATTTAAATTTGTGTGAATATTATATTGCTTCCCGAAATCAATTGCTTCATCAATGTCTTTTAGAATGTCATCATTTATATTATACCAATCATCTTTTGATGCCCAATTCCAGTAGGACATTGGAATTCGTGCGAAGTTAAAATTCCAATCTGCCATAATTTCAAAATCTTCTTCATTAAACTTTTGTCTAGGGCCTGTACCGCTGGTCTTATTGGTAATATTAAATCCTTTATATCTTGGAAAGATAATTTTTTTAGTTTGAGGTTTTTGAGATGCAAAAGTTTCTAAATTAATTCCTGAAACTGATGCCGCCGCAATTACACCGCTAGCTTTAATAAAATCTCTTCTCTTCATAATTTTTATCTTTTAATTAGCAATCATTTAATTATTATTAATTTAATCTTAAAATATTGCCGGTATTTAGTTTAGTGCTTTTTGACATTATTTCAATAATAACATTTTATTTACTGCAGAAAAATTTCCTGCATCCAATTTATAAACATATACTCCGCTGGGTAAATTACTGCCGTTAAATTTTACCGAATGCAATCCTGCAGCCATCTGCCGGTTGATTAATTCCTGAACCACCTGGCCTAGTATATTATAAACTTTAAGAGTTATCCTTACTTCATGAGCAAGTGAAAATTTAATTTCAGTTGAAGGATTAAAAGGATTCGGATAGTTATTCAGCAATTCAAAATGATACGGCGAATTATTTGCCTCCGACACAGAAGTTAAAACAGCATGCAGCATTATGGGATAAGACTCAATTAATACCGAATCTTCTTTAATTATTTTCAGACGATAATAATAAGAATGCCCTGGAGCTATACTAGAGTCTACAAATTCTGTAGCCATATATAAGGCTTTTGCATAATCTTTAAATGAAGAGTTATCAACATTTCTCTGAATTACAATACTGTCCGTATCGGTGGTTTTATTTCGCCATTCCAGTTTTATTGAAGCATTATCAAGTTGCCTTATTTTGATATTATCCGGTGAATCAGGATAATTATATATCAAGATATCTTTTATCTCATTAAAGCCGCCTGTTGTTCTGTTGTAAATAGGGAATCCAGATCCGTCATCCCAGGCAAATGCACCTACTCCGTGACTTATTGCTTGACT
Source organism: uncultured Bacteroidota bacterium (assembly GCA_963775245.1). Classification (GTDB taxonomy): domain Bacteria; phylum Bacteroidota; class Ignavibacteria; order Ignavibacteriales; family Ignavibacteriaceae; genus CAVSWT01. The sequence continues at coordinate 316,231 of CAVZID010000022.1, forward strand.
TACTACAGTTCCATATGCACACATTCGCGAATTATAATCGCATTTATAAGTATATCCAAATTCATCTAATATAACAGGAATATTATGTTTATTAGACCATGTTGTAACCAGATCAAATTTTGCTTTGGTTTTTGATTTATCAAAGTTGCTGCCATAAGTTCCTGGGCCTAATAATCCAAAGGGGTAAGGATCATATGAATGATAATATCCGATAAGGTATTTATCAGAGGTATCAGGAATGGCAGTGGTAACAAGTTCATCTGAATTAGACCACATATATCCCGAAAAAGACACAATTCTCGTCGGGTTAGTTCGGCGAATTATTTTTAACACTTGTGCATTTAACTCATTCACATGCTTAGATGTCATTGGGTAAGGTTCATTTATAATTTCAAATATTAAACTGTCTGACTTGTTTTTAAATCGTACTGCTATCTGGCTCCATATGCTGTCGAAGCGTGCTACTGTTGTATCGTTATACGATTTTTTAATCCAGTCCTCATGATGTTGATTAATAATAATAAACAATCCTCGCTTAAGTCCCCAGTCAACAACTTGTTCCACTCTATTCAGCCATGTGCTATCGATTGTGTAGGGCGGATTTGCTGATGTATATCCGCCCCAGGTAATAGGAATGCGAACAGCGGTAAAACCTGCCAATTTATAATCATCAAACGCCCGCTCTTTTAAAGGAGGATTACCCCAAGTACCTTCACCTGTAAGAGGTTCCATTGTATTGCCGATATTCATTCCTCTCAACATTCCCTTTACAGCATTCTGAGGAGTTAGTTGAGCTTTAATGCTTGTTGAAAAAAATAATATTAAAAATGTTATTGGTGTTAAATATTTAATCATTAGAACGATTATCTTTCTATAAATTAATTAATTTTCTATCTCTCTATCAGATTGCCTTTGGTAATTAAGATTCTTTAAAAATCTCAGAAAATATTATCTCGTCTTTTTATAAATTAATTTCTATTCTTTTTTCGATTTACAGATAACATTTTTTTCTTCACTAATCAAATGAAATTTACTATTGTTCCATCCGGTGTACGTATTAGAAATTATCTGACAAAAGAAAAGCTTCCTCAATTTTCATTTAGTTGCCTTATACAATTTATTAATCCACGCGTTGTATGATAATTCGCTTTCCAAATAGTAGCTTTCGGCTGCATCTCAGCAGAAGGATTTGTATCAATACTATCCCAAAACCATCCGCCATATTTGCTGTCAATTGTATATCTTTTGATATGCTTCCATTCTTCTAAAAATTTTTGATAATAATTTTCTTTATCATTAGGGAATAATCTCGACATCATTAGAAAAGAATTTAAAGCTTCAATTTGGCACCACCATTCTTTTGTATCTTTAATAATTGTAACTTTATCATTTCCTTTGAAAATATAACCTCTGTCATATATACCTCCGTTTTTATTATCCCAGCCATTTGCAAGTGCAAAATCATCAAGCTGTTTTGCAACTTTTAACGTTTTTACATCATCTTTATTTCCTAATATGTGTGAAGCTTCCAATAACAAGTAAGCAGTTTCAACATCATGTCCGAAAGAAATATGATCAAATTCATAATTCCGTTCTCTTGCTTCTTCACTTGAATCACGGTATGAAATCGGCGACCAGTCCTTATTAAAAAATAAAGTCATATATCCTTTAGTGCCAATTATTTTATCACGAATTATTACTAATAATGAATTTAATCTTTCCTTCAATATCGGATCCGGCCACACGGAATATAATTCACAATAACTTTCAAGAAGATGAATTGAACTGTTTTGATCTTTGGCAGGATTGTTTTGGTATCCATCTTCAAAAGGCTTCCCTTCATTGGAAATAAAATTATAATAACCATCATACTTTTGATCGTAACTATGATCTTCCAACCAATTAAAAGTTTCAACTGCTAAATTCAATGAGGCAGTATCGCCAAAAGCCTTGTAATAAGCGGCAAGGCCATAGATTGCAAACGCATTTCCGTATGCCTGCTTAATTATTTTTCCATTCTCTTTAATTACGTTTCCTTTTCTATCAACAAGATTATAAAAGCCTCCAAGTTTTTTATCCCACATAACATTCTTCAAGAATTCAAAACCTTGTTTTGCATTTGTTAAATATGGCTCTTTAGCTTTAAAGAATATTGAAGCATTCGCATTTGACCAAACATGGCGTGCTTGTGTTACAATCATTTTGTTTTGTGCCCCATCCAATTCCCATTTATAATTTATATCACTGTAATAGCCGCCATATTCTTTGTCAATACAAAGCGGATACCATAACTTGATTTCATTTTCAAGTTCATTCATAAATTCAGTGATTAATTTTCCTTTAGTTACTTTTATATTATTCAATTGATTTTGTCCTTGTGTTAAGTTCATTTGAAAAGACATAAGAATAAAAATGATAAATGAACTAAATTGAAATTTACGTTTTGATGAAAATTTTTTTATCAAGAAAGATTGATTCATTTTCCAGAATTTAATTTTTTTTAACGTCAACATTTATTTTTAATTTGATGAATTAAATAAATTATCTGCCGCCATTGCAAGTAAAATGAAATCCGTTGTTCCTCCTCCTAATACATATTCCGTCTGCTGCCAGAAGTACGGCCAGACTTTTAGCTCAGGTAAATCGGGACGAATTAAAGCTGTGCCGCTGCATATCCCGCCAGGGATATAGGACCAATCTGCTCGATTGATTCCATATGCTGTTGTTAGTGAATTTGCTCCAACTCCTGAAACAAACGATGCCGTATTTTCGCCGGGATGAACACCGAGAATAAAATTTAATGCATTGAATACATATTCAGATTTAAATATTTCAGGAAAGCTTAAATGGAGAAATAGCTGGTCAACACCGAAAGATTGGATTCCCCATCCGGCGCCCCATATATATGGCTTGTAAGGAACTCCATAAGGATTTTCTTTTTGCTGCTCTTCAACTTTTTTATAAAAACTTTTTACTGCTTTTTTAATTTCATTTGTGAATTCTTCATTATTTATTTTTTTAACTACTCGTCCAATAACCAAACTAAATGGATAGATATCTTCGCTAATCAATTCCTGGTTATCCAATAAATATTCCTTATATTTATTTTTAGATGTAGATAAGTATAGTTCTGCGGCAGCATTTATTTTATTTTCACTTTTACCGGCTGAAGAATTTTCATAAATCTCTTCAGATATCTTTAAACATTTTTCAGCTAATTGCGGATTAAAATCTTTCATCACTCTATAAGCTGCAGCTAAAGTTTGAGCAGTATAAAGTTCTCTTTTAGGATTAATTTCAGTAAAGACTAATCTATCATCTTCCGGCAAAGGCTGATGGAGAATTGGGTCACTTTCATTTTTTTTATAGATGAGATTATCCGTGATAGTCGCAGCATCACCAAGATGAACATATTGTTGAAGCGTGGAGCAAATAATTCCTCTGTATAATCTTCCCATTGATTCATAAGCTCCAACGATGGATAGCAAGCCATGTTCAACTTGCTGAAGTATATCAGGTTTGCCGTCAGGTTTATGAATCTCAACAACTCTTGTTGTTTGATTGATGGTAGTTTGGTCATGATTATTATTAAACAATTCATAAGCAAGAGATAATTTATAAACGGTCTCATCCTGCGATTCAATTCTTAAATCATAATCTCCTGCATCATGCCATCCTCCAATATTTAAGCCTGAGACATGCTCACCAGATTTATATTTTGTTAAAGTTGATTCGCCCTGATAATAACCATCAAAATGATTGTGGTTAATTGGAGCCATTAAAGCATCATCCATATGGCATAGCCCATGCCACACTCTATATTTGTCAATCACTTTCATGTGGCACATTTGAACGGGAAGAAAATAATCTAAGGTTGGCTGCCAAACATTTTTTGCAAAGATATCATTAGCTATTTCAAAAATGTTTGACACAATATTTCCATATTTAATTTTGTATAAACCTTCTTCTGTAACTTCGCTAAAATCAAAACGCAAATATTTGTATCGCAAAAATTTTCCCCAGGGTTTTGGGTTAACATCTTCTTTTACAATCTTCTCTGAGTCTCTATCTATTTTTATTAATTGAATTGATACTTGCGGGAAGTCTATCAAAAGTCCCTTCCCTTTGGGAAGGGGTTGGGGATAGGCTTTCTTATCTAATTCAATAACAGCAAATTTATTTTGTTTAGGATGATAACCAACCTGCGAAACTTGAATCACAGGTTTGTATCTCCAGTTTGTATCCACTGAGGGAGTTATAATCCATTCAACAGCATCTTTTGTAACTCCGGCAGGAATAGTCGACCGCAAAACAAACCAGCCGTTTTGATATAATCCTCTTCCGTCGATTAATTGTAAATCACTTTTATTACTAACGAATTTTATTTCTTTTTCTTTTATTCCCGGAGCTACAATTAATTGTTTACCAACAGCCATTGGTTCACTCTGCAGAGTACCTTCCGTATCTTTATATAAAGGACCATTTGCCTGCCTTGGAAATAATCCAGCTTTGCCATCTATTAAATATCCTTCACCAAAATATTGTCCGGGAAAAAGTTCAAGATTAAACCCAACTTTATTTTCCCATTCTTTAGGCAAAGGTTTTTCAAGATCAACCGTTAATTTTATACTCTGCCCAACAACTTCTGTTTTGATTTTATATTTAAAAGTTAAATCAGGATAATCAATTGGATTGAAACCCTTTCTATTTTTACTTGAATCAGGATACCACAGTTCAACTTCTATTATTCCATTTTTCTTATCAACTTTTCTTTTTCCAACAACCGGAACCGGCGACCATTGTCCAGGTGTTGGTTCAAGTCTTACATCACCATTAGCTGCAACTCTTTTTCCAAATTGAACAATAGTCAATCCGCCTTGATGCCCTTCAGGATAGAAATCATCAAAGACCATTACATTCAAACTTGGTAATTCGTAGTAGCTTTCATCATTTATTTTTAAATTATTATTTTGTGATAGCGACTGCGGGGATAAATTTGGAACAAGAAAAAGAATAATTATGCTAATTATTTTTTTTTGCATTATAAATTGGCCTATTCATCACGTGATGTGTAATAATATAAACTGACAAAATATATACCATCAAAACTCTTTGAATAGTAAAAGCAATACAATTTTTTTTACAAACAATATTATTAAATTGATAAAATATTGTTAATAAGATAAAATCTTAAATTGGAATTTCATTCTAAATAATAATTATATTTAAAACGTTAATACATTTGCGAAAGGGAAAAATTGAAAGTTTTATTTATTGGAGGAACAGGCAACATCAGCACATCAGTAAGCAAACTTTGTGTTGAAAAAGGAATTGAATTATTTCATTTAAACCGGGGAAAAAGCGGAGTAAAAGTTCCAGGGGTAAAATCAATTAAAGGCGATATCAACGAAAAAGATTTAAAATCTAAATTGCAAAAATACAATTGGGATGTGGTTGTAGATTGGATTGCTTTTAATACAAATGACATTGAAAGAGATATAAAATTATTCAAGAATAAAACCAAGCAATTTATTTTTATAAGTTCTGCTTCTATTTATCAAAAGCCGCCTACGCACTATGTAATTACAGAATCAACTCCATTAGCTAAATCCTTTCTGGGATTATTCGCAAAACAAAATTGCATGTGAAGAAAAATTAATTTCTGCCTATAGAATTGAAAATTTCCCAATTACTATTGTCCGCCCTTCCCATACTTATGATACAATTCTACCTGTTGCTATGGGGAATGGAAACGAATATACTATAGTAGATAGAATGTTAAAAGAGCAGCAAATAATTGTCCACGGTGATGGAACTTCTCTTTGGACTCTAACTCACTCAGAAGATTTTGCGAAAGGATTTGTAGGATTAATTGGAAATCCAAATGCAATCGGCCATGCATTTCAAATTACTTCTGATGAAGTCTTAAATTGGAATCAAATTTATGAAGCAATTGGGAATGCTATAAATGTTACGCCAAATATTATTCACATTCCTTCTGATTTTATTTGTCAAGTTGAAAAATCTTTAACAGGAAATTTAATTGGGGATAAATCAATTAGCGCTGTGTTTGACAATACTAAAATCAAAACTTTCGTCCCGGAATTTAAATGTGTTATTCCATTTAGCCAGGGGATAAAAAGAACATTAGCCTGGTTTGATGAAAACCCTAAAAGAAAAATTGTAAATAAACAGACTAATGAAATGATTGATAGGATAATAAATTTATACTTGAAAAAGTAATTTGTTTGTGAGACTCAGTGTTTCCTTTGTGCGACTTAGTGAAACTTAAAAATGGGGCACAAAGTTTCACTAAGTATTACACTATGTAACACAAAGTAAAATTTAAAATTTCTTATTAATCCACTATAAGAAAAATTAAAGAACTCCATTGAAGTTATATCTTATCGAGCTTAAAAGTTATTTCTGAATTATTCCTTTTGCTGCTTCTTCAAAAAATTTTCCGTTATCAGTTAACGTAGAATCATTCCATGATTTAAACATTGTCGGATGCCATTCCGGGTCGTAGACCCACCAGCACCAGCTTATTCCTTTCCCTTCAAGATATTTTATTATTGCTTTTCCATATTCAACATTTGCTTCCATAGAAGAATGGTCTAAAGTAAAAGCAAATTCAGTTGCAAACACCGGATATTCATTTTGTGCAAATCCGAAATCTTCTTCCCATTTAGGTTCATAAGGTGGAGTTCTTTTGTGCGGATATGGATGAGTTACATAACCAATATTTTGCGCATCCAAAGGTTCAAGATGAAGGGGGGTTAAATCATAAGCCCAATCAAAGCCTGCAACAAGTGGAATTGTTTCTTCATCGAATGCTCTTATAATTTTAATTAAATCTTCATTTATTTTTTTCCAATCGCTCCAGCTAATGCTGCCAAGCTGTCCCCGGTATGTTGTGGGTTCATTAAAAAGTTCGTAAAAAGCTATGGTATTATTACCGCTAAAATGATTTGCAATTGTTCTCCAAAAATTATTGGTTTCACTTAAAGAAGTAATATACATCGGGTCTTGAAATAAACCGGCTTTCAAATTTCCGATTGAATGCCAATCTATAATAACATACAATTTAAGTTCGGTGCACCATTCAACTGCCTGGTTTAACAATTCTAAATATTTTTCCGGTGTTCTAAGTCGCCATGCAACTGGATGCACAGGAATACGAACTATCATTGCCCCTAAATCTTTAACTCGTTGGAATATATCTTTACTCCAATGCCCTTCATATTCAATTTTATCCGGGTCGGCAATTGCAACTCCGCGAAATAAAATTGTATCCCCGTTTTCCATAACAAATCTGTTTCCGTTTACTTTTATAAGCGGCAGTGATTTTAAATTTTTAGTTTGTTCCTGTCTGCCAGGAAATTGAGCATCCCACCATTTCCTCTGTAATTTCTGCGGCTCTTGGCCAACAGAATTTAATGTGAATAATAAAACGAGTATACCAATTTTTAATAATAATTTTTTCATAACTCCCTCTCTAGAAATAAAAAGTAAATTCTAAATATATATTCGAAATATTTATCTGTCTGTGCTTATCAAAAAATGATAATACACAATATGTCACACTTCAACTAGCTCAGGGTGACACTTAGATTTTTAATTACAGAAATCAAAGAATAAATATCTTTGAGTTTCATAACATTGTGAACCCTATCCAACCTTTCCCTTGAGAAGAGAAGGACTACAGATTGAGTTCAAACTGTAAAAGAATTTCAAATAACTTATGTTAGTCTTTAATAATTTTCCAATACATAACTTTATATTATTTATCCCAATCATCTGTTCGAAATGATGAAGCCGGTAATCCTGCTTTGTTGAAAAGCGTACCCTGTACTATGTTACTCCATCCATACCTTACAGCAACAGGTTCTTTAACTTCAGGACTTGAAACAATTAGATGTTCTTTATCAATATTAACATCAGCTTTAACAAATTTTTTATCTTTCCCGGCAATAAAAAAATTATCAATGCCGGATGGATTTTTAAGTACAAGTCCTCCATCTGTATACTCGAATGTTAAGCTGATTTTATCTCCAATAACTACCATTGATTTATCCGAAGGATCGTTCCGATAAACCGGGCCAGAGTAAACAACATCTTTATCATAATCTTTTGCAAGAGCCCAAAGAGCAAGCCTTTTTCCTACATCTTGTTTATCTGCCGGGTGAATATTTTCAGCTTCTCCAATATCAAGAGTAACAGCCATTCCAGTATTTGGAACTGATAAAGTTTTTAATTGGCTTTCCCTCAGAACTTCCGAATGAGTTTCTTTTCCATAATCCCACGGTGCAATTTGAACAAAGTAAAATGGAAAGTTATTTTCACCCCAGTCATCACGCCAATTCTTAATCATCAATGGAAACAGCTTTGCATATAGCTTAGGTTCACCTGTATTCGCTTCACCTTGATACCAAATTGCACCTTTAATATCGAAAGGAATAAGTGGATGAATCATCGCGTTGTATAAAGTTGTGGGTGTATAAGCTGTAATGTCAACCGAAGTTTTAGGACGTGAAAGATACTCTTCTCCTTTAGCTCCATAAACATAAAATTTCATATTTATTAATTCCGCAGTGGGTAAAAATTTCCATGGACCTGCAATTGAAATTTCTTCTTTGCTGTTTGCCGGATGAATTTTCATTTTATTTTTATCGCCATAAATTCCACCACCGCCTTGAGTATCCATAACTCTAACAGCTATTGTAAGAATTGAATCATTCACTAATTCTTTAGGAACATTGTAAATTCTTTCTTGCTGCCAGTAACCTTCTTCTTCAGTTGCACCGACAAGCTTGCCATTTACAAAAGTTCTGTCCATATCATCAATTGGGCCTAATTCCAAAACTAAATTTTGATTCAACCATGCTTTAGGAATATCAATTTTTTTTCTGAACCATACTATTCCGTCAAAGTCTCCAATCTCAGCACTTTCCCAGAGTGTTGGTAGATTCATTGACTGCCAAGGACTATCATCAAAATTTGTATTAGAACATTGTTCATCATTAAAATCTAAATTTTTCCAGCGGTTCTCTAAAGGTTTATTAGTTATATCAATGACTGGATGATTCATTATCCAATCTTTCTGAGCTTTTATTTCTCCACCGCTGGTGACAATTTTATTTAAAGTTGAATCGTATCTTCCCATTTCTCTTAAATATTTATCTGATGTCCAGGCTTCTATTGGAGTTCCGCCCCAGCTTGAGTGAATCAATCCGATTGGTATTTTTAATTCTTTATATAATTTTCTTCCGAAGAAATAAGCAGTTGCACTAAACTTAGCGGCAGCTGTGGAATCACATTCGCTCCAGCTTCCGGTACAATTAAATTCAGGCTTGTTTGAAACTGCCCGCGCAACTGTGAATAATCTAATATCAGGATAATTTGCATTTTTAATTTCTTCAGCAGAATTTTTAACAGGCGACATAGGAGGCCAGCCTTCAAGCGGCATCTCCATATTTGACTGCCCTGAGCAAAGCCACACTTCACCAATTAAAACATTTTTGTATTCAATTTTATCATTTCCCGATTGAACAGTTACTGTGTAAGGGCCGCCTGCTTCAGGAGTTTTTAGTTTCACCATCCACGAACTATCCTCCGATACTTTTTCAGATGCTTTCTCTCCCCAGCTTCCTTTAATTGTTATTTCAGAATTTGGTTCAGCCTTTCCCCATAACGGAGCAGAAGATTTTTGCTGCAGAACCATATTGTCAGAAAATATCGCAGGCAGTATAAGTTTTGATTCCTGACCAAAATTTATAGCAGTAAAAGTTAGCATAACGATAAGTGTAAAAAGTGTTTTCATTGTATTATTAATTTTAGTTATAAAGAAATTTTGATAAAACTAATTTAATTTGTCTGTGTTTAATCTTGTCTTTCTCTGTGGTAAAAAAAATTCTTTCACCACAGATTAGCACGGATTTCCACAAAGAAATAAAACATCACATCAATATAAAATTTGTCCATTTAATAATTTTTAATTTATTGATTCTAAATTATCATAAACAATTTCAACCCGGCATAACTGAGCTTCATTTTTAAATACTATCTTTAAATATTTACTGTTAAAAGGAAATTCGTTACAAGTATAAATAACAGGTGTAAACATTCCATAATAATTACTATATGGTGGAAAAGTTTCAATCTTAAAATTTAATAATTTAAAACTATTGTTAGAAATAGAATCAGATGCAAATATTTCAATTGGACATTCTTTCCCGGTAAAAAATATTTCAAGCTTGACCGAATCAATTTCACTTGGGCTTCTGTAGATTACATAAGCACTATCTGTTCCCTTCAACCTGCTGTTATCTTCTTTTGCTTTATAAATATCCTGGTATTTTAAAAATTCTAATCTTCCATTTTTAGAAAATATTTTTGTTGAATCACTAAGTTCATCTATTATCATTTTATAATTTACTGCGACTGGCCCAACTTCATTTGAAGCTTCAGAAATACCTCCGGAGTTAATTGCTCTAACACGATAGTAATAACTTTTACCTAATTCGGCACTTGTATCTTCAAACAAAGGCCGATAAGCTAAATTTGCATCAGAGATACTATCAGCAATTATTTTCCAGGCATCACTTTTTTCGTTTCTTCTTTCAATTTCATAAGTATAAGCACCGGTTGAACCTTGCCATGAAATTTCATAAACATTATTTAAAGGTAATAAATTTGGCGGCGCCGGTTTTTGTATTGGCGGCACTTTTTCGTTGTTTATTTCAAAGGCTTTAGTCCGCATAAAATCAACTATATCTTTTTCGTCATACATTTTTCCAGATTCAAACCCGGGCCATCTATAAGATCCGGAACCGGTGTTTTCCTGGTGTTCATAAAATCCGCCGTTTCTATAATGAGACCTTAAACTCCAAATCATTGCACCTGTTATATCATTGCTAATAACTGTATCAACAATTTCTTTGATGCTTTTCTCGTCGACTAATCCGAATTCACCTACATAGTAAGGTTTTTTACCTTTAGTTAGTTTTTCATTTTGTAAAATATTAGAGATAGTTTGTTTAGGATTACCGTAATGATGTGTAGTTAAGATATCAAGGGTAGTATCATTTAAAACTTCTTGCGTTAATAATGGCGAATGAGTTCCTAAAATAACCAGATGATTTTTATCTAGACTTTTAATGTAAGATGCAATAGTATTTGTCCACGATAATGGGCCTTCCATTTCATTTCCGGTTTCCCAGCCCAATATTGCTTTATCATCTTTGTACGAAGTCCCAGTATAAGAGTTCTTTCGATTTATAACAAAATTAATTGTTTTTTCTACATCGGATATCAACTGCGGGTCAGTCCAAAAGTCTTCCGGTTTTTTACCTCTGAAATCAGCGTATTCTTTCGGGCCTCCCCACCACCACCAATTATCAACAAAAGGAATAATTACTCTTACGCCAACTTCATTTGCAATTTGTAAAACTTTATCCAATGCCTTAAATGCTTTTTCATTAAAAACACCTGGAGCTAATACATGACGAATGATATACTTCGACTCTCCTTTTTTTCTAACAGAGAGCACATACATTCGACAGACTTTTCCTCCCATTTGTTTTATAGTTGTAAGCGCATCTCTAATTTCATATTCGGTTGGCAGTGTCCATGGGCTTTGAGAAGTGAAAGGCAAATAATCTTCTATGTAATGAAGGTTGGGAATATTATAAGAAATGAATTTTAATTGTTTATTCCCATCCATCAACTTGTCTTTTTTAGCAGTTATAAAATTATCAAACTGGCTTGTAGTTCCACAATGAACAAATATTAAACTAAAAATAACCAATAAAAAAACATTAAATAATTTTTTAAGATTAATTTTCAGATTCATTTTTATAATTAGATTTTTTGGTATCAATAATAAAAAAAATGCTATGCAATTTCACTTATTTATGCATAGCATTTTCTATAAGGAGAAGTTATGAGAAAAAATCAGACATACTTTTTGATGATTTTAAGATTCTTGGAAATTAAATCATTCCTTTGTTTTACACTTGCAGCGCTTCTTAATAAATCCGGCGGAGTATTCAAAACATAATCAAGAAGCTTATCAACTGTTGAAACAGCTACATGCATCCTTGTATCTGAAGAAGCATAATAAATTAATACTTCTCCGTTTTTACGTTCAACCCATCCGTTACTGAAAACTACATTTGAAACATCACCAATTCTTTCGTCACCTTCAGGAGCTATAAAATATCCTCCCGGTTCTGCAATTACTTTGTATGGTGCTTTCAAATCTGTTAAAAACAGATAAAGTACATATCGCAAACCAGCAGCAGTATTCCTAACACCGTGCGCTAACTGCAGCCAGCCTTTATCTGTTTTGATAGGTGCCGGGCCTATTCCATTTTTAACTTCCTTAATTGTATGATATTGCTTTTCATCAACAATAATTTCTTTATCAATCACTGCTTTTTCCATATTGTCTGCTAACCCCCAGGCAATACCGCCGCCTGTACCGGTTTCAATAAATCCATCTTGAGGACGGGTATAGAAAGCATATTTTTTTTCATAAAATTCAGGATGAAGAACAACATTACGCTGCTGCGATGATTTAGTTTTTAAATCAGGCAGTCTTTCCCATTTCTTAAAATCTTTAGTTCTTGCAATTCCACATTGAGCAGAAGCAGCTGAAGTATCTGATATTGGTGCTTCAGGGTCTTTTCTTTCTGTACAGAATAATCCGTATATCCATCCATCTTCATGTTTAACGAAACGAATATCATAAACATTCGTATCAGGATTATCAGTTTCCGGCATTGTTATCGGATAATCCCAAAATCTAAAATTATCAATACCGTTTGGTGATTCTGCAATTGCTAAAAAAGATTTTCTATCGCTCCCTTCAACTCTAACTCCTAATAATATTTTATTCTTGTATTCAATTGCTCCTGCATTGAATGTTCCATTCACACCTAATCTTTCAAGCAGATTTGGATTTGATTCGTAATTAAGGTCGTATCTCCAAAATATTGGTGCGTGCTCAGCTGTTAGTACCGGATATTTATAACGGTTAAATATTCCATTACCTTTTTTTACAATTTGATTTTTCCTGGTAATTAATTTTTCATGATCTGTAAAAAGCTTTTTTACTTTTTCATTAAATTTTTTCTTGTTCATCAATTTTCTTCTTTAACTTCTAAAACTCCATTTTCAATTGCAATTACCGGTTTAGGTTTACCTACCAAATTACTTTGATTGCCGAAATCTTTTTCAAGCTTATCCCACCAATTGAATTTCAATATGATAGATGTAACAATAATTATAACTATACCAACAATCATATAATCAAATTTTTTAATTATCATATAAATTGGAACAACCATCAAGCTAAGCTGCCAAATTATACCAACTATAATATTAGAGGCATCCTTTTTAAAGTTTTTATTGCCGACAAATTCAGGATGCTCTTTAACAACTTTATCATGAATAGGCTTCCAAAATCCCCAGGGTTTAACATTCATATAAAAATTCATTAAAACTTTTTCGTCATCTGGTTTGGTTAATAACGTTCCGGCAAAACATCCAATTAAAGCAATGACTAAAATTACCGGAAAAGATTCTAATGAATTCAAAGATGGAAATACAAAAGGCACAATAAATAGTGAGGCTAACCCGGAAACCATTCCCCAGAAATAGCCGTAGCCATTGAATCGCCACCAATACCATTTAAGAACATTAGCAGCAGTATAACCGCCATAGAGTGAATTAACTATCCAGAGAGTAACCTGGTCAACGGATTTAGTCATAAATCCAAAAACACATCCAACTGCAATCACACCAAATGAAACTATATAGCTCATTCTTACATAAGTTTTATCGCTGGCATTGGGCTTCAAATATTTTTTATAAATATCATTTACCAAATACGCAGGTGCCGCATTCACAGTAGCTGCATAAGTCGACATGAAAGCAGCAATCAATCCGGCAATTAAAACTCCTTTTAAACCATTTGGGACAAAATCTTTTATTGCTATTGGAAGAAGGCTTTCAAAATTAAAGCTTCCACCCGCAGCTTTTATTTGAGGGACAAAAAATCCGAATGCTAAAACAGTTAAACCAGCAATCATCATATACCGGGGAAAAAATAAAACAATATTTACCATCCCGCTCATCTTTGAAGCTTCAACAGGATTTTTTGTGGCAAGAACTCTCTGCATATCATAATTTGGTGCAGGCCCGGCAAGGCTGACTAAAAATCCTTTAAATAACACAATCATAAAAAAGAAACCGAAAATAGAATATTCATCGCTTGCTATTTTATCATTGAGGCTGGGAATTATATTTGACCAATCGAGGTCAAGCTTCCAGTGAAATAAAAATTGGTCCCAATTAGAAGGTAAAACTGAATGGAGCATTTGCGGACTTACTTGATTCATTGCAATAATTCCAATTGCGATTGATGCAATTGTCATTATACCAAATTGAATTAACTCTGTTAAAACAACACTGTACATTCCTCCTTTAATTACGTAGATAGCAGTGATTGACATAATAATTAAAGCATAAGTATTAGCAGATAAATCCCAGGGGAGAAATGTTTTGAAAAATAATCCAGAACCTTTGAATCCATAAGCAAGAAAACCAATAACGCCTACGATTGCAAAAACTACTATAATAATGTGTGATAGAAATGCACCTCTTCCTTCACCAAATCTTGTACGAAGCCATTCGGCACCGGTCATAACATTTGAACGGCGAAGCCATGCCGACATAAAAACCATTAGAAATATTTGATTGAAAATAGGCCAGGCCCAGGGAATGAAAATACTCTTAGCTCCGTAAATGAACAAAAGCATCACCAGCCAGATTGTCCCGGTTATATCAAACATACCGGAAGCATTTGAAATACCTAAAATCCACCATGGAATTTTGTTACCGCCGAGAAAATAATTATCAATATTTTTTGAAGCTCTTTTAGAAAGGACAATCCCCAAAAAAACTACAAGAATTAGGTAGCCAACTATAATGGAGATATCAAGTACACTTAAAGTCATATATTTCTAAATTGGTTTTTTATGCAGATGACATAAATAATGCCATTCAATACCAATTATTTTTCTTTAATGATGAGGTTTTTTACTGATTTACAATTTTTACATTTTATCATAATAATAATCAGTTATAAATTTAATAATTTATTTGTATGTTATTTTCATCTAAGATGATAGACAATAATTAGAAAGAAATGTTTAGTACAAATTATAATAAAGGACTTCTAATTGATCTAATAAGTCAAAACTCACTTTGTGGCCAAAAGAATATTTAAAATTTATTTTGATAATGAATAACCAGGTTTCAAGTCAATAGTTTTTAACCGTTCAGCTATATTTTCTAAAACATTAATTGTTGAAGTATCCGTATCAAAAACAGAATTTAATCCCTGCGGTTCTTGAGGAGGATCTCCTGTAAACGGATCTCCTGGCAGCCATTTAAAATCAGAATTTGGAGTTCGAGCTTCACCACCCCATCCCCAAAAATTTGATCCGGGAATTGGAGAGCCCGATGCAGCACTATCAGCTATCAGTCCTAAAATCTTTTTAAAATATTTATCTCTAATTGATGTAGGTGAGCTTGCATCATAAAATTCACTGTCGCGTGGAATCCCAAACTCTTCCATCACAATCGGCTTGTTGAGAATCCTGGCAAACATAATGTGTTTGTTAATATAACTTACTGCACTGTCAACGGTACGGGGATAAGTTTCATCGGCTTTCTTTGCATTATACCAGCTCCAATTTTTTGGCCAAAGATGAAATGTAGCATAATCTATATATCTATCTTTATGTGAGTTAATGAAAATAGCTGAATCCCCCAGGCTGCCGGCTAATCCTTCCATTCCTGTTGTTACCAAATGATTTGGGTCGAGCTTGTGAATAAACTTAGCTGTTGTATCAATCCAATTATAAAAATATGAAATAGAGTCAATAGTATTTTTACTTCTTCCGGGACGTGGTTCATTTGCTAATTCCCAGGACATAATTGCAGGATCTTCATAATAATAATCACCGGTAAATTTATTCTCTCTTGTTATTAACATTTTGAGAAAATTAAAAAATAAGTTTTGAGCTTTTTTATTTTTATAGAAAGTTGCTGAGTAGTCCATAAAGTTTGAATAATTGTTTGGTGGATTTGAAGGATCAACTCCAGGAATATCTCCCGACCAATAATTATATTGAGCCATACCTCCGGACCATTCCCAATAATTATTAAGAAATATAACTGCATGCATATCTCTTTTTTTCATTTCACTTAAAAGAAAATCCAATCCTTCCAATAAATTTTCGTCATACACATTAGCTGAAGTTTGAATTGCAGGCTTCAAAGAATTTTTAATGTAAGAATTTTCAGAAGCTCCAAGAATTCGGAGATTCGTTACCCCAATTGATTTTAAGCGGTCAAGCTCTCTTTTTAGTCTTTCTCTATCGCCAGTCTTACCTGGCGAGCCTATATAGCATCCATACCATAAATTGGTCCCGACAAAATAATAAGGCTTGCCATCAAGAAAAAAATGGCCATCTTTTGCAATTACATAATTTGGCTTGCCTTTAAAAAGAAATGAAGAACAAGCTGAAAACAAAATTGAAAATGAGATTAACAAAATGACTTTTGGGGTATGCCGCAATTACTTCTCCCGGAAAAATAAGTTAATATTATTAATAATCTAAATTTTCATTTTAGAAGAATCATTTTTTTACTAAGAGTTAATCCGCCTGAATTCAATACATAGATATACATACCACTGCTTAAATTCGAGCCATCAAATCGATAAGTATAAGTTCCAGGAGAATAATTCTTATCTATTAAAGTAGCTACCCTCTGACCAAGGATATTGTATATTGATAAATTAACAGCGCCTTCTTTTTCAATTGTAAATTGAAAATTAGTAGATGGATTAAACGGATTGGGATAATTTTGACTTAACGAAAAAGTTTTGAGTTTTTGTGAATTCTTTTCAACTGATGTTACTATACCAACTGGCACACCCATATAATCTAAATCCATCCATCCCCAATATAGAACCATTTTGATTGTATCAATTCCCTGCTTTAAATTTATTGTTAAACTTTTATCAAGCCATTTAATTGCTTCACTTGTAAAAGTCACTTCCGCAACGCTATCCCCGTTAACATATATTAATTGACTTTTGGGAGTCCCAAATGATAAGCGATATCGAAAGACCATTCCATAATCTCCATCTTTAGGGACATTGGATACTATCCAGGTAATTGATCCTGCCTGCTGCATTGTAACGTAACTTCCATTGCTTGCTGTTGCGTCTGTCATTTTTGTTGGAGAGCCTTGAAGGATTGCGTATTCAGCTTCTAATTTATTGATTGCTGCATCACCAACTCCAATTGAAATAGTTTTGGAAGGCCATAGATATCCTTCATCGTCAACAGCAATTGCTTCTATATCATAATTACCGGATGGAATGTTTTTCCAGGTGATGCTGTATGGTAAAGTATCTTTTTCGCCAATCATTAAAGTATCATTTGCATAGAACTCAACACGAACTATGTTTCTTACACTATCAGTAACATCTGCAGAAATTAAGACTTCAGAGCTATCCGGAAAGATTGAATTGTTCTCAGGGCTTGTTATGGTAACACTTGGTGCAATTGAAATTTCAACTGATGATTGATGATTTGTCCAAATGTCTTGAAGATTACTTATTGTCCTGGTATGATCATTATTTTTTGCATTATCATTTTCAGGAGTGTCGCCCAACCACTGCCAGGACAAAGCTCCGGCATATCCCGTATTATATAATTGTGCATAAAGATTCTGCCATGCGACATTATAAGTATTAACAACATAAAATTCTGCAATAACTAATGGCTTTGTCAAGTTCCAGGTAGAATAAGGGTGCTGAAATGGAGACAACGAAGAACCTGCCCAGCTATAATAATGAACGGTGTAAAAATCTAAAGTACCGAGTGAATCACCTCCGGCATTAATTAATCTGTCATCTCTATAGAAATTCGTATTTCCAGTTGCTGAAGAATAATACTTATCTATTAATTCTTGAGCTGATAAATGAAAGCCGTATTTAACTTCCCATTCATTTTCCATCTCCAGCTTTTGATTATCTGTTAATGAATTATAAAATGTTTTTTTCAGAGATGCTGCTGGAGATGGGACATCTGTTTGAGCAGTTAATCCCCAGGTTCCGTTTGTTACTTTGGCACCCGGATCTGCTCTATGAATAGCGCCAGCAGTTAGATTAACAAATCTCTGAACATCATACTCGGACACATGTCTTGTTGTACCCCAATTTCCAATTTCAGTAAATCCTTCCGGCTCATTAAAAATTTCCCAGGCGATAATAGCCGGATGCCCTTTTACAGAATCAACCATCGGGATTAGAGCATTATTAATATAAGCTCTAATTGCAGATGTATCGGTTAACAGCTTTTCATTTCTATCCAGAACAGTAGATGATTTTGAAGTGTTCATCATGTCATGAGACCACAAACATAAAAGTAAACCAACATTATTTTGCCAGGCAAGATCCAATATTTTTTTAAGATCGGATATTGCGCCAGTACCGGGGCCAACAACTAATCCATTTGAATCAAATTCAGGAGTATTAGTTCCATCGGTGTGAAGCCATAAACGAAAAGAGTTTCCACCGTCTGCATGCATTTCAGAAAATATTTCCTGGAAGCGTGCAAAGTTTGTATTTCCCGGTCCAATGTCGTGTGCAAAATTCACCCATGCTACATTAGAACCGTTCATGAATATATCTTTATTTGCATAGTGAATTCTTGATTGAGCAGAAAGGATTGTAGTAGAGACTAAAATTAAAGAAATGAAATAAAAAACTTGTTTTGATTTCAATTTGAAGAAGTTGTAAAAAAAGTTCATGATGCCTTTTATAAATTAAATTAACCAATATTAGGTTGCAAAAACCACACCACCAAAATCAAATTATTTCATTAAAAAATGTAAAGAAAAAAGTTTATAGAAAGGAGTTAAAATTATTACGATAATAAATTATTATTATTTTAATAATATCATTTGAGAAGCGATAATATTAACAATAAAATGTAATGGCGTTATTAATAACTCATCTCACGCAAAATCGAGAGATAAAAAGATGTCATCTTTCACCACGGCGTAACATGATTTAATAATTAAAATTTTGTTAAAGACATTAAAACTAATTTTTCATTTAGATTTTACTGTAATCTTAATTGAACTTGAATTTGTTTTTCCATACTCATCAGTTGCTTTTGCCGTAATTAAATGATCACCAGGTGAAGCATTAAACCATGCCCAATCAAAAGGTAAGAATCTGTTATAACCAATTGATTTATTATCAACGAAAAATTCTACTTTAATTATTTTTCCTTTACTATCATATGTTTTTGTTTTTATGATTATATCTGAACCCTGAATAAATTTATCCGAGTTGACTGGTTGAGTAATTTGTATTTTTAACAAATCATTTTTCTCTTCAGATTTAAAAGAATTAATGTCAGGCATATTTTTATTATAAATTGTATTTATTAAAGTGCCCATCGAATCATCTCCCGCAATTGCCCAAAACATTAATCCCCTTAAATTATAAGCATCGACATAGCGCGCCTTCAATGCTATTGAACGAGGATCATCAAATGTCCAGAATTTTTTTAGTTCAGAACTATACAACCATGGGGCTAATGCGAAATCGTCCCAATAAACTTTATAGCCTTCTCTTTCTAAACCTGTATAATCCATATAATTATTAATATGAAGATGTTCTCTTATAGTATCATTTTTGGAAGGTTGATAAAGTCCATTATCAATTGAGTCCACATCAACCCAATGCTTAGCATAGAAAGCTGCGCCTGGTACAATTTTACTACTGCTCACAGAAACTGAATCCAACAAATATTTTACTGTATGATCTAATGATTCTTTAAACGGATCCGGATCATTTGGAGAACTTAGAAGATTTGTATGATGTCCCGTAATCGTATCAAAGATACCGTGGAAATCATAGGTCATCACATTGTACCAATCAAGATACTGTTGATCTCTTTTAAAATTATATTTCCAGAATTCCCAAACTCTTGCTGAAACAGCAGCCGTTAAAAGTAAATTGGGATTGATTTCATTTAACTTTTTTCTGAACAAAGCAAACAGCGCGGTCTGATTTTCTCTATCGTTTACATTATAATGAGTATCCTCGGGGCCGTCACTTATGGGAAATTCCCAATCAATATCAAATCCGTCAAAAATTCCTTTTGCTGACCCGGGGCCACCGGCACTTCCAACAATAGGGAGATTTCCCTTTATAAAATAATCAATGCAGGTATTGACAAACTTTTCTCTCGATTCAGAAGTAAGAGCAGCATCTGAAAAATATTTTGAACCTCCCCATCCTCCAATTGACAATAATATTTTTAAGATTGAGGATATTTATTTTTTAATTTCTTTAGTTGATTAAAATTCCCTCTTAAACCTTGAGTTGAATCATCAGCAATGTCCATCCACACTCATATCAGCGGTATAAACTTCCTCGATATGCTAAATACGCGTTTATCTCCGGAATAATTTCCATGAGAGAATCTTCTTCCGGCCTGGCAAAAGCATAATTAATAACTGTTAATTTATCTGCTAAATTTCTCTGGGCAATATCTTTTATCAGCATCCCATGGCTAGGGGAATGAAATCCTCCATAGTAGGCAACAATTTCTTTTTGCTGTGCAAATGTTAAAAAGGGAATTAGAACTGTAAGTAGAAATATTTTTCTTAGTTGGTTCATACTTGTTATAAAATTATTAAAAGAAAAGATAACTTTTTAAAGTTAGACAATCACAAATTATTCTTTTTATTTTGAATTGACAAGAAGTTGTACGTTATAAGAGATAAGATTTAAGAGACAAGAATTAAGGGATAAATAATAGAGTATAAATTATTATAATGCTAAAGACGAAACCATTTTATAAAATATTAAATAGCTTTATTGAATAATTGAGTAAATGAAAATTTTAACACGAAGAACAAATAAAAAAAATGTGAAGTAAATTAGTTGAAGCCTCACATTTTCAAATCAACTCTTTATTATCAAACTATTATTTAATTTTCGAAATTTAAGTTAGTTGGTTGTTTGTTTTGCTGTCTTTTATTTGTGTTATATTAGTTGTTGGGACGCTATCATCCACTACTTCAAATTTCAAATTACTAACCCATACTTCGCCGGTTCCAGCTAACAATATTCCAAAATTAATTGCAGCACTGTTTGAAGGCACATCCAGCACAACATCATATTTCTTCCACTCAGAAGTTCCTTTAATTGGGCGGTCTCCCATATTATCAAATCCCAAAGTATTATGAGGTTTTGATTATCATCAATTCTCATCCAAAGCCCAGCCCATTGAACAACATCTTTAGATTTCACATAACCGGATAATCTAACTCTTTTATTTAAATATTTTTCGGCGGAAAAATTTTGCATCAACGTACCAAAGCCTTTGATATCTTCTTCTGTTGATTTTATATAAACAGCATTTTCTTTATTCATTCCGCCTTTAACTTCTATGCCAACTTCATAACTGCCAGGGTTAGTACCAGATTTAAACCAGCCTTCTGGAATTTTGTCTCCTCCGGAATTAAATATGTATCCGCTAAATAAAATTAAAATATAGCTGCAGCAAGGTTGATAAGAATATATTATTTTTTTTCATAACTTTCTCCAATTTGGTTAAAAAAAATTTTATATCCTTAATCCCGGTAATACTCTGCCAGAGATTGATTTATTATGTTGTTAAAATTTTTTAAGCTGTTATCGGCATCAATATTTAATATTTCATTTGCAATTGAGCCATATTCTTTTGAAATCAAGGCTTTATCAATGACTTCATTAAAATTTTTTATTTCTTCATTGTTGCTAATAATTGATTAATCATTGTATGCTGAACGAAATTGGTTAATAAATAATTTTCATTTGTACCCGCATTAGTAGTATCAAGTGAACTTAAGTTATGATTGTTAGTTTTATTCTCGTTCAAATTTGAATTAATAAGAAAAAAGAAAATAGCAACAGAAGCCACTGCAATAGAAAATGATATTTTGAATGCTGGTTTCTTAACGCTCCAATTGACTTTCTTACTTTTACTTAATTCATCATTAAATTGAAATTCATTCTGAGGCAGCATTTCATAAAAATTGGCTAAGTCAGATTTTATATTTGAAAAATCATTCATCAATGCATTGCATCTTTTACAGTTTTTTAGATGAGCTAACAACTCCTCTTTTTTGTTTTCAGGGAGTTCATCTTCAACAAATAAGCTTATTTCATATTCGTAATGTTTCATTTTGTATTCTTAAAATCTTTTAAATATTTTCTTAATTGTTTTTTAACCCTAAATAATTTAACCGCAATATTTTCAACCGTAAGATTTGTTATTTCTGAAATCTCTGCATAAGAATATCCTTCATACTCTTTTAAATAAAGAAGCTCGCTGCTTTCCTTTGACACTTTCTTTAAAGCATTCTGTATTGAAATATTGATGTCAAAAGTATCTGCATAATTTCTTTTAATTATGTTTCTTTCAATGCTTTCATTATGAAAATCTTTACTTCGCAGTCTGCTGTAACATAAATTTCTTGCAATAACGAATAACCAGGTTTTAAATGAACATTGCCCCTTAAATGATTCTTCTTTTTCATAATGTCGAATAAATACTTCTTGAACAATATCTTTTGCTTCTTCATAATTTTTTAAAATGCTGTATGCGTATCTCAAAATATCATCTGAAAATTCCTTATAAAGTTCCTCAAAAGAATTATTTACTACTTCTTTTTCCAAATAAAATTATTAATTCGTTTTTAAATAGACGCATTAGTTAGCTTAAAATTACACAAACCTGAAGAAATAAATTAAAATTGATTTGCAGCTTATGATAATTCATAATGAAGAGTTCATTTTATTTTTTGTCTCTTTTTCTTAATTATATATTCATCAAGCATCGGGTATCCAGAATCGAGTATCCAGAATCCACCATCAAGACAACCCACAAACCGGATACAGTAATCAATATAGTTTTGATTTTACTTTTCAATCTGACTAAGTTTTTTTGAATTTTATAAGCGAGCTATGGAATATAAAACAATAGGGGCCGAATTAAATGTGAAATGGCAATTCTATATAACAATTTCCGATGGAATAAGATATTTAATTTTAAAGCGTTATTGCTGCTTGTTATAAATTATTTAAATAAGATTAACCGGGACATAAATGAGAACTAATCAAATCACCGAAGAAGAAAGAAAAAAAGCTTTCCAAAATTCTAAGAAGTCGGAAGTAATTGAAAAGCAAAAATTAAATGTTCGATATCATGTAGAAGATTTTGATGTTAATAATCTACCACAACGTTTCTTAGAAGCATTTGCTGCGATTTTAAAACACTCAAATTATAGAATGGCATTAGAGCACTACTCACGTGTAGTTTCTCGATGTGCTCTTTGTTCAACAACCTGCCAGATTTACCAGGCAACCGGGGACAAAGAAGACATCCCCTGTCATCGTTCTGAATTATTATTAAATGTATATAAGCGTCATTTTACTTTAGGAGGACTAATAAAAGGAAGAATTTCCGGCAGCGATTATTTAACAAATGAAAAAATTCAAGCAAATGGCACAAGACTTTTGGAACTGTACTGCATGCAGGCGGTGTGCTCTTGAATGTCCAATGGGAGTTGACCATGGTTTAATAACACATCTCGGCAGATATATCTTAAGTGAAATCGGAATAGCACCACGTGCATTAGTTGTTAGCGTAAGGGAACAGCTTGAAGGTAATTCCGGAAATACATCTGCTGTGCCGGTGCCTGCTTTACTTGACACATTGGAATTTCTTGAAGACGATATGTTCAAAGAAAAAAATGTTAAAATTAAATTTCCGATTGATGTTGAAGGCAGCAACTATGTTTTCTTCCCTGCTGTAAGTGATTTCCTTATGGAAGCTGATACCCTTATGGGAATTGCTGCTGTATTTACTGCCAGTGGTGATAAATGGACTATCGGAACCGGTTATTTCGACGGTATTAATTATGGATTGTTTTACAGTGATAGAATAATGGAAAGAGTTGTTAAAAAAGTTGATGCAGAGACTTGCAGATTAAAAGGTAAAAATATTTTAATTGGTGAATGCGGCCATGCTTCCCGTACAGCCAAAAGTTTTATACCTACTTTTTGCGGAGGAGAAGAATCAATTCCTGTCGTAAGCATTTTAGAATACACTTATAAAGCATGGAAAGACGAAAAGATTAAATTAGACCCGGATATTATAACAGAGAAAGTTGCTTATCACGACCCATGCAACTTTGCAAGAAATAAATGGATTGTAAATCAGCCACGCGAGATTTTAAAATCATTTTGTAAAAATTATGTAGAGATGACACCATCAGGGGAAAATAATATTTGCTGCGGAGGTGGTGGTGGAACAGTTTCGATAGATGAAATACGGCCTTATCGAACAACTGTAGGTGGGAAATTAAAAGCTGACCAAATCCGTAAGTCTGGTTGTGAAATACTTGTCGCCCCATGTGCAAATTGCAAAAAACAATTAAGAGAATTAGTTGAGGACCAAAAAATTAATTGCCAGGTAGTGGGGCTTCATGATTTGATTTATAAAGCTATTGTATTTGAAGATTCACTTGTACTAAACAAGGAAGAGATAAAAACAGAAAATGGATAATAAAAAATAATATTCCCTCTGTGGCTCTCTGAGGTTCTTTGTGTCCTCAGTGTTCCTTTTTAAAAACACTAACACAGAGTTCACTGAGAATTCACAGAGAACCACAGAGATTTTAAAATAAATTAGATAAAAAATATGGAACAACTACTTGAATTTGCAAAGGGACCTCTATTCCGTCTTTGCTTTGCTATAATGCTTTTGGGACTTATAAGAATTTTTGCTCTTGATATTTGGGGCATTTATAAAGCATATAAAAAAGCCGGTGATAAAAAAATGCCATGGAAATTGATAAGAAGCCGAGGGTGGGAATGGATTTTTCCTGTGAAAAGGATAACACATAATTTCCAAATCTATTCCGTCTTGTCAATTCTATTTCATATTGGATTACTTATAGTTCCGATATTTTTATTTGCACATATTCAATTGTGGAAAGAATCTGTTGGGATTTATTGGCCGGCACTTCCGTATAGCTGGGCATTCTGGTTAACTGTCAGCACAATTATATTTTCTGTATCCTTAATTATCGGACGCATGATTATTAAACAAGCAAGAGTATTAAGCAAAGGCCAGGATTATCTTTGGTTGATTTTACTTTTAATTCCATTTGTAACAGGTTTTGTTTGTACAAACTTAAATGTCAGTCCGCAAAGCTATCAATTCTTTATGCTTGTTCATGTTTTAGCAGGTGAGTTGATTTTTATACTCCTTCCATTTTCAAAAATTGCACATTGTGTGCTTGCACCATTGTCGCAAATTGTAAGTGCACTTGCCTGGAAATTTCCCCCCATGACAGACGATGATATTTGCACAACTTTAAATAAAAAAGGAGCAAAAGTTTGAGCAAAGGAATTTTAAAAGATATAACAAAATGCATTGGTTGCCTTAAACGTGTATCAGCATGTAAAGAAGTTATGGAAAATAATAATAAGCAAAACAAGAAAGAGGAATCTTCAGATGAATAGAGCTCGTAATACAAAACTTATCTTATGGCTAATGACAGGTTTTGCCGCTGCAGTTGCATTTAATCGATTTATTTTCGGATTAGGAGCTACTGCAAATACTCCTTTGTGGGCAGAAGTTTTTATCAGCCTTGGAATTATTTCTGCAGCAGCTTTAGTATTTTTATTTGCAATAGAACACTTTCATGTTTGGGATATCACTCAAAAAGAACCCGAATCATTACCGCATACACCACCATCTTTTGACTACGCTTCAAGGACATGGCTTGGAACACCGGAAGTTTCCGGAATAACAAAGTTTTCCCTTGTTTTCATTTTAAGTTTTGCTTTCGGAATGTTTTTAATGCCCGGAGAACATTTACATAATAACGGTATGCCAAATATTAAAGCCAGCCGTGCGTCCGGCTATGATACTTTATATTTAAATCTTAATGGTGATGGTAAGTTTGTTAAGTTTCCCCATCAAGAACATATTAATTTGATTAAAATGTTTGATCCTTCTGAAATCAATAGTAATGTTTTCCATAGTGATTCAACTGTAAGCAATGACAGTTGTTTTATGTGCCATCATTTAAAATTACCAGGAGAAAAGCTAAGTGCTTGTTCGGAATGTCATTCAAGCATGTATCAGCAAGTTGATTTCTTTAATCATAGCTGGCATCAAACCAGTTTGACCACAAATCTAAAATGCAATGATTGCCATAAAACAGGTATGAATAGAAATGCTCAATCCGCAAAAAGCTGCACAGCTTGTCATCAAACTTATAAATTCGCTTCAAATAAGAATACTTTTAATAAAGATTTTTATATACTTTCATATACAGATGCATTGCATCGATTATGCGAATATTGCCATACAATTGAATAAAAAAAATAGTGGATAAACCTAATCTCGCACAATGTTCGATCTGTCATAAAACAGAACTGCCAGAAAATTTAATGGCTAGTTTGAATTGGAAAATTAATTTACCTCATTTTAATAGTGTGATTCTTCCGGATGTTAAGACTGAGAAAAAATTAAAGTAGCTAACGCAAATTTCTCTTACTCTATCCATTGAGCTAATAATATATTATAATTCGGTGTAATCTCATTTTTAATTTTCTTATGGGGATTGTAAAGAATGCCTGAAAATAAAAATCATTGGTATGATGGATTATTTTATGATAAAGTAATTGCTCCCAATCAAGATAGAGCATTTCAAATTGTAAAATCACTTATTAAAGAAAATTCTTCAGTGCTTGATGTTGGCTGCGGAACAGGACGCTTAGCATTTCAGCTTGATGATAAATGCACTAAAATTGATGGTATTGACCTATCAAAAAGAAATATTGATTTAGCAAATAACATTCTAACTAAAAACCCATCTTCTAAAATTTCCTTTTATCATGATGATGTTCAAAATTTTTTACAGCAAAAAGAAAAGTTTTATGATTATTCAATTATATCTTACGTCATTCATGAAATAAATGAAACCCAAAGAGTTGATATTTTAAAATTACTATCAGGCAAATCCAAACAAATTATTATTGTAGATTATCTTTATCCCCGTCCAAAATCTTTTTGGTCTGCAATAAACGAAGCAGTTGAATTTGCAGCCGGCAGAGATCATTATAAAAATTTTAAATCTTATATTTCCAATAAAGGGATTATTGGTCTTGCAGAAAAAGCTGGTTTAAAAGTTTTAAATGAAATTAAAAATAATCCATTAACAACTCACATTGTTGTATTAAGTAAATAAACTTGAACTCAGCATACGAGCTTAATAAAACTGGAGATTAAATTTTATGAATTCAAAAGCTGTACAAGATTACTACCCTGACGATCTTAGTTATTGTTATGGATGCGGACGATTAAACGAACGTGGCCATCAAATAAAAAGTTATTGGGATGGCGATGAAACAGTTGCTCTTTTTACTCCAAAGCCTTATCACATTGCTATTCCAGGTTATGTTTATGGGGGATTGATTGCATCACTAATTGATTGTCACGGAACGGGTACGGGTGCATTAGCATCATACCGAAATGAAGGGAGAGAACCTGGAACAGAACCGGCGTTTCGTTTTGTTACGGCATCACTTCAAGTTGATTATCTTCGCCCAACTCCGCTTGGAATAGAGCTAGAATTAAGAGGAAAAGTTTTAGAAATAAAAGGAAGAAAAGTCATTACGGAAATCACTGTTTCAGCAAATGGTGAAATTACAGTAAAAGGGAAAGTAGTAGCAGTTCAAATGCCTGATGCAATGATTAAAAATCTTTTGCAAAAAAAATAATTTTAAATTTATAAACCTTGCAATTTTGGTAAGGCTTATCTGAAATATTTCAATCATTATTGGCAAGTATAATTTTTAATTTCTCTTTATTCATTTTGCCCGTTAATAAATTCATTATAACACATTTCTGTTCACCAAAAGCAGCGATTTTTTCTCCAAGCTTTATTTTAACTTTTAAATTTATAACACCATGATTATAACTTTCTAAACTCATAAAGCCCACCGGGTTATCAAATAATTTCAAGGATTTTCTGTAAATAATATTTGTGGATATAACCGCCGGATACAAACTATTTGAAATTAAATCTTGAAGATTAAAATATTTATTGAATAGATTTGTTCGAAGCTCTTCAAACCATCGGATATAAACAATATTATTTACATGTCCGGCAATGTCTATGTCGTATGTTTCTATTATTAATCTTTGATTTACCGTTGCCGATTTTTCGTTTGAAGAATTAATCATAACCTTTAATTTAAGGTAAAAGAATTGCTGCTGCTATTACTGTAGTCCACATACCGGTTCTATCTCCTTCTGCCGTTTGAGTTATATTGAGAGTCTTTACAATTTTATCCGACATTTTGAAAACTTCTTCTCTTTCGTTCCAATCAGCTTCGGTATTAAATTCGACACCGAGAGTTGTAGCAAGCATCTGTGCAGCTAAATCTTCTGCATAATCACCAGCCAATTTTTCTTTTACACCAAACGGATGGTATTCCGATAAGTAGCCGTAATTGGATTTATCAGACGGGATTGCGGCACCAATTGAAGCAGCTATTAAACGGTTCGGTTCATTAGTTGAATTTCTTGCAATTACTGCAAAAGTTATTTGTCCTGCTTGTATTTCTTTTAATCCTTCTTCTTTAGAAATTTTTTTGCAGCCTGGTGGATAAATGCTGCTTACATTAACAAGATTACATTTTTCAATTCCCGCGCTTCTTAATGAAGCTTCAAAAGAGCTAAGGTAATCTTTATGCTTACCAACTCCTTTAGTAAAAAATATTTTTGAAGGTACGTACAATTTTATATCCTTTTCTTTAAATATTTCCTAAGTGCGGATTTTACTGTTCCGCTTGAATTTAAAAGATATATTTCAACATGTTCTTTCATTAAGACAGAATACGTTTTGCGCCCGATTTCTCGAGTTAATAATACATCTGCATTATTTTGTATAATTAATTCTGCAGCTTTGAGACCCGATCCATCTTTTATTTTGAATCCTATATTTTCAAAATAATCGTACTTTCCAGTTTCATCATTATAAATGATAATAAACGGAGAACGGCCTAAACTATCGCTTACAATTGATTTCAGATTCTTATCAATTGATGGTATGGCGATTTTCATTTTACAATAAATTTATTTCTTCGAATGTTTTTACTTTGATATCTTGTTCGACCCATATTGAAAACTTTTATCTACTTAAATTTCTTAAATAAAAAATGTCGTTATTATAATTAACCTGTTTAATTGCTTTAGATTCAATGAGAGAAAAAATTAAATTGTTATTTGTGTTAGCTTTATTTAAAAATTCCTGAACAGCATCTTTTCTCATCGGATGAACAGAAAGAATACTTAATAATTCATTTTCAACATTAGAAGTATAAGTAAAATCATTTCCTTCATTTTGAATTAATAATTCTGTATCAATATTTATAGCTTTAAAAACCTGGTATGCTGTATTTAATTCATTTTCATAAGGAATATTTACCCATTTTTCTGCAGGAGGCCTAGTAGGAACAAGTATATATGCTTTTTCAGGATTTATATATTTAATTAATTTTGCTGTTTCAACAATCGATTCGAAGTTATCATTTATATCTTTAATTAGCATAGTTTCTGTTGCCAATATGCCTTTAAAAGAAGCAGCAAATTCTCCTATACCCTGAATTACTTTTTTATATTTTAAAATATTATGCGGTCTGTTAATCTGCTTCCATGTTTTTTCAATGGCAGAATCAATTTTAATTGATACCCAATCTGCCTGCATCAAATCATTTTGAACTTCTTCAATCCAAATCAGAGATGCGTTAGATATTACAGCAATTTTAATTCCTAATTTTTTTAATCTCTCAATTGATTTACCCAGATTAATATCTATGGTAGGTTCGCCATCTGGAACAAAAGAAATGTAATCGATTATTTCACCTTTCTTTTTTAATTGATAGATTTTTTCAGCAACCTCATCATAAATTTTTTCAGGTGAAAAAAATTCTCTTCTTTTTATGGACATATAATCAGTAGTTCCCAATTGGCAATAAACACAGGAATAAGTACAGATTTTAGGAGGAATGTTGTTTATTCCCAAACTTCTTCCCAGACGGCGGGATGGTATTGGCCCGAATACTTTCATTTTAATTCATCTAATTAAATTTTACGCGCTTATTTTGAAATTTGTTTTATACAATTTATACTAATTACGTTGTCACGATTATAACTTTCCTAAAAATATCAATATTCTCGAATTTCGATTTTTAATTCATTGAAAAATATATTTCCCCGTTAAATTCAATTTGCTTAATTATTTTATTTGATAATAATTCATTTAATTTTTCAATTTTGTTTTTGGTTTTTATGTATGTTGTTATTGCATTTTTATTTACCGGGTGAAGAGCAAGCAATCCTAAAAGTTCATTTTCAAAATCATTTGTTGCAAAAAATTCTTCCGTCTCAGGGCAACACAACAATAAAGAATTCGGGATATTTTCTTCTATTATTGTTGAAAGCTTTGAAAGAGTTCCAGCATCCGGACTTACGGCATAATTCTTTGCAGGTGGATATCGCGGTGTGATAAAATAATTAACTTTAGAGGCAAGAGTATTTAAATACTTGCCAAGTTGTTGAATCTCCTTCGGATTATCATTAAAATTTTTTATTAGAGTTGTTTCTGTTGTTAGTGTACCTTTAAAAATTTTTGAAAATTGTTCAATCCCTTTTTTAATTATATCGTAATTTAATCTGCTATGTGGGCGATTTATTTTTAACCATGTTTCTTCATTAATTGTATCAATCTTCAATGAAACAAAATCAGCAAACATTAAATTTTGCTGAACGTTTTCATTCCATAAAAGTGCGGCATTTGTGAATACAGCAATTTTATAACCAAATTCCCTAAGTAATGAAATCTCCTTCGAAAGATTTGAATCAAGACAAGGATCGCCGCTGCCGGAAAAAAGAATATATTCAATTTCTTTATTGTTTCTTTTAAGTTCACTTATTTTGTTTTTTACCGAGATATAAAGTTCATAAGGCGATAGACAATTTTGAGTACAGATAGAACAGCAAGAAGTTTTTCCGCTTGGACAATAGATACAATTATAAGAACACACTCCGGGTTTTATATTATTTATTCCCAGTACCATACCAAGTCTTCGCGAACGAACTGGGCCAAATACTACTTTACACTTTAGTGATTTATTAGAAAGGACACTTTTTTCTAATTTTGCACAAAGGGTTTCAATTTTGGTTTTGAACCAATTAACTAATTTATTTTTCATTTTATGCCTCTTTCTATAACAACTTTTTTGAAGTTAATCGCTGGTTAATATTTGTTGTTGGTAATCATCTTTTAAACTTTTTATTAAACCCTCTTTTGACATAGTGCTCTCTCCTTATTTATACTTTTTCACTTTTTAATATTTTTAGATTTCTGAGAAATTAAAAGTTTGTTTAATTGTTCTTTGCTAAGAGGAGTTCCAAAGTTGACATATTGTACCTTTGGCTGCTGTGGATCAGAGATTGGTGTCCAGGTTCCGTTTGCAAAATTTTGGAATACAGAATTATATTGAACACCATCAACAACTGGAATTACACCATTTATTTGTTTTACCTTATTGCTGTCAAGCCAGGTTAGATTGATTGAACCTTTTTTGATTTCCTTATCGTTGGCTGTATTATGGCAAGCTTCACATTTCTTTCCTTCTTTAGATACCGAATGACTAAATTGTGGTGCAAATATCATAAATGTTTTATTGCCTGAAACAACAAACGTCTGCATATTAGCTGAAGTTACTTTATTATTATAGTTCATTAGAAATTCCCATCCGGAAACAGGAATTGCAACTCTTTTGTTTTCTTTTACCATTGTTTCAAAATGACAGTTTGTACAGCTTACAACCTGCTGCACATGACATGCTTTGCAATCGAGTTTGTTTCCGTGAATTTTGTGAGAGATTGTTTTGGCAATTTTCTCATGACATTGCTCACAGTTTGCATCCATCGCTCCTTGCTGTTTCATTGACATGTATTTTATGCCGTCCCCATGCATTTCACTTGCAGTATGGCAGTCCATACATTTCATGCCTGCTGCAAAGTGGACATCCGGTGTATTTGCTTTCTGATTAATTTTCATTATTGATGCTTCACGAGCGTGGCATTTCAGACACATATCTTGATTCTTAGCAGCTGCGTTTGAGTAAACTAATTTCCCGTCCTTTTCGGCTTTATGGCACACATCGCAAGAGGGTGTATGACAATTTTTGCAGCCGAGGTCGTTATAAGGAACTCCGGTTATTGTTTCGAGTCCGCCTTGAGATTTAGCATACCAATGTTCCATCCCATTTGCAGAATAATGGAGGCTTGAAGATTTAAAAAAGCATTCAGGTGTTTCAGCTTCCTGAGAAAATAAAGAAACCGTAAAACCAAGGTATATTGTGAATGTGAGCAATAATAAAGTAACAGTTTTCATTTTTACTCTCCCTGTATTATTTATGATCGAAATTTTATGTATTCATTTATTACAAATTAAAATAAGGAGAAAAAGAATCTTTTTTTAACAGGATTATCTCAAACCTGCCTATTAGAAAGTTAGGTTTAGTATTCTGTAATGTTCTCTGTTGCATAATGGTTATTTATTTGCAGAAATTATTAATACCATTGTTTAATAGCTTCATCAATGATTTCTAATCTATAAAAAAATAAATAGTTGCAGAGCAAAAGTTTAATTGGTCAATTCAAGTTCTTTATAGGTAAACCACCAATCATATCCGTCTTTAGGATTCATTCTTTTTTGTGCTTCAAAAAAATCTTTTGGAGGTGGTATAATTACTTTATCCTTAATTAATTCATTGTTAGGCCAATTTTCAGGCATGGCAACTTTATTCTTATCTGAAATTTGTAAAGCTTTAAGTGCTCTTAATATTTCATTTACTTGTCTGCCAATTTCCTGAGGATAATAAAGCATTAAGCGTATAAATCCTTCCGGATCAATTATGAAAACCGCGCGTACTGTATTTGTACCTTTACCAGGATGGATCATTCCAAGTTTTAAGGCAACATTTCCCATGTCGTCTGCAATAATAGGGAAAGGTATTTGTACATTTAAATTATCTTTTATCCATTCAACCCATTTAATATGAGAGAAGACCTGGTCGATGGAAAGTCCTATTAATTCGGTGTTCAATTTTTTAAATTCATCATTTCTTTTGGCAAAGGCGACGAATTCCGTTGTACATACAGGAGTAAAATCTCCGGGATGACTAAATAGAATTATCCATTTGCCTTTATAATCATCCGGTACATTTTTAACACCGTGAGTTGTTTGAACTTTTAAACTTGGCATTTTTTCACCAATTAACGGGATTCCGGTTTTATTTTCAATTGTTTCCATTTTTATCTCCAACTATTTTGTTTTATTTACATTGAACTACACTTATTTTCCTAAAAAGGATTTCATCATTCATGCTGTCTAAATATTATGCGAGCTGAAGTTTATTCCATTTTTTAATTGCATCCACAGTTGCGTTAATTATTGGATAAGCAATCGGCGAAGCTGTTAAAAGAGGATGTGTGCCGATTTGCAAATTATTAATATCAATGTCGGTCATTTTGTTTAAGATCATCACGGACATAATATTTATCATTTCACCAACGGAATTTCCGCCCATAATTTGTGCGCCCATTAAAGTATGCGAATAAGACGAGAATATTAATTTCACCGTTACCTCAGAAGCCCCGGGCAATTTGCCGGGATGACGGTCAACAGCTTTGGCAATTCCGACTGTATATTCGAGCAAACGAGCTTTTGCGCGTTTCTCAATTATTCCACATACTGCAAATGCAGTATCGCCAATTTTTGTTGAAAACGAACCGAGAACACCGGCGTATTGACGTATAACTTTGATTGAATAAAGATTAGAGCCGACTATCCGACCTTCCGCCATAGCGGTAGAAGCGAGCATAATGTTTGAAAATTCTCCCGTGAAGAAATCATATTTTGCAGCGCAATCGCCGATAGCAAAAATATCTTTTTGCGAAGTGCGCAAATAAGCATCTACTAAAATTCCTTTTCCTTCTTCAAAAGTAAGGCCCATCTTTTCAGCTAAGTCGAGGTTAGGCTTGTAACCACACGAGACAATTAAAAGATCACAGTCAATTTTTGTCCCGTTATTTAGTTCAACAGCATTAACTTTTTCGTTACCGAGAATCTTTTGAATGCTTTTCCCGGTAATTACTTTGCCGCCTTCATTCTCAATAATTTCTTTTATTTTATTTCCGAAATCTTCATCCATAGTTGGAAGCAGTGTATCCGCCATTTCAACAACCGTAACATTCTTTTTTGCTTTTAGCAATTCATCTGCAACTTCGACGCCGATATAACCGCCGCCAAGGATTAAAATCTTTTCAGATTCCTGAATCCGGGCCTTTAGATTTTTTAGATATTCTTTGTCTTTACGGACAAGAAAAACATTCTCTTTATCTGTCCCATCAATTTTTGGCATAACTGCTTTTGAACCGGTTGCAATAACAAGTTTTTCAAATTCAACTTCGCCCCCGTTTGCGAGAACAATTTTATGATCTGTTCTTCCAACTGCTTCATCATTTATAATTTCTATTTGATTAGCTATCAGCGGTGCATCGGGCAGAATATTATCGCTTACAGCGTTTAGAGTATAAAAAACATAAGGTATTCCACATGGAATCATCGGTTTAGATTCTTTTCGAATTAAAACAATTTCTTTGTCAGGATAAGTGTTTTTTGCTGAAAGAGCACATGTAACCCCGGCAGGTCCTCCACCAATAATAATTATGTCATATCTTTTCATTTTTAAGATTTCCTTTTCTATTTATTTAAGTACAATAATCCTGTTCCGACGGGATAACCGCATATTTCAGAAATAACGAGGCATTTAATTTTGAACAAAAAATAAATTGAACGATTTGCACTTAAAAGTGTTTCAAAATTTCCCTGGCCTTTTGCTATTACCATATCTGCGCTTTTATATAAATCTAAAAACTCAGCTGTGCACTCATCCAAATCTGTTCCGGCAATTCTGCTTCCGCTTTCAATTACTTTGCAAAGTTTATCTATACCCAACCTTTTAGCGTCTTCTAAAGTTATATCGTTTAAAATTTCATTTGACCTTACTGCAAATACAACTTCTTTAGGCTTTAATTGTTCTATCAAGAATTTATCGAACAGCGCTTCTTCATAATTATCTGCAATAAAAAGAATCAGTTTTGCTTTTTTATAATCCTCTTTAAATTTGTCAAATGAATCAAGATTTATTTTACTTGAAGTAATAATGTTAATTTCTTTTTCAAGATTATAATTGGGATTTGCCCCAAGATCGATAGTATTGCCGGTTATAGAAATTCTAACTGCCATTTCCAACTTATCATCCGCAGCTTCTATCATTGTTTCAAGATATTTCAAATACTTTTCTGCGTTCGATTTATTTTTTTCTTTAATTTCTTTGAATGAACTGTGTCCGTTTAAATTTTTATTCAATATCGATTGCAGTTTGATAGAGAAATGAGGAGCAGTGGAAACTTCTTTATTATTCAACAATGAATTGATAGTATCATAAATAATTTGGCTTTGTATATTTTTATCTTCAACACCTAAAAGTCGGCTAAGTGTATATGATTGTTTAACAATACAGGGAATGCAGGCTGGTTGAATACTCATAATTTTTTTTATAATCCTATTGAAAATGAAAGTAATCTTATTTTTAAATTTTTACGCTAACTATTGATGCAACTGATAAAAACAAAATTTAAAATTCTTAATTTATTTTTTTACTGATTTTTTTCTCCAACAATTTAGTAGCGAACCACTAAATACAAACTTGTCAATAATCCATCCTATTAAAATGAAGAGTATTGTAGGAAGCAGCATCAAACTGAAATCATTAAAAATTCCATTAAACATTTCACCTTTAATTTTTTCTCCACCTAACAAAATCCACCCAGCAATTAGAAACAATACTGCTGGCATCCCGAAAATTATGATAAAAGCTTTTTTACATGTTGAATCCATTTTTCCTCCAGGCATTAAAAAATATAATTGACATTTTTTAATACTTATATATTTTTCAATTACTATTGCTTTAATCAAAAAGAGAACCAATTGAGATAATTTGATTATTAGTTAATAATTGAATTTTTCTATGTTTAATTTGGGAATTAGTGTCGCAGTTATGCAACTCTTATTTTTATGTAGTAAATTTAGATTTACAAAATGCATTAACATTAAATATTAAGCGCGATGAAAGATCAAAATAGAGAACCCCAGAAAATTTATTCAAACATCATTCTTGATAGTATCGCTGATGGTGTTTTTACTGTTGATGAGAATATGAGAATTACTTCCTTTAACAGATCTGCCGAAGAAATAACGGGTATAAAAAAGGAAGACGCTGTTGGGCAGTTTTGTTTTGAGGTTTTAAGAGCTAATATTTGTGAAAAAGCGTGCGCTTTAAAATGTTCATTAAAAACGGGTGAGCAAATAATTGATAAGCAAGTAACGATTCTAAGATCAAACGGAAATGAAATACCGATAAAAATTAGCACTTCAATTCTAAAAAATGAAAAGGGAAAATTTGTTGGTGGAGTTGAATCTTTCCGGGATTTATCGGCTATTGAAGAATTAAAAAAGGTTATAAGAAAAGGTTATACTTTTGAAGATATCGTCTCAAAGAATCATGAAATTCTAAAGATATTTGATACACTTCCTATAATCTCACAAAGTGAAAGCACTGTTTTAATTCAAGGCACAAGTGGAACTGGAAAAGAATTATTTGCACGTGCAGTGCATAGATTAAGTGCAAGAAAAAATGGAC
>CAVZID010000023.1:0-153610 GCA_963775245.1 uncultured Bacteroidota bacterium
TTAATCAGCAGCAGCAGCCAGGCAATTATGAAGTTGAATTTACAACAAATGCAGGGACTAATAATTATTCGCCCTTACCAAGCGGTGTATATTTTTACCAGCTAAAAGTAGGCGCCTTTATTCAAACAAAAAAGATGATGCTGTTAAAATAAGGTTTGATTAATTGAAAAACCTTCGAGGTTTTTGAAAAATTACTCCCATTTTAATTAGGAAGTAAAATCTAAATAAGTAAACCTCGAAGGTTTCAAAACTAATGACTTTAAATCTTTTTATTATCTACTAGAATCATTTTATTTGTTGCTGCATATAAAGAACAGTTAATCCATAAAATAAATTCTACTTACAATTACAACATTTGTCCTTATTTTAGAAGTATCATTTTCTTAACCTGTGTAAAATTGCCTGATTCAATCCTGTATAAATAAACGCCGCTTGCCCAATTGCTTGCATTGACTTTTAAAGAATAGCGCCCGGCTTGATAGTATCCATTTACTAAAGTTTTTACGAGCTGACCCAACACATTGAATATTTGTAATTTAGTATTCCCAGCTTGTTGCAGAGTAAAACGAATTGTCGTGGTCGGATTAAAAGGATTGGGATAATTATTTGATAATTCATATTGCAATGGCAAAGTATTCTCAGAGCTTACACCAGAAACCACAGTAACAATTGCAACATCTTTACTTATAATATTATTTAATGGG
This sequence comes from uncultured Bacteroidota bacterium, assembly GCA_963775245.1. Taxonomy (GTDB): domain Bacteria; phylum Bacteroidota; class Ignavibacteria; order Ignavibacteriales; family Ignavibacteriaceae; genus CAVSWT01. The sequence goes on from CAVZID010000023.1 coordinate 705, forward strand.
TTAGCGTCAGATGTTGGAGTTGTTAACAAAAAGTTATTTGTCTCTGTTCCAATTTGTGAAGAGTTTAATGACATCTTTATTGTACTCATTTGTCCTGCAACCATATTTCCAAAAGTTATCGTAATTGTATCACCATCCATACTATAGTTACCGTTAGATACATTTACAGAATTAACTGTTGTATTTGCAGGTATTGCGTACTTAAGTACTACAGATTCAACAAGGTCAGGGCCGGGATTGCTAACCGTTGCATCAATTTCATAATTTGTATTAACTACTACTGAATCTGGAATATGCGTTAATTCAAGTGATGCATCTCCAACCTGATGTATTTCGTGGATCACTGTCGGTGTTTGAATTGCCGGATTAAAATCAAAAACAATTGATGCTCTATTTTTAATTTGTTCCCCGCTAGTTAATGCCGGATTAGGCAATACTCTGTATGAAACAAATCCGGTTCCTTCAGGAGGAATATGATTCGGAGGCAAGTTAATACCAGTGAATTTAAAAGTTACTATGTTACCGGAGCGTGACCAACTAAATACACTATCATTACTTGTTTTAACTATCTGTAAAGATGAAGGATCAACATTCGGATCCAGTGTATCAATTATAACAACATTGTTTGCAGGGGCAGTTGCAATTGAATCATTCTCAAAAGAAATATAATATTCCAAAGAATCTGCAATTTTTGATTTTGGAATATAATATTTTGAAAAGTACGGAAGGCCATCCGAATTTGTCTCCATCACACCTGAATAAAGTGTATTTGTTGTTTTATCATTGGGATCAAATGGCCCCACAATTTTATAAAGAAAATCTCTTTCTTTTTTAGTTATTGGTGTCCCAATTGGATTATTAAAAATATTTTCGATTTTCTGTTCATCCTTATTAAATAATTGATTATATAATTCTTCATCTTCTTTATGAGTATTTCTTACTTTTACTTTTATGCCGAAAAGTGTTCGTTCATATACTTTCCCTGCTTCATCACTTTTTTGCACCTCGTTTCTTACTTTATCGATATAATCTTGTTCTTTTTCATTAAACCAATGAGTTAAATCTTTATTAAAATCTTTTTTAGAGTTATTGTACAAGTCAGAAGGAGGAGCTTTATAATTAGATAAATTCTGTAAAACATTTTGCAGCAATTCTTCCCTGGTATAAGCCCGGTCTGAAGAAGTATTGGCAAGGGTTTGATTAACTGCATCATGAAGCTTTGCATTCCAATCCGGTATGCTGAAAATGTAGTTTGATAATTCAGAATTATTCGTCCCGGCAAGCGACTGAAAAAGCACTTCGTTAAATTGATCTTTACTTGTATGCATAGTTCCGTTATAGCTTAATGTAACATCTGATCCGAAAGGCACTTGTGGAACCGGATTATCATCTGAGTTAACACTTTTATGCCCTAACACTAATTTGGGAAAGTAAACATACTGAGGATCAATTCTAAGAGCATAATAAAAATATGTGCTGCCGTATTCAGGAGTCTTGGCAATGAAATATCCTTGATCGGCTCCATCTTCTGATAAAGTCCATAAGTTTGAACCCTGCCCATGGAAAACATTGCAGACACGCATATCAATGGATAACCACCAACTATTGAAGGATTAATTATTGTATAAGATTCGTCGTTTGAAATGGATTCAATATTTAATATACTCCAACCACCTGTAAATGCAGGCTCAACAGCTATTCCGCTTGAGCCTTCGCGGAAAAATAATGGAATAGAAATAAAAGGAGCCAGAACAATTTTAGCTGTGTCCGGTGTCCCTTTATCTTTACGGAATATCAACAAATTTTCCGTTCCTATAGCGACTGAATCTGAGAGATCTAATGACAATGAAATGGAGGAATTATTTTTTTGAGTAATCTGTCCTGTTACTAATTTATTTGCAGACTTCCTGAACAGTACAACCGAATCCACATTGGTCATCGAAGTTCCGTATAAATTTAAAGAACGATTTCCAGCGATTATAATTGTATCTGGAATTGGCGTATATAACTGGTTAGATAAACTGTTTTTAATAATATTTCAAAGAAACATAATTTGTTGAATAAGTTGGCTTAAATCCAAGTGTGTCGACATTACTTTGTACCGAATAAAAAGTACCGGAGACACCATTTTGTGCTGTTAATAATAAAATACTATCACCAACAGCAGCCGAAGGGGCAAGTTTGACAATCGCTCTGCCGTTTAAAAAAGCTTTACCGCCTACATTTAATTTTCCATAATTATGCGATGGATCAATTTCCATTTTTATAACAGAAGCAAGTGTTGGATTAAAATCATTATTAATCCAATTTAATGTGCCGGTTATATCAATAGTTCCTGAGTTATTAAATGATGACGAAATAGTTGCTTCACCAGTTCCGGTTTTTTTAAATAGGCCGTTATTAATAAATGAATCATCACGATTGGTTGCAAGAGAAACACTATCATGAAATACCATTGTTCCCTGTTCATTATTTACTAAGATATGATCCCCAACAACTGTAATTGGTGAGTTAATATCCATCATACCATTGTTATGAAAATTAACAGAACTAAATGTTTTTGTATCAGATCCTTTTAAATAAAGCTGTCCTTGGTTTGTCCAAATACCGCCGCCGGCACTTAAAAATATTCCATTCATCCATTGAAGTCCTGTTCCTCCAAATTTTAAAACCGCATCTGTGGAATCTGCAAAAAAATTATTCCCTTGAAATATAATATCACCATCAGGATTCCCCTTAAGATGTCCTTTAGCATAAGACCCGTCAATATTTGCGGCAATTATTAATGAATCACCTTTTCCGGCATAGTAAGTCCCCCCGAAAAAATAATCAGGCCCCCACTATTTAAAATCAAATTACCTGAAGTAACAACAAGTGAATCTTCGTTTGTAAATTGTCCTGAAATACTTGCAGTGCCGGTTCCGGATTCTTTAATTAATGAACCTTTATTAATAAACATACCCGCATATCCGCTTGAAATATCACTATTGTCAGTGATCCTAAAAGGTTTATCAGAATTATTTATAAATGAATCATACCATACTGAAAACGTACCGTTCAATTCAGTTACACCATTATTAACAAAGTGAGCGGCTATAATTTTTTGCTTTTGTCCTTGAATATAAAATTTCCCGTTGTTAATCCAGCTTCCATTACCTTCCTGCCAGATTGTTCCACCAACAAACTTGAAGCCATTTCCACCGAAGTTAAGCGTAACTTCTGTAGAGTCTGCATAAATATCATTCACGTCAAATATAATTTCACCATCAGGATTCCCGGATAAAGTTCCTTTAGCATGAGAAGCAAAATTAGAACCATCTACTGCATTTATTAAAGAATCTCCTGCTGCGGCGTAATAAGTTCCCCCGTAAAAATTATCCGGGCCGGTCCCGGTAAATATTAATGTTCCGGAGTTAACAATTATAGAATCTTCATTAGTAAAATGTGATCTGATATCGGCTCTTCCCGAACCGCCAGATTTTGTTAAGGTTCCTTTATTTATAAGAACACCATCATATCCGCTTTGAATTAAAACATCTTTAGTGATGTTAACTTTACAATTAGGTTCATTTGTAAAAGCCTCGTGAATTTCTATTGGGCTTGAAATGATAACAGTACCCTGATTATCCAAACTTGTAGTAATTATTTTATTTCTGCTGCCTGAAAATGTTAATGTCCCTTTATTTATTACACTTCCGCCAAAATAAGTATCAGCTCCATCATTAAATACACTGTTTCCACCGTTTAATGTTATTTTATAATTATCAAATTCTAATGTTTGTGTTCCCCAGGTGCTGTTTCCAAAAGTAAGCTTTTAATCGTTACATCACTTTGAAGATCGACGCTAAAATTACCTTTAACAGTGATTACAACATCGCTGTTCGGACCAGGTACGCCGTTAGACCATTTTGTAGGATCATTCCAGTTGCCGCCTGTAGTATCAATCCATGAAGTAGTGTTTTGTGCAAGTATGGTTGTGCTGCTAAATAAGCAAGTTAGAAAAATAAAAAACAAATGAAGCTTAGGCTTAGTTTTAAGAAACCAGGCGGGAGAAATTTTATTTGAAATCTTAAAATCTCGAAAATGTAAAATATTTTCAAACATTATAATTAATATCTTTTTCATGCAACCCTCCATATTAAGGTAAATTAGAAATTATTACTAAATCTATTTTCATATTAATTTTAAAGAAATCTTTTAAAATTAATCAGGGTTTATTATGACTTATTAAGTCAAACAAAAGAATAAAATTTACCCTGGATATAACATCATGCGGAATAATTTGAACTTTGGGGCCATTTGGATTTGACAAATTTTAAAATTTAATTAAAATATTTTTAATTGATTATAACAGAGTAGGTTTGTAGATTTAACCCAAAATTCTTCTCTTTCCCGGTTTAAGCTTAATGGATAAAATTCCAGATCAACAGATTACTCAACTTCTTCACCAAGTAAATGATGGAGATCAGCAGGCTTTAAATAACCTTTTAAGCCTGGTTTATACTGAAGTAAAAAAAATTGCTTCAAAATATTTGGGTAATGAATATCAAAGGAGAACAATCCAAACAACAGAGCTTGCACATGAAGCTTATTTAAGATTAGTCGGGCCTAAAAATTTGTCTTTAGAAAATAGAAAACATTTCTTCGGTTCTATTGCAAATGCTATGAGGCAAATTTTAGTAGATAATGCCAGGCAAAGAAATGCAGTAAAAAGATTCAATGGAGAAACGAAGATATCTTTGGATAAAGCAGCATATATTTCTCTTGAACCAGATGAAGAATTAATTGTATTGAATGATGCATTGATCAAACTGGATAGTTTTGACAATAGGTTAAGCAAAGTTGTTGAAATGCGTTTTTTTATTGGACTAACTGTTGAAGAAACTGCGGAGATTCTTTCGCTTTCTCCCACAACTGTAAAAAGAGACTGGAGGTTGGCAAAAGCCTGGCTGCATAGAGAAATTGAAAAAGAAGATTAATTTTGAATTCATAAATGTAAAGACATATAATTAGCAACTTTCGATATTCCGCATATTACAAAAACAGATTATCTGGTTTCAATCTTTAATACGCTAACAGCAAATTCAATTTAAAAATAAATCATACATAATTTGAACAACTGGGATAATATTAAAACTATATTCCGTGAGGTTATTGAACTTTCTCCGGATGAAAGAAAAGCTTTTCTTGATGAGAAGTGTAAAGATGATCCTGAACTCAGAAAAGAAATTGAGTCATTAATTGAATCGGATTTAAATGGCGAAGACTTTCTTGAAACACCTCCTATTACTTCAATTGAATTAATGAAAGATGATAATTCTCCCGATACATTCATTGGAATGGAAATAGGTAAATACCGGGTAGAAGAAAAAATTGGCGATGGCGGAATGGCGGTTGTTTATTCTGCAACCCGAATTGATAATCAGTTTGAGCAGCGTGTTGCTATAAAATTTATTAAAAGGGGAATGGATACGGATGAAATTATTAAAAGATTTAAAATTGAACAGCAGGCTTTAGCCGGATTAGATCATCCTTACATAGCAAAAATAATAGACGGCGGAACTACAGATAATGGACTCCCATATTTTATTATGGAATTAATTGAAGGAGAACCCATTGATAAATACTGCACAACTAAAAACCTTTCCATTACAGAAAAGCTTGAGCTGTTTCAAAAAGTATGTTCGGCAGTTCAATATGCTCATAAAAATTTAATAGTTCATCGTGATATAAAACCGGGAAATATTTTTATAACTCAGGATGGAACTCCTAAGCTGTTAGATTTTGGGATTTCAAAATTGCTGGGCTCTTCAAATGACCAAACCAGCTTAACCAGAACCGGATTTAGATTAATGACATTGGAATATGCAAGTCCGGAACAATTTAAAGGACAGCAAATTACTATTGCAACAGATATATACTCATTGGGCGTTGTTCTGTACGAACTATTAACGGGGAGTTTTCCCTATAAATTTAAAAGCCCGCTGCCTCATGAAATTGAAAAAGTAATTTGTACAACAGAGCCTGTGAAGCCAAGTACTGCAATTACCAGGGTTACTGATAATAAAATGTTTGAAATAAAAGATGTTAAAATCAAAGACCAACAAATTGTAAAAAGTAATGATAAGAAACGGAGGAAGTTAAAAAGAAGTTTAACCGGGGATATAGACAACATTATTCTTAAAGCTATGAATAAAGAGCCGGAAAGAAGATACACCACTGTTGAACAGTTTGCAGAAGATATTAAAAGACATTTAACTGGCTTGCCCGTCTTGGCTAGAAAAAATTCGGTGGGATACAGAAGCAAGAAATTTTTCGAAAGGCATAAGGCTGGAGTTATTAGTGCTTTTTTATTTTTTCTGTTAATTATATCCGGAGCTATTGGAATAATTATCCAATCAAGGGCAGCGGCTGAAGAAAGAGATAAGGCGATACTTGAGGCAAAAAAATCTGAAAGAATAAATGCTTTTTTACAGGATATTTTAGCTGCTCCAAATCCTGAAGTAGAAGGAAAAGATGAAAAGGTAGTTGATGTATTAAAAAAAGCGTCTGATAAAATTAACAAAGAACTTACTTATACCCCCGAAATAAAAGCTGCTGCTTTGTACACTATAGGAACAACTTATAATGGTTTAGGATTATATGATGATGCAGAAAAATATCTTAAAAATTCTTTTCAATTAAGTGAGAAAATATATAAAGCAAATGATCCTCAAATAGCAAAAGTTATGGAAGAACTGGCTTATAATTATCAACTAAAGGGAAATTATTCAAAAGCTGATTCATTATATAGAAAGGCTCTAAATATTTTCAGGCTGCAGGGTGAAAATATTTCTTCGGACGAAGCGAAAGCACTTAGTGATTATGGAAGTTCCTTACATTACCAGGGAAAATATGATGAAGCAAAAAAATATCAGACAGAAGCTTTAGATGCTTTCAGAAAAATATATGGTGATACTGATCCTCATGTAGTAAGGTCATTAAACGATCTTGGAACAGTTGCCGGTGATGCCGGTGACTGGAATACAGCAGCAAAATACATTAAAGAAGTACTCGATTTCTTTTTAAAAACCGAAGGGAAAGAAAGCGTAAATTATTCACTTGCACTAAGCAATTACGCAACAATACTTGAAATACAAGGCAAGCTTGATGAAGCTATAAAAGATCAAAGAGAAGCAGTTGAAATTAAAAAAAGAGTACAGGGAGAAAATCATCCTGAAGCAATGTTTGCACAAATTACTCTTGCCGATGAATTGACAAAGCATGGCAATTATGCTGAAGCAGCCAGTCTTTCAAAGGAAGCTATGGAATCACTTGACAAATCTTTGCCTCATATTAATTCCCTAACTGCATATTCCAGAGTTATTTATGCTAACGCTCTTATTAAACTCGGAGAATTTAATAAGGCTTTGCCTTTGATTAATGATGCTTTGCAAATACGGAAAAAGCTTTATTCACCAAATCACTGGTTATTAACCACTACTAAGGTTTTACTTGGAACATGTCTGGCAGGCCTAAAGCAATATACAAAGGCAGAACAGATTCTTACAGATTGTTATTCGAAGATAGATAAAAATGATGAAGGGAAAAAATATTATAGAGTTTTAACTTTGCAGAATCTTGTAAAGATCTATAAAGCAACAGGGAATAAAAAAGCTGAACAAAAATATGAAGCAGAGCTTAACAAATAGAAAAAGTGTTTTCAAGAATATGAAAATTATTTAAGAAAACCTTCAAGATCTATTTTTCTTTTAATAATCGAAAGCGTAAAGAGATTTAATTTTACAGAAACATATTTATTCTATATTGACCTTGAAGGTTATCTAGTCCTTTACTTTAAAAGTATCATCTTTTTAGTTTCTACATATGAGCCGGTTGTTAATTTATAAAAATAAACACCGCTTGAAAGTTTGCTTGCATCAAAAGTAACTTCATAATTTCCGGGCTTTTGTTTTTTGTTTACTAGTGTAGCAACTTCGCTTCCAAGTATATCATAAACTTTTAATTGCAAAGACGGAATATATCCTGCCTCTACGGTTGGAACCGAATACTTTATTTTTGTTGTTGGATTAAATGGATTAGGATAGTTTTGTGATAGTTTGAATTCGCTAACAATATTTTTATCGCTCACATCTGTAGTTGTGGTACTCACAGAATCTATTTTACTCTTTGCTAATAAATATAAAGCATTATTGCCCGTCGTTGAATTTTTATTAAATTCAAAAAGCCGGACAAAATACTTTTTGTCCGGATTTAAATTTGTAACCGTAACGTTGTTTCCGGTTCCTGAATAAACCACATAATTTTCATTCCCTAAATTATCTCCGGAGCTAAAATTACTATTGGCGTTGTAATCAGTTCCATCTAAAGGATATTTGTCAGTTGGACTTCCTTCACGCATCACCATCATTCTGCCTGATCCATTTCCATTAGTCCATTGAAAGGATATAGAAGTATTGTTAATTATTTGGTGATTAATATTTGTGCAATTTTGAGATGGAGAATCCAGCAAATCAAATGATGGATATTGGGTTGTGCTGGCAATACAGTTCCAGGGCAAAGCATCAAGATCAGTTTCAAAATTGCCGCCGGTTCTTTCATTAAGAATAATTGCCCAGGCATATCCTCCAGAAGACCTTGCAAGAAAACTTTCAGTTCCATCCAGGCTTCCGAAATGCCACCAATTGTTATATTGATTAACAGACCACCCTTTTGCATAATTCGGGTTAGTTGCTGAAGGCGCTGTCATTGTGTCTATTAATGCTGGAGTTAAAATATCCGGCTTAGTTGAAAATCCGTCTACTGCTAAAACAAAACGCAAAAGATCACGAGCAGAAGCGATCCATCCGCCGTGTGAATCCATCGCTTCTAAATCCCATCCGCCGTATTGCCATGGAACATACTCTCCGGTTCCATAGCATGAAAGTGTAGTATAACCGTTTATATATTCTCCCTCACGTTCTTGTTTATCTTTAAGAAGATTTTTACCAAGATGCATATCGTAGGCAGCAATTGGATCAAGAATATTTGTCTTTACATAATCTTCATAACTCATTCCTGAAATATGTTCTATTACTAAACCAAGAATTAAATAACCAATATTTGAATAATGATATTCTGTTCCCGGATCAACATCCAGTCCGCGTTCTATTAAAAATTTAACTAATGCTTTTTTTGAAACCGGGTTGTTCTCTCCAAGAGTTTTTGTAACATATAATGGAAAACTAATTGGATCACTTGAACTAAATCCATAAGGATAAGGAGGCAATGGAGATGGTGTCATTGGAATATCTCTATTCCACCCTGCACTATGTTCAAGTAAGTTTCGTAAAGTAATTTTGTAAATTCTTGAGTCTGTAATATTTGCATTGCTGAAATACGAATCATCATTTAGGATTCCTCCTTGCCCAAACACATGATCATTAAGAGTTAATTTGCCTTCTCCAAGTAATTTCATTATCGCAACAGAAGTTATTTGTTTCGAAAGACTGGCAATTCTAAATAGATTATAAGGTTGCGTAAGCTCTGACCCGGCTTGATCTTCATGGCCAAATGCCCTCATATAAACGAGCCTTCCATCTTTTGCCAGAGCAACAGTAGCACCTTGTATATTATATTTATTAAGGAAATTAGTAATCAAGCTGTCGCTTGCCCTCATAGACGGCACATAAATTCCAGTTTGAGCTTTTATAAAAAAACAAAATCCTGTAATTATAATAAACAAGAAAGTTCTAACAAAAGATTTATTAGTCATTTTATGGCTTCCTATAATTTTATCTAAAATCCAAGCAATGAAAAGTAAATTTGGTTTTTTATAAATGCGTAAAAAAGTGTAAATAAGGTTCATTTAAAAACTCAAGCATTAAGAATCATTAAACAATAGGATTAAATATTTTTATAAATGAAAAAGCTATTTTAACAGGATCATTTTCTTTGTCTGAATAAAATTTCCGGCAGTTAACCTATAAAAATAAACTCCACTCGAAAGTTTTGATGCATCAAATGTAACTTCATAATTACCAGGGGCTTTTGTTTCATTGACTAAACTTGCAACCTCTCTTCCTAAAACATCATATACTTTTAAATTTATAGAAGGGATATATCCCGTCTCTACGTGAGGAATTGAATATTTTATTTTTGTAGTGGGATTAAAAGGATTCGGATAATTTTGATCTAAACTAAAATTATCGGGTAAACTTGATGAAGATGATTTTACAGAGGTTAAAACAGAAACCGAAGATTTCCAAACACCGTTTACATCTAAACCTGCATAAATATTATTTCCGGCAGCAGCTAGGGACCAAATTATCCCGTCAGTCGACATTAGATTTTGATTTACCCCTTTCCAATTTGCTCCTTCATCAGTTGATAAGAAAACACCGTCGCCATTTGTTCCAGCAAAAATATTAGTGCCTGTTCCATTTGGCACTTCCTCAAAACACCATACAACACTATTCTCTAAGCCATTGTTAACTTGAGTCCAATGATCTCCATAATCAGTTGTACGGCTTATCCCAGCACCCCAAACACTGGCGTAAATATTTGCACCGCCTGATCCGTTTTTGGAAACATTAAAAGTTTCTACTGGCCCTATTGAGAGACCAAAATCAACTTGAGACCAATTACTGCCTTCATCTGTTGAACGAAAAACCCCACTGTTATCGGTACCTGCAAAAATATCAAAGCCGCCGCTTCCATCAGGAGAAACAGCTAAACATTGTATATCATGATCTGATAATCCATTAATCATTTGAGTCCAATTTGCTCCATCATTTTTCGTTAAAAATACACCCCCGGCATTTGTTCCTGCAAAAATATCAGTATCTCCAGAAGCATCTATTAGAAGAGCTAAAGCTTGAATACGCATATCTGTTAATCCGTTATTGACTTGATTCCAGCTTAATCCGTCATCAGATGAAATATAAACTCCGTTAGATGTTCCGGCAAAAATTTTGGTTTTACCATTTTTACCTGGAACAGTTAAAAGTGCGGATGTAATATCTGTTAAGTCATAGCTGCTTTCTGTCCAGCTCGCGCCTTTATTTGCAGATAAGAAAACACCTGATTCTGTGCCGGCAATAAGAGTAGTATCACCGTTTCCATTTATAAATGAAGCTAAATGTAAAACAGTTGTACTCGTAAAACCGTTATTGGTTTTAGACCAGCTCGAACCATCATTAGTAGAATGAAATACGCCGCCATAAGTTCCTGCATAAATATCTGTATCTCCAGTTGTAATTGAGGAAATATTAATTGCATTAACACTTTTATTGGTCAACCCATTATTGATTAAAGACCAGCTAGCTCCTTTATTATCTGACATATAGACTCCGCTGTCAGAAGATGCAAACATATTAGTGCCGGAGAGAGCAATAGAATACATATCATAAATTCCAGTTAATCCGGCCTGGTTCCAAGATGAGCCGCTGTTTGTGGAAAGAAATATTCCATTACCGTTAGTTGCGGCCATAACATTTGAACCGCCAGAACCATTAGCAGATGCAGCAATTGCTATTATAGAAGAATCAGTTAAACCAGTGTTTATGTGATTCCAGCTTTCACCATAATTTGTAGAAATAAAAACACCCTCTCCATAAAAGCCTGCAAAAATATTAGTTTCACCTGATCCATTTGATGAAGAAGCTAATGCCTGGGTGTCATATATATTATATAATCCGTTATTTACAACTGCCCAGCTCGTTCCGTTATTGCCTGAGCGGAATACGCCTGATGGTGTGGCTGCAAAAATATATGTTCCTCCAGATCCATTGGATGTTATAGTAAAAGAGGTCACACTAGTATCATAAAGGCCAGATTGAATCCAATTTGATCCGCTGTTTATTGATTTGAAAATTCCCGAATAACCTCCTGCAAAAACATTTGTACCTCCCGCACCATTTGGATAAGCAGACAATGCAGTAATAGTAAGATCATCTAAACCATTATTTACTTCAGTCCAGTTGCCGCCTTTATTTGTTGAAACGAAAACACCTCCAGTTTGAGTTCCTGCAAATAAATAAGAGCCACCTGATCCGTTTGAAGAAACAGCAATTGATGAAATGTTCCCGCCGTATGGCCCGTTAGTTTGAATCCATTGAGAATAGATGTCATTACAAAATAGAATTGATAATAAAATCATGACAAGAAGAGATACCTTTTTCATTATTCCCTCCGTTGGTTAAAAGTAAAAATGATTTCATAATTTTTAGTTGAAATGAATTCTATACAGAAGACATTTTTTCATTTTAGATATTTTATATTTTTTATTTTCGAACTTAATGCATTTAAGAATTGAAGAAATAGAAAAATTAATCTCAAATTCTGGCAGGGTAATCATTTATAATTTTTAATGAACTTTTTGAAATGGTTTTAAAGTCAATAGTCAAATAATTAAAGGAAATCAACTCATTATTTATATATACCGGAAATGTTTTTTGTTTTACATCATCATATGAAGAATTATTAGCTGCACCGATGTTATCGCAAAATGTATTTATGGATGAAAAAATTAAATAGTTTTGTTTATTATGTTCATGAATAATGTTATCTAAATTGAAAGAATATTTTTGATGATTAAATAAGGATGACAATTCTTTCAGCTTAACATTGTAAATAAATGTCGGAATTTGCAAAAGTAGAATTAGCAATATTATATATTGAGCCAAGCTTTTATGAACTCTCATAGATTTATCTAAATTTTTTAAGGGGGAAGGAATTTTAAATTCGCCATGTAATTAATTAAATGTTTTTAAATAAGCAAGAGAATTTTTTTAATTCGCTTGTGTTTAATAGTAAACATATCTTGTGAATAATTTTTTCAATATTAAATACTTTGTTAGTTAATGTTATCTAGAAATAAAAATGTTTTGATAATAATTAATAAACCGATTAAAGAAGAAACTACCCGCTGTGCTGCCATAAATGCCTAATACCAGACCATTATCAGTTATTAATATAGTTTGCCTAGGAGAAATAGATTGGCAATGAGCAGTAACAGAATAGCGTAACTCCTGTGCTTTACCATTTTTCCACATAATTTACATATGGTTACTGTTTTTGAATTGCTTCCTCCCGGAAAAGAACAGCTTTGCCCTGTTGAGGAAGAAGTAAAAATAATTTCTTTTTATTATTTTTTTATTTCATTAAAATCATTTTTTTAGTTTCAGTATAAGAGCCTGATTTTAATTTGTAGAAATAAATTCCACTTGCAAGTTTGCTTGCGTCAAAAGTAACTTCATAATTACCTGGCTGCTGATTTTCATTTACTAGTGTCGCAACTTCTCTTCCAAGAATATCATAAACTTTTAATTGTAAAGACGAGATATATCCCGTCTCTACGGATGGAACAGAATACCTTATTTTTGTTGTTGGGTTAAATGGGTTAGGATAATTTTGGTCCAGGGAAAAACTTGTTGGAGCAAATTTACTTTCTTTCACATCAGTTAAATTATTAACAAGCTTTAGTGCATTCAACGCATCAACCTTACCATAACCCCAATGTGTATTTGGTGTTGTGCCTGTATAAATATCCGAGCGGGCACTTTGATGAAGAATTTGTTTTACTTGGGCAGCATCTAGATCAGGTTTCATTTGCAGCATAAGAGCTATTATTCCGGTTACGATTGGTGAAGCGGCACTAACTGCATTTGCAATTCCATATAACCCGTTTCCCCCTTGTATTAAATTGTTTCTAAATGTTGCCCAATACGAAGTGGGGCTATAAGTTGTAACAATTGAATTTCCAGGAGCGCTAACATCAATGCCGATTCTTCCATCGAATGTTGGCCCTACTCCGCTGCCAAGCCATAGCTCGCCTGGGTTTCCTTCTCCTGAAATTGACCTGGTAATGCCGTCAATATCCACCCAGCTAGTTCGAAGAACATAATCATTCGGGCAAATATTATTTTTTGCCGATGCTAAATCCCAGATGGTTCCTTCTACAACATGATTTTGAAAAACATTTCCCGAGTAAGATGGATCAATCCTGGATGGATTTAAAGTTGCATCATACTTTCCATTATTGATTGTAGAACCGGTAAGAATTAATTTATAATCCCCTGCTGCGCCATCAATCCTTAACCAAATTTCTCTTTTATTGTTTGTTGGCTTATAAAATGTAAGATTGGACCCATTGTGATAAAAAAGAAATTCTGAATTAGACTCATAAGTATAATCATTATTGGTTGCCGGAGAATTGTAAGGGCCATAATTTTGAGTCGGTGTAGATATAGACACATCAAATCTATCATCACCGCCGTACCATAAATCAAGAGTTAAAGAAGTAGAAATGGCTTTGTGAATTTTTAAAGTATCGGTTTCATTTTTCTTTATCGTATATGAAGCGTGATTAGCATTACCGCCATCATCGCTTGCACCCGACACAAAAACTAATCCTGGAATTCCATCGCCAACCGTTTCATCAACTTTTCTGCAAAGCTCGCTCGTCCCGTCCGACGGTCCTCCGATTGAACCAAGATTTAAAAGCATTACACATGGCATTCCAAGCTCTTTAGCTTTTGCTACTGCAAAATCGATTGCTATTGGGATCCTTGAAGGATCATAAAATGGAGCTTCTGACGGTTGATTATCATGAGCTGGCACCCCTTCAGTAACAATTTTGATGCATATTATAGTTGCCTCCGGCGCAACTCCTCTCCATTTCCTGTCAACACTGTTTCTTCCGTTTCCCAAAATAATCCCAGATGTTGTTGTACCATGCCCAACTGCGTCCCTAAATGAAAGGGAACGTAAATTATTAAGTGCCGAATCAATTTGTGCTCTGCTGTAGATAGTCCCCATACCATAAGAATTATTTTGCCAATTAGCACCTGTATCATCAGTTAAATCAAAAATGTATGCTATTCGAGTTGAGCCGTCATCATTTCTAAAATCGTTGGATTTCCAATCTATCCCGCGGTCAAGAATTGCAACAGCAACATTTTTTCCAGAAACACCAAATTGTGAAACCGCTTGATCGATTCTTGTTTCCACTCTTACGGAATCCATTGCAAAAAGAATGTTACTCAATATTGCAATTATAAAAGTAATTTTTACAATTGGTTTTATATCTAATTTTTTAATCATGAACTGCCTCATAAATTAAATAAACGTTTTTGGGGATAATAATTGAGAATTACAAATAAGATATATTAAAGCTTATATGTGAACATGCGTAAAAAAAGATAATATCAGTTCATCAAAGACAAAAAAATCTATTTGCCTATAATGACTTAAAAAAACTCACGGTTAAGTTGAATATTGGCCTATTAACAATAAAGGTTCCATTTAACATTTATTATTAAAAATCATCTAATTCGTTTAACAAAGCTATCCGTTTTTATGCTCTACTTAGTTGAAACGCATTACAAAGCTTCTCTAATACATTGAAAATTACTTCATATTTCAAAGTTGCTTTTTTATTAATTAAAGTTGAGCCTTCTTTTTCAAGAATTTAACAATCACTAAAACAAGTAAAATTTTATTTGGGAATAAGAATATATTGTTTTCCTGGATAATTAGGAGATCCAATTGACCCGAGTATCCATCCCTTATCTGTAATTAAAGTTGCATTGCCAATCCAATCGGTTGTGCTCTGAAATGATGTCAATTTATTTAAATCCTGAGCTTGCCCATTTTTCCATATAACGCCAACAGGAATACTATATAAATATTTCTCGGCACCAACAATTACTCCATCAATATTTATACTTGTCGCAGAGTTAATCGCATTTATACTGTCCCCTGAAGTAAAAGGCAATACCATAGCTGTAGAATTACGACTTGCCCAGGTTATTGCATGCGTCCCACTGGCTTGATCATAAGAAGATTGACCGACAATTATTCCAGAAGAATTCATAGAAAATACCTTTTGATTATCTTCCCCATTAGGAGCACTTAGTACAACTGGCAGAGCTGTTGGGTTTGCCCAAATGTTAGCACCCGAACCAAAAATCTGACCATTAGATGTTATGCCTGTTGCTTCTACTCCATAAGAGTTGTCATTATTTGTTTTTAAAACTATTGGAGTATCGGTTGGACTAGGCCAGTATACAGGTATATAAGAATTATTATCAGATGATAAAGCAAAGCCAACAATTTGTTTATTATTATTAATATCCATTGCTTCAGTATAAAATGTATTTTTAGGTACCGCAAGATATTGTGGTTTAGCTGTAGGGTTAGGCCAGTATAATGGACTTGTAGGAATGTATACATTTGCTGTATAATAACTCTCTTCAAACCCAACGATCTGGCCGTTATCATTTATTCCACTAATTTTAGTCAAAGTATCGCTATCAGATGAATGAAGAAGATGAAGGTTTTGCCGTTGTGAAGTTGTTGTAGGCCAGTAAATTGGAATAGGAAATCCATTTGAATCAGCTATATAACCTATTAATTGTCCATTATTATTTAAATCTATGATAAATCCTTCATTATAATTAAATATTATAGGATCACTATAACTTGCTATAGGAACAAAATGAGTATTTGTTAAAGAAAATTCCGCTGTTGATACAACATCGACTACAGAAGCTGTCACTTTATAATCTCCGACCGAATCATTCGCAGTAACATTTATTGATGCTTGCCCTAATGAATTTGTAGTTACTGTTTTTGAATTACCTCCGCCTGGAAAAGTGCAACTCTGTCCATTTGAAGGTGAAGTAAATTTCACATCCACTCCGCTTACCGGATTACCAAGAGTATCCGTTACTGTTGCTACTAATGGCAATGCAAATTCAGTATTTATAGTTGTAGTTTGTGACGAACCGCTTGTAACTGCAATCTTTTTGGGAGCTCCTACTTGTGTTCCGCCTCCGGTTAAGCCGCCAGATAATGCATCTACTACTATTTCCTTTGTCCCGTCTGCATAATTTATATTAAGGCTGCCGGCACTGTCTGAGGCTGCACTAGAATTCCCTGAACCTGTGTTTACATTTATATAAACAGAACCTGTTAACAAATTTATTTTCCCTGTCCCGGTCCAATTATATGGACTTATACTAGCATCACAATTCAGTGTATCTAATACAAATCCATTTACATTCGTTGCTGAAATTGTGGCTCCGCTTTCCTTTATGGTTATTGAGCCTGAGGTATTCAGATTATCATCCAATCCAAGATTAAGTGTAAATTCAACATTGTCTCTTGTTAATGTATTTGTTCCGGTCATTGTGTTGGCACCACTTTGACCAGTAAAGACTATTTGAACACTGCCCTTACATGGCAGATTGCCTGCCGTTACATTTATTTCCATTAAAATATTTGCCGGGTATGATGCATAGCTTGTCGGGTCTGTGGGGTTGGTAATGTTTGTAGGCAGTGTCAGTTTTGCACTTCCTGCCGATTGAGTTGCAGCAGCATCAGTATAAAAGGCAATTGTGTATATATTACCATTATGCTGTACCTCTCCATAAAGATTTAAATTTGAAAAGAAATAAATTGAGTCAGCTAAACTATTTTCACTTTTATTTAATGAAAGGCCAAAACTATGAAGAAGATTATTTTTAATTGCTTTGCTGCGGATTGGGCTGCCGGTTGGGCTGCTTAATTCAAGTGCTCTAAACGGATATGCTACGCCCGCACCAACAGATTGATAAGATGCTACAGCAGAGGCGTGAAAAGCCTGATTCCCTTGAAGCATATCCGGTTCAGATGGAGCAGTAGGATTATTTTTTTTACAGCCTTCAAAAGAGAATATAATTAATGTTATTATCATAAACCCTAAATATAAAAGCCGCCTTAATTGATGAGGTCTGCTTTTAGATGTTAACTTTTTATAACTCAAAATGTGAAAACTTTTTTCCATTTATTTTTCCTTGTTTAAAAGAATTATGAGATGAAAATTCATTAATAATATTTAAGTGTATTCTTATTTAATTAAGATCATCTTCTTAGTTTCAACAAAAAAACCTGCCTGAAGCTTGTAAAAATAAATTCCACTGGAAAGTTTGCTTGCATCAAAAGTAACTTCATAATTGCCTGTCTGCTGATTTTCATTTACAAGTGTTGCTACTTCCCTTCCAAGAATATCGAAAATCTTCAAGCTGACAATACTGCCGACTGATAACCGATAACTGATGACTGTGCTTGGGTTAAAAGGATTCGGATAATTTTGTGAAAGTGAATACTTGTCTGAAAGAATTGGGTTGTCTTTTGCTGATGTGATAGATGACTTATAAGTAACGGTAAATTTAGAAGCGTAAAATCCAAAAGCCCTTTGCAAACCATCGGTAAAATTTAAAGAGCCGTCTGTAGAAACCCACGAAGATCCTTGCCATGAGAAATATTCACCCTGTATTGTTTGCCCGGTAGAATCATTTTTATAAGATTGCTGCCAAACATTTTTTACCGCACCATTATTATTTTGTTTACATGTAAGTGTAAGCAGGCTGTTATTGTTGTCATAGGTGTAATCATAATAATAATTATCAACCCATTGTCCGTTTAACCAGGATTTTGATATGTATGAAATTAAATTATTGTTGATGTCATAAGTAGAAATTGATAAACCGTTGTTTATCCAATTGCTATTAATAGTATCATAGATTTCTGTATGAAAGGTAAGTATTTTATTTGCTGAATTATAAGTGTTTGTAACTCGAGCAACTCCAACCCAGCTATTGTTTGTCCACTTTTCATTTAAAATAGTAAGCTGATTTCCATTTTCATCATAGGAATTAGTCAGCCTGTTTTTATTTATCCAATTGCCGTCCCAGGATTCATAAAGCTGAGTTAATACTTTTGACTCATTGTTATAAGTGTATGTTTCTCTTGTCCGGTTCGAATCAGGAAAAGATTCATGCGTATCAGTCAATAAATTTCCTTGACTATCATTTGTATATTCGTCTGTAGAAATATTTTCCCATTGATTGTCCTGCCATTTTTGTTCCGTCATGCTTTGTAGAAAATCTCCCGAATAATTATAAGTATCCAAGAACACTTTGGTTAATATATTATTGATGGTATTTTCAAACATGATTTGCTCTATCATACCGTTCGAGTCATATGTATAAGAATATTTCCATTGAGTAACCCAGCTCTGATTCTGCCAAAGGGAGTATGAGGTAAATAAAGTGTTTCCCGAATTATCAATACTAATAGAATCTTGCGAAAAGTTTTCCCAAGTATCGCCATTCAAATTTTGTACTAATGCTTTTATTATAATGCCGTCTGAGCTGTATGAATAAATTGTTCTCGATTCGCCATTAGAGGAATAAGTATGAATAGTATCAACTAAAAATATTTGGCTGATTATGTTGCTTTCAATAATTTTTTTATTTCTTCTATTCTGATTTAATACCAGTTTTACATTTTCTTTAAGTGATAAAGTCGGAAGATTAGTTTTTGCCAATGAATCAATAGTCAACAAAGTTCTATAATTAGATTGCGGAAAACCGGAACTAAACAATAAACAGGCAAAAGTGAAAACTAGGAATAAACGTTTCATACAAATTCTCCAAGAATTTTGTTAATACCGGGCTATTACATTTCGAACTAAGAAGAGGCTTTAATTATAAGTGCGTAAAAAAAATAGATTTTGGCCCAGGAGATTTTAATTTATTTTTGTGGGGTTTAAATTCTGAAGAATATTGTATCTCTTAATTTCAATTGATACAATATGTGATAAATAATTTAATCAGTTTGGAATATTTAATAGAATAACCATTCATTTTAATTTAAAGAAAAGAGGCTGTCTCAAAAGTCATATTTTGTCAACCTGAACTTTTTTCATGATCAAATTTCATTTCAAAATCGAAATAATAGATTCCGAAATAAATTCGGAATGACAGTTTTGAGACAGTCTCCATCAAATAAAATATATTTTAAAGATTAAAAGAAAAAATTACTTAAGCAAAATCATCTTTTTTATTTGACTAAAATTACCAGCCTGCAATCTATAGAAATAAGTTCCGCTTGATAGAGTTGAAGCATCAAATGTAACCTCGTAATTACCAGGCTGCTGCTCCTTATTAACTAAAGTGGCCACTTCTCGCCCAAGTAAATCATATACTCGTAGTTGTACAGACAGGGCATGCCCCTTCTCTACAGTGGGAATTGAGTATTTTATTTTTGTTGATGGATTAAATGGATTAGGATAATTTTGTGAAAGTGAATAATTGATTGGTTTAATATTGTTATCAGTTACAGATGTAACAGAGTTTTTATATTTAACAGTTACCTCATAACCATAATATTCGAACAAATTTTTTGCCTCATCATAAAAATCCATATACCCATCAGCTTGAACCCACGAAGATTTAACCTGATCCCAATGAAAATTAGTTCCTGTAGCTGAGTCGTTAGTTAAATCATAACTATATTCAATTTTGTCAGTATTTATCAAACCAATGTTTGACCCAGCATTTATTTCAAGTAATTGCGAAAGAACATTATTATTGACATCATAAGTCCAGGTCAAACGGCTTTGATTATTCCATTGGTTGCCATTATAAAGTTCATCAGTTTCCTGTAGCCTGTTATTCCTATTATCATAAGTATATGTATTTCTAACAACTCCTGCCCAGGCATTGTTTTCCCAACGTTCAAATAGTCCGCTAACCAAGTTATTATTACTATCAAAAGTGTTGGAACCTCTAAAATAATTTTCCCATTTTGTAGTCCATACTTCTGCCAATTGAGATGTATTATTTGAATTTTCATCGTAGGTTAATGTATATCTTAGACTATCTTTCCATGTAGAATTTTGCCAGCCTTGCATTAAATCCGAAAGCACATTGCCCTTAACATCGTTAGTGAATGTTTCTTTAAGATTATTTACCCATTTTTTATTTTGCCAAACTTTGAATGTCTCAGATGTTAAAAAATTATTATTACCGTATTCATAATCGGAATGAGAATAATTTTCTAATACGTCATTAATTGCTTGTTCAATTACTTCCGTTATGGGCTGGCCATTTGCATTATAAGTATAGACTGATTGAATTTGGCCAATCCAGGAATTATTCTTCCAGTCCGCTGAGGTTGATGAAAGTAAATTGCCATCAACATTATATGAATTAGAAACTCTTTGAATATTTACCCATTGATTGCCTGAAAATTGTTGGATTAAATCTTCTGTTATAAGATTGGAAGAATTATAAGTATAAATTTCTCTTTGGTTTCTCTTAGAATTATAAATATAAACAGAATCTACCAAAAGACTTTGTGTAGATGAATTTGCATTTTTATATAATGCTTGATTACTTATTTGAGTAGGGACAATTACACCATCAAATTCTTGAGCAGCACGATGATTCATTTGCTTCAAAAAATATTTACCGAATGCTGCACCGGGAATAGGTTTTTGTTGTGAATAAATGCTGCTAATAAAATTTAGTAAAGAAAAGAATATTATTAATTGTACTTTCATATTTAATCTCCAGTCAAAATTTTTATTGAAAATTTATTTCATTAGTAACATCTTTTTAGTTTGAACAAAAGAACCTGATTGAAGAGTATATAAATAAATTCCGCTGGCAAGTTTAGAACCATCAAATGTTACTTCATGATTTCCAGACTGCTGCTCTTCATTAACCAAAGTTGATACTTCTCTTCCGAGTAAATCATAGACTTTTATATTCACAAAACTGCTGACCGGCAACTGATAACTGATGACTGTGTTTGGATTAAATGGATTAGGATAATTTTGTTCAAGACTAAACTTAATTGGAGTTGAAGCGATATTATCATTAACTCCAGTAATTGGATTGAAAAATGACCATGCCGCACCAACTTTATTATTATCTCCAGAACCACCTTCCAAGATTGTTTTACCATCGCTGGAAATTGCTACGGTAATACCTTGATAAATTGTAGTGCCGACTGTATCTGAACCAGTAAGCTTTGTACCTTCTTGTGTCCAAACACTATCCGTCCTCGTAAAAACCCAAATAGCGCCTTTCCAGTTGTCATCGCCATATCCTCCTTCAACAAATGTATTTCCATCAGCAGAAATTGCGACAGAACTTCCTTGCATCACAGGATCCCATACAACCCCTGATGTACTTCCAACATCGCCCCAACCTGCTAACCATTGACTTTGTTGTGTCCAGCTGGTATCTTTTCGGGCAAATACGCACATTCCGCCATCAGAGCCGTTGTATGTAGCTCCGCCTTCAACGATAGTTTTCCCATCAGCAGAGATTGCAACAGAAGAACCTTGTTGACCAAATGATATACCTGCCGCAGCAAGCTTTTGCCCTTGTTGTTTCCAAACGTCATTAGTTCTTGTAAACACCCAGATTGCACCTTGCCCTACACCTTGATACATAGAATCATAAAATCCTCCTTCGACAATAGTATTTCCATCAGCCGAGATTGCAACTGAGCTGCCCTGAAAGGCTTGTCCTACTGCATCGGAACCTATAAGCTTCGGCCCTTGTTGAGACCATACTCCGCTGCTGCGAGTAAAAACCCAAATTGCACCTGTCCAAAAGCCATCGTTTTTCCCTCCAATGACAACAGTATTTCCATCGGCAGATATCGCTACAGCACTCCCTTGTTTAACGTCTGAACCCGAAGCACCAGATCCAATAAGCTTTGAACCTTGCTGGCTCCATATTCCATTACTGCGTATGAAAATAAATGCGCCTCCCAATCCATTGCTGCTTGAAGGGCTGCCTACTATAGCAGTATTTCCATCTGCTGAAATAGCTACAGAACTGCCTTGAAATGCCAGTCCTGTTGTATCTGAACCAACAAGCTTTTGACCTTGTTGAGACCATTCATCATTATTCCTTGTGAATATCCATGCAGCGCCGGTTCCGCTGCTATCTTTATATCCGCCTATTATTGCCGTGTTTCCATCTCCGGAAATTGCTACGGAACTACCTTGATTTGCATTTCCTGTTGCCCCGTTACCAACAAGCTTTGAACCTTGCTGTGTGAATTGAGCTAAAATAAAATTTGGAATTAAAACAAAGATTAAAATTATCAGTAGAAAAAATTTTGTTCTCATTTTTACCCTCCGTAAAAATTTATTTTATTAAAATCATTTTTTTAGTTTGAATGAAATCTCCTGCTTGAAGACGGTAATAATAAACTCCGCTTGAAAGTTTAGAGCCGTCGAAAGAAACTTGGTAATTACCCTTCTGCTGTTCTTTATTTACCAAAGTTGCCACTTCTCTTCCGAGTAAATCATAAATCTTTAAATTCACAAAACCGCTGATAGGCAACTCATAGCTGATGGTTGTACTTGGATTAAATGGATTAGGATAATTTTGACTTAATGAAAACTCATTTGGAAGTTTGGTATTAGCATCATCTACACCTGTTATTTCAGATAACGGACGTTTCCAAACACCGCTTCCATTTGTTCCTGCAAAGAGATTTGAACTTGAGGAAGCAAGTGCAAAAACTTGCGAATTCAACAACCCGGTATTAACGGCATTCCAGGAGCCATTTTGAATCATAATAACCCCGCCTCCATCTGTTCCGGCAAAGAGGATTGAATTGTCAATCATTAACGAGCGTATTGCAGGAGTTGGTGTAGAACCTGTTAAGAGTTTCCACCCTTTTCCACTGTCAGCAGAGCTGAATACAGCGTTAAGCCCCGAACCTGGCTGCGTAATTGCTGCGTATAGATCAGTTCCATCCACAGTTAACGCATACACATTCGTACCGGAATTTATCCAACCCGCACTGGTTGGGCTCCAGCTTGTTCCATTGTTTGTTGAGAGATAGATTGCATCCTTACTCCCGCTTGTTCCTGCGAAGAGAGTAGTCCCTATTACAGCAAAAGCATTGATAGTATAATTAATTAACCCATTATTAACAGCAGTCCATGAATCACCTTTGTCTGTAGAAAGATAAACACCCTGCCCATCTGTACCTGCAAATAAATTTGTTCCAATACTTGCAAGAGCATTAATATTTGCATTTGGTAACCCTGCACTCGCAAGTGTCCAGCTTACCCCATTATCTGTAGAACGGAAAACTCCCCGGCTAGAATCAGCACCCGTACCTGTTCCGGCATAAAAATCATTTCCATCGAAAGCTAAAGAAAAAACGAAAGTATTTTTCAGCCCGGAATTCATCGGCTTCCACGAGGTGCCTTCATCTGTTGAAAGGAACAACCCCGCACCAAAAGTTCCGGCGAAAAGATCCGAGCCTTTCGAAGCCAAAGAAAGCAATAAACCTCCGCGCATTCCTGAGCTATTCCCTCCCCAGCTAACACCGTTATCTGTTGATGTAAATACGCCGCCGCCATCATTACCAACAAAAACAGTATTGCCGTTTGTTATAATTGCCCGATCATAAATATTCGGGATTCCAGTATTTGATTGAGACCAAGTTGTACCGTTATTTGTTGATATATATATTCCGCCGCCGTCAGTAGCGGCAATTAAGTTTGAACCTGAGGCGGTAAGCCCGTTAACATAATATCCAAAAGAAATTTGCCGCCAGCTTCCTCCTGTATTATCATTTATATATTGATGTATTCCGCCTCCATATGTGCCGGCATAAAGATAATTCCCGTTAGAAATTATTGTCCTCACATCTGGATTGCTGAGGTAAAAATTATCTGAATTCCAGCTTACACCCTTGTCAGTACTTTTAGCGATTCCACCATTAGTCCCGGCATAGAGAGTTGTATCAATAAAGGTCAAAGTATTAAAGTAGATGCCTGTTAATCCTGCGGCAGTCCAACTCTTACCATTGTCTGTTGAAACGAAAACCCCGGCTCCATCAGCACCGGCATAAACACTTGTTCCATTTACAGCTAAAGCAAAGACGGAAGAATTAGTCATTCCAGTATTTGCCGGTGCCCAGGTTACTCCATCATTTGTGGAAAGAAATACGCCGCTGCCGTCTGTTCCGGCATATATGTTATTGCCGCTGACTGCAAGAGAATATACATTTGTATTTGTAAGGCCGTCATTAACTTGAGTCCATGTTTTACCATTATCCAGCGAACGGAAAACCCCTCCGATATAACCGCCAGCGAATACTTCCAAACCTTTTTTTGCAAATGCGAATATACTACCGCCGTAAGGGCCATTAGTTTGTTCCCATTGAGCATTTACCGAAGAACAAAATATTGCTGTAATAATTAAAGCTGACTTAATAAAAGTTTTTCATATATGCCTCCTAATTATTTAACCCGATGAATTAAATTATTTTAATTTTTATTTTTTAAAAAAGTGTTATATTGAAGCAGTAAGAGATACTTTGCTTTACCGATTCTATGTGCGTATTAATTTTAAACTTTGGCCCATTCTTTTGAGGGAAATTTCAGATAGTTGAAAAAAGTAAAATTTTTAGGACTATAATTTTATTTTGAATTAAAATTGGTTCTGGAAATTCATTTAAATAATGGAATAAATAGAATGGATTCTGAACCCCAATATCAGGTTACCCAGCTTCTTTACGAATTAAGTAATGGAGACAAGGAAGCTTTAAATAAGCTTTTACCCCTTGTTTATAGGCAGGTAAAAAAAATTGCTTCAAGGTATTTGAGTAATGAATATAAGAAAAGAACAATTCAAACAACGGAACTTGTTCATGAAGCATACTTAAAACTAATTGGCCAAAAAGAAATATCCCTGGAAAGCAGAAGAGAATTCTTTGGTGCTATTGCTAATGTATTAAGGCAAATATTAGTTGATAATGCAAGAAAAAGAAACGCAGCTAGAAGAGGAGAAGGCCAAACTAAAATATCTTTAGAAAAAGTTGCAGTTATAAGTCCTGAATATGATGAGGAAATTTTAACGCTTAATGATGCACTTATAAAGCTTAATTCATTTGACAAAAGATTAAGCTCGATTGTGGAGCTTCGTTACTTTACCGGAATGACAATAGCTGAAACCGCAGAGATACTCTCTGTTTCTCCCAATACTGTTAAACGAGATTGGAATCTGGCTAAGGCATGGCTATATAAAGAAATTGAAAATAATAATTAATACAAAATCATAATGCAGGATTGGGAAAAAATAAAATTATTATTTAGAGAAGTTTTCGAACTCCCGCCTGAAGAAAGGGAAGCCATTCTAAATGTAAAGTGCAAAGATAATCCTGATTTAAAAAAAGAAGTTGAAGACTTAATTGAGTCTTCTAAAAAAGCAGAAGGTTTTTGGGAATCATCACCTTTACAGTTAGATGATATAACTGAAGATGATAATTCAATTAATGAATTTATCGGGATAATAATAGGAAAGTATAAAGTTGAAAAAAGAATCGGTGAAGGCGGAATGGCCATGGTTTATTCGGCATTACGAATTGATAATCAGTTTACCAGGCGTGTTGCAATTAAATTTATAAAAAGGGGGATGGATACCGAAGAAATATTAAGAAGATTTAAAATTGAACAGCAGACTTTAGCAGGATTAGATCATCCTTTTATCGCAAAAATAATTGACGGCGGAACAACTGATGACAGCCTTCCATACTTCGTTATGGAATATATTGATGGAATTCCAATTACAGAATATTGCGATCAAAATAAACTTTCAATTGAGCAGCGCCTTGAACTTTTTACAAAGGTATGTTCGGCTGTCAGCTATGCACATCAGAATTTGATTGTACACAGAGACTTAAAGCCAAGTAATATTTTAATTACGTCAAATGGAAATCCAAAGCTTCTGGATTTTGGAATTGCAAAACTGCTGCGGGAAGAGCAGGATAAAAATACTTTTGCAGTAACCATGGAAGGCTCACGTCTAATGACAGTTGAATATGCAAGCCCCGAACAAGTTGTTGGAGGAAAGATAACTACTGCCAGCGATATTTATTCATTAGGCGTTTTATTATACGAGCTTTTAACAGGGCATTTGCCGTATAGCTTTAAAAATAAATTTCCAATTGAGGTTGAGAAGATAATAACTTCTGCTAACCCGGAAAAGCCAAGCACTGTAATTACAAAATCAAAAAAAATATTAACCGAAGATGGGGAGATAAATGAAATATCGGCTGAAGAAATAAGCATTCTACGAAATAGTAATGTAGATAAACTGAAAAGAAGATTATCAGGAGATATTGATAATATAGTTCTTATGGCTTTACGAAAAGATCCGGCAAGGCGCTACATTTCTATCCAGCATTTTTCCGAAGATATTACCAGATATATCGAGGGAAGGCCGGTAACTGCAATCCCCGATTCTCTTTTTTATAGATCAAACAAATTTATCAGGCGTCATAAGTTAGGTGTAAGCATAACATTGCTGGTTATACTATTAATTATTTCGAGTGCAATATTAATAGTCTACCAGGCAAACATAGCGGCAAAAGAAAAAGATAAAGCAAAAATTGAAGCTGCCAGAAC
The DNA here is from genome assembly GCA_963775245.1 of uncultured Bacteroidota bacterium. Taxonomy (GTDB): domain Bacteria; phylum Bacteroidota; class Ignavibacteria; order Ignavibacteriales; family Ignavibacteriaceae; genus CAVSWT01. The sequence continues at coordinate 27,967 of CAVZID010000023.1, forward strand.
CACTCAAATGAATAACTTCTTAAATAAAACACTTTTTTCATCTGATCCATTGCTTGCAGGTAAAGATTTAAAATTATCGGATGTGCTCAAGGAAGCTACTAAAAAAATAAATACCGAGTTAAAAGGGCAGCCTGAAATTGAGGCTGAAGTCAGATCTAATATTGGACAAACCTATGAAACCTTAGGATTGTACAAAGACGCAATTTATCAGTTGGGGAGATCTCTTCAGTTAAGGGACTCTTTATTCGGTGAAAATAATAAAGAAACTGCTATCAGTTTTAATTATTTAGCGCTGGCAAACTATGACGCAGGAAATCTTGATACGGCTAAATATTTATTTGAAAAATCCATTAAGCTGTTACAAGAATTAAATGACAAACCTAAACTGGAAGAGGCAATAAGCAATTACGGCCTTTTACAAATGGATTTATATGATTTTAAAGGTGCAAAAAAAAGCTTTGAAGAATCACTTGAAATTGCTTTAAATGTATTTGGAAAAGAAAGCCGTGAATATGCAGTCACGCTAAATAATTTAGCATTTGCTTATGATGATCTAAACAGTCTTGACTCAGCGAAAATGTATTATATACAAGCATTGTCTATCGATACAAAATTATTTGGAGACACAAGTGTTGATGTAGCTAATAATCTGAATAACTTAGCATTCATCTACCAGGAAAAGCGAAATTATAATAAAGCAGAGAGCTTGTTTACAAGCGCATATTATATTAGAAAAAAAATTTTAGGTGATGACCATCCTGATGTAGGGTTAGCTAAATTAAATTTAGCCAATGCATTCTTCTATCTTAAGAATTATAATAATGCCGAACAATTAGTAAATGAAGCTTTAAAAACCTGGGGAAGAAAACTAAATAAGGATCATTATTATTTTGGAAAAGGTTATGCCTGGCTTGGCAAAATTCAAAATGCAGAAGGTAAATATACAAGTGCATATTCAAATCTGACAAAATCACTTCAAATACGAAAAAAGATTTATAACGACAAAAATTACCTGGTAGTTTCTACAAAAACTGAAATGGGAGTATCTTTGATAGGACAGAGAAAATTTGCTGATGCCGAAAGGATTTTACTTGCCAATTATCATAATATAAAAGATGAAAAAGATTTTGATGAAAAAACAAAAAATAAACTTACAAACACTTTGGCGGATTTATATTTAAAATGGGGAAAGACAAATGAAGCTAAAAAATATAATTACTCATCCGTTATCTCTCATAATTAATTTTAACTCCCATTGCATCTGCAATTATTTTAAAATCGCTTTCGGGTATTTCAAACATTCCTCTTCTGAAAGGATAACCCCATTTTTGTTTGTCTTTAATAAAGCTTAAATCATTGATAAGATTTTTTATGTAAGCTTCTTTGCATTTTAGAAATTTTATATTTCTTCTCCAGGGATGAAAGTCGGGCGACATTTCTGCTTGATAAGGTTTTTCATCTGTGCATCTACCAATTGCAGTGAAACATTGAAGCGGTTCGCCATTTTCATATTTTGTTTTTGGTGAATAGAAAACAATATAATCTCCCTTTCCCATTCTTTTTAAATTATAAGGAGCTCCATGGTTTGCTTGTGTAAATCCGCCTTCAACTCCGCGCATTACATGATCTTTTGAAATTGTGTTTATCCAGTATTTCATTTTCTTAATTTTTGAAAATTAATTCTCTTCAAGAAGTGTAATAATTTTTTTAACATCCTGCACTTCAAACCAGGAAATAATTCTTAAAATTATTCTTGTCAAAATTCCAGGCGCTCTTTTTATGATATTACCTAAATCGTATACGAATTCATCAACTGAATTTATTTTCTTTTTCCCATCCTCTTCATTTAACTTTGATAATGAATTAGCAAAATCCCATGCCTGCTCTCTTGCTTTAACAATACTAAAGTTAATTATCTTTTCGTCTTCATTTTGTCCAATCCAATCAAGCAGGAACATTGTTTTTGATACTCTTGAAACTCTGTCTTGCATTTCGTTTATCAAATCTTTTAAAATTTGATTCACCAGCATAAAATCATTTTTTAAATCTTCTATTTTGTCAGGCGGCATAATTTCAGAAGCAGCTATTCCAAGATCTAAATTTATATGTGCATTCATTCCAAGAATAATATGCTGAATGATTGTCAGTTTTTCATTTTTACATTGAAATGCAACTAGCCACGATTTGGATATTGATTTATTTGAAAAGAAATTTTTATAAGCATTTAAATATAGATTAGCAAAAACTACATCCAATTTCTGCATTCGATCATTGTCTTCAAACTTTTTATCAGATATAGCTTGTTTTATTTGTACGGTAGTTCTTCTATAAATGTATGCAAAAATTCCCAGGCGGTTATTTTCTTTAACCGAATCTTCTATAATTGAATCAAGATCATTTAATACATCATCAATTGTTTTTGCCTGGTTATCCAATTTTGATTTTATTCCTGAGCTAAATTATTTTTAATCTTTTTAATTTTCTTTCTAGTAAAAATTCCGTTAACTGTCGCTGCCAGGCCCAATTAGAAAATAAATCCAGCCAGATAAACCGACATAATCTATTCCTCCGACTATAACTATCAGTAATGAAAGCGCCGCTGTTGAAACATTTATTCCCCAGAAGATAATACTTCCTTTTGTAAGGATATTTTCAATTTCATTTAATCCAATCTCATCTCTTTTTTTATAAGCATGTAGATGAAATAAAACAAAGACTAAACCAATTAATAAATACCCGAATCCATAGATCAACATTAACTGGCCGGCTTGAGAGTTATCCATAGTAATCTCAACAGGTATGTTAAATCCAAAAACCGAATTTAATATCTCATCATTAATTAATATCGTTGCTAAAAATTTTAACGGATAAATATAAAACAGTACAACAAACAAAAGTGCTGAATTTAAAATAACAATATAGCTGTCTTGAATTCCATATCTTCTGAAGAAGATATAATGTGCGTACCAGATAGCGATAATAGCCGTTAATGTAATTCCAAAAGAAGGAAAACTTTTCATTGTATTTAAAAGTTCATTGAAGGAGTTTGGAACCTGTAATGAAACTATTAACAATGTTATGGCAAAAGCAAAAACACCATCGGTTAAGCTTTCGAGACGTGAACCTTCTGCACCGCGCCATGCGAATTCTGGTGACTTCCCGAATTCCTTTTTTGAAAAGTTCTCTCTAATCATTAAACTATTTTATTGAAAGTGGGATGAATATAATAATGAGAATATACAATTAAATATTTATTTATTCGAAATGAAAATATAATATTCAGGCAAGACTTTTAGCAGGCACCTTATGTATCCTTCCGCATTTGGGACAGCGAATACCGTTCTTTTTCATTCCCTGTGGAACTTTTATTCTTAATCCGCATTCACATTGAATAAAAGAATAATCATTAACAGCCATCATAATGTCACCAAGTTCTCTTCTTTGTGTTTTTATGCTTTCGACTGGTTCTATAAATGCTGAAGCGCCACGGATATCAATTTTAACATTGTCGGCTAAACCTGAGTTTGGAATAAGATTATCATTTTTATTTTTAATGCCGGTGTATGCTTTTTGATAATCTAAATAATTTGCTCCATTCATTGCTCTTAAAATTCGTATTCTTTCTTTTATCGGTGGATGAGTGCTGGTTAGATTTTGAATAGAACTTCCTTTTTCTTTTAAAGGATTTACAATAAACATTGGAGCGGTCACTTTATTTGCGGAAGTTAAATCATAAGTTGACGCAGAAATTTTTTCAAGTGCTGATGCAAGGCCTTCTGGATAACGGGTAAGCCTTGCTGCTGAAGCATCAGCTAAATATTCACGTTTTCTCGAAATGGCAAAATATAAAAGTCTTGCTAAGATAGGAGCGAGAATTGCAAAAATTATTGCAACTACCATAATAATTAATTGTATTTGTCCGCCGCCCGAAGATTTTGAACTGTATCTTCTTGATGAACCGCCTGTGAACCACATCCCTCTTAAAAACACTTCCGAAATTATTACAATTGCACCAATCATTACTCCGGCAAATGTTATAAAACGTACATCGCGATTAACGATGTGTGAAGTTTCGTGAGCAATCACTCCTTGAAGTTCATCTCTATTTAATTGTGCAAGCAAGCCTGCGGTAACTGCTATTGCACAGTTATCGGGATCCTTTCCTGTGGCAAAAGCATTTGGCGCAGGAGAATTAATAATATAAACTTTAGGCATTTTAGTTAAGCCCGCAGCAATTTTCATTTCTTCAACTACATTAAAAAGCTGTTGATGAACATCCGGTGTAACTTCTTTTGCATTGCTCACAGCAAGCATAATCGAGCTGCCGGAAAAATAACTTAAAAGTGAAAGGAAAGTCCAGATCATAATTGCAATAAAAATTCCCCATAAGCCGCCGTTGTCATAAAAGAAAGCACTGCCGACTAAATAGCCCAGTATAATCAGGCATAAGCCCATTATTACAAAAAGAAGATTTGATTTCCTACGGTTTGCTGCGATTAATTCCCACATAGAAATTTTGGTTTTAACTGATCCTTTGATGTAAATAGAATTTAAGAACGTTTAAATTTAATTAATTTTTGAGAATAAAATGTACTTTGAAGGTTTTTTATAAATTTCAAAAGATATCTTTTGTTTTAAAGGCTAATTAAATAAATAGTAAGTTAATCATAATTATTTGCCTTTCAATAACTGTAAATTGAATTTCATAACTAAATTAAATTTTAGTATTGAACTGTAATAAAAAATATCCCATATTGCGTCCTCAAATGCGAAACTACATTTATAAATATTCCAGGTATTATGGATACCTGTTTCTATCAGTATACCTATTTCTGATTGCTCTTACGGTTTTCCACTATCATAACATTAATATGATGGAAGGAAATTACCAGTTAGAAAGTAGCACCGGAAGCAGCGCAGCTTCTCCTTTCGATAGATTAATTGATTTAAATCATGAATGTTTAATTACGCAATTCAGCAGTACTGTATTAAACATCAATTATGCTCCCAAGCTTTTTGTCCGCAGAAATGATAATAAAGTTTTTTTCATATTAGACAGGCATAATAGATTACCATATCATGTTTTAGCTAAGCACAGCCTGCTTAGAGCTCCCCCGTCTTTCCTTTCTTAATTAAAAGAAATACAGAATCTCTTATTTAAATAATTTTCACCGGAAGAATTTGTTTCCTTTCAATGAAAAATATTTAATGTCATCATTACTATAATTTTAATTTAGAATTTGTGTATAACAACTTCTGTATTTCTGCAAACTAAATATACTAATCACATACAGGAGTTTTAAAACATGTTTAATGCGAATAAGTTTATTAATTCAAAAATATATTTCAGCTTAATTTTAATTCTAATATTTAATTTTATATCTTCGTCTCTACTCGCCAAAACCGATGGAAAGGATGTAATAAAGAAGATAAATTTCTATGTAACTGTTATCGATTCTTCAACCAACAGTCCACTTGAACTTGTGAATTTAATTCTTCAAAGAGAAGGCAAGACCGTAAATATTAATATTACAAATCACTCCGGACAATCTATTTTTCATGACTTAACACCGGGTCAATATAATTTAAGCGTTCACTATATTGGTTATAAAGATTATACGACACCTATTAATATTGACGAAACCAATAACAAAATATCAATTAATCTATCTCCCGATGCTATTGGATTAAATGAAGTTGTTGTAACCGGAACTAAAATAATGCATGTTTCAAACTTTGTGGATATTAAAACCGGCTATCAAACTTTTGAAGGTGAAACTTTTCACGCGCCACCTTCATCACGTATGACTACATTGATTCAACAGAATTTAACCGGAGCTGTAAGAGCACCTACGGGAGAGGTTCATATACGAGGGCAGCATGGAGAATTTTCTTATTACATTGACGGTATTCCAATTCCACTTGGGGTTTTCGGTGGACTTAATGAAGTGGTTGATCCACAAGTAATAAAACTAATTACTTTTTATACCGGCGGTTTTCCTGCTGAGTACGGCGGGCAGGTTGCTGCTTTGATTAATGTTCAAAACCAGGTCCCACCAGGGCCTTTTCATTTAAGCCTTTCAACTTATGGCGGCAGTTATCTAACTTCAGGTGATAATTTGGGATCAAAGGTTGGCAGCTTTAAAGTTTAAATTCAAATGGACAAAGTTTTTCTCTGAGCAGCCATTCAGGAAAGCTCGGGTTTTTTGTTTCCGGTTCAAGAGATGAAACAGATAGAAGGATTGACCAGCCTGTTGAGTCTTTATTTAATGATCATGGATTCGATTATTTCCTTTACGGCAAGTTGGATTACATTATAAATGACAATGATTATTTAACCTCAAATTTAAATTACAGTGAAACACAAACACAAATTCCTTTTGATCCAGTTGAAGGGATTAATTATGATACACAAAACAGCTTTAATGCTTTTCAAACATTTTCATTTTTCCATACGATCTCTAATGAAATTAATAAAGAAAAAGATTTTTTTGCCGGATTATTTGTTAGAGAAGGCGGATTAAAGTTTACAACTGCTCCGAATGATGAATCAAAACAATTTATCGGAAATGATACTACAACCGGTTATACGATAGATCAAGATAGAAAATTTGTAACGGTCGGAACTCGCATGAAATACAGTAACCGGCTGTCCCATCAATTCAAATTTGCTACAGGATTAAATTTGAGTGTGGTAAATGGAAAAGAGAGGTTTAATTTTAAGGATGTCAATGGAAACGGCCCTGTAAATAAAACTGATTTTACGGGTTCAGATTTTGCACTTTTTGCTGAAAGCGAAATTCATCCTTTTGAATGGATGAAAGTTGACGCGGGCTTAAGATATGATCAGCATATTGCGCCTTCAATATCTTTGCAAAAACAGCTTAGCCCAAGATTAAAATTTAGTTTCTTTCTTGGCGATGAAAACACCGTCTATATAAGCTATGATAGACTTTTTATGCCGACAAATATTGAAGGTTTAGGTTCAATTGCTACAGCAGTCGGTGATTCTGCTACAGCGACATTACCTGAAAAAGATGATTTATATGAAGCAGGTTTCATACATAGTTTTACTTCGGGGCTTACAGCAAAGTTAGATTATTTTCATAAAGATGCTGCTCCAGGACTTGATGATGAAACACTTGGTTCAAGCACAATTAGAGTAAATGTTAACATCAATAAAGTCAAAGTCAGCGGGATAGAATTAAGCCTAAACTATAGTAACCCAACAAACCCATTTTCTGCCTATTTAAATGGAGCACTTATTCATGATTATGGTACGGGCCCTGTATCAGGTGGTTTTCTGCCGGCAGATAATTCCACAACTCCTTTTGATTTAGATCATGATCAAAGACTATCATCCGTAATAGGAATGAATTATCAGCCTGCAAACTGGTTTGTTAATCTCACTGCTATTTACGGAAGCGGGCTGGCAAACGGCAACGATGATTATGAGTTCAAAACAGGTTTGTTTGATTACAATCAAGGTGCACATACAACACCTTCATGGATATTAAATTTATCAGGCGGTTACATATTTAATCTAACCGGCGGACACACATTAGAACCATCTTTATATGTAACTAATCTTCTAGATCACGCTCATTTGATTAAAGGTGCTTTCTTTAGTGGGGCAAGCTTTGAAGAAAGAAGAAATGTAACTCTAAAATTAAAATATGAGATATAAGTTTTTAGATTTCATTTAAACGATAAATGGCAGGATAAACCCGGTTTCTTAGAGAAACCGGGTTTATTAATTACATGTTATTAAAAACTAACTTTCGGAACTTCTCTTTCTGATTTATCTTCTAATTCAAAAAATGTTTCTTGACTGAAGTTAAACATTCCGGCAATAATGCTTGAGGGAAACATTTGAATTTTGTTGTTATAAAATAAAACCTGGTCGTTATAATTTTGACGCGAAAAAGAAATTTTATTTTCTGTCGACGTTAGTTCTTCCTGGAGTGATAAAAAATTCTGGTTAGCTTTTAAGTCGGGATAATTTTCAACAACTAGATTAAACTTGCCAATTGCGTCAGTTAATGCAGATTCTGCTTTTGCTTTTTCCGGGATACTCTTTGCACTTACCGCCTGGCTTCTCGCATTAGTTATTGATTCAAGAGTTTCCCTTTCATGGTGCATGTATCCTTTAACTGTTTCAATTAAGTTTGGAATTAAATCATGCCTTCTTTTTAATTGAACATCGATCTGCGACCAGGCGTTTTTAACCTGGTTTCTTAATCCAACTAATGAGTTGTATATTGATATTAAATAAAAAACAAAAAGAACAATTAATACTAAAATTACAACAAGAATTAGCATTTCAAACCTCCTCGCTAATTAGATTTTAATTTATGCTCAAACATACTTTTAAGCAATTGGATAACTTTATTGTTTTTATCCAGACTGCCTTGCTCAACAACTGTTTCCAATTCACCATCATCAAACCAAAGTCCATCACCGCGTTTACATTTATCTATGATAATTGGATCCTTGCTTTCAATTAAGACTTTAATCATTTTCTTCCTGCAAATTGGGCATCTGATTTTTTTCTCATCTGTTTTAGCTATATCATTTAATTCGGAAAGCACAATATCTTTTTCAGCGGAATCTTCAAGTAGTAATTCAAGTTCACCTGCATCAAGCCATATACCGCCGCATGAATGGCAGTAGTCAATCTCGATTTGCTCGAGCTCAAGAATTATTAGATGATCCCCGCAAACTGGACACAACATAACAAATGCATGTAATTTTTTATTTATAAATATAGTGAAATTGGGATTTAATTATGAGGTAAGAAATATTTTAGTTGTTGTCCTAAACCTTCAAGGTCTTTTGGGAATTAATAACCAACATAATTTAAAAGTGAATGTTTTGACAAGCAAAGACCTTGAAGGTTTCATTACCTCTCATTTTAAAAGCATCATCTTTTTTGTTTGAATATAATTACCAACTATAAGCTGATAGAAATAAACACCGCTAGGCATGGGCGAATAATTATTCGCCTCTACATTTATGTTAAATTCAACTTCGTGTATTCCGGCTTGCTTATATCCATCCACAAGAGTCGCTATCTCTTCCCCCAACATATTATAAACTTTTAATGTCTGCCATCCTCTGACAGGTGACTCCCAGCTTATTGTTGTAGAAGGATTGAAAGGATTGGGATAATTTTGATATAATGAAAAGTCTAATATAACCTTTTGATTTTTCTCTACACCTGAAATAGTTGAATCAATAATTTGAGTTGTCCAGATGCTTAAAGCACTACTATCGAGCCTCATCCAGATTGGATAAATTTTCTTATCGTATGCTGCGATGTTCGTATAATCTCCAAAGAAAATATTGGATGTTGGAGTAAAGGAAGTTTCACTCACTTTAAAATTTTCAAAAGTATCTCCGCCGTCTTTTGATCTTGCAACATAAACATCTGTTTGAGTGCCGGTAGTATTTCTTCTATCATAAAAAACTACATAAATATATCCCGTGGTTTGATCGATAGTCATCCAGGTAAAGAATTGCTGTCGGTCTGTTTTATCATCATTTACTTTTATAACTCTGCCCCAAGTTTTGCCCCCGTCAGTAGATTTAATAATAAATACATCTGTATTTGAAGTTCCGTTTCTTTGATCAGACCAATTAATATAAATGTTTCCTCTATATGCTGAGTGGCTTGTATCGCATGCTGTAATTGGCAATCCGTTACATCGAAAAATTCCCGGAACATTAAAATCCCATCCGCCAGGCTGATTTGTGACAAATATATCTTTCCCAAAAGATTGCCCGCCGTCGGTTGATTTATCAAACATAATTCCATTAGGGCCAGCCCAGCTTAAATAAATTTCACCATTGGGCCCAACTGTTGGAACTGCACCCTCATCTGTGCTGTCACTATCTAAACAATCTCCGCTTCTATCACTAACTTTAACCGGTTCACTCCAGCTTTCTCCGTGATCAACTGATCTTGAAAATAAAATTCTTGAACTATCCATTGGATTTGGACTATTATAAGAATCAAATTCAGTCCAGCTTACATAAAGATTATTTTTGTATTTATCATTTGAGAGATCAACAGCAAGCCATTCTTTATCTTGATTTTTAGGGGAGTTAAGTCCAATGCCTTTACCATCATCCCAGGTAAGTCCGTTGTCAGTGGATTTTTGAACAACAATTCTATCAATAAAGTAACCATTAGCCGGATTAGACAAATGAGCGAAATATAAATTCCCAAGCCCATCATATATAACACAAGGATCGCCATAAACTCCTAAAGTAGAAGACATACTATCTTGAACCCAAGTTTTACCTTCGTCAGATGAATTATAGGAATAGACAATGTTTGCGCCGGCAGCTAATTCATTTGGTTTGACTGTGTTTATTGCAATAGTTACTTCTTCCGGTTTTGTACTTCCCTTTTCATTCACCATTATGTTGGTGTATTGAGCCCAAAGTTGATTGGTTGATAAAAGAACAAACAGAATCAATATAAAAGTTTTCATATTGTTAAGCTTCAATTTAACCCTGATGAATCTAAAACATACTTTTTATTATATATTAAAGCGGATAGATATTCAATCTAATTATTAATGAAGGTAATTAAACTAAAATACCTTTGAAAAAGGAAAGTAAAAAAAAATGTAATTAAATAATTTTGAACTTTTTAGAGCGGACCACTTAGTGTTATTCCCATACCTGATTTATGACTATGTGAAATTGTATAAATAATAATTGCATCAAATATGGCTCCGATAGCTGCCGCCAGCCAAACATTCCCACCTTCGTCAATATAGATGTACTTGTTTACATCGGAAGTATTAATTTGTTTCTGTCCTTCATTATTTGCAATAACAATTATTTTACCTAAATCATTCTTACCGTTATCTTTAATCACTTGAAAAGACCCAGAAATTTCCGTTGAGTCCTTTAAATCCAAAATAACTTTTTTACCATTTTTTAGTTTACCGAGTTTATTTAGATCAATCTCATGCGGGCCTTTATTAATTGAATTATCTATTGCAACAATTCCACCCCAAATAACACTGCAAGAAGTGAAAATAATGGGGGAAATAATGAAAATTATGAACTTAAAAATATTTCTCATTTATAATGACTAAGAAATTTTTAACGCTAGATATACATAAAACATAACTGATTTTATTTTGTTTGACAAGGTCAAAATTTCTTAAATTGCATAATCCATAAATAAATTTTGGGTAAGCAACTTTTATTATAAAAACTCTTATTAGATTAATTTTGTTAAAATATACTAATTAGGAAAAATTAACTTATGAAAAAATTAAATCTCGGCTGCGGTAAAGATATTAAAGAAGGCTACATTAATCTTGATATTGTTGATTACGGCGGCAATATGATTCATGATATAAATACTTTCCCTTATCCCTTTGAAGAAAATACATTCGATGAAGTATTTGCTTCACATATACTTGAGCATCTTGATAATTTTCATAATTCGGTTACGGAGCTTTATAGAATAATAAAACCAAATGGATTGTTAATTGTTTATGTCCCTTTTTTTCTCAATACAAAATATTTTGGCGAGCCGGATCACAAAATTCCTTTTTCTATTCGATCATTTGATAATTATGAATATATAGAAAACCGCAAATTAAAATTTTATGAGAAATGGAAGCTTAATCATCGTACAAATTATGAAGGCAAAGCACAATTTGAAGTAGTTGAAAAAAAATTTATTACCTCTCATTTCGCTCCATTGAAGTGGATGGATTTTTTCTTAAACATTGAGCCGGTTATGTATGAAAGATTTTTAGCCGGAATTTTTTCTCCTGAGGAAGTTTATTTTAAGTTGAGGATTATAAAATAAGTCATGCTGAACTAGTTTCAGCATCTCTTCTAATAACAGTTTTAATTTTTCTCCTCACTTTTCATTGATTTAAAACCTTCAACAGCAATTAAAATCCAGCCAATTAAAAAGCTAACTCCTCCGAATGGGGTAATAATTGCAAATGCTGTTATTGCAGTTATAGCATAAATGTATAGTGAAAAGGAAAATAAAATTATTCCAATTAAAAAGAATAATGCTGCTTTAAAGTATTTTTCATTGCCGGTTAAAGCGATTGCCAGCAAACAAACTGAATGAACTAGATGATAAGTCACTCCGGTTTTATATATTTGTAGAAGTTGTTCAGGAATTTTACCGTCAAGCCCGTGCGCACCAAAAGCACCAATTGCAACAGCTAAAAATCCCATTACGCCGCTAATAATTACCCACATGCTTTTTTTATTCATTGTTATACTTCTTTATTTGTAATAAGCCAGTTGAATTTATATTGAATAGTTAACATAAAAATAATTAACTTACAAAACTGAATTCCAATTTTATATAAATTTTAATAAACGAAAATCTCAATTAATTGAAATGAAATCTATTAGTATTTTATGAATAAGTTTGAATTAGTTTCTAACTATAAACCGTCCGGCGATCAGCCTCAGGCGATAGAATCCTTAGTTAAAGGAATTAAAAGCGGAGAAAAATTCCAAACACTTCTTGGTGTTACCGGAAGCGGAAAAACTTTTACCATCTCAAATGTGATTAAAGAAATTAATAAACCAACACTTATCATTTCCCACAATAAAACTTTAGCTGCACAGCTTTATTCTGAGTTTAAAAATTTTTTCCCTAATAATCCGGTGGAGTTTTTTATAAGCTATTATGATTACTACCAGCCGGAAGCCTATGTGGTTAGAAATGATTTGTATATCGAAAAAGATTTTGCAATTAATGAAGAAATAGATAGACTGAGATTAAAGGCAACGACATCATTAATAGAAGGAAGAAATGATGTAATTGTTGTTGCAAGTGTTAGCTGCATTTATGGAATCGGTGCGCCGCAGGAGTATGCTAATCAAATAATCTTCCTTAAAAAAGGAGCCACATACGAGCGTAAAAAATTAATGCGTAACTTAATTGACATTCACTATGTAAGAAACGATGTTGATTTTTCCCGCGGAACTTTTCGTGCCCGGGGGGATGTAATTGAAATAATTCCGGCTTACCAATATGAAGAAGCGATAAGAATTGAATATTGGGATAATGAAATTGAAAGACTTTCAATTATAGATTCGATTACCGGCGATGTTTTAAGAGAAGTTGATTCTGCTCCTGTTTATCCGGCAAAATATTTTGTATCAAACCGTGAGCAAGTTCAGCGGGCTATTTATGATATTGAAACTGAGTTGGCTGAAAGAATAAAATATTTTCAGCGGGAAGAAAAGTATTTAGAAGCGCAGCGAATTGAACAACGAACTAAGTTTGATATTGAGATGATGAAAGAAATCGGATACTGCGCAGGCATTGAAAATTACTCACGCCACATGGATAATAGACAACCGGGTTCACGGCCATCGACTTTAATGGATTATTTCCCTAAGGATTTTCTTTTAATCATCGACGAATCACATGTTACTGTTCCTCAAATTAGAGGAATGTACAATGGAGATAGGGCAAGGAAAGAAACCTTGGTTGAATATGGTTTTAGGCTTCCTTCAGCACTCGATAACCGTCCCATGAAGTTTGAAGAATTTTATAATATGATTAACCAGATGATATTTGTCAGCGCAACTCCTGCAGATTATGAGCTTGAGAAAAGCGGCGGTGTAATTGTTGAACAAATTATTCGCCCGACCGGCTTGCTTGACCCTGAAATTATCGTTCGTCCTATTAAAGGTCAAATAGATGATTTGATCGGAGAAATTAGATCCAGGACAATACTAAAAGAAAGAGTTCTGGTTACTACATTAACTAAAAAAATGGCTGAAGATCTTTCAGACTATCTGGATAAAATTGGAATTCTTGTTAGATATATTCATAGCGACATTGATGCTTTGGAAAGAGTTGAAATTCTGCGTGACCTTCGTATTGGTGATTTTGATGTTTTAGTTGGTGTCAATCTTTTAAGAGAAGGGCTTGACTTACCTGAAGTTTCACTCGTTGCAATTATAGATGCAGATAAAGAAGGTTTTTTAAGAAGCGAAAGATCATTGATGCAGACGGCAGGAAGAACTGCACGAAATGTTAACGGCAAAGTAATTATGTATGCTGATAAAATTACTGAATCAATGCGTAAAACAATTGCAGAAACAAATAGAAGAAGGATTCTTCAAACAGAATATAACAAACTACACGGCATAGAGCCTAAGACAATCTACAAAAGTATGGAAGAAATTATGTCTTCTACCTCCATCGCTGACGTAAGACGGAAAGAAGAGAAAGAGAGTTTTTCATTTTCAAAAGTTGCCGAGCCGGTTTTAAAGTATATGGATAATGATCAAAAGCGTGATTTGATAGAACAGTTAACTGATGAAATGCATCAGGCTGCAAAAGACCTTGAGTTTGAACGCGCTGCAAATTTACGAGATGAAATTAATAAGCTGAAGAAGATGATTAAATAATTTCATTAAACCAATCACTAAAATTCTTTTCAACAATGCTTACCTTTCCTATCATTATTTACGAAATAACTATGAGCAATAAATTAAAGATTATAGCAGCTTGGATAGATTCGATTATTCTTTCATTAATTTATTTGACCGTTGGAATAATGAAACTCATTGGAACAGAAATGGATATAAAAAATTTTAAAGATTGGGGGTATCCGGTTTGGTTTAGATTTCCAATTGGTTTAATTGAAATGATTTTAGGTATTGGAATATTTATTCCAAAGTATCGATTGCTTACTATTTATGGGGTATTCATTTGGACAATAGCTGCGGTAGTTACACATATCCAGGCAGGACAGGCAGAATTGATTCTTTATCCAATGTTATTTTCACTTGCTGCTGCAATTATACTGTTACTTTCAAAAGATAGTTTAGTTAAAAATACAGATAAAATTAATTTACTGTCCTAAATGTTTGAAAACCTTAATGGGCTTGTAAAGTCCTTCTCAAACTTTTCCCCTTTATAAATCACTCGCTCTAAAAACAATCCTGAAGGTGGGGAAGTATATTTTGCCGGTTCGTTTGATTTACTATTGAGATAAAACAATAAATCTTTTTCCGTTTTCTTTCCTCTTCCTATCTCAACTAATACTCCAACAATTCTTCTAACCATTTTCCATAAAAAGTGCGACCCAATAATTCTAATTAAAATTAAATCGCCTTCCTCTTTCAACTGGATTTTTTCGATTAATACTTTTGTAGATTTTTCTTCTTTGTCGTCATCCGAAAAAGAAGCAAAATCATGCATACCTTCAAGCAGCTTTGCAGCCTGATTCATTTTTTCAAAAGCAAGCTTGTCCTTTATCCACCAAACATAATTTTTACCAAATGCAGTCCTTCTTCTTGAAATTTGATAAATATAGCTTCGCGAAATTGCATCATGTCTTGCATGAAATTTTGGATGAGCTTTTTCAATTTCTAAAATATTAATATCATAAGGAAGCAAATCATTAAATTTTAATTTAATGATTTCCGGTGCCAGCATTGTTTTAACATCAAGATGGGCAACCTGGCAAAGTGCATGAACACCGCTGTCAGTACGCCCGCTTCCTTTTAATTCAAAGTTTGAAGTGTTAAATATTTCTGTTGCGACTTTTATTAATTGTCCTTGAACGGTCTTGGCATTTTTTTGAGTCTGCCAGCCGCTGTATCTCGTGCCTTCATATTCAAGATAGATTTTAAATCTGGACATAAATAGTAAATGTTATTTTTTTATTAACTGAAATCCAAAAGGATTTTTTGGTTTTTCCTTTTCAGAGATTAATTCTTTTATAGCTTCAAATATTAATTGAATTTGTTTTTCTTGTTCTGCGAATTTCTTTTTTGTTTCACTTTCAAGTTTTTTAAGTTTTTTGCTTAATTGATCATTGCTTTGTAAAAATTTCCTGAGTTGAACAAAGGCCCTCATTATTGCAATATTGACTTGAATAGCTCTCTTACTGTTCAATACACTTGAAAGCATTGCAACACCTTGTTCAGTAAATGCAAAGGGGAGATATTTAGAATGCTGCCCTCTCTTTATGATCACATTTTGTGACCTTAAAGAATCGTACTCTTCTTTAGTCAATTCAAAGAGAAAATCATTAGGAAATCTATCAATATTTCTTCTTACAGCTTGTTTTAAAACCCTTGTTTCAACTCCGTACAATTCAGCGAGATCTGAATCAAGTAGAACTTTTTCTTTTCTAATTAAATAAATTTTGTTTGTAATTTTTTCAGTTGGAATTATTGAGACATTTTTCAAAATGTGCCCCTCAAAATATTTAATTAATTAGTCTAAATTTATAACCTAATATAAATCAATTTGATTTTTATTAAAGCTAACTATAAATAAATCTCGCCTTCAACTATTTTATATTTTTAGTAAAGTTTTTAGAGAAATTAGTAATTCAAAGTTACACTTTCTTCAGCATAATCATCATGGGTTTCATAGATACGCACTTTCAGCTTACTCACATTTTTATGAATGATTGCCCCCTTAATTTTTGTTAGGAAGTATGTACAAATGTTTTCCACAGTGGATTGAAAATCAACAATAACTTTTTTTGAATTCATTTCTTCTAAAAATTTTATTATTTGTTCGTCGTCTTTGTAAACCATAAATGCATGGTCTAATTCTTCCACTATTGGATTTACAATTTTCTTTAAGTCATAATAATCCATTACCATACCGGACTCTAATACATCACCTTCAATTTCCACAATCATTTTGTATGAATGCCCATGAATATTTTTGCATTTACCAAAATGTTCAGGAAGGCGGTGTCCCATTTCCCAATGAAATTCTTTTGCTATTTTCAATTAAACCCCTTTAGTTTCAGGTGACCAAATAAACTTATGCATCTGAAGCTGGAATCTTACATTTAACTTATCTTCCAGAACCCAGTTAATAAGTGTAAGCGGTTCAAGTTCCCCAAAAACTACTGAAAATAAAATTTCACACTTTCCGGTTAAATCATATTTATTAATTAATACTTTTGTCCATTCATAATCTTCCCTTGTTCCAATTACGAATTTAATTTCATCTTTATTCTTTATATGATTAATATTTTCATAATAGTTTTTCTTAACCATTTTACTTGAAGGGCATTTTAAATCCATAATAATCATAACACGTTTATCAATATTCTTTATTGGCAGGCTTCCACCGGTTTCTAACAAAACTTCGAAACCTTCATCACATAATTTCTTCATCAATTCCAGAGATTCTTCTTGAACCAAAGGTTCTCCACCGGTAACTTCAACAAGATTGCAATCGTATTTTTTTACTTCTGATAAGATTTCATCTATAGTTAAATCTTTGCCTTCATAAAAAGCATATTCAGTATCGCAATAAGTGCATCTAAGATTACAATATGTTAAGCGGACAAAGACACAAGGCAGTCCGGCTTTGGTGCTTTCGCCCTGAATTGAAAAATATATTTCGTTAACCTTTAGCATAAAATATCTTGATTATTGCCTAATTTCTTAATTTTTCAAGCAAAATTACTAATTAGCAAGTTGACATCAAACATACGAATTCATATATTTGTGGTCAATTTTTTTATTACTATAAAAGGTTTCGAAAGCATGGCAAATCATAAATCGGCTAAGAAGAGAATACGCACAATAGAAAAGAAAAAAAATATTAACAAAAGAATAGATTCACAAATAAAAACAGTTGTTAAAAAAACACTTGGCTCAAGTGAAAAAGAAGAACTAGAAAAATTATATAAAGAAGCTGTCGCACTTATCGATAGAAGCACTACAAAAGGTAAAATCCATAGAAATACTGCCGCAAGGAAAAAAGCTGCTTTGACAAAACATTTGAACAATTTACAAGTCAAAAGTCAAAGTTAAAAATTCAAAAAAATTCTGTATCAATTTGAAATAATGATTTTATAATTTGTTCTAAACTTTTCAGCCATAATTCTATCACTTTTAAATTTTTGATATTTAACTTTTGAATTTTGACCTTTCATCACAAATCCTCAATCGCATCAATTCCTGAAGGCATTGGAAGATAAAATCTTATCGGTTGAATTTCCCCATTACGTTTCACTAATCTTTCAACGTGTTTATTGATTAAAACACTATGTTCAATATTCACATCGTCCTCTATTAATGAACCAAAGATGTAGCTTGTTCCTTTAATCAAAACATGTGAACCCATTTTCAACGGAAACTCATCACTGCCGGTCATATTTACACTCGATTCAATTCTTGAATAATCACCAATCTCAATATTGCCTTTAATTATATCGCCCCAAAGTATTTCAACAAAGTTACCAATCCTTAATGCTTGATTTTCAAAACATGAAAGATGCACATTCTGCCAGACAATCACATTTTTGCCAAACTGAACATTGCCGTTAACATATACATTTTTTTTAAGCTCAAGGTTGTAATTTAGCTTCACGTCTTTTCCGATATAAGCACCCTTTCCAATTATTATATCAAGAGGAATGTTTTGCTTATCCATTTCGATTATTTGACTAACAACTTTTTCGTGAATAAAAAAATCATCCGGGTCATCAATTTCAATTATATCTTTTAATTTTTCATAGACTTTTTTCCTGGCAACTGACTCCATTTCTTTTAGAACAGATTTATTGTTGAAGCCCATAACTACATATTGTTTTTCCGGGCTAATAGCAGTTACCGAATAGTTTTTCTTATTGAACAATGATATTAAATCTGTTATGTATATTTCATTCTGTGCGTTATTGCTGGAAAGCTGGTTTACAAGCTCAATTAGTTTTTTATATTTAAATGCATAAACGCCTGAGTTAAATTCATTATTTTCAATCAACTCTTTCTTTGTATAAGAATATTTTTTGTTATTAAACATTACTTCATAAGGTTTATCATCTTTTAAAGCAAGAATATCTTTGTGTTCCATAATTTCAATAACTTTTCCGGAATCCTTGTCAGAAGGCTTTCCATTTACGTCTTCATCTTTAACGCGAATAATTCTACCATAAGAATTTTCAGATGGATCACCTTCAAATATTCCGGTAAGAACCATCATATCTGAATTTGTATTAACAAACTCTTCTCTAAATCTTTTCATAGTAGCTCTATCAATTAATCCCATATCGCCGGGAAGAACATAAACATTTCCATCAAAAAGTTTTTCATCAATTCTTTCCAATGCAACCTGCACTGCATGCCCGGTTCCGTTTTGTTTTTCCTGGTATGCGAACTTTGTAGCTTTTCTTTTTCCAATTACATTAATAACATCTTTAGCTTTTATTCCCACGACAACGATCATATTAATATCATTAATTCCATTGCGGCAGGCATTATAAACACGTTCAACTGTCGGGATTTCCCAAATCTTATGCAGCATTTTTGACGTCTGTGATTTTATTCTTTTACCATGGCCGGCAGCAAGAATTATTGCTGCTTCATTCACGTTAGTATTAAATTCAGATGATAATTTATCTACCATTCCGGCTATTTCATTTTTCTCTTTAATTTCCATTAAAAAAGCCTCCGTAATCAAAAATTTATAATATTAAAAAAAACTTACCTAAAGGACTATGTAAATACAATTATAAATTACTGCCTATTTGCAGTAATAGTTTGTGATAAGAAATAGAAAGCAAAATTCAGTCCAAGCGTAAACCAAACCAAAGTTATAATTTCATGATCGCCAAAATTCATCTCCGTTAATCCGGAAAAAAGAAATGCAGCAAAGCATCCAATTGCTCCAAGTGAATAAGAAGAAATAAATGGAATAGTTTTTCTTTCACGATAAATTTTTAATTCAATTAAAATTATTTTAATGAAAAGAAAAACTACGGCAATAAATCCGAACGCTCCCAGTGTAACCAGCACATGAACAAAATTGTTATGCATGTGCCCTTGAATTTCCTTGTCATAAGGCCGCTTATATTTTATATAATATTCTCTTAAATCAATATCACCGACGCCAACTATTGGATGGTCTTTGAACATTTCCCAGCCGGCTCTCCACAAAGCAAAACGTGTATAGTTTGATGGAAGATATGGGTCCCAGATACTTAGCAAGCGGCTTCTTTTAATATAGGAAAAATAAAGTTTCTCATTTGCATAATTCATTGAAGAAGGCGTAAACGATAATTCATTTTTCGAAATTATTTTAATCGAATCTTTAACAGGGTATTCAAGCTCAAATACTTTGTTATTCAAATCGGAGACAAATAATTTATTATCCTTTTGAATCCAGTTTAATGCTTTTGAAATTTCTTTCGTTTTATCAAGCTGGGTTAATTTATCTTCGTTTACTTTGAATAATTTTAATCCTGTATTATCAGATACAAATAGCCTATCATTTAAATAATAGATAAAATCAATTTGAGGATTTTTGTAAAAATATAAACTATCGCCTGGCAAATTATATTCTGAATTATAAATTGTTACTCCACTGCCGGGAGTTTCGAAAATGAAATAAGTTGAATCAACATAAAAATTTGTGAAACCGGTTAGATTTTCAAAGCGCATGTAGTTTTCAAAATTCTGCGGGTCGCGATAGACAGTAAGCCCGCTGTCGGAATCTAAAATATATAAGTAACCATTAAACACCCTGAATGAGGTTGTAAATCCCGGAGTTAAAAATTCTTTCCTAATTTTAAATTCATCGTCTTTCTTTTGAATTAATAAAAAGCGTGTATCACTTAAATACGCAATTAAATAATTGTCATTCCATTTTCTCAATTCATAAATAGGTGCGGGAGTTTCTATTTTATTAATTACAGATGAATCTTGGTACTCTACTATCCCATCTTCATAATCGCTGACAAAATATTTATTCCCCGCAGGGAAAACATTGTATGCTCTTCCTTTGGTTTTTAGTTCAATTTTTTTTGTGATTGTGTTATTAGCATAATTAAATATAAATAATTCACTTATATTTTTCTGAGTTGCGACAATAACTAATCCTAAAACAATTAATGGAATTAATATTTTCCATTGTTTTTTAATTATTAAAATTATGAATATGCCGAAAGCAGCTCCCAGCCAGCCGGTTCGTTTATAAGTTGAAACCAATGCCAAAGCAGACAAACTAAATCCTATTAAGAGAAGCAGCCGGTTTTTAATTGATACTTTTTCGTTAATTAAAAAAGCAAATAGAAATACTACCGTAAAACTTATTATTTCACTTGCAGTAATTGGATATTGGAAAAGAGAAGGCCCGGATTGTTCAACTCCATAAAGGTTTTGAATATAAAATCTGTATGAAAAAAATAGATAGATTAGAACAGTGACTAAAGTAGCGCCGATATAAATTTTAAAATAAAGTTTTGATCTCTTTAAATCAGTGGACGCTGCAATGAATGTGTAAATAATCGGAATTAGCAATGCCCGTTTTAATAGATTTGTATTTGCGTTACTATGATATTGAGTAAATATTGCTGATAATATTTCTGCAACAAGATACCAAATTAAAGCAAATTCAAGCCCGGTTTTTTTAAATTGATTTTCTTTGGTTAAATAATATTTCAGCAGAATTAAAAGTAGTGCCCCGTAGTATCCCACCTGGTTAACGAAAATTGAATTGCTTAAGCTTAAAAGAAAAATAATAATGAAAACGAGAATTGCCTTATCAATTATCTTTATAGATTTGTTTTGTCTATCCATAATCAATCTCTAAACTGCATCTCATAAAATTTCCTATAAAGCCCTTTCTCTTGTTCAATTAATTCATCATGATTACCTGATTGAATAATTCTCCCTTTATCAAGAACTAATATTTGTGAAGCATTTCTTATTGTACTTAAACGATGTGCAATTACAATTGTTGTTCTGTTTACCATCAGCCTATCTATGGCTTCCTGCACAAGCAATTCGGATTCATTATCGAGAGCAGAAGTCGCTTCATCAAAAATCATTATTTCGGGATTCTTTAATAAAGCACGGGCAATTGAAATACGTTGTCTTTGTCCACCTGAAAGCTTTACTCCTCTTTCACCAATAACAGTATCATAACCTTTAGGCATTTGAATAATAAAATTATGTGCGTTTGCTGTTTTGGATGCTTCAACAATCTTTTCGAAAGGATAATCTTCCAAACCATAAGCAATGTTATTTTTTATCGACTCGTTAAATAAAATTGTTTCCTGGGTCACAATTCCCATCATTGTACGTAAACTTTTAATATCATATTCTTTAATATCAATTCCGTCGATTAAAATTTTGCCGGACGTTGGGTCATAAAAACGAGGGATTAAATCAACCAAGGTGGACTTACCGCCGCCGCTTGGGCCGACGAATGCAATTATCTTTCCCTTGTCGACTGAAAAATTAATGTCATTTAAAACAAGCTCATCCCCATCATCATAATGAAATGAAACATGGTCAAAGCTGATAGAAGAATTAAACTCACTCAATTTTTTTGCGCCAGGAATATTTTTAATTAATGGTGGAGTATCAATTATTTCGAAAACTCTATCCGCAGCGGCACTCGACTCCTGGATTTTATTATTTATCCCGCTCAATTCTTTTATCGGAGGCATAAGCTGAAATATTGCAAACAAGAAACCTATAAACTCGCTTGCTTTAATTGAATGTTCCTGCAAAACCAAAATGCCGCCGTAATAAATTATTATAACCCCAACTATGACACTTAAGAATTCTGTGATAGGTGAAGATGCATTTCTGATTCTAACAATATGCAGCATCATTTTGAAAAAGCTTTTTGTTTCCGATTTAAATTTTTCGTTTTCATATTTTTCCATTCCAAATGCTTTTACAATTTTTACCCCTGAAATGGTCTCTTGTAAAACACTTGTTATGTCAGCCATCTTTGCTTGAATGATTGAGCTGTATTTTCTAATTTTAACCCCAATCCATCCAATAACTAAAGCAGAAAAAGGAAGAGTTATAAAAGCTATTAGAGTAAGCTGCCAGCTAATGCTGAGAGCAATGGCAAGAAAAACAATTATAGTTAATGGTTCTCTGATTAAATTTAAAAATGTAGTGGAGATACTTGCTTGAACTATGTTAACATCATTTGTAATTCGCGAAATTAAATTACCAACTCTTTCCTGTTTAAAGTAACTCATTGGCAATTCATGAAGATGCTGGTAAGCGGTATCGCGAAGGTCTTTCATCGTTCCTTGCTCAGCATGGGCTAAAAAATAAGCCTGCATATATCCAAATATATTTTTCCCAAGAAATGCAAACAATACAATCAAACATATTTTAAATAACGCATCGGTTTTGTCACCGCTGAATACAAAATTGTTGAATGCATTTGATACATCTTCTTTTATGTTAATTATCCAATCAGGTAATAAGTTAGCTGCTTTATCAACAGCAGATGGCTGGCTGTTAGTTACTTGTGTTTTTGAAGTTTCAGAAAACAAAGTATCAAGCAGTGGAATTGTTAAGTAAACAGAAAGTCCATTTAAAACTGCAAATAAAATTGTACATGCTATTGAAAGAATAATGTGCTTCCAATAAGGTTTTACAAATTTTAATATTCTATAATAAGTATTCACTAAGCACTATAATCCGGAATTTTAGGAATATTTTCTAACCCGCAGCCGCCGTTAATTTTTATGGAATCAACCGGGCTGCTGTTGTTTAAATCATAAATTATTATAATTGAATTATCTTTAAATCCTGTATCGAAAAATAATTTATCATTTTGAATAAAGAAATTTTTATATCCTCCGCCTCCCCATTTATTTTCTATTTTGTGATTCTTCAACGAATAAATATATAAAGATGATGTTTGAGGGTCTTTGCTGTAAAGAGTTTCATTCCCCGGTGTAACATCAACAGTAGAGAATATTAAATCGTTATTATCTTTCGACCAGCCAATGTCTTCTAATTTTTTATAATCCAAGCAAATTAAGATAGAATTATTTTCCGAAACTTTGTTAAAATAGAATAAATCCAAACTATCGTTATCTACAGTCTTTAATTCTGCATCCAACTGTTTTGATGTTAAATTTAATTTTCTTTTGGGAAGAGACGGGTAACCTTCTTTAAATAAATTGTAAAGCTTTTTTTCATTCAGAAGTTCTTTACCAAACGTATTAAAAATAAAAGTATGCTGATTAACATAATCCGAAACTTTAATGTCTATCGAATTAAAAGCAACCTTAAAATTATTGCTGTCCACCCATTCTGTAAAAACCTGCATGCCTGTACCGATATTCGTAACAAAATTTACTTTATTGGAATCCAAATTTATGTGATAAAGCTTTGCTCTTGAAATAAAAGGAAAGACTCCTCGTTTACCGTAATCTCTGGCAGTTAGAAAGAATGCTGCTTTTCTATCTTGTGAAAAAGAAAGCTCCATCACTTCTTCAACTCCCGAAGACCAAAATACTTTTGATTTTTTAGTTTTGAAATTGTATTTGTACAAACCAGGCTTTTCACCTACCATCCCCACAAATATAAATGGGGTATTACTTTTTTTCTGCAATGATTGAATTACAACATTTTGTGTTTCTTTATTTTTATTTACATCTCCGCAGCTAAGTAGTAGTGCTGCTAATAATAGAGGTAAAATTAATTTAAGCATTAATAATTCTCTCAAGCTTGATAAATAAATCTAAAATGAAATTAATGAATTTAATGAAAAATCCCCAAAGGGGACTGTAAATGAATATCAGCAAAATAAATGTTCCGTAAAAACCTAAGTTTAAAATCTTTGATGTAATATTATTTGGAAAGATATCGTAAAGAATATGCGAACCGTCTAATGGCGGAATGGGAAGCAGGTTAAACGCGAATAAAAAAATATTAAAAAAAACTCCATACCAAAAAATGTTAACAATGTATTGCTGATTTGTTATATGCATATTCACTGTAATTACGAAGCCGATAAAGAAAACAAAAGCAAGCAGCAGGTTTGATAACGGCCCGGCAAATGAAACAACTGCATCATCCCTTAAATGATTTTTAAAATTTCTACTATCAATCGGCACCGGCTTTGCCCAGCCAATTAGTGCAAACCCAGATGCGAAAGATGCAATCGGCATAATTAAAGTACCAACTAAATCGGCATGCTTAAAAGGATTTAAAGTTAATCGGCCAAGATTTTTTGCAGTGTTGTCTCCAAGTTTTGACGCTAAAAACGCATGAGCAAATTCATGAATTGTTATTGAAATAAAAAACATTGGTAAAAATGTTAAAAAGGAAATTAGTTTATCGCTTACTTGCATTAATAATTATCCTCTGGGATGATATTCTTTGTGGACCTGTTTAATGTATTCGCGGTCAATGTGAGTATAAATTTGTGTGGTTGAAATATCCGAATGCCCAAGCATTTCCTGAACCGCTCTCAAGTCGGCACCACCTTCCAATAAATGAGTTGCAAATGAATGCCTAAAAGTATGCGGATGAACTTCTTTTTTTATTCCTGCTTCATTAACATATCTATCAACTATTTTCCAAACACCCATACGCGATAACTTTGTTCCCCTCGAATTTAAGAAAACAAAATTTTCACTTTTTAATTTTTTCATCAATAGCGGCCTAGAGTTTTGTAAATATTTTGTAATCCAGTTGATTGCACTTTCACCAATCGGAATTAATCTTTCTTTAGAACCTTTCCCCAGCACGCGAATCATTTCTTCACTAAAAAAAAGATCCGATATTTTAAGATTTAATAACTCTGATATTCTTACACCGCAGGCGTAAAATAGTTCAAGAATTGCTTTATCTCTCAATCCAAATTTGTCATTTGTATTTGGCTGATTTAAAATTTTTTCGACTTCATTAAATGAAAGTACATTAGGAAGATTCTTTGAAAGCTTTGGTGTTTCAACTTTTTCTATTGGATTGGATTTAATGTAATTACTTTGAAAAAGATATTTAAAAAATCCTTTAAGTGAAGAATAATATCTTGCAGCAGATGTTTTTGATAAACCTAATTCATTCAACTCTCTAAAGAAATCAATCAAATCCAGGTAATTTATTTCCGAAGGGTCATCAATATTTTTTGTACTTAAAAAATTTATGAAAGATGATATGTCATTTTTATATGAGCTGACTGTATTTTCGGACAAATTCTTTTCAAGACTCAAAACCGAAAGATATTCTTTTAAAAATATATTCATGCTTTTTCTTTTTTCTCTTCAACTCCTTTTTCCACTTCATCTTGTTTTGGATACCTGATTCTTCTATGATGCTGTCCAAGTAATATGCTTATGAATGCTTCTTTAATTTTACTTACATCGCTGAAAGTTATTGGAGATTCGTCCAACTGGCCGTCGTCAATCCGCGAAGTAATTATATTATCAATTACATTTTCAACTTTTGTAGCATCCGGCTTCTCTATAGAACGTACGGCAGATTCACAACCATCTGCAAGCATTATTATTGCCGTTTCCTTTGTCTGCGGCTTTGGGCCAGGATACTTGTAATCTTCAATATTTACTTTTTCTTCGCCATATAATTTCACAGCTTTTTCATAGAAAAAAGACATTGCCATTGTCCCATGATGAGCCGGAATAAAATCGATAATTTCCTGGGGGAGATTATTTGCTTCAGCAAGCTCAATACCTTCTTTAACATGTTTTACAATAATAGCTACACTTTCTTCGGGAGATAAGCCCTCATGAACATTTTGGCTATTCAATTGGTTCTCTACAAAATTTTGAGGAGAAATTGTTTTGCCAATATCGTGATAATAAGCCCCAACTCTTGCAAGCAAGGGATTTGCATTTATTTTTTCTGCAGCCGATTCTGCAAGTGTTCCCATTGTCATGGAATGATTAAATGTACCCGGCGCTTTTCTTGAAAGCTCTTTTAACAATGGTGCATCAAAATTTGAAAGTTCAAGCAAAGTTAAATCGGTGGTTATCTTAAAAAACTTCTCAAAGAAAATTAATAAGCCGTAAGTTAATACCGGGCTTATCAAAGCGTTAGAAGAGATAAAGGCAAACTCAATTAAAAGTTTATTTACTTCTGCAAATCTCTCAAATCCAAATGCTACTATCCCGCTTGTGTATCCGATGAGTATAAACAAAAACGACCTGAATATTTGAGACCGATTCTTAATATCTCTAACAGAGTAAACAGCAAGTACGCCTGCTAAAATATTCAAAACTGAAAAAGTATAATCATTCCCTCGAAGGGCACCGGCTATTAAAGATATAATTACAGTTGTGTAAAATCCTACACGAGAATCAAAAGTTATAGTAAGCAGCATTGATGCGGCTGGTATAAAAATCAAAAGATAAACCGGGGTTGATGCAACTAATTGATTCACCAAATACGTGATGAATGAGAAGAACAAAATAATAATTGCAATCAATATTATTTTTTGGTTGTTGTAGAAAATCTTTTTCCTGAATAAGAACACATAGATAATTAATAGCGTAAGTAAAAGTGAAATGTGAAGAAACTTACCAACCATTTGGAGATACATTTCAACTGTACCAATCTTCTCGCCCTTAGCGGCTTTATAAGAATCTATTTTAAGCTTTATTTCTTTTGTTATTCTATCGTGCTTGCCAACTATTTTTTCATTTTCATTGACAATTCCGCTGGTCTTGGAAACGGTGTTTTTTGCCTGTTGAACTAGTTCATCAGTCAGAGTTTTACTGTAAACTAAAGTTGGAAAAATAAAATGGTCAACATATTCAATTAAAGCAGTTTCAATATTACTTGAATAATTAAAGCTTTTAATCAAATCGTTTGCGTTTGATTTCGCTTCTGCTTCAGCTTGAAATTTTTTCAACGGTTCAATTTCTTCTACATTCCCTTCTCTTACTCCAATACTGTCCCGTTGTTTTATGTCAGCAGGAAGATCTACAATCTTATTTGAATATATATTACTTAAAATATTTTTGGATAACGAAAAAAATTTACTTAAGCTGAATCCATTCGCAGAAATTAAATTTTTCTCTTGAAGTCTTAAATTTTTAAGAACTGTAAAAGATTCAGTAGTAAGAAATGACGGATTAGTTTCCTGCCTGTTAGTTTCAACAATTGAGCTGTCAATTGCTTTTAATAAAAATGAATTATACTTGATAACGGAATCAATATCGTTTCCATTTTTATTCGCATTCACAAAAACCGGGAAAACACCTGCTTCAGCTTCTTTGATTTCAGCATTATAAACAGCAGGATCTTTTAATATTGAGAAAGGAAATGACGCAATTAAATCGTCGTGAATCCAGATAGAGCCGACATTAACTTCCGATTCAATTGACTCACCTTTAGGGAACATTAATACAATTAACAAAACCGTTATAAGTGCAATTGTGAAACGAACTCTCTCGCTGGTTTTAAAATTTACTTTCTTTTTTTCAAGCATGGTTATCCTTTTTAGCTTTTAAAACCATTTCCAAAAATTCAGCGGTACCATCTTCATTGTTTGTTCGTTTAGTTATAATGTTTGCAAGACTTTTTATTTCCGGAACTGCATTGGCAAGCGCAACCTTAACAGCACGGGTACTGAATAAACTTAAATCATTATACCAGTCGCCAATAACAGCACTGTTTTCTTCTTTCACATTTAAGTATTTAAGAAGCCTCAATGCTCCTTTTCCTTTTGAAATATTTTTTTTCCTGATATGAAGATAATAAACTCCTTCGTAAGAATTAGATTTAAAATAAGAAGCAGAAATTCCGAAAGTATTCGGGAAGTTCATTTTATCTTTTATATATCTAATTGAATCTTTATTATCCCCGGCAAATACTACTTCAAGTGTCTGAGTCAAGTAATCATCATAAGATTGAACTTCTTCATATTTCGCTCCGAACTTGTCCATCACGACAGGAATAACAGAATTATTTTCAGTATAGTAAATAGCATCAGCATGGCACAGGGCAACGTGAAGTAAAAATTCATTGGCAAAATTTAAAGCTTTTTTTACATACTTTTCTTTGATGAAGGATTCAAAAATAACCTTGCCTTCAGGATAACTTTTTATAATGCAGCCATCCAGCGAAACCAATGGTGTATCAATATCAAGTTCTTCAGCATACCTGGTTAACGCCGAATGAAGCCTTCCACTGGCAAAAGTAAAATGGACCCCGTACTTTTTTAATTCATGCACCAGCTCTTTTGTCTCTTTGCCTATTTCTCCTTCTTTAGATAAAAGGGTTCCATCCAAATCAAAAAAAATGACTTTAATATTTCCGAGAGTATTGTTCGATTCCATAACAGTTATTTAATTACTGTCTTCCAGCCAAGCTCGGATAAATTTTTATAAATAACTATAACCGATAGCACAGCAATTACGAGACAAATTATTGCAGATTTATAATCGCTAAAAATAACGCTGCCGATTCCCAGTAGCATTGAATATACTAAAGCAACTCCGAAAAACCAGTTTAAAAACATTCTGAAAAATCCGGTGTCGCTTTGAACTTCAGGCAGCTTGGATGAAATCTTCTTCCACAAAACTCCGCCCGGATGAATTTTTTTATAGAACGAAAATAAAACATCTTCGTCTGTTGGCTTGGTTAATAAAGTTACTGTAACCCAAACAACCGTTGTAGTTGCTACCAAGTAATATAAAGTAGTTGGGAATGCAATCCCAAAGTATCTTAAAAATGGAAGCACAACAAAAGGAGTAACCATTGCAGAAATTTCCGACCAGGCATTTATTCTCCACCAGAACCATCTTAAAATTAAAACTAACCCAACTCCCGCACCTGCTTCCATAATAAATTCCCATGCACCGGATATACGATTAATAAATAATGTTACAATCACAGAGATAAACATTAATATCATAGTTATAACGCGTGAAGTAAGTACATAATGTTTTTCTTTTTCATGCGGCTTTACAAATCTTCTATAGAAATCATTCATAAGATATGACGAACCCCAGTTAAGCTGGGTCGCAATAGTGCTCATGTATGCAGCAAAAAATGCAGCTACCAGTAAACCTTTTAGGCCGATTGGAAGAAAATCATTCATTGCATAAATGTAACCCATACCTTTATCAGCAGCGCTTAAGTTAGGATAAATTATCAAAGTAGAAATTCCAACCAACACCCATGGCCAGGGACGAATTGCATAATGCATTATCTGAAAAAATAAAGTAGCAAACAAAGAATGTTTTTCATCCTTTGCAGACATCATTCTTTGAGCAACATAACCGCCGCCGCCGGGTTCTGCGCCGGGATACCACGATGCCCACCAGATTATTCCAACATACGCAAGAAATGATGCAGCGCTTAAAGCAAAAGCCCCCGCCACAGAACCAGCATCTGAAATATGGGGGAAGAAATCAAAAACAAATTTTGGAAGCTTTTCCTGCATACCAGTTATTCCACCAACTTGCGAAGAATTAACAACAAGTATTGCAAGAATAATTGTTCCGGTCATAGCTAAAACAAATTGGAATGCATCTGTTACAACTACACCCCACAAACCTGAAAGAGCAGAATAAAATGCAACCAGCAGCATACAGGCGAAGACATAATATAGAACTTGGGATTCAGGAATCTTAAACATCCCAACCAAAATAGAAATCATTGCTTTGTTTACCCAGCCCATAATTATCAGATTCATAAAAAAGCCGAGATATACAGCACGGAAGCCTCTTAAAAATCTAGCTGGTTTTCCTGAGTATCTAATTTCAGCAAATTCAACCTCGGTCATTATCCCTGCTCTTCTCCAAAGCTTTGCAAAAAAGAATACAGTAAGCAAACCGCCAAAAGCAAAATTCCACCAAACCCAGTTACCGGCAATTCCGTTTTTAGCAACAAGCTCAGTAACAGCGAGTGGAGTATCCGCAGCAAATGTAGTTGCAACCATTGAAAGTCCGGCAAGATACCAGGGAAGGTTTCTACCGGAAAGAAAAAATTCATCTGTGCTTTTACCGGCACGTTTGGAATAATATAATGCGATACCTATGGAAAAAACAAAGTATGCCAGAATAATTAGGTAATCGAGAAGCGACAAGTTAACCTCGCAAAATAGTGGAAGAAATGTGTTAAAAAGTTAAACCTTAATTTAGTAAATTTTTAGGTTTGATGAGATAGGTTTGTTATTTTTTAAGGATGAAAGGAAGTGTACGGGATGCTTGATCCTCGATTTTTCAAATCTTGAAAGATTTTTACTATGAGCATTTGTGTTTATAGAATTGGAAAAGTTGATTGGCTGTAAAGTTTAATTAACATTGAATTATTTTTTGATTTCGAGAAGGTCAGACCCAAACCTTCGAGGTTTCCACTTAGATAAAATATTTAAAATTAAAATCTGTTAGTTTATAATTTTAAAAACCTCGAAGGTTTTAATACATTTAATATTTACCTATTCATATGATTTTCTAAAATCTTATTTGCGCCAGGCTTGTATAGTAAATGATAAAGCACATCCAGGTAGGCATTCATTTCTTCCATATCTATGTTTGTAGTGTACTTCCAAAAGCCGTAAATCTTTGCCAAAGATAAAAGCTTATTAGCATATAGTTCCCAATTATATGCTGTATCAACGCGCTTTATTGCTCTCTCCGAAATCTTACTCCAATAGGAATTATCTTTTTCACATTTTTTTAAGAACGTAAGAATTTTTTCAGTAGTCTCTTTTTCATTAATCGGGTCAATATGAAAACCGGATTTGCCGTCTTCAATTATTTCCATAGGGCCGCCGTAGTAAGTTGCAAACACAGGCAGACCGCTCCGCATAGCTTCAAGCACGGTTAAACCAAATCCTTCAAACAAAGCCGGCTGAACAAATATTCCTTTTCTGTCTGCAATAACCCTGTAAACTTCACCGGTTTGGTCTTTCCTGAATAGCTTACCAATCCATTTAATTTTATTGTGAAGATTATATTTATTGATGATGTCATGCATCAGATAGATTTGTTCTTTTTCTTCACCATCACTGGTTTTATTAGCATCAACTTTTCCTGCGACAATAATAAGATTCGCTTTTTCTTGTAACTCTTCCGATTTGCCAAACCATTCTGCAAGAGAAGTTAAATTTTTAATTTTATCAAGCCTTGCCAATGAAAAGATAGGAACCAAATCGGGATTTTCTAATTCGCCATAAACATCCGGATCATCAGCATTATTAAAAATTAATTCTTCTAACTCTTCGGTAGTTTCTTTAATTCTTTTCTTCTGATTGCTGTAGGGAAAATAAATTTTTGTATTAACTCCGGGAGGCACAATGTTAAACTTCGGATGAAATAAATTTATCCCTCCGGTTACTCTAAACAATTCGGGCATTGTAAAATTGATATAAGATTCATATTGGCCAATACTGCCTTCCGTACCGGCAATTTCCTGGTAAGAAGAAGTGATAATAAAATTTGCTGTGTTCATGGCAATTAAATCAGCAGTGAATTGAGTAGAGAAATGATAATGTTCATCCATGTTTTTCCAATACAAAGCGCTGTACAAATATTTACTCTTTTCAAGTGCATGTGCAATGTTGCATTGTGTAACTCCAAACTTCCTTGCCAGCATATATGCAACCATATTGCCATCGGAATAATTTCCAATTATAAAATCCGGGCGGTCTCCAAATTCAACCAGCAGCTCTTTATGAGCATCTTCAGAAAAGGATTCTAGATATGGCCAGACTTCAAATCTTGAAATCCAGTTATCCGTCACATTCCTATTGAAATCTCTAAACGGAACGCGGAGTATCCAGGTGTTCTTAGTCTCGTGCACTTTTTCTAATCGTTGATTACACTTGGTGTCTCCGGCATTAGGAATTAATCTTGTAAGAATAATTATTTTAGGTTTTGCTTCAAGGCCGGATGCCCTAAGAGATTTTGTCATCTCTTTTTCCAGCGCTTTAACCTGATCAAGAATATACACCACCTGCCCGCCGGTGTCAGGCATTCCAAGTACGCCTTCCTGCCCGAAATATCCGTGCGGAGAAATGATTGCAATATTAAATATCATCGGAATCTTTGAAAGAAAATCTGTAAGCGCCTGATAATCAGGTGAATGAAGAAGTCTATCTAATTGTTCAAGGCTTTCAATAATATCTGCGGCACAGTTTCCAAGACCAGGTTCAAATCCGAGTTCCTGCAGCTTATGTTTAAATTCTGAGTAAGGTTGATCATCATCTTCCTTTCGTAAAAAAGTTAAAGCTTTATCAATTTTAGAACTTAAATCTCCGGGATTCTTTACACGGTCATTCAATATTAATTGCTGATTTTTATATTTATGGACGAATAGAAAATCAAAAAGTGCTCTACTAAGTTTTTCCGGCTCTGTAAACATCTTGCTGGATAAATAACGATTTAAAAATTCAACTCCTTTACCTATATTTTTTGGTTCTCTTACACTTGGAAATTTATCATAAAAAGTTTCGAAGTTAAGACTTAATATGTCATTCCTGCCGCCAGGATTTACGAATTCTTCTTTTATCTTTAAATAATCTATGCGGGAAATTTTCTCATAGTAATAATCCTCTAATCCAAATAAATAATGCTGCGCTTTTCCTATTTGGTCTCGAATTTCAAAATAAGTTAGGTTCTCTTTGCATACGGCTTCATTCGTCTTTTGCAAAATTTCTTCTATAGCATCATGATTATCGCCCTCCTCATTTTCCACATTCACTTTATACTCTTCTAAAATTTCAAGTAAATTTCCTTTTACATATAATTTATTTGAGTTGTATAAAACTTTATTTAAAAATCTAAATAGTCCTTGTTTGTTATCTTCCAACAATTTTTCTATTCCATCACTCAAAATTTTGCTCCTCTCCGTCTTTTAAAAAATTATAATAATTCAATCCATCAATAATTCCGCCTGCATAATTTCTATTAGCGAAATAAATTCTTTTGCCCCCTTTTAATTGTTCCAGCTCACTGCTGTAATTGGCAACTACAACACCAAGCAATTCTCCCTTAAGCATTTCAGCATCATTTCCTGAATCACCGGCAACTAAAATATTTTCATAAGGGACATTCCATCTATAAGAAAGGTATCTTATTGCTTTTCCTTTTGATGCACGAAAAGGAAGTATATCAAGAAATTGTCCATGACTGAAAATTATATTTGCTTTTATTTTATTTTTAATTAATGTCTCCCTGACTTTCTCCAAATTTTCTTTTACATCAGAAGTGTAATAGCTTATCTTAAATTTTCTTTGTGTTTCTTCTTCTTGGTATTCAAGAAAATCAAATCCTGATAACAGTTCAATTATTTTTTTCTTATTCCACTGATTAGAAATGTGCGCATCCCATCCCGTAGAATAAATCAATTTATTTTCATTGTTGTAATAAATTTCAGAACCAACCGAAGAAATTATAACATCAGGCATCGGAACATTATTTTCTTTCAATACTTTAAATGCCGAATCTACTGTTCTGCCGGTTGCCACTGCAAATCCTACTTTTGAGTGAAATGATTTAATTAATCCGACAAACTCTTGAAGCGATTCATTATCACCAAGCAGAGTATGATCAATATCGCTCACAATCATTTTTTCCATTTTAAATAACTTCTTTCCCATAAGTGCAAAAGTAATTTCTTTTTTTAACCCTTTGCTTAAAAGTTTATTAACTTCATCTATATATGTTTTTGTATGCGCTTTCCATGAATAATATTTTTTAACATTTTTAATTCCATTTTCCGAATACTTATGCCAACTATTTTTATTGCTTAATATTTTACTCAGGCCTTCAGCAATATTTTTAGATTCATTAACATCCACCAAGACACCGTGATTAAGATTTGTTAAAATATCCTGCGGCCCGCCGTCATCTGTTGCCACAACCGGAACACCGCTGCCGGCTGCTTCAATCAAGGTTAAACCAAAGGGCTCGACTAGCGCAGCATTAACGAATACTCCGCCTGTCTCAGCAGCAATTCTATATAACTGAGGTACTTCATGTTCTGTATCATGACGTTTAGGAATTGCCATCTTACCGTAAAGATTATATTTGTCCATCAGCAAAAGCATTTCTGTTAACACTTCTCTTTCGTTATCGGGCATCTCTTGAATGTCTTTTCGTATCCCGGCAAAGATTGCCAGGTTAGCTATTTCTCGAAGCTCTTTATCTTCACCGTAAGCGGTTATCAGCCCGGAAATATTTTTACGTTTATCCGGCCGGCATACTGAAAGGATTAAAGGTTTATCATAACTAACAAAAAACTTAAGCAGCTTTTCTTCAATAATCGCTTTCATTCTTTCGGCTTCATCGGTAGCACCCTCTTTGGAATTGTAAGGATAAAATTTTTCCAAATCTACACCGGGAGGAATAACTATGAATTTATCTTTATTAGTATTTTCATAATCACCATATTGCTTTTGAATTTCCTGCTTAGTGCTGGTAATAATTGCATCAGCATAATAAATAATTTCTTCTTCAACTTTTATTCGATGATTAATTTTATATCTTTTTTCAATATCTTCTTCATGAACTCCTTCATTTAAAAGTCTGCGAAGCTTATCTTTGCCGAGGGAATGCCCAGTATGTATGAATGGGATTCCAAAAAATTTTGTAAGTTCGCTGCAAACATAACCGGCATCTGCATAATGGCTGTGGATAATATCCGGGAACCTTCCTAATGATTTTATATGCTTAACACTTTTGTCAACAAACTCTTCCAGGTGATTCCACAAAAGCTCTTTACGCATATATTTGTTTCCACCGCATCGGATTCTAACGATACTGAGCTTGTCATTTATTTTTTCAAATGTCTGTGAATAATCCGGCGAAACATTTTTATCTTTTATATAACGTGTTACTAATTCAACTTTATCAACTTGCTTATATTCACTTAAAGCTTTTGCCAGTTCCAAAACATATTTGGTTTGACCTCCGTTATCAGCATCCCTGCCCAATTCAAGGTTGTGCCCACGAATGAGCCCGTGAATACTGTAAAGCTGGATATATAATTTTTTATCATTCAACAACATATTTATTATCTCAATTTCTCTTTAAAGCGTGAATAAACCGAATCATCTTCCGGCAAAGCGCCGTTAACTTTTATTATTTCATTAGCGAATTTAGAAGCAAGTTCATTTATTTTTTGCAATTCCCAATTGTTTAAATAACCTAAACATAGGATTGATGCATAAGCATCACCAGCACCAACTGTATCTATAATTTTATCTGCCGGAATCTTAATAGAATTTTTATCACTACCTCTGAATAAATCAGCACCGTCTTCACCTTTAGTAAGACAAAGTAATTCAATTTCAAATTCATCAATAACCTTTATAGGTAAATCATTTAGATTGATTTCATTATTGAAAAGTTCTTTATCCAATAATTTTAATTCATCTAAGTTTAATTTTAAAACATCTGCAGCTTTAAGAGATTCATATAAAATATCTTTTGAGTAAAAATTTTGCCTAATATTTAAATCACAAAAATGTTTAATATTATTTGATAAGTAAGATTGAATTGTATTGCGGGAAACTTTTCCCCTTTGAGCAAGTGTGCCGAAATAAAGACAATCTGTTTCTTCAGTTATAAGTTTTGAAAGGTTTGAATCATTTTCAATAAAGTCGTATGCGCGTTCTTTTTCAATAACCCATTCAGGAACTTTTCTTTCATTAAGAATGGGTTTGGCAACACCGGTTTTCCTATCATTTTCTATCTGAATAAATTTTGTTGAAATATTATGAGCTTTTAAGAATTCTAATATTTCATTTCCAAGTTCATCTTTTCCAACCTTGCTGACGAAATTGCCTCTGCCGGTTAGATTTATAATGTGATAGATAAAGTTAAACGGTGCGCCGCCTAATTTTTTTTTATCAGGATAAACGTCGAATAAAATTTCGCCGATTGCGGTTATATTTTTCATAGCATGTCAACAAAAATGGGAATCATGTCATATAATAAAATATTTTCCTTTAATTGCAAGTAATAGAAAGCACTTACAGTTAATTAGAAGCAAAGAGAGTTGATTGAAATCATGTTTTTGAGATACAGAGATTATAACAATTAAAAAAATTACTTAAATATATAGTGTGACTAATAATTATGTAGAGACGCATCGCGATGTGTCTCTACAACAAAATGAAGTAATTGCAAGTAATGTATTTCCTAAGAAAAAAATAAGGAAGGAAAAAATCAAACAATAAAAACCTTAGCAACATCAATTAAAAGTGATGGCTGATTCATCAAAGCAGTTGTAAATACTTTCCCAAGTGTTCGTTTTTCGTAAGGCACTTTTTTAAATGACTGCGCTATTTTATTAAACTTGTCATCTGAGAAATTATAAATTCCATTTTTTAATCTATTAAATGTTTCATGACGTTTACCAAGCCTGTCATACCACGCCTTATCATAAGTTAATATGTGTTCAAGCTTGTTTTGCTTTACAGCTTCCGCGGCAATTCTTCCGGCAATACTGCCGCCAATCATTCCGCTTGCAATGCCGCCGCCGCTTAATGGATTTACTTGTCTTGCTGCATCACCAACTAGCATTATTCCAGGCGCAGAAATCTTATCAAGAGTAATTGCACTTGGCACTCCGCCAGCAATTGAAGTAAGAACTGGCGCGTCAGGATAATTTTTCTCCATAAAATTATTTAAAAAAGAAAGCGCCGACCTCTTTTTACCAACCATTCCGCTTACGCCAAGTCCAATGTTTGCTGTATTATTTCCTTTGGGAAAAATCCAAAAGTATCCGCCTGGCGCATACTCCTGACCGAAATAAAAATAAAGTGTATTTGCATCTACATTAATATTTGCAGCAGTAATTTGAGCGCAGCATTCCATGTCACGAAAGTCAATGTGAGTTTTTATTCCAGCCCAACGTCCGACCCTTGATTCAACTCCATCTGCAGCAATTACAATTTTTGCTTTCAATTCTTTCTGTTCGCCGCGGAATTCATATTTCACTCCGCTTACTTTGCCATTTTCAAATAATAATCCATTCACATAAGCACGTGTTAAAATTTCTGCCCCGGCATTAGAAGCAGTCTTTGCAAGCTCGTAATCAAAAATTCTTCTTTCCAAAACATAGCCGGCATCGCCAAATCCTAATATTGCTTCATCTCCATTTGGTGCATTGAATGAAAATTTGCTGATGTAAGCAGTAATCCATTTAGGGTCCGGTTTAATAAATTCTTCAACGCCGATTTTGCTTATTGCCTCACCGCAGCGAACTGGATAACCAACGTCTCTATCTTTTTCCAGCATCATCACAGATACACCTTGTTCAGCGGCAAACCTTGCGGCCATAGAGCCTGCAGGGCCAGCACCTACTACTATTATGTCATATTTATTTTTCATGTTATCGCTATATTTTCAATTAACTTTTCACTTATCATTCTATCAATCTAAAGTAAACAGTCTTTAGTTCACAGTCTTCAGTCAAATACATCGTTGAAGTTATTTAAATTTATCGGGATTATATAACATGTGATTTAGAATTTTTCCTACTTCTTCTGATAAACTATTTAATTCAATATAAGTATCTTTAGTAATATATTTACAGCCTAAAGCAAAATCTAACTATACTTGAGTTTCGCTGTTTTCCATATCTGCATCTGAAACTTTAGCTACAAAGTGGGCTTTGTATTGTCTCTTTCTATATGCTTCACCGATATTAGAACAAGCTGAACGGGATGATCTTCTGATTTGATCCGTCAAAGAATATATTTCTTCCTTTGGAAATTTCTTTGATAGATCAAATATTTTTAAAGCAAGCTTTAATGCTTTTTGATAAACAATCAAATCTCTAAAACTACTCATTAAATTAACCCCGTTGTGATTTGAAAAATTACTTTCTTACTGAGAACTGAAAACTGTTTACTGAAGACTACTTCACTACACCTTCTTTGTTAAATTTTATCACTTCAATCGGACAGCTCCACACACACTTTGCACAGTTTGTGCATCGCGGATCAATTATAAAAATTTCTGCTTCCTTTAATTCAATTGCATCCTCTGGGCATACCCCAACACAACAGCCGCAGAAGTCACATTTATCAGGAAGTATTTCAATTAATAGTTTGCCGGTTTTCGCTTGACGATACATTACATCTTAAATTTAAAATCGATTGATGAAAGATAAGTAATGGAATTTTTAATCAAAAGAAATTAACATTTTATGCTAACCAAATTGAAGCTCTATGATTGCTTTTTAAAAAAAGCATAATAGGTATTGCATTATACCAATAAATTTGATGTTCTGTTCATAAAAGATATTGCTGCTAGAAAATTGTAATTCTCAATAAATAGGCAAATCATGTAATATGTTGTTATTTTTATTGCTTTATCAAATGTTTGAAAATCCCATATAAAAAGTGAGAATAGTTGGAATTTTTTTGTTTTACAGAAATGAGCATTCTAAATAAAGCCCATACAAAATATCACTTCTTTCAAACTTTACTCATGAGAAATAATTTTTTACTGCAAGATATTTTTAATGCACGAAATATATACGTACTAAATAATTTCTAAAATATTAGCAGCACTATTATTTGTTTATTTTTTAATGAAATAATTTTAGGTATAGAGTTTGTTAAATACTTATGAACTTAATTAATCGCTGAAATAGTCTATGGATAGCTAACGGGTACTTGTGATAAACTGATTTGATGCTTTGTTTAAAATCAATAAAAATATTTAAAATGTTAACTCCTATCGCAGAAC
Organism: uncultured Bacteroidota bacterium; assembly: GCA_963775245.1. Classification (GTDB taxonomy): domain Bacteria; phylum Bacteroidota; class Ignavibacteria; order Ignavibacteriales; family Ignavibacteriaceae; genus CAVSWT01. The sequence goes on from CAVZID010000023.1 coordinate 67,413, forward strand.
TTGAATAATAAATTGTTAAATGGAAATCGATAATTAATTTTACAAAACAATTTAACCAAATAAATAAGGCATCAAAGACAGCTTCATCGCTTTGTTATCAATGCAATACCGAGCAGAAAACGAAAACTTAATTTATATTTTTTCGCAGGAGATTATATGAAATACGGATTATCGGATGAAGAATATGCTTGGAATGAAAAATTTAACAATACGCCCTATAGTAAAATTATCAAATAGGGATATTGAAAAGCACATAAAGTTATTAGATAAAATGATAAAATATTTAGGAGAGCAAATTAAACGTGCATAAAGACTACGCCATGGACGCATCGCCAGAATGCCTTTACCTACAGCGAAACCGGAAGTATATGAATTCTAAAATAAATTAAAAGAATTGAAAAGTTATGGTAAACTAAAACGGCATCACTGTATGTAACCTGAACTAAACGACACAGATAAAGCCAATGACACTTCAATCTACTCCATTTTTATTTTTAACCATAATAACAATGCTCTTGTTTTCCCATAATTTGCTAACTATATAATAATGTTAGTGTCTCTACTATTTTTATTATTATAAACTGGGCATACTCCAACACAGCAGCCGCAGAAGTCACATTTATCAGGAAGTATTTCAATTAATAGTTTGCTTGTTTTCGCTTTACTATACATTACATCTTAAATCTAAAAATAAATTGATTGAAAGATAAGTAATGAAATTTTTAATGAAAGGAAATTGTCATTTTATACTAATTAAATTGAAGCTCAATACTGGAAACTTCAATAGGCGCATCAATTAAAAGAGGCTGCGAATTATCTGATTGTTCATAGACTTTATTGGAAGGATGGATGATGATTTTATAATTTTTTATTTGTTCTTCACTGGTTGAAAACACATATATCTTTGATGAGTTTTCAAAATTGTGGAGCTTAATTAAGAAATGTTTCTCCTCATCAATAAAAGTAGCCGAAGTCATTTTCGATTTTATTTTAGGTGAATCAGCAGCGAGGATTAAGCCTGGGGCTTTTTTTTTTCTAACTTTATCTTTAACCGGATTTAGGATATAAATTAAAGATTTGTATACTGGTATTTTTTCTTTAATTCTGTTTTTTACTTCAGTAGGAATATTTTTTCCGATTGCATCTTTTAGAGCTTGATAAAATCTAATTCCAGTAGAAAATTCTTCTGTTTCTAAAATAAATTTATTCTTTTCCGATGAAACCGAATTATTGAAGAAGACAAAATTAAAAATATCTCTTTCAGTTATTTCCATGATTAACTCAGTAATTTTAATAACTTTTTTATTTATAACTAATTAATAATCGGAAAAAATCTTGATTCGTAAAATACATTATTAATTCTTATCCAACTCCTTAGCTATTGTGCTTTTCATCACTCTTAATAAATACTCTAATATATTATGGTATTTTTTATCGTAATAATCACGCGATAAACCAGTAATATGCTTTTGTAAATAGCCATAAAGCCCCGGATTTATTCCCCCATCTTTTAAATCTTCGGAAATATCCATTAAAGCTTTTTCAAAACTTTCGGTTTCTGTTTCATTCAATTTATTTTTATTTAAATATGTTGCGATCAGCAGCTCTTTTGCAGTTTTAAAACCGGCATTTACTTTTTCATTTACCTCAAGAGACTTTACGCATCCATCAATAGATTCATTTAAATCATTAAATGAAATGTTCAAATACTTAATTTTCTGTACAAGCTGGTTTAAGGGGATTGCTGGATAAAAGGCAGTTTCTTTGTTTAAATAATTGAATAACTTTTTAAGTAAGGTTTTTTGATCAATAAAGAGATTAATAGGAAGCTTTTCAAATTGTTCATTGCCAATTACATTAGCTGGAATATCATCTACAACTGTTTCAACAACATAAACATGTCCAAGATAATTTATTTTGTAATAATTTTCTTTACGAATAAAATAATTTAGTGAATCCAAAATTTTAGCAAAAAACGGATCGGAATTTTTTAATAAAGTTGATATATGCTGCGTGGCGTTTTTAGCTGTAATTTTATTCAAGAAATAAGCAGCATCCTCTTCAGTTTGAATTGAGGGAATCCAGTTCTCAAAAGATTTTTTTATTACAAAAAAGGAATTATTATCGTCTCTTTGAAAAAGAGGGGCAATTGCATCGATTGCAATATCACTTAATGACAGGTCATCCTGAAAAAGAATTTTACTAAGCTTTGTTTGAAAACTGCGCAGATATTGGAAGGAAATCTTATAAGACTTCTCCACTAAAAAATTAATCTCTCTTTGATTAATTTTTGAGTTACATAGGTTTTTGAATATTTGCAGTAAGTCCAGTCTATCCCTCCATTAGCATGGCAAAAATAGGAATAATTTTTTGAATATGAGAGAGGAATTTAAACAAATGCTAATTTGTTTTTCATTTTAACTCTCCTTTCTTCACAAACTCCTCACCATTCCAATATCTAACCTGGTTCTTTAAAATATTTACAAACGCATTTGTATTTGTGTAAGGTGGTTTTAACAATCCCTTTGCTACAAGCGAATCACGCCTTACATGAAATTCATCCCCTATAAATATGTCAAATTTATTTAATGCTGGATTAATATTAATCGTATATCCGCAAAAACTATCGGGATTTTCTGCTTCACCCTCATAAATAGGAAAAATAAATTTATTCACATCACTTTGATATGCAAAATCGCCCCTTGGTATTATATTAAATCTTTGTTTAAAATAATCGTTATAATCTGATTTAGGCAAAAGTAAATACTGATTAAACTTTGCTATTTTTTTATTTAGATAATAATAATTGTTATCCAATGTTGGAGTCTGTCCATTTAACTGATCTAAATTTATTGAAAGAATAAAACATCTTTCGCAGCCGTTATTTATACCAGCACCCACCAATTCGTTTTTCCCATCTTTGTTAAAATCACCTATTAATGCTCCTGCAAAATGCCCTTGTGACCACAATGTTCCTTTTAATCTTTTACCATTTAATAAATTCAATTTGTAGACTACGGAAGGATAAATAATGCTATGAGCTGTAAATAGATATAAAATAGTCGTTCTTTTTACAGTAAGCGTATCAATCAAATAACTTTTAAATCTTCTTTCAGGAACACCTTCTCTGGTCAACACACTATCCCTGAAATTATATCTCCAAATCAGATTGCCTTTATTATTAAAACAAGCTACTCTTAAATAATCATTTTCATTTTTTGTGTTTAGTAAATCTTCATCTGTCAAGATTACTTCATTAATACCATCATTGTCTATATCTACAATTTTTTGAGATAGATTTATTTCGGACTTTTTGAAATCATTAATTAAATCAATATCTGACTTTTTACTCCACAACACTTTACCATTCTTGTTTTTTACATAAACCATGTACCCTTCATTATCGAGTACAGCAGGGTTGCTGTCAAAATCTAATACTCCTGAAATAACCACTACAACTGCTATAACAAGAAGCAATATTAAACTTGCCCAATTTTTTTTGCTAAATTTATAAACGCGTACCGCAGCGTTTCGCATTCTTATATCTACAAGATTCCGCCGGTTTAAAATTTCCTCAAAAGTCTCAACACCAATTAGTTTAATTTTTCTTTCCGGAAAATCCTTTTGAAGTTCTTTTAATTTTAACGTAACGTCTAATTGATCATCTTCCGGGAAAACAAATGTATTTATGCGGGAATAAAAGATAGTTTCAACTTTCTTTTCAATAATTTCTTTCGAGACTTTGCTTATGTTCCCTTTAGCATCGTTGCTTCCGGTAAATGCAACTCTATCATTTATACTCATAATTGTCGGGGCATTATAAAATGATAACAGTTCTTCTATAAATGAAATTGTTAATGCTATTCCGAGTGAATTGCCTATATAATCTCCTATCCTTTTGTCAAAGCTGATTATTACTTCGTGATGAGGGTTTATTCTTTTTATATAATCTTTACAGTAACTCTTTGCTGCTTCCCATGAATCATTAATTTGCTGTTTAATTCTATCTTCTATTTCTTTGCCGCTAGGTACAATGATGAAATTTGTTTCGGTTTTGGAAGCTTTAATGCTTATACTTATGCTCTCCAGTAAACCTAAATTATATTCATCGTCTCCTTCTTCAATTATTGGGAAATAGGCTTTCTTTTTAGTTGATAGCTCGTTTGGTTTCCCATTTAATATATCTTCAAGCTCACTTACTTTTTTACTTAAATAAAGAATAATTTGATTTAATCTTTCGGAATAATCTTGTAGAAAGTTTAGCGAAATTAATCGCTTAATTTGAGCAACGATGCTTTTTGTTGCTTTTGGATGAAGCCCGGTTATATCGAATTGTTCCAAACAAAAAATATATTCTTCAATTAATTCATCTATAAATGGTTCAATTATTTTTGTGTTTGAAGCGCATAAGAGTATATTAAAAAAATCAAAAATGTAAATTAGCTTCCTTCTGCCGGAAAATGTTTCTTCTAATTTTTGTTGAAGAATTATTTTTTGATTTTCTAATTCCAGGATATTCAATTCTTTAGTCTCAATCTTTTAATCAATAAACTGTTAAAGCAAAAAAGGATATTTTCAGCTGTATTTTAGGCAGAGCATTTAAATGAGATAGCAGGTCTTAAGTCATAGCAGCAAATATTTGAAAGGGAATGTAAAAAAAAGTTTTTTTTAAAACATCGGTATAATTACCATTAATTTATCCACAAATAACCGAACCTGTTGACTATTTCAACAATAATTTTGTAAAATGAAGAAATTGGATAAAGAGATAGCACGAATTAGCATAGAAAAGTCTAAAACACAGAAAAGATTCTTTCGACAAGAAAGTGTTTCTTCTAACTATTTCTGAAAAATTGTTTTTTGATTTTCTAATTCAAGAATCAGCAAGATGTTTAGGAATTCATTTTTTAATTTAAATGAATAATCAAATTATTAATGTCCCTCTTTTCATTATTTAATTCAAGATTTAATTCCAGTAATTCACGAGTTTCTTCTTCGCTTTGAGAAGCAGACATTTTTTTCTGAATTTCTTTTATTTCTATGTCTAAAAATCTCTGCTTAAATAGTTTGATTGTTGCCTCAGTTTGTAAAAGCATAATCTTTGATTCGGGTTCGCTGGGATAAATTTTTTCCCACCGTGAACTAATCGAATATTTTTCAACAGAAATTTCCGATAAATAAATTTGATGGGTACTCTCTTTTATCTTTTCAATTAATGCTGATGGGATTATGTCTTCGTCCGTGTCAAATGCATCATATACAATTGATGCCAATTCTTTGTGAATTAATATTCTGTAATCATCAAGATGAATATTTTTCCTAATTAAGTCAATAACTTCTTTGTTCCCTTGAAATAATAAAGTGATTAAATCTTTTTCCACAATAATTAATTCCGGGTTGATAGAAGTTTTTTTTCCAAAGGATCCTTCGGATGAGATTCCTAAAATCTCTTTTTCTGCTTCTTTTCCTTCCATCAAACGCGACTGTGTAAAAGATTGTTGAGAAGATTTATTTAGAATGACAGTAAGTTCATTCTCTAATAATTTTTCTCTCAAATTAAATTGTCGAGCAATAGACCTAATCAATAAACTCCTTTTCAATTCATCATTAATCAATGAAATAGGTTTTACTAATTCTCTAATTGCTTCGGCAGTTGTTCCAGGTTCTTTAAACATTCCCTGTGATTCATAGTATGCAGTTTGATATTCAAGAAAGTTTTGAGCTTTTTCAATTAACTCTTCAAATTTTTCTCTTCCGAATTTATTAACGAAAGAATCGGGGTCCTCACCGGAAGGAAGTGAAATAATTTTTATTTCAATATCTTTTTTAAGCAGCAGCTCTATACTTCTCATTGATGCCTTTATTCCTGCAGTATCGGCATCAAAAAGAAGAAAAACATTTTTGGTGTAACGTGAAAGAAGCTGAACCTGGTCTTCCGTTAACGCCGTCCCGGAAACTGCAACTACATTTTTAATCCCGCTTTGATAAAGTGAAATCAAATCCATGTAGCCTTCAACAAGAATTACTTTATTTTGTTTTCTTATTTCATCTTTAGCATGTGAAAGTCCGTATAAAATTTTCCCTTTATAATAAATTATGGATTCAGGCGAGTTTAAATATTTTGCAGCGTTATCACGGTTCTCTAAAATTCTCCCGGCAAATGCAATTACTCTTCCATGCGGAGAAAAAATCGGGAAAATAATTCTGCCGGAAAATTTATCATACAATCTTCCATCGTTTGATTTACCAATCAAGCCAAGCTGCAGTGCTTTTTCCAAATCGACTTTCTTTTCGGATAGAAGATTTACAAGGCTGTCTCTTGAAGAAAAAGAATATCCAAGTCCAAACTCTCTTATGGTTTTATCTTTTAAATTTCTTTTCTCAAAATATTTTCTGCCAATTTCACCTTCATCGCTATGTCGTAGGTTATCCGAAAAATATCTCCCCACAATTGAATTTATATCATAAAGAATTTCCTGTTCGCTTTGTCTTTCTTCAGCGCCTTCATTATCAAATTCTATATTGATTCCAGCCTGCCCGGCGATTTCCTGCACAGCTTCGATAAAGGATATCTTTTCATACTCCATTAAAAATTTGAAAACATTTCCTCCATTGTGACAGCCGAAACAGTGGTAGATTTGCTTATCTTCACTAACCGTAAACGAAGGAGTTTTTTCATTATGGAAAGGGCATAATCCTAAAAAGTTTTTTCCTCTTTTGCGAAGGGCAACTTTATCGGAAATCACATCAACGATGTTTACAGCAGACCTAATTTCTTCAATTTTTCTTTCTGATATTCTCATCAATTAAACTTACTTAACGAAACGCGTTATTGGATAACCTATTTTAATTATAATTTTTACTCCCCAAGATAGCCTCAATGTCCCTAAAACTATAGTTCTAATACTATACTAATAACACCCAAATTTTGCTCAAATTCGGTTTAATGCAAAAAATAATTTACTCTGCCACAAATTTAGGAATTTTTATTTATGAAAGTCGGAGTTGAAACTTCTTCTTTAAATAAAAGAGTAACCGGCACCAGCAGATATATAAAATGTTTGATAAATACCTTAAACGAACTTGAAATAGAAGTTAAACATTTTCCCTCAAATAATTCTATTCGGCAAAAAACTTTCTTAAATAAAATTCATAAAAATTGGTATCAGCTTAATTCAATTAAAAGCGAAATTGAAAATTATCATCCTGATTATATGATTTTTCCAAATTATTTTATGCCTCTTAACTATAACGGCAAAGCAGCAATAATAATACATGACCTTTCTTTTATTTCTCACCCTCAATTTTATTCAAAAACATTTGTTAACTATTATAATTTTCGTTTGAGAAATACATTAAAATACAAACCGCTGATTATTACAGTAAGCGAATTTTCAAGGAATGAAATTAATAAATATTTAGATATTCCTCTTGACCAAATATTTCTTCTTCAAGGGTATTATGATTTGGATGAAAATAAAATTAAGAAAAATTATCAGCTCCAGGATGAATCTTATTTCCTTTATGTCGGGCATATAGAGCCTAGAAAAAATATTCCGTTTTTAGTAGAAAATTTTATTTCCTGGAAAAATGAAAATTACTTAGACACGAAGTTAAAGTTAGCTGGAGAGTTTTGGATTAAAACTGAGGAAATAAAAAATCTTTTCAAGAAATATTATAATCATCCGGATGTAGAGTTTTTAGGGTATGTAAGTGAAAATAAGCTATCGGAACTTTATCAAAACGCCAGCGGGTTTGTACATGCAAGCTTTGTGGAAGGTTTTGGTTTCCCGGTTTTAGAAGCAATGCATAATAAGCTTCCCATTTTATGCTCAAAAAATACTGCAACGGAAGAAATATCCAAACCGAATTCCATTACTTTTGACCCGGCTTCAGAAAACGGCTTTAATAATGGTCTAAGCAATTTATATAACAAATCTCTTGTTTATCATAAGATGAATTATGATATAAAGTATTCAAAAGAATTGATGAAAGAGCAAATGGTAAATATGCTTGAGCACATGGAATTCAAAAACAATAATAACTTTTTCATTAATGCTCCAAAGACATACACTGCGAAAAAGGCCATTAAAAAAACTTTAATATACTCTTCATTATTTAACAGCGGAATAAAAAGCGAACTTTTAAAAAGACAAATAGTAGACATAAAAATAACTGATGAGGATTTAAGTAAGGCCCTTTTTGAGCTTATTGAAGAGGATAAAATTGATTTCAAAAACGGCGACTTCTTTTTAAGAAATGTTCAGCAAAATTACTATGAGAAGAAAGAGAAAAAGCTTGACATAAAAAAAACAAAAAGAATTTTAAAAATTCTTAATACAATTCCATTCATTTCTTCAATTGCATTTAGCGGCGGAACGGCTAATTATGGAATTGACAATCATGATGATATTGACCTGTTTATAATTACCAAACCTAACTCGGTTTTTATTGCTTATTTTTTAATTCACCTTATTTCAAAAATATTTAATGCGCGAAAAATCATCTGTGCAAATTATTTAATTGATGAAACAAACCTAACAATTAATAATTTTGAAGACGTTTATACGGCAAACCAGATTATTTCTCTTATTCCATTTAAAAATGAAAAGCTGCTAAATGAATTTTTAGCTTCAAATAAATGGGTTCAAAAATTTTATCCTAACTTTGACCTGCCTTCTTCAAGCAGTGTAAAAACAGATTTTATATTTTATTCTTTTTTCAAACCCTTAAATAAAATACTAATGTTCTTTTATAAGTTTTTATATAAAGAAAAGATTAAAAATAATCCCGAATCATTAATCCTAAATAACCACTGTATTAAACTTCATACTAACGACCATAGAATCAAAACTTTGAAAGCATTTAATGATGCCTGGGAAAATTATTGCTGCCAGGAAGAAGAGATAGAACTAACAAATATTTTAAGAAAAATATTTAATGAGAAATCTTATTTAAAACAGAATAAAAATTCTATTTCATAAATCAATGAAAATATTAATAGGACAATCTTATTTCAGAGCCCTCGACCCCAAAGAACTTGAAAGGAATATGCCTTATCCGCCATTGGGTACATTAATAGCTGCAACTTTGCTAAAAAAGCTTGGGTATGAAATAATATTTTATGATGCAATGTTAAGTAATAGCCCTTATGATTTTATTGACATGATTAAAAAAGTAAAGCCGGATTTACTTTTAATTTATGATGACGAATTTAATTACCTAACTAAAATGTGTCTTTCAAATATGCGGGATGCTGCAGTCTCTTTTATTAAGCAGTCAAAAGTGCTTTCCATTCCTTCAATAATTTACAGCTCTGACGCAACTGATTTTTCTTCTCATTACTTAAATGCCGGATGCAGTGCAATCATTTATGGCGAAGGTGAGATTACATTGAAGGAAACAGTCGAAGCCTTTGACAAAAACATTTTTAATGTACATAAAAAAAATATTCACGGCTTAAAATTTTTAGAAAATAATGAAATTTATATAACGCCTCAAAGAAAAATTATTGATGACCTGGATACTTTGCCAGTACCTGATTACAGTTTTGTTGATATTGAAAGCTATAAAGATATTTGGTTAAAAAATCACAGTTACTTTTCTTTAAATATTTCAACTACAAGAGGCTGTCCGTATAACTGTAATTGGTGTGCAAAGCCTTTATACGGCAGAACATATCATTCCAAATCGCCTTCTACAACAGCTCTTCAAATACAAGATTTAAAACATAAATATTCCATAGACCATTTGTGGATTACTGATGATATATTCGGGTTAAAACCATTATGGTTAAAAGAGTTTGCTAAAGAATGTAAAAAATTGAAAACGAATGTTTCATATAAATGTTTATCAAGGCCGGATTTATTATTAAGAGAAAATACTATTGATTTATTGAAAGAAACAGGATGCACTACAATCTGGATTGGCGCAGAATCCGGGAGTCAAAAAATTTTAGATTCAATGGATAAAGGAACAGGCGTTGAACAAATTTTTGAAGCCGCTGCAAAAGTTAAAGAAGCAGGAATGGAGATAGCATTTTTTATTCAGTTCGGCTACTCTGGTGAAATATGGGATGACATTTTACTTACCAGAAATATGATTAAAAAATGTTTGCCTGATGATATCGGAGTTTCGGTTTCTTATCCTCTTCCAGGCACAAAATTCTATGAGCGCGTTAAGAATGAATTTAAAGATAAAACCAACTGGAAAGATTCGGATGACCTGGACATGATTTTTCATGGAACTTACGAAAGAAATTTTTATAAGCTTCTTCACAGACTGGTTCATTCAGAATACAGGATGTTTCAAATCATTAACAGAAAAGAAATAAAAAAGTACGTTCATTTGATTTATCACAGCTTAAAATTTATTTATTTCAGAATTAGAATTAACCGCTATTTAAATCACGAAGAACCATCATTCACATTACAGAATAATCCGACATGAATTCAGCAAGCATTGAGGCAATAAATATCGGTTTCGGGAATATGGCTGATGAATACGACAGGCTTCAGCTAACCAACAAGCCAGTTCAAATTATGCGGCAGAAATATTATGAAGTCGTTTTAAAAACTGTTGCGCCGCCTACTGAGGTTCTTGAACTGAATTGCGGCAGCGGAATTGACGCTAAATTTCTGGCGGAGAAAGGTTACAATATTTTAGCAACTGATGTCTCGGATAAGATGCTTGAAAATACTAAAATAAAGTGTCTTGGCTTGAATGTTGAATTTAAAAATCTTGACATAAATGATTTAAATATTTTAAGCGATAAGAAATTTGATTTGATTTTATCTAACCTCGGTGGATTAAACTGTGTAAAAAATTTGAATGCGCTAAGCAAGCAAATCAATCTACATTTAAATTCAAACGGCTATTTCATTGCCGTGGTAATGCCATGCTTCAACTTATGGGAGTTTCTTTTAATATTTAAAAATATAAAGAAGCGTGCGTTTAGGAGAATTGTTAAAGAAGATGTTTTAGCAAATGTGGGCGGGCAAAAAATTAAAGTAAACTATTATTCACCTAAAATATTAAGTGAAGCATTTGCAGAAAATTTTTCTCTTGTTGAATTAAAAGCATTAAGTATTTTTGCTCCTCCGCCGGCTGCCGGGCATTGGTATAATAAGCATAAAGTAATAACCGCTGTTTTAAATAAAATAGATAATACTTTGGAAAATTTTTATTTCTCATCTTTTATTAGCGATTATTATATCGCAGTATTTAAAAAACATAATTGAATTAAATGATAACTATAGAAAAGAAAAAGATAATTAATATCCGGGATAATGTTTACTTCTTAGGAAATCCTGAAGAATATTATAATAAAGAAAATTTGTATTTAACCATCCGGGAGAAAGAAAAAAGAATTTATGATGATTCAACTTTAATTACATTACCTGATATTGATATATTTCACCCTCATTATTATGAATGGCAAATAAGAAAAAAATCAGCTCGCAAGTTATTGAAATATATTATACAGAATAAAAAGAATATCGATATACTTGACTTAGGAAGCGGTAATGGGTGGCTTTCAAATTTTATTTCAAGCTGGAGTGGTAATGATGTATACGCCGTTGATTTAAATATAAAAGAGCTTGAACAAGGGGCAAAAGTTTTTTGTCACAACGATAAATTATTTTTTATATACGGCGATATAGTTGAAGATATTTTCTTTCCTAAATCTTTTGATATGATAATTATAGCAAGTGCTATACAGTATTTCGACAATTTAAGTATACTGTTAAATAGGTTATTTTATTTCTTAAAACCTGGCGGAGAAATTCATATAATCGATAGTCCTATTTATAATGGACAAGAAGTTGAAGCTGCAAGAAAAAGGACAGAAAATTATTATCAAGAGATTGAAGTGCCGGAAATGAAAAATTATTATTTCCATCATTCATGGAATGAATTAAATGGGATAAAATATGTGGTTATGAATTCAGCAGCACTAAAATTTCATAAATTTAAAAAGTATTTTACAGTAAATAAAATTAAACCATTTCCCTGGATTAAAATTATTCGTTGAACTTTCTATCTATACTACTTGTGAAGAAAAAGACACTTTCAATCTTGCTGATTTCTTTCGTCTCTATTGTAATTCTAATTTTTATTTTTCAATCACAGCTTTATCACTTTCATAAAGAAAATAAATTAAACCTAAAAATTGATTCAACACTTTTTTCGTTAGGTAAAGAATCTCTTCCTTCTTTAGATGTCCCAATTTCAGCGGTTATTATTTATAGTGATTCAATAATTGGGAAAGGATACAATGATGTTTTTAAGAATAATAATGCTGCCGGACATGCAGAAATAAATGCCATCTCAGATGCTTTGAAAAAATTGGGTTATAAAAAATTTATGAACTTGAATAGAGATTCTCTTTTTCTCATTTCCACATTTGAACCATGTCCAATGTGTAAAGGGGCAATTCAATTATATAAAATTAGAAATGTGGAATTCTTAAAAGACAAGTCGATTTCATATTGGTGGAAAAGTTCCATCGGAGATTTTTTATATGAATTGCATAAACGTAAGGTTGGTAATGAGTTTCTTCAAGATTCATTATTTAGAATGCATCCGATATACAAAAATGAATTAAAGCACAACTTTTAATATTTATAGAATAAATTCAATTAGCCATCTCTTTTCCATTCCCAAAGCAATTATATCATTATAAATTATAATTTAGGAAGTTTAATAAATGTTTGAATGTAAAATGTAATGACATTACTGCAAATCTGCACCTAAAATGAAATTCGTCCGAAATCATTTTTAAGTGCATGTTTATTTTGGTTCTTTTCTTACGCTAAGAAATGAACATTTCAATATTTAAGCTTTTCTTTGGAATTAAGTTTCACCTTCCTAAACGATTTTCTATTTATTATATTTGATATCAATAAAATTCCTTTAAGAAAATTTAAATAATCTTTTTTAAAGAGAGCATTGTAATTATTTTATAAGCTAAACGAATTTATGATTGAATCAGTTAAAACCATAAAAAGGTATTGCAACAGTTTAACAAAATATTCTCGTTATAAAACCCGCGAAGTAAAAGTCGGCAACATTCCTCTTGGTGGAAATAATCCCATACGCATTCAATCGATGACAACAACAAACTCAATGGATACCATTGCAACTGTTGAGCAGACAATTAGAATGGTTGATGCCGGGTGTGATTATGTAAGAATAACTGCTCCAAGTAAATTCGAAGCACAAAATCTTAGAAAATATAAAAAACGAATTACGAAATCGCGGATATAATGTTCCATTGATTGCCGACATTCATTTCACGCCCAAATGCGGCCGAAATTGCTGCGCGAATTGTAGAGAAAGTCCGTGTAAATCCAGGCAACTATGCCGACAGGAAAAAATTTGAAAATATAGAATATACAGATGATGCTTATGAAGCAGAGCTTGAAAGAATAAGAAATAAATTTACTCCTTTAGTTAAAGTCTGTAAAGAATACGGAACCGCAATGAGAATCGGAACAAACCACGGTTCACTTTCCGACCGCATTATGAGCCGCTACGGTGATACTCCGCTTGGAATGGTGGAATCCGCTCTTGAGTTTGTAAGAATTTGTGAAGACAATAATTATCATGAAATTATTCTTTCCATGAAGTCAAGTAATCCTCAAGTTATGGTTCAAGCTTACAGACTGTTAATAAATAAAATGGAAGAAGAAGGAATGAATTATCCTCTTCATCTTGGAGTAACGGAAGCCGGCGGCGGTGAAGACGGAAGAGTAAAATCAGCTCTTGGAATTGGAACTTTGCTTGAAGACGGAATTGGTGATACTGTTAGAGTTTCATTAACTGAAGACCCTGAGTTTGAAGCTCCGGTTGCAATCGATTTGGTTAACCGCTATAAAAACAGAGCTGAACATAAATATATAAAACCAATAGAAGACCCACCATTCGACCCATTCATTTACACTAAAAGAGAATCATTTGAAGTGCTTGGAATAGGTGCACACAATGTGCCGCAAGTAGTTGCTGATTTCAGTTCTAAAGAAAATATTACTTACTCTGATTTCATTGATATTGGTTATTCATACAATGAACCAACCGATAAATGGAATATGAGCGACAGCGCAGCAGATATAATTTATCTTGGAAAGAATGAAGTCGAGTTCGATATCCCGCGAGGATTGAAAGCCATTTATGATTTTGAAATTTGGAAAGGATTAAAAGATAAATCAAATTCATTTCCATTATTTACTTCCGAAGAATATCTTTCTTTAAAAGAAAAGGGCAGTGATTTAAATTTTGTTAGCGTTTCTCTTGAATCATTAAACAAAAAACTTCTTGAAAAATTGGGTCAGGATAATACTGTTGTTTTAATCTTAGAAACAAAAAACTTGCACGGCATGCCAGAACAACGCAGAGCATTTTTTGAGTTAATAGAAAATTCAATTAAGAATCCTGTAATCATAAAAAGAAGTTATGAAGATTTAACACTTGATGAACTTCGTCTTTTCACATCAACAGATTTTGGAGCTTTATTAATTGACGGTTTCGGAGACGGAGTTTGGGCTGAGGTTAAAATTATCAGCAAAGTAGAAAACTCAAATACTTATGTCCGTTCTTTTATTAACAAGAACGAATCAATTCAAAAATTAACTAATAGAATTTTATTTGGGATTCTGCAGGCAGCAAGAACAAGAATTTCCAAAACAGAATATATTGCTTGTCCATCCTGCGGTCGAACTTTATTTGATTTGCAAGAGACAACAGAAATGATTCGCAAAAGAACAGAGCATTTGAAGGGGGTTAAGATTGCAATCATGGGTTGCATAGTTAACGGTCCGGGCGAAATGGCTGATGCAGATTATGGTTATGTAGGTTCCGGTGTGGGTAAAATCACACTATACAGGGGAAAAGATATTGTTAGGAGAAATCTTCCTATGGCAAATGCTGTTGATTCTTTAATTGAAATAATAAAAGAAGATGATAATTGGATTGCACCAAACTAATAATAGTGAATAACTCATGTTACGCAAAACATGTAGATATAAGCCTGATTTCTTAAAGAAATCGAGTTTATTTAATCGTCATTCATAATGTAAGTGGAATTTATATTTTCACCAGGGACAGTCTAAGTTGAATTACAAATTATCTAACATTAAAATTTCTTAAGGATTATTTAATATTGGGTTTATTGTCATTTATCAAAGAAAAGCATATATTTGAAAACTTAATATGATAATAAAATTCAAAAAATTAAAATACCTCATTTTAGCTCATAGTTCGGCAGTAAAGCAACATAAGAGCAAAGAATTATAAAAATGCACCCCGATTAAATCGGGGTGCATTTTTTTTGATATGACCGGGAACGATATAATTAAACATATTGAAGATTGGGCACCGAAAAGCATAGCTTGGGAACGTGACAATGTTGGTTTGCAAATCGGCTCTCTTAATAGAAAGGTAAGCAACATAATGCTCTGCCTTGATGTAACGCAGAACGTTGTTGATGAGTCTATAAGAAAGAAATGTAACTTTATATTTAGTCATCATCCTTTATTGTTTCATACGCTGAAAAGTATCAACACGGATGATGACGAACTCTCACAGATAATTGAAAAGCTCATTCAAAACAAAATCACTCTTTATTCGGCACATACCAATTTAGACTTCACAAGAGACGGCGTAAGCTTCGAACTTGCCAAAACATTAAAACTTAAAAGCATAACATTTCTTGAAAACCTTAAATCAGAACAATATAAGCTGGTAGTTTATATTCCCTTAGATTCTGTTGATAAAGTTTCTGAAGCAATATTTAATTCAGGTGGTGGAGCGATTGGAAATTATTCCAATTGCAGTTTTAGAAGCAGCGGTACCGGAACATTTAAAGGATCGGAAGATTCTAATCCGGCAATTGGAGAAAGAGAAAAGTTAGCTTTTGTTGACGAAGTTAAATTCGAAGTTTTGGTTAATAAGCCCAATTTGAATAAAGTAATTACTTCAATGATAAACGCTCATCCTTATGAAGAAGCTGCTTATGATATTATTCCACTTGCAAATGAAAATACTGCATACGGAAGCGGAGCAATTGGCATTCTTGAAAATGAATTAACCGAAAAAGAATTTTTAGAGTACGTTTCAAAAAATTTGAAGGCAAAAAATCTGCGCTACGCAAAAGGGCAAAACAAAAAGATAAAAACTGTTGCTGTATGCGGAGGTTCGGGCAGCGACCTATTTAAAAAAGCTATTCAAAAAAATGCAGATACATTTATTACTGCCGATATTAAATACCACACTTTCCAGGATGCCCAGAATAAAATTTTATTAATAGATGCCGGACATTTTGAAACAGAAATTCACTCATTAAATGCAGTTGAAGTAAAGCTGCAGCAAATAATGAATAGTAAAATCAAAACAAATATTTATAAATACAGCGGTTCAACGAACCCGATAATTTTTTATAACAACTAAGGAGCATAGATAAATTGATTGACAAATTAAAAACCCTATATGAATTGCAATTGATTGACGATCAGCTTGACGAGCTGGAGGAATTGCGCGGGGACCTTCCAAATGCTGTTGAAGCCTTGGAAAACAAAATAAAAAATTTGAAGGATGAAATTTCAGAGAAAGAAAAAGAACGAAAAGAATCTTTGAAAAAAAGAGAAGATAACGAAGAAGAAGTTGAAAAATTAAAAACAAGCCAGCAAAAATTTAAAGCTCAGCTATACCAGGTTAGAAATAATAAAGAATATGATGCTCTGACAAAAGAAATAGACCATACTGAAGAACAGGTAAACAAGCTGGAAGCAGAAAATACTACGCTTGAAGATTTAGGCCAAAAATTAAGTGTGGAAGTTGAAGAAGTTACTCCTCAGCTTGAAGAGCTTAATAACGAATTAAAAGTAAAGAAAGCTGATTTAAAAGAGATTGTTAAGACAAATGAAAAAGAAGAATCAAAACTGAAAGTTCAGAGAGAATCTATTGCTGCAAAAATTAAAAAACCGGATTACTCAGCTTATATGAGAATTAGAAAAGCTAAAAAAGGCATAGCCGTAGCAACTATTAGAAGATCCGCTTGTTCTGGCTGCCATAATATTGTTCCTTCACAAAGACAATTAGAAATAAGAAGAAACAATCGATTGTTTTTTTGTGAATACTGCGGAAGGATTTTGGTCTCTCAAGAAGTTTCCGAATCATTTGAAGAGTAGTTTTCCATTTTCTACTTTATCCCCCGTACCGGCTTCCGGCAACTGCCGGACGGTACGTAAAAGGATAAAAACTAAATTTAGTTTTCATACCGTCTTTAAAATAAAATAGGACCGCCGCCTCATTTTTGCTACAAAACAAATTTTCAGCAACGGCCCTAATGTCCACCAATTTAATATCCTTAATAACTATCGCTTGAAATCAAAACTTTTCCTTTGAAAACTCTATAAATAAAAATTGTATATCCAATTACAAACGGCATTCCGATAAGAGCAATAATCAACATTGTTGATAATGTTCTTTGAGTTGAAGATGCATTATAAATTGTTAAACTGTTTGCCAGGTCGATACTGGAAGGAACAAGCCTTGGGAATAAGCTTATAGCAAATAGTAAAATTACAACTCCAATCATAGCTGATGATGAAGTAAATGCTCTTCCGAATTTGTTTGCTTTAAGGGCAATTGGAATATAGATGATTGAACCAAACATAGCCAAAAACAAAATCCAGAAAATAAAGTTCTTTAGTAGTCCGTCAAATAAATATGGAGCTGTAAAAAATGTTGCCAGAGTTGCAAGTATATAAAGTACAACAAACGCAATCCAGGTTTTATTAGCCCAGGTATTCATTCTTTCCTGCTGTACTCCATCGGTCTTCAAAGTCATATAGATTGCACCGTGCATAGTAAGCATTACTAAGCTTAATAGGCCGATTAAAATTGAATAAGGATTTAATAATCCTAAAAATGAAATTGATGAGAATACCTGTCCATCTTTCAATTCAACAGGAAGGCCTCTCATCACATTGCCAATTGCTACTCCATAAAGTAATGCCGGAACCAAGCTGCCTAGGGCAAAAGCAAGGTCCCAATATTTTTTTGATTTCGGAGTAACCATATATTTTCTGAACTCAAATGAAACAGCACGAAAAATTAATGCAGTTAATAAAAGCATGAATGCTAAATAGAACCCGCTGAAAACAGTTGCATAAACGATTGGAAATGCAGCGAACAAAGCTCCACCGCCGGTTAACAGCCAAACTTCGTTGCCATCCCAAACTGGGCCAATAGCATTTATGTTTATTCTTTTTTCTTCTTCATCTTTTGTAAACAAATGAAGAACTCCTACACCAAGGTCAAAGCCGTCAAGAATTGCATAACCGATAACTAATACTCCAACGAGTAAAAACCAGATTATATTTAAATCAATCATGACAGCACCTCCTTCCCTGTGAGTTCATCATCAGGACCATGCTTTATCTTTTTAGTTAAAAGAAAAATCAGAACTGATGCAAGAAGAATGTAAATTAAACCGAATAGAATAATTGAGAACAAAATCTCCCCTGCACTAACTGTAACTGAAGCAGCTTCACTTGTTCTCATTAATTTGTAAACTATCCATGGCTGCCTTCCAACCTCTGCTGAAATCCACCCCAACTGGCATGCGAATAATGGAAATGGAATGGCATACATTAGAACTTTTAAGAATTTTTTGCTCTCCCATAAAGTATTTTTATATAATTTGAAAACAGCAACTGCCATTATAAGAATAAACAAAATGCCTAGTGCAACCATATTGTGGTAAGATACAAATGTCAAAAACAATGGCGGAATATCTTCTTTTGGAAATTCGTTAATTCCTTTAATTTTAGCATTAACATCACCAAATGCCAGCCAGCTAAGCAATCCAGGAATTTCAATTGGAGCTTTGAGTAACGGTGGAGGTGTAGTAGGAAATGCAAAAATTGCAATTGGTGCATGTTCTTGAGAAGTATATAAGCCTTGAATTGCAGCAAACTTTTCAGGTTGAGTTTTTGCAACTTGCTGCCCTTCAATATGCCCAAAAGGAAAAACTTCAAGCAATGTAACAACTAATCCAAAAATAGCCGCAACTTTTAAAGCTTTCTTTGCAATTTCACCGCCTTTATTTTTATAAATAAGATATGCAGAAACGCCGGCCATAAAAAAAGCACCGGAAATTAATGCTGCATCAACAGTATGGAAAAACCTTGGAAGTGTTGATGGATTAAAAACAGCGGCCCAAAAATCAGTTAATTCCGCTCTTCCGTTTTGAACTATATAGCCGGCAGGTGTTTGCTGCCATGAATTAGCAACGATAATCCAGAATGCAGAAATTGTAGAACCCACAGCAACCATTAATGCTGAAAACCAATGTGTCCCTTTGGAAACTTTATTACGTCCAAATATATACAAGCCCAAGAAGGTTGATTCAAGGAAAAACGCAAACACACCTTCTGCAGCCAATGGCGCACCGAATATATCACCAACAAACTTTGAATATTCAGCCCAGTTTGTGCCGAACTGAAATTCCATAACAATACCAGTTGCAACACCTACGGCAAAAATCAACCCTAGTAGCTTGCCGAAAAATTTACCTATTGCAACATAAATTTCGTCTTTCTTTCTCCAACCGATTGTTTCAACTAAAACCAATAACCATGATAAACCAATAGTTAACGGAGGGAAGAAGAAGTGGAACCCGACTGTCATTCCAAATTGAAATCGAGCTAATAGAACAGGATCCATAATTTGTTATCTCCTCTTTTGTTTATTTTTTATAGATAATAATTAAGCACTCTTGCTTTTAGTAATAAATTTTTTTCTTTCTTCATTTTCTTTATGAAGCTGTTCAATGGATTTGCTTGAAAGGATTTCTTTTAATTTAGTTTGAGCTTGACACCAGATGGTATGTACGGTACACCATCTATCATCTGAACAAAATGCTTTATCAATCAAGCATTTATTCAAAGCCATTTTACCTTCAACCGCTTCAATAATATGAAGAGGAGTAATTGAAGAAGCAGGTTTCCCCAATTTTATGCCTCCGCCAATTCCTCTTTGAGAATGAATTAATCCCACATAAGATAATTGGGAAACTATCTTTCTTAAAAACTTTTCCGGGATATCATTGGATGAGGATATTTCTGAGATACGAAATACCGTATCTTCATTTCCTGAAGCTAAATGAACCATCGCCCTTATTGCATATTCCCCGGTTAATGTAAGCTGCATAAATAAAAACTAAAATTGTTGATTTAAATATGACAAAATTTGTCACATTTAGCAAGGGGAAATTTAAATTATCAAAAAATATTTTTTTACCTATCCTTTTAAAGAAAAATTTCATGATTCTGCCTCCTCTTTAACCCTGTTTTAAATCAACTTATTTATTATATTTACACAAAGAAATATTTTAGTTTAACTAAATAAGTAATTGGCAAAAATCGTGAAATAGCTTTACGATTTTAAATTTATAGAATAAAGAAATAGATTAATTATGGCAATTGCTGCTCCGACAAAACGGGGTGGAGGAAAGTCCGAACTTCACAGAACAAGGCGCCGGGTAACGCCCGGGTATTAACCTGGCAACCGGTTAATAACGGATAGTGCCGCAGAAAATAAACAGCCTCAAAAATTTTCGGGGCAATGGTGAAAAGGCAGGGTAAGAGCCTACCGTTTCGATGGTAACATCGGAAGCTTGGTAAACCCCGCCTGAAGCAAGGTCAAATAGGAAAGCCTTCCTGGCTTGCCTGCCGATAGGCAGGTGTTAATCAGAACAAAGTTGTTCGCTTTGAATGGCTTTCGGGTAGACCGCTGGAATCTCAAAGTAATTTGAGATATAGACAAATAATTGCCGTCCCGGTAAAACGGGATTACAGAATTCGGCTTATATGATTAATCTGTTTTTTGTTCTTACGATTACTTAAACTTGTCAGGTGACAGGTAGAGTAGGTAATTCTATGTTGCAAAAACGTTGGAAGATTAAAGACGTTAATGATGATTATGCTGTTAAATCTCTTTCCGATTCATTAAACATTTCTGAAGTTCTGTCAAAGCTGCTGGTTCTAAGAAATATTAATAACTTCACTCAAGCAAAAACTTTTTTTAGGCCTACTTTAGATTCGCTTCACGATCCGTTCCTCATGAACGGAATGGAGGAAGCTACCACACGTGTAATTGAGGCTATAACAGAAAATCAATTAATTTGTATTTATGGTGATTATGATGTAGATGGCACGTGTTCAACAGCATTACTATATATGTTTTTAAAAGAGCTTGGAGCGAAAGTAGATTATTATATTCCTAAAAGATTAAATGAAGGCTATGGGCTTTCAACAGCAGGAATTGATATTGTAAATTCTAAGGGAACTTCTTTACTAATTTCAGTAGATTGCGGTATTACAGCAATTGAAGAAACAGAATATGCTAAAAGCTTAGGTATCGATGTTATCATTTGCGATCATCATCAGCCAAAAGAACAGATTCCGGATGCAGTAGCAGTTTTAGATCCGTTGAAACCAAATTGCAATTATCCTTTTAAATATTTATCCGGTGCAGGCGTTGCATTAAAGCTTGCGCAGGGAGTTGGTGAAAGAATCGGGAAAAGAATTCTTCCTTTAAAATATCTTGATCTTGTCGCTTTAGCTGGGGCTGCAGATATTGTCCCGCTTGTTGATGAGAACAGAATTTTAGTTAGAGAAGGATTAAATCTTATAAATGAAAATCCGCGTCCTGGAATTTTAGCATTAATAAAAAACAGTAATATGGACCCTGGAAACTTGACTTCAGGACAAATTGTATTTACAATTGCTCCACGGATTAATGCCGTGGGAAGATTAGGCGATGCACAAAGAGCGGTTGAATTATTAATTACGGAAGAAAAAGAAAAAGCTCTTGAGCTTGCAAAGATATTAGAATCTGAAAATTACGAACGAAGAAAAATTGATGAAACGACTTTTATTGATGCCCTGGATATTGTTCAATCATCATTAAATATGGATGAGAATATCCCAATAATTCTTCATCAAGAAAACTGGCACCCGGGAGTAATTGGTATTGTTGCTTCACGTTTGGTTGAAAAATATTATCGTCCAACGATCATGCTTACAACTATTGATGGCGTTGCAAAAGGTTCTGCAAGAAGTATTTCTAATTTTAATATTTATGAAGCGCTTCAAAAATGTGAAGATCTTCTCATCCATTTTGGCGGGCATCAAGCCGCAGCAGGGCTGGCTGTGGAAATTGATAATATTGAAGAATTTAAAACTAAATTTAACCAGGTTGTTAAAGATTCAATAACGGACCAAGATTTGCTGCCTGAAATACATATCGATTCAAAAATAAAATTCTCAGAAGTAACCCCAAAGTTTTTGAGAATCATTGACCAATTTTCTCCATTCGGACCGGGAAATATGCGCCCGGTTTTTTTGTCTGAAGACGTTCATGCAGTAAGTTCCAGAATCGTGGGCACTAATCATTTACTGTTAAGCTTAAAGCAGGAATGCAGCGATAAAGTTTTTGATAGTATTGGATTTAACCTTGGTGGTTTTTATGAGCAAATAAAAAATAACAATGTTGCTTTTAATATTGTATATTCAGTTGATAAAAGTGTTCGAGATAGAAGGACTTTCCCCCAGTTTAAAATTAAAGATATAAGAATTAAAGAAAATATAGAGGAGTAAATTTAATGTCAGGGCATAGTAAATGGGCAACCATTAAAAGGAAAAAAGGTGCGCTGGATGCTAAGCGCGGAAAAATGTTTACCAAGCTAATTAAAGAAATTACTATAGCAGCACGAGCCGGTGGCGGTGATCCGAACGGAAATCCAAGATTACGGCTGGCTGTTGATAATGCTAAATCTCAAAACATGCCTGCTGATAACATAGACCGTGCAATCAAGAAAGCTACCGGCGAACTTGAGGGAGTTAGTTATCACGAGTTTACTTATGAAGGATATGGGCCAAGCGGTGTTGCTGTTCTTGTTGAAGTAGCCACAGATAATAAAAACAGAACCGTAGCTGAAGTTAGACATCTCTTTAGTAAAAGCGGCGGAAGCATGGGTGAAAGCGGATCTGTAGCATGGATGTTTGATAGAAAAGGCATTATCACATTACCTAAAAATGGGAAATCTGAAGAGGAGGTTTTAGAGATAGTTTTAGATGCCGGTGCAGAAGATCTTCAAACCGAAGAAGATTTTTTTGAAATTACAACTGCGATGGAAAATTTTGAAGCAGTCAGAAAGTCTTTGGTTGATAAAGAATTTACTCCTGAAAATGCCTCTCTTCAATGGGTAGCAAAAAATCACATTACCGTAGCCGGAGAAGACGCTGAAAAAGTTATGAAGCTAATTGAATCTTTGGAAGACTGCGATGATGTTCAAAATGTTTATTCAAATGCTGATATTGATGAAGCTTCGTTGAGCTAAAAATTTTTTCAAATAATTTTTATTTGTAAATGATAATATTAGGAATTGATCCCGGAACTAATTACACAGGTTTCGGGATCATTAAACAAAATAAAAATGAAAACATTCGAGTTAAAAACGGCCTAATAAAACTTCCTAAAACTTTAGTGCTCGCCTCAAAGCTTCAAATTATTTATGATGAATTAGATAAAATAATTAAAACATACAAACCAGATGAGTTTGCAATTGAAACAGCTTTTTATGGGAAGAATGTTCAATCGGCAATGAAGATTGGTTATGCACGGGGAGTTTCAATTCTTGCTGCTGTTCATAATAAAATTCCAACTAGTGAATACTCTCCAAGAGAAATTAAAAAATCTGTGGTTGGGAATGGTGCTGCTTCCAAAGAGCAAGTGTTTTATATGGTTGCTAATTTATTGAATCTTAAAAAAAGAAAAAATGAAATATGATGAAAGTGATGCATTGGCTGTTGCATTGTGTCATTCATTTAGAGTTAAGAAACCAATAAAGAAAAGCAAGGATTGGAAGGCTTATATTGAGGCTTATCCGGAAAGAGTTATTAATCAATAATTTAAATATTTAAAGATTAAAAAATTCAAAAAATTAATTTTTTCATAAATAGGGAGGAAAAATGAAAGCAGCAACTTTTGAAGATTTAAATGTTTGGAAAGATTCAAGAGAGTTTGTTAAAACAATTTATGAGTTGACGGCATCAAAAAATTTTTCTAAAGATTATGGCTTAAAAGATCAGATTCAAAGAGCTGCCGTTTCAATCATGAATAATATTGCAGAGGGATTTGAAAGAAATAGCAATAGAGAGTTTATTAAATTCTTAAAATATTCTAAAGGTTCGGCTGGAGAAGTTCGTTCAATGCTTTATATAGCTTTAGATTTAAATTATATTTCGCATGAATCATTTAATGAAAATTATGAAAAAGCTATAAACATAATTACACAAATTTCTAACTTTATTAAGTATTTAAGAAAATATGCTATTAAAGAAAAGATTACAAAACTACGCGTCTTAATATTTTCAATCTTTTAATCTTTAAATTTTTAAATCTTTCAATTTTAATTATGATTGGATTTTTAACTGGCAAAATAATTTCTTCTAAACCAACTAAAATTTTACTTGATGTAAATGGAGTTGGATATGTTGTTAATATTTCAATTAATACTTTTGAAAATGTTTCTGATAAAGAAACTGTATCACTCTTTATTCATACGAGTGTAAAGGAAGATTCGATTACACTTTTCGGATTTTTCACCGAATCTGAAAAGGACATGTTTGAATTATTAATTTCCGTTAACGGAATCGGACCTAAAATCGCACTAAGTATTTTATCTGGAATTAGAATTGATGATTTAAAAAATGCAATTGAATCTTCAGATGTTTCCAGGATTGTTGCAGTCCCGGGAATTGGAAGAAAAACTGCTGAACGATTAGTGCTTGAATTAAAATCTAAAGTTGATAAAATTGTAGAAGAAGGAAGTACAGCAATTCCATTCAGTATAAAAAACGAAGCAGTGTCCGCATTAACTACATTAGGCTACAATTCTAAAATTGCAGAGAAGGTTGTTAGAGATGTTTTAAGCGATGATGGAAATCTTTCACTTGAGGAGGTGATTAAAAAAGCTTTGGGAAATTTAAACAAATAACAAATTCCCTTCTCTTGAAGATGGAATTCAATTATGTAATGGTGAAATTATGTCGGAAAACATTGAATATATTGTAAATGAAAAAGGTGAAAAGATAAAAGCAATAATTTCTTTACCTTTATTAAATAAAATACTTTCCAGAGAAAAATCCGGATCCCCCAAAATGACAAGGGAAAAAATTAAAAAATTTGAAGGTACTCTTAAACTAAACGTTGATCCATTAGAATTTCAAAAAGTATTAAGGAATGAGTGGCAATAGATTTCTCTTAGACACTAATATTGTTTTATACTAATTAGGCGGGAAAATAGAAATAAATGATATGCCGGAAGGTGAATTTATACTTTCTTTCATTAATGAATTAGAATTATTGTCTTATCCGGAAATAAATAATTCTGAAGAAGAAAAAATTGAAAATTTCATCAAGGATATAGAAGTTATTAGTTATAATGATGAGATAAAATCAAATACAATTCGACTAAGAAAAAAATTTAAACTTAAACTTCCCGATGCTATAATTTGTGCAACGGCTTATCTAAATAATGCCTCACTAATTACGCATGATTCAAACCTTGCTAAGATTAAAGAATTAAAAATTATAAAACCAGCTTTTAAATCTTAGTTGAATTATTTGTATATATACTTAATAATTTATCCAACTTCACATTCTAAAGAAGCAATCCCTTTAATTTCTGCAAAAAGCTTATCTCCCTTTTCAACTTTTCCAACACCGGCAGGAGTACCAGTAAAAACTAAATCACCTTCTTCCAAAGTCATTAGCGAAGAAATGTATTCTACAATTTCAACCGGATTGAAAATCATTTTATTTAATTTTTCTTTTTGCCTTACTTCATCATTTACTTTAAGAGTTATTTCTTCTTCCAAATTTAATTTGTAATCTTGCTTGGAAATAAATTCACTTAAAACTGCTGAAGAGTCAAAACATTTTGCAATTGTCCATGGATGTCCTTTTTTCTTCAATTCACTTTGTATATCACGAAGAGTCATATCCAATCCGACTCCGTAGCTGGTGATGGCTTGTTCGGCCAAATTAGAGTCTGCATTTTTAATAGTCTTCCCAATTAACAAAACAAGCTCAACTTCATGATGCATTTCATTTGAAAAATTTGGATAGATAATTTTTTCTCCGCTAAAGATAACTGATGAATTTGGCTTTAAAAATATTACAGGCTTTTCAGGGACTTCGTTGCCGAGTTCCTTTGCATGCTCTGCATAATTTCTTCCAACACAAACCATTTTGCCGATTGGAAATTCTTTAGTGCTGTTTTTAATTTTTATTGATTTCATATTTCAAAGTTAAAAGTCAAAAATCAAAATTCAAAAATATATTTAATCTGGTTTGACATTTGAATATTGAATTTTGACCTAAAGCTAGGTCTTCTGCTTTTTCTTTTTTGCAGCAGGAAATAAAATATTATTTAAAATTAATCTATAGCCAGGTGAGTTTTTGTATAAAGATAAATCTGTGGGTGGATCACCAACAGCATGCTGGTAATCTTCTGGATCATGGCCGCCGTAAAAAGTAAATGTTCCTCTTCCATAATTTCCATGAATATATTTAATCTGATCTGTACCTTCACGCTGCGCTAAAATTATTACCGAAGGTTTAATATCTTCTTTATGAAACATGGTTGTTTGTCCCATAAATCCTCTTATTACATTTACATGATCTTGTGTTAACATGGTTGGAACAGGATCATACTTTGCCGAGAATTGAAACAAAGTAAAATAATCATTTTGAAAATTCCCAATTTCATTAGGCTGCACATCTATATCGCTGTATTCATAAACGTAGGGATTCATTTCCAATTTAAAATTTGTGAAGGCAAGAGTATTGGAAAAATCCAATTTCTCCTGTGCATCAGGATCAGCAGCATCACCATCATACATTTCGGCACAGATATCTACATTGTGGGCTGCGAGTGCAATGTCATAGGAATCAGTTGCCGAGCACATTGCAAATAAAAACCCTCCATTACCTACAAAATTTTTTATGGTTTGTGCAACCGCTTTCATCATATTTGAAACTTTTTTAAAGCCGTTCTTTTTCGCATCTTTCTCATACATCATTTGCTGATCAATATACCATTGTGCATTGCTGAAGCTTGCATAAAATTTTCCATATTGTCCGGTGAAGTCTTCATGGTGAAGATGAAGCCAATCATATTTTGAAAGATCGCCTTGAAGGATTTCATCGTTCCAGACTTTATCATAAGGAACTTTTGCATATTCCAAAGCAATTGTTACAGCATCGTCCCATGGTGAAAATCCAGGGGGGACATAAACGGCAATCTTGGGTGCTTTCTCCAACCTTTCCACATCCATGTTATTGTCTTCGCTTTGAACTTCGGAATAAATCTGCGCAGCTTGTGAAGCAGAAATATTATCAAACGCGACACCTTCAATCCTGCATTCATTTGCAATCTTATCCGAATAATCAATCATAAAAGATCCGCCTCGATAATTTAAAAGCCAGTCCGCTTTTATTCCCGCTTGCAGAGCATGAAAAGTAATTCCATATGCCCTTAAATGATCGGTTTGTTTTAAATCCATGTATATTAAAATCTTTGATTGTGCCAGCACAAAAAAATTAGCAAACAAAACCAGCAGCAAAATTTTTTTAATCATAATCAAAACTCAAAATAAAAAGTGATTATCTATATTTCATTAAATTGAACATATAAATAACCACTTTAAAATTAAAATGCTAAACCAATATATCTGACGGATAAATTTTTCTTTATTTCAGCATTGCTTCAAGAGAATTAATCTTTCCAGGCAAATCACCTTTCAAATGAAATCTTATAACTTTTCTGCCTCTATTATGCAGCGCCTTCATATCACCTTGCGCTTGAGCTGTAATTAAAGTTCCGAACGAATAACCTTTATCAGGCACTTC
This sequence comes from uncultured Bacteroidota bacterium, assembly GCA_963775245.1. Classification (GTDB taxonomy): domain Bacteria; phylum Bacteroidota; class Ignavibacteria; order Ignavibacteriales; family Ignavibacteriaceae; genus CAVSWT01. Next base: position 95,397 of record CAVZID010000023.1, read on the forward strand.
AATATTTTCACCTATCTCGGAAGTAAATTGAATAAATAAACCATGATTACCGTCGCCTTTATGAAGCTGTCCTGTTGAATGCAAAAAGCGCGGGCCATAGCCAACTGTTACAGCATATTTATATTTATCACGAATTGTTTTTCTGAAAGATTCTAAGGCATCATCAGTTTTTTTATTTGGCGGAATGAACGCCATAACCGCCACATAAGTATTATCTTTTCCTTGTGCTAAAAATTCTTTCAATGCATCTTCGACATTCTTTTCTTTTGTATCGGCAAATACAGAAATATCACTGCTTTCAATAACAGGCTTTTGTTCCGGCAGCTTTCCGCTCTTTTTATATTCAGTCATACTTTCATTTGCCAAACTTTTTGCAAGCTGAACATTTGGCTGATTAAAAGGATTAATTTCTAAAACAGCACCGGATAAAGCAGTAGCAACTTCCCATCTGAAAAATTCTTTTCCTAAATCATATTTATCATTTAAATCAATTTTGATTATTGGAAATCCAGCTTTTTCCAATTTATCTATAACGGTATCAAGATTTGAATTATCATCTTCCTTCAAACGGAGATAAGCAAAAACTCTATCTTTATGATAAACTTCCGGTGAACCGATGGGTTCATTAACTACAGGTAAAATCCCTTTATCTTCTTTGCCTGTACTTTCAGCTATCAATTGTTCAACCCAAACCGGAAAGGGAGAAATTTTAGGAGAAGCAATAATTGTGATTTTATCTTTACCTTGTTTTGCCAGTTCTCCCATTGCTGCACCTAAAATACTGCCAGAGCTATCTTGCACTTTAGCATCTTTAGAATTTTTAAGTGATTCTTCTTTTGCTCTTTGAAGAAGTAAAGCGACATCAACTCCAATTAATGAAGCCGGAACCAACCCAAAAAATGTAAGTGCCGAATACCTCCCGCCAACTTCATCAGGTGTCGTAAAAGTTCTTCTGAATTTTTTCTCTTCAGCTAATTTTTCAAGATTTGAGCCGGCATCGGTGATTGCTATAAATTGTTCACCCGGATTTGAATTGAACTTTGATACTTCACTAAAAAAAGTATAGAAGAAAGACATGGTTTCTGTTGTACCGCCTGATTTGCTGGCAACTATAAAAATAGTTTTTTTAAGATCGTGAGTATCCATAACATTTTTGACAGATTCCGGATGAGTGCTGTCTAAAACAGTTAAAGTTGGATTGCCTTCTTTATTTCCATAAGTTTTAAAGAAAACTTCAGGCGCTAAACTGCTGCCTCCCATTCCAAGAAGAACAACAGCACTATATTGATCTTTAACTTCATCAGCAAATTTTTTTAAGTCAGAAACTTTTTCTTCCATTGAAGTTGGAAGATTAAGCCAGCCAATCCGGTTTGAAAGCTCAACATCATCTTCCTTATTAGGTTTCCATACAGTTGGATCGCATTTCCACATTCTGCTCAATACATTGTCTGCTTCCCATTTACTAAGTCTTCTACTTACATGTTCTTCAATATCTTTACTAAGCGTTAACATTTGCACTTTTATCCTTATTCTTAAAATTATTAGCCTTATTACTTATTTCACTGATCAGCTCATTATATGACGCAATAAATTTATCTACGCCTTCTTTAGTAAGCCTATCTGTAACTTCTTCAAAATCGATTGAAAGATCTTTCAGCTTGTTCATTTCTGCTTTTGCTTTATCAATTTCCGTTTCTATAGCATCTTTCAAATTTCCATGCTCTTTAAATGCTTCAATAGTTTCATCAGGCATTGTGTTTACGGTATTCTTGCCAATCAATTCATCGACATAAAGAGTGTCTGGGTAACTTGGATTTTTTGTGCTGGTACTTGCCCACAGCAATCTTTGAAGCTTAGCTCCTTTTTCTTCAAGCTTCTTAAATCTCTCGCTGCCGAATAATTTTTTACTTGTTTGATAAACCAGCTTAGCATTTGCAATAGCAATTTTCCCTTGAAGATCTTTATTCCCTTTTTTCTCTAATTCTTTATCAACCATTGAGTCAATACGGCTAATAAAAAAGCTTGCAACAGAAGCAATTTGATTGATGCTTTCATTTTTCTTAACTCTCTCCTCAAGCCCGCTCATATACGCTTCAACTACATCTTCGTAAACTTTAGGAGAAAAAATTAATGTAATGTTTATATTAACTCCCTCACTAATCATTTGCTTAATAGCAGGTAATCCTTCTGAAGTGCCTGGAATTTTTATCATAACATTTGGACGGTTAACACTTTTAAATAATCTTCTTGCTTCTTCAATCGTTTTGTCGGTTTCGTATGCTAATCCAGGAGCAACCTCGATGCTTACATATCCATCGACCCCATTTGTTTTTTCATAAACAGGTAAAAGAATATCGCACCCATCTTGAATATCTTTAACTTCTAAATGCTCAAATAATTCTTCAGATGAAAGTTCAGCATTCTTTGAAAGTAGCGATTGTATTTGTTCATCGTAAGCATTACCAGAACCAATTGCTTTTTGAAATATTGAAGGATTTGAAGTTACACCTTTCATTCCAATTTCATCAATAAGATTTTTTAATTCGCCTTTTTTAATTTTATCTCTGCTGATATTATCAAGCCAGACGCTCTGTCCAAATTTTTCTAATTCTTTTAATTTGTTACTCATTTTTAACTCCTAACTTCATTTTTATTTTTCTAAATCTGTTATTTTTTTCAAACGGCGTAAATACTTGCCTTCATTAAAGAACTTAGCATTTATAAAAGCATTTACCAAATCATAAGCAAGTGCATCGCCGATAATACGTGCGCCAAAACAAATTACATTCATATCATCATGCTCAACCCCTTGCCGTGCTGAGTAAGAATCATGACAAACAGAAGCTCTGACACCTTTTATTTTATTAGCTGTAACACAAGCTCCAACACCACTGCCGCAAATCAGAATCCCAATTTTTGCAGCACCTTCAGAAATTGCTTTGCCCATCTTAATTGCAAAGTCAGGATAATCGTCAAGCGGGTCGTAGTTTTGATTTCCTAAATCGATTACTTCGTGGCTATTATTTTTTAAATATACGGCTATTTTGTTTTTAAGTTCAAATCCGCCATGATCTGCGGCAATTAGTATCTTCAATTATAGTTCTCCTAAATTTTAGGTTACAAATTTACAATTTAAAAATCAAAATTTAATTACCGGGTATTATATTTTTATTATTTTATGATGAAGAAATCATTTTGATAAACGGCATTGCTTATTTCATTTGATAAATATAGGTTGTTTTAAAAATTTATTTAGGAAATAATTTATATGAGCTTTTTAGATATTTTAGTATTACTAATTGTTGCCGGAATCTGCGGAGGTATAGCACAGGCATTATCCGGCTATTCACACGGCGGGTGTGTAATTTCCATAATAATCGGATTCATAGGAGCTTTAATTGGAAAGTGGATTGCACAAAAATTAGTGCTGCCCGATTTGTTTGAAATTAATATTGGCGGGCATTCATTCCCGGTTTTGTGGTCAATTATTGGCGGGGCTGTGTTTACAGGAATCTTAAATTTTCTTTCACCTAAAAGAAGAGGTTAGAATAAATTGAAGCTTCACTTAGACAGTGTGAAGTCAAAATCAACTATTCCATCAGGCTTTAATTCAATTTCTTTTTCTGCAGGTGATGAAGTAACGCCTAAGTAATCAAGCTGTGACTTATCTAAATAAATTTTGTATTTACCGGGAGCTAATCCGAAATAATAAAATGAACCATCGCTGAAAGTATTGATTGATATTTTTGTGTCACTGTCAATCCCTTCAATGTGAACTTTCATTCCTGCAACGGCTGTTTTTTGGTTATCTACCATTTTAGCAACTGTTCCATCAATCTCCCCGGAAACATAAAAAGGAATATCAATTGGCCTGACTTTATTCGGCCCGCTTGAGAATAAAATATTTTTGTACTTCGGAACCCATAAAGGATTCTCAATTGAAGATTCGACAATCTTTGCTCTGTACTTAGTGTAAGGAGAAAGTTCTTCTATTCTTAAAATATTATCATTGCCTCGTTCCATTGTCCCGGCATTGTTTAAAACAACTCTGCCTTTTTTAATAAGCGGTTCATTATTTTCATATACTCCATCAACATTCTCATCCAAAAACATTCTCATTGCAACAGCAGATTTTCCTAATTGCTGCCGGTTCATGAAATTGAATTTATCATAATTATCATCATACAAAATTGCCCCTTGAACGCTCTGGCTGAAAGAATTATCGGAAACAGTTGTATAGCTTCGCGTAAAAGGAAATTCAATTATTAATTGAACCTGAGTAGTTGAAATATTGCTGAGAAAATTTTGCTGATGTGAAATTTGAATTCTTCCATGCTTAAATACACTTGAGGAAAAAGATATGCTGAAATTTTCAAACTTGTGATCAGTCAAATTATAGTTCAATCTTGAATTTATAATATTGCCATTCAAAAAACCCAATGTACTGCTTAACCAGGGAATTGTTAATAAAAACCCGGGGGTTAAAATTGATCTATTTGAAACCTCATTTCCATAATCAAGCTGAATTAAATTATAGTTTAAAATTGGACTAAAACCTCCGAAATTTGCAAGTGCACCAAGGCTGTAATCATATCTTTTTAAGTTTGATGAACGGGCATATCTAAATCCGCCATTAATGTTATATGAATTAAGTCCCGATTCAAATGGAACAAAAAATAATGTACTAAATTCATTATCTAATTTTGCCGGATTGTAAACCGGGTTCTTTTCATAATTAGTAAAAGCCATTGAAAAAGATGCCTGCGAATAATACAAAGCATTTGCTGAAAGTGTATAATAAGCGTTTGGCGCTGTCAAAATATTTAATAAGTAATTATCCGAAAATCTTGAAGTAAGCGAATTATAAAATATGCCTTTCCTCGAAAGCGGATCTTCAATAAAATCAAAACCCGCCTGTTCTGTTAGCCAATCTGTTATTCCATATTCAGCGTGAGCATTAGCTGTATTCTTCGATGTTTTGGCATACTTGCCAACGCTTAATTTATAATTTAACTCTTTTGGAGGAAGTAATGTAAAAGGGATCTGGTATATTTTTTTATCTGTATAGTATTCTCCATCGGGGCCGTAATATTTTAATTGGATAAGTGTTGTTCCATAAGATAAAGGAAGCTTGAATTTGAAATTGCCGCTCGCATCTGATTTGGTATAATCAATTAATCTATCATTAATATAAAGCTCAATTGTATAATTTGGCGGAGCTTTATCAATAATCTGGTATGATGCATAAACTCTTCTTGGTTCTAACGGCTCATTGGTAACCTGGATTCCTCTTGAAGTTGAAGGAATTAAACCGTCAAAAGAAAAATCACCTAAAGAAATTTTAGACATATAATCATTTTTTTCAAGATCATACGACCACAAATAATTCGTTTCGCTGGTATAAATTTTATTATTGAAATAACTTCCGCTGGTCACTATCTGAGCATTTCCGCCAAGCAGTTCTCCGCCGCCGCCAAACTGGTATGTACTGTATGGCTTAATTCCTTTATTGAAAGTTGATGTTAAATAATAGTCTAATACACCACCGGATAAGTTAGTTTTATCCCGTTTAACAATTTCCGTGGAAGGTTCAGGCTGCTCTTTTTCATTAAAAATTGTTGAATAACTTTTTTCCCTTAAATACTTTTGATAAACAGGTAAATTATTTTTTGTATAAAGTGTAACGGTTAAATTAGAAAAATCAACTACCAGTCTAAAATCAAAAATTGTTTCAAGAGTTTTAGTATCAACAAAGAAATCAAAATCCTTTTCAACAAAGTCACGATTAGTAAATATATAGGTTGAATCCCCTCTTTGTGCTTTCTTTGCATTAAAATCTATTAAATATTTTTCCCGCGGGAGAATATAGAAACCGGAAATATTTTTATTCTTTCTATCAATTTTATTATCAATTAAAAGCAGGTCAAAAATTTCACTAACCGGAATGAATACATTTCCATTTTGGTAGTATGCTGTTGTTGGTTGGTTTATTAGCCCGGCATATTTTAAATTTACAACTATTTCCTCCAGGCTATCTGCAAATGTTTTATTAAAGGATTCTTCTGCAGCTTTAGAAGAATTTATTTTGGTTGTTGATTTTGTTTCGCCAGATAACTCTGCCTTATGAGTTTGTTTGTCTTCGTTGAAATAGTAATTAGATGAAACTTCGTTTAAATTGTTATGATAATCTTTAACAATTCCCGTTTGCTCTTTTTCTTTATTAAAATTCTTACTAACAAATATTTTTTTTGATTTGATTATGCTTATTCTGGAATGTGATTTATTACCTCCCGCTGCTGAAACAAAACTTCTTGTCCAAGACTCATTTTGTTTAAGTGATAATTTCGCTTGATTGTTTTCTGTAAAGGTTTTGTTTTTTTTATTTTGATTTATTGAGAAAGTAAAATTTTTTCCGGTTAAAATATTTGTTTTGTTTGAAGCAATGAAATCCTTTTCCTGGCTTGCAGGAGGCTTTACAATCGCAAACAAAAGTAAAGATACTAATAAAAAAAATTTAACCGCATTCAATTAACTTCTAACTCGATCGTTTTTGTAATTGGAGGTAAAGGTTTTAGCTTGCTTTCCGGTATGTCTTCCTTTTCATTTGATATAAATTTTATTTCCGCCTTATATTTTCCCGGGGCAATTTTTTTATCGAATTCAAAAGTTATGTTCTTAACCAAATCAAAATATACAGCAACATATTCTTTCCCTTCTTTAACCACATTGCCAAGAGAGTCGGTCAAAGCATATGCGACATCACCAATGAAAGGAGAATTATTTATTCGCTCAACAGAAGTCCTAAGTATAATTTTATTTGTATCCTTTAAGACTTTAACATCATTAATCTTAATACCGGTTTGAACATTATCTGTTCTGTAAAAAATAGATGTAACCTGGTTTAGCACAAATTTTATTTTAGCAGTAACACCTTTATTAACAGTATCAATTGATGTAGTCTGCGGAACAGCGGATGTTACTATTCTTGCCCAGTATGTCCCATCTTCAATTCCCGCAGGAGGCCTTATGCTCATCCTAACTATTTGCCTTTGTTTTGGAGTCAATACAAATTTTTTAGGGAAAGCTCTTATCCAATCTACAATCGATGGCATATCAGCAGAAGGTTCATTAATATATTTCATTGAAACAGTACCGAGAGAATCCGATACAGGATATCCAAATACAAACGAAATGCTTATTTCATAAATATCTGTTGATTCGTTTTGAACAATCATGCTGCCGTAACGATTGCTGGCGTCTGTGTAAACTATATAAGGGGATATAATTACCTGCGCATTTAAAGATGAGATTATAAACAAGAAAAATATGATTAAAAATTTTTTCATGATATTAAAAAATTTCTACTGTGACTATAATAGTGCCTTGATAAGTTCCCGGCGGAACACCACCGGTTGAATTTAATTTTCCACCCAGCCAAACATATACAGGTGTTAACAGCCAGACGTTATTAATATATAAAGGTGAGTGCGGATCAAAATTAGTTCTTCCTGTTGGAACATCATTGTAAGACCATGCTGTATGACTAGCGTCAAATGTGATTGGAATATTGTAGCTTTGATAACTTAATCTCGTGGGTAAAGTAAAAGTGATCTGCATATTCCTTATAAAAAATGCAAAATGAAAAAATCTAAACTTTGCTGCTGTTGCATCAATATGATTTACTTCCGCCGGATAACCGATAAAAACATCTCCAAAATCCAGGTCAGTATATTTAGTTGCATAAACCTGGGAGTAGCTTTTAAAAGAAAATAAAAAGAATAAAAAAATTACTAAAGGGAATCGATAAAGTTTAAACTTTGAAAATATGTTATATAAAATATTCAAATTATTTAATATGAAACTGTTATTGTAAATAATCCTGTGTAATCGCCCTGAGGTTGATTTGCTGAAACCGTTATAGAGCCGCCCACCAACAAATCCAAAGAACCAATGCTTCCTGAGTTAGAAAGCTTATAATTTTTACCACTAGTAACTTTTTTAAAATCATTTGTTACAACATTTGGTTGGAAAGTAATATTTCCAATAGTCCCGCCATATAAAGAAACCCACTGAGCATTGGTTAATATAGCAGAAGTAAAAGTAATAGTTATATGCAAATTAGGCTGTCCGGTAATATTAAATACTTGTCCGGCTTGGGGCAGTATAGTTTTTGACTGTACACTCCCGGTTAGAATAATTTCTCCAAAATCTAGGTTGCCGGCGCCTGCGGTTATTGCTAGGGGAGAGACTAAATTCACTGTCCCTATTGCATCCGTACTTGTAACTTGCGATAGGATAAATGAATTGAAAAGTAATACTATAAAAAAAACTTTCTTCAGCATAGTGCCGTAATCAATAATGTTTTTGAACAAACGCTCAAAATTAAAACATATACATTAAAAAAGAGAACTGATTAAAAAAAATTTTAATTTGCCCTAAAATAAAACTGGCGCCGTAGAAACATTATCCGCAGCGCCAGAGAGGAGTCACTTATATTCAGATGTCAAAATTCTAATATGTAACTGTTACGGTAAATGTTCCAGTGTAATCACCGTTAGCTTGGTTGCCAGCTATATCTAACTGTCCACCAACCCATAAATATAAATAACCATTTCCTGTGCCTGTCTGATGAACTAATGCAACAGAATTTCCATCAGAAACAGTAGTGCCACTTAAATAAGAACTATTTCCACCTGTATGCTCTACATTAGGGGTAAATGTCATTGTACTGTTTGTTCCACCATTATCTGTAACCCACGAATCATTATCCAGGGTAACATCATTAAAATTAATTGTTACTGATTTAGCTGGATGACCAACAACTCTAAATTCAGCACCTGATGCAGGCGTAATTGTCTGGTTTTGTGAAGCGCTAGTAGCAATAATTTCTCCAAAATCCAGGCTGCCCCCAATATTAGAGATAGCTAAACCTTTTGCTATAGTTGCTGTTACATCAGATGTGGCACTTGCAGTATTTTGAGCGAAAGCTGTGAATGAAAATAATAGTATTGTTGCGAAAAGCGCGAGAGCTTTTTTCATATTGGGTCCTCATATATGTTGATAATAAATGTTTATTTACGATCTCTTTGTCGAGAGGTGTTTATTCAACATATATGCCAGTGAAAAAAATGTCTTTAACTATGGTGTTTTGTGTAAAAATATCCGTAGTTAACTTATTATTATATAATTGCTTAACTACAAGTTACACTAATCAGGTAAAATTAGGGTTTGAAAAAATACGATCAGTAATTTAAAGTTGCATCAGAATTTCTGAGTGTAATAATTACTTACAGTTTTCAGTAAATTTAAGAATTGTAAATTTATTGCTGTTAATCCCAAAAATAATTTCAAGGTAATTTAAAAATTTACTTGAGGATAAGTACATGTAAGTTGAAAATTTATAAACCTAATTTCTCAAAGAAATTGGGTTTATTACCAGAAGTATTACGGCAGTGCTTCTACTCTCTGTGTGTTGTACAATTGATACCATTCTTCTCTTGTTAATTCAATATTATTTGCTTCGCAGATTGCTTTTATTCTTTCAGGGTTTCGTGTCCCAATTACCGGTTGGATTTTTGCAGGATGTTTTAATAGCCAGGCTATAGCAATTGCTTCCTTGCTAACACCTTTTTCTTTTGATAGTTCATAAAGTTTTCTTGCAGTCTTTTTAATTCTTTCTTCAGTAATTTCATTTTCATTTTTAAATGGTAACCCTTGTGCTAACGGTGACCACGCCTGCAAAGTAATGTTATTCATTCGACAAAATTCAATTGTTCCGCCGCCGGTAATTTTTTGAAGATTTTCTTTTTTGCTTCCTACAATTCCTTCATCTATTAAATCTGTGTAAACAACATTCATCTCTAATTGATTTACCATTAAAGGCATGCTTAAATATTTCTGTAAAAATTGAATCTGAAATGCAGTATGATTGCTAACTCCAAAATGTCTTACCTTGCCATGGGTTTTTAATTCATCAAATGCTTTTGCTACTTCCTCAGGTTCAATTAATGGATCTGGGCGATGAAGCAATAATATATCTACATAATCAGTCTTTAATCTTTTTAAGCTTTCATTAACAGAATTAGTAATATGCTCATAGCTAAAATCAAATCTGTGTGGAGAAGCTGGATTTGGTTCTCCTGGAAATCTTATTCCGCATTTTGTTTGAATTACAATTTTATCGCGTAAACCAGGCTTCTGTTTAAATATTTCAGAGAAAACCATATCGGATTTTCCACGGGCATAAATATCCGCTGTGTCAAAAAAATTTATTCCCTCGTCTAAAGCTGTATTTATTGCTCTTAATCCTTTATCAATAATTTCTTTAGTCAATGGTTCATCTTCCCATATTTCACCAAGGTTCATGCAGCCATAAATAATATTTGAAACTTCAAGATTAGTATTAAATAGTTTTTGTGTTTTCATTTTTATTCCTATCTTAACTTACGAAAAATAAGTAGATATAAACCCAGTTTCTTTAAGAAACTGGGTTTATTTAGACACCTTCTATAAAGTAACCTTCAATTGATTTCATATTTAATTACCAGCAAAAGATTTTGCTTCAATTTTCTTTTTGGATGATATGCTAAGCTGAGATAAAATCATTCCCATAAGCATAAATGAACATCCAACCATTCCTCGCAATGAAATAGTTTCACCTAAAATCATCCATCCTCCCAGCAAACCAAAAACAGATTCAAGGCTAAGAATTATTGCTGCATGAGATGGCGGGGCATATTGCTGTGCAACAACCTGAAGCGTATAAGCAATGCCCACAGAAATTAATCCACCATATAAAATTGGAATTAATGCATTATAAATTTTTTGAAATGTTAAAACTTCAAAAGTGAACGACACCGTAAAACTCAACAATGAACAAACCGCAAACTGAAGAAAAGCAATTTTTATTGGGTCTACTTTTTTTATTAAAATATCAATAACTATTACGTGCAAGGCCCAAAATATTGAACTGAAAAATACAAGCGCATCTCCTTTTTCCAAAATAAACTTTTCATTAACACTTAATAGGTATAAACCTATAACAGCTATTACTGCACTTACCCAGGTTAATGATTGCGATTTGTATTTAAAGAAAATCCCAATAAGTGGAGTAAGAATTAGATATAACCCTGTTATAAAACCGGCTTTACCCGCTGTTGTATAAACAATTCCTATTTGTTGAAGTGATGCCCCTGTAAATAAAACGATACCCGCAATAATTCCTGCCCAAAAAATTTCTTTTCTTTTGCCAGCCGGAAAAATATTTTCATTCTGAAATTTTTTTCTCTTATTAAATATTAGTAAAGGGATTAACGAGATTGACCCCAGAGCAAACCTAACGGCATTAAAACCGAACGGCCCGATATATTCCATACCGGCACGCTGTGCAACAAATGCAAATCCCCACAGTGTTGCAGTAATTAATAAAAGTATATTTGCTTTCAAGAGAAGTAATGATTAATGATGTTATAAATTATTTGGTTATAATCTATTCGTCATAAATTTTGTAAAACGAACGAGATATTACAAAATTGCAAGATTTAAAGATTATCCGAAGGATCCTTTGGACAAGATTAATTAAAGAATCTTGGAATTTTGTAATTTTGAAATCTTGCAATAGATGACTTGTCTGTGCCGGTTTATATACTAATTAAATCTTAATTGAGTTACACATCTCTTCAACGTCTGCAACTTTTTTAGGAATTTCTTTTTTACCCAAAACCCTATGCCCGTTTTTTTCTACTAAGACATCATCTTCTATTCTAATTCCACCAAAGTTTCGATACTCTTCTAATTTCTTATAATTAATGAATTGCGAAAACTTATTTTCTGCTTTCCACATATCAATTAATTGCGGAATAAAATAAATACCCGGTTCAACTGTTAAAACAAAGCCCGGCACTAATGGTTTTGCTAAACGTAAATATGCAAGCCCGAACTGATTACTTCGTCCATTTTTTTTATCATATCCAACAAGATCTTCTCCTAGTCCTTCAAGGTCGTGAACATCAAGCCCCATCATGTGTCCCAAACCATGCGGAAAAAATAATGCATGTGCCCCCTCCTTAACTGCTTGATTTACATCTCCTTTCATAATCCCCGCATCTTTAAGTCCTTTGGCAATAACTTTTGCAGCATGTAAATGGACATCCTTATATTTCTTACCCGGCTTTATTGCCTTGATAGAATCCATCTGGGCTTTTAATACAATCTCATAAATTTCTTTTTGCTTGTCTGTAAACTTTCCATCAACCGGGAAAGTTCTTGTAATGTCGCTCGCATAATGAAGTAATGATTCGGCCCCGGAATCATTAACTACAAGCTGGCCTTTCTTCATTAAATTATCGTACGAGTGATTATGAAGGGTTTCACCATGAATGGAAAATATAATTGGAAACGAAATTCCTTTTCCCATTGAAGCGGCTATTCCTGCGATTGCACCTGCTATATCTCTTTCATAAATATCAGGACGCGTAAAACGCATTGCATAAGTCTGCATCTCATAAGCAATATCCATTGCAAATTCTATTTCTTCAATTTCTTCTTTTGCTTTAAGAGACCTTTGTTCAATAACTGTTTTGGTTAGCTTGATTGAAGAAAAATTATTTACCGCACTTTGATTTATACCGGATAATTCTGAAAGCCAGGAAATATTTTTGTGCCTATACTGCGGAAGGAAGTGCACTTCTCTTTTATTTTTAATTGCAGTAGTTACTATTCCTATTAATTCCGAAAGCGGGGCAGTGTGATTTACTCCTGCCTGCTTTGCAAGGTCTTTTACTTTTGGCTGCGGGCCCATCCAAACTATATCGTCCATTTCAAAGTCATTTCCATACAATACTTCTTTATTTTCATCAACATCCAATATTGCAGCAAAAGCCGGTAAATCAATTCCCCAATAGTAGAGGAAGTTGCTATCCTGTCTAAACGAATAAGTGTTGTCAGGATAGTTCATTGGTGCTTCATAATTCCCCATGAATAAGATTAATCCTGAACCAACTTTCTTTTTCAAAATTTTTCTTCGTTGAATGTAAATGCTTGAGTTAAACACGATAGGTTCCTTTCAGCTTATCTTTATGACTAATTTTGTTAGACTTTTATTAAAGACTTCAAACTTTATAATTATTTCTATTTAAAATAAGAAATTTCAAAGTTATTTATTGTAAGCAGCTTCAAAAATAAATGAGAAGTTAAAAATCTGATTTAGTTAACCCATTCCCTTAAATAAAAGAATCTATTAGAATTACTCGTAAAGTGAAATAAATGAATCTGTTCCCAAATCTCAATACTAAAATAATATCAAAATGAATTATATTATGAGGAACTTTTCCGCTATGAAACCGTCATAATTCAACATATTCTTGCTAAACTTTAATTTTTTATTATAACAATATTACTTATTTTTAGAAGCCTTGTAATAATGAATTTTATTTTTTTAGCGGAGGAAATATGTCATACCGCGAACAGCAAAAACTTTTGGATGAGCTAAAAAAACACGAAAGAAAATTTGACAGAAAAGAATATGAAGAATACAAGATGTTCGTTAAAAGACAAAAAGATGATGAAGATTTTGATTCTGTTTCAATGAGCCGGCTGAAAGAATTGTATGACAAATATCATGTTACAGTGGATAAATCAAAATTCGATTCATTTTTCAAAAAGAAGGCAGATGAATAAAATTTTAACATTTCAATTTTCCCCAAAATTAAGATGAACAAACCATTTAACCCTGCTCTATCTATAAATAAAATTTTTCGCATTGCTAAAAACTCACAAAATAAATTATTTTTGAACTCTTTTTTATTCAGAGGTTTTAATGAATTATAAGTTAGTAAATAGAATATTTGCAGCTGTTGTTTTTTTAATTTCATTATTTGTTCTCTTCTCAACAGTACAGCCATCGGTTTCGTTTTGGGATTGTGGTGAGTTTTTAGCTGCCGCCAGATATTTGCAGGTGCCTCATCCACCTGGAGCACCGTTCATAACTATTCTTGAAAGAGTTTTTATGATGGTTCCATTTGTAACTAATTTGGCTTTACGCGTAAATACATTATCAGTCCTTTCAAGTGCTTTTTCTGTTTTGTTTTTATACTTAATCGCAGTTAAGCTAATTGAAAATTATAGAGGCAAAAATTACAAAACTTCTATTGAAGCAATTGCTACTTATACAGCCGCAGCCATTGGGGCTTTATCTTTTTCCTTCAGTGACACTTTCTGGTTTAACGGCGTTGAAGCTGAAGTTTATGCTTTTAGTACTTTCTTATTTTCAGGTATTGTCTGGTTAACAATGATATGGAATGATAAAGCAAATGAAAAGGATAATGAAAAATATATTTTAATGATAGCTTATTTAATTGGAATTGCAACCGGTGTTCACTTGATGAGCGTGCTGGCAATTGTTCCTGTTGTTATGGTTATAATGTTTAGAAAATATGTTGATGACGAAGGCGCATTGAAGCAGACTGGTTATATTTTCCTTGGCCACGCTGCTTTAGTAATTATAATCGCATTTGCAATGTGGGCAGCACAGACTTCTAAAACTGCACCATCTCAAGATGAGTATCAAGCTTATGATGCTAAATTCAAAATTATCATAGCTGCCATTAGTATATTTTATATGGCTGGGTTCTGGAAAAAATTATTTACACGTAACTCCATTTACTTGCCTTTAATCGTGGGAGGCGTTGCATTGTTTGCAACTTATCCGGGTGTAGTTAAATTACTTCCGGAAATGATGACAAATATCGCCGGAGATAATGTAGTTATTGGCATTACTATATTTGTGGTGGTGTTAGCTATTTTAGGATTTTTAGTTAATTACTCAATTAAAAATGATAAAGCAACACTTCATTTAGTAGGAATGTCGGCAATCTTTATTCTGGTTGGATTTACTTCTTATACGATGATAATTATTCGTGCCAATCAAAACCCGCCGATGAATGAAAACGAACCTAATGATTTTAGTGAGCTAGTCACTTACTTGAATCGTGAACAATATGGCGACTTTCCGATATTTAAAAGAAGATTTGCAACCGAACCTCATCAGCAAGGTGTTTATACCAATTATTCAAGTGACCTTGATTTCTTCTGGCGATATCAAATGAACCATATGTTTACCAGGTATCTGCTATGGAATTATGCAGGGAGAGAAGGCTGGGTTCAGGATGATCATGCTGATGTTGCTCCATTTAATTCTATTGGAAATTTTTTCGGAAAGATTTTCGATTTACAATTTGCTGGAAAAGTTAAAGATTCACTTTTTGGTGTACCTTTCCTGCTTGGTTTAATAGGAATATTCTTCCATTTCAAGCGAGACTGGAAGATGGCTGCTGTGTTTATGGTCATGTTTATTTTCATGGGAATATTTACAGCTTTTTATCAAAACCAGCAGGAGCCGCAGCCAAGAGAAAGAGATTATTTTTATGTGGGGGCGTTCTTCGTATATTCAATCTGGATTGCAATCGCTGTGAAGGGTTTAGTTGAACTGGCTTTAGAGAAATTAGAAAAATCTTCTTTAAGAACCCCGGTCGTTGCTGGAATTTTAGCTCTTGGAATTATACTGGTTCCTGTTAAAATGATAAGCGCAAATTATTACACTCATGATAGATCTAAAAACTGGGTGCCATGGGATTATTCATATAACCTGCTTCAAAGTGTAGCCCCTAACGGTATTCTCTTTACTAATGGAGATAATGATACTTTCCCTCTTTGGTATTTGCAGGATGTTGAAGGAGTGAGGAGAGATGTAAAAGTTGCAAACCTCAGTTTGTTGAATACTTCCTGGTATATTAGGGAATTAAAAGATAATGATCCCTACCATGTTGGAACTGTCAAAATGAATCTTTCAGATGCACAGGTAGAAGCGCTTAGCCCTATTCGCTGGAAAGCAACCAACATAACTATTCCGTTCCCGAACCAAGCTTCTACCCCCCAAGGTTTAACTGACTTCAAACAAAAATTTGATATTGCAGACAGTACTAATATTAAACCAGGTGGAATTACTTTTAAAATGGATCCCACTGTAAATTTTGGAAATGTTCAAGCTTTGCGTATACAGGATATTATGGTTAAGGAAATTATTCAAGCTAACGATTGGGAAAGGCCTATTTATTTTGCAGTTACTTGCTCTGAAGACAGTAAAATAGGATTATCTGATTATTTAAGAATGGAAGGAATGGCATTAAGACTAGTTCCTGAAAAACGCCCTGCAAATGGTGAATTCATTGATGAAAAAATCTTAAAAGAACAATTGTTTAATGAAAACCCAGGATACAGCAAAGATTATAAACCAGGCTTTAAATTTAGAGGCCTGGCAAATCCAAATATTTTCTTTGATGATAATCATGTAAGAATGATGCAGAATTATAGAAATGCTTTTATAAGACTTGCATTAAATTATTTATACTCCGGTAGAAAGAACCTTACAATAGCAACTCTCGATAAGATGGAAGAAAAAATTCCCCGTGCACATATTCCAGTTGATAACATTGGTTTGTTATATCAAATTGCCAATTTATATATGGATGCTGGAGCGATGGATAAATACAAAGTGATTGCCGGAGAAGTAGAGAAACAAGCTTTGGAACAAATTGCAACTAATCCACAAGCTGGTATTTCACGTTCTTACTATGATCCTTACAGAATTTTACTTTCAATATATGAAAGCTTAAATGAAAATGGAAAACTTTTAGATTTATGGAAACAAATTCAAGGAATGTACCCCAACGATCCGAATGTAAAAGCAAATGTAGCACGTTATCAAAAATTGGCTGACCAGGAAAAGAATAAGCCTAATACGGATAGTCTGGCGAAAGCTCATTCTGATTCAACCAAGTAAAATTTTGTAAATATCTTTTTATAATAATCCGGCCCTCTGCCGGATTATTTTTTATTATATAGTTCATAATGAAAAAAATATTAATCATAGCACTTTCAGGTTTAGGCGATGCTTTAATGTTTACTCCTGCATTAAAGCTTCTTCGAAATCATTTGCCGGATGCACAGATTGATGCTTTGGTTATGTTCAAAGGTGTTAAAGATATTTACGAAAGAAACTCCAACATTAATAATATTTACTACTTTAATTTTATTGACGAAGGAGTATTAGCTTCCTTAAAATATTTATTGAAGCTAAGAAAGAACTATGATTATACCATAAATGTTTATCCATCAAACAGAAAAGAATATAACATCTTTAGTTTTATACTTGGTGCAGAAAAAAGAGCAGGAGTAAAATATTTAAGAAAAGATTTTCAGAACCTTGGTTTTTTAAACAACGTTAAAATTACTGAAAATGATTCCCTTCATAATGTAGAAGAAAATATTAAGTTAGCTGAAGCACTTCTTAAAACTCAATTTGATGAAAAACCAGAACTTGAATTTACATTAAATGAAAATGACCTTTCATTTGCAAAAGGGTATCTTCAAAGGATTAATATAAAGGAAGATGAATTAGTAATTGGATTTCATCCAGGTTCTGCCGTTTTTAAAAATCATATTAAAGAGAAGATGGGGGCCTGAGAAATTTTCCGTACTTGGACAAAAAATTATTAAAGAATTAGATGGCAAAGTATTAATCTTCGGCGGGCCGGAAGAAAATGACTTGAAGAATACAATTAGGAATAAAATAAATTCTGAGAACGTATTTTCAATCGAAACAGGAAATCTTGCGGAGACTGCAGCAATTATGAAACGGTGCAATGTTTTTGTTTCGAATGATTCAAGCTTGATGCATGTTGCTTCTGCTTTACAGTTAAAAGTCGTTGCTATTATAGGACCAACAAATCCAAACTATATTCACCCCTGGCAAACTGAACATAAAATTGTCCGTCTAAATTTAGACTGCTCGCCTTGCTTTATTTATTCGCCCGCGTCCTTTAATATGTTTTAGAGATGATGTGAAATTCAAATGTGTTAAAGAGCTAACGGTTGATATGGTTTATAAATCCTTAAAAAACCTTGCTTCACTGAATTATTATTACTAGCTCGTCATATTAACTTTTTTAATCCACAGCTTACAATACCCTTGCGGGCTTATCGGTCCTTTAACCACCTGACATGTTCCACATGGTTTTCCGTTTTTAGGCAAAATAAATAAATTACATGTTCCGCACATTTTATCATTGTACGGTGAAGCAACTGTATAGTCATTTGAAGTTCTAGTTGCTAATTCAGCATCACTTAATCCGCTTACATCTGCACACGGTGAATTTGCTTTTGCGGTTGATTGCGGTAGTTTACCATTATCTTTTCCTCCACATGCAGAAAGTAATGTACTGCCGCCAAATAAAATTACTCCGCCAATAGAAATTTTTTTAATAAAATTTTTACGATTAATATTTTTTTCCATATCTCTACCTAAATTTTTTGCGTTGATTAATCAATTTTGTTTGAAATATAAGTAAGTAAAAATATAAAAAAACGTTACTGCTTTAAATCACTTTAGTTAAATAAGTAATTATCTCATCCAAAGAGTCGCAGCTTTTTATTAAACCGGTTTTTCTATTTTCATATTTTAGGCGTTCATCTATAACGGGAATAATTTTTTGCCACATTGAAGAATGGTAAATTATTGGTTTAGCCTTTAACAATTTTTTATTTGCGAATTCCCAAACAGCAGCAAGCTCAAGCAAAGTTCCGGTTCCGCCCTTTAATATTACATAAGCATCACCAAGTTCAATCAGCTTTGTAATTTTTTCAAATAAAGTATCACAATTTATTTCTGTGGTTATAAATTTGTTTGCCTGCCTATCAAAATAATTTACAGTTACACCGAATACTTCTGCCTTATTTTCAAGTGCTCCTTTTGAAACTGCTTCCATTATTCCGTAATAACCGCCAGTGCAAACATTAAAATTATTTTTGCCAAGCTGCCGGCCAAGCTGATAAGCAAAATCATATTCTTCATCTCCATCTTTAGGAAATGCACTACCGAAAACTGTTATTGTTTTTTTCATTTAATAAAATCTACTATGACTTAATAATACAAATGCAGGGGTTTTCAATTGAAAACCTCTACGGGAAATAATTTTTAATATTAAATTAAAAAGCGTATCCAAAACTTAAATCAAAATCAAATTGATTAAAGCCAACCATTACTTTTTGATTATCTAATTGCTTATCGAGAAGAACAATGTAATTTATACGAGGACTTAAAATTATATTATTATAAACATTAATATTTGCCCCAATAGCTGAAGTAACATATGTTTGATAATAATATTTTGGATTTGTGCCTATAACAGGATTGGTTCTTTGAATTCCTATTCCGCCTTCAACAAAAAATAGATTAAAGCTTTTAATAGGATGGATTCTATAACTTGAATTAATGCTAACATCTTCATATTTAGAAGATACAAAATTAAAATTCTTATTATCTGAAGTAACAACATTTATATCCCAGGGAACAGAACTATAACTGAAATTCGTTACTAGTGCATTATTTTTGTTTATATAGAATGCAGCTTCAATAAAATATCTTAAGCTGTTTTTATTTTGGTTTGAATATTTATATCCATAACCATCTAAAATATTATATTCTGAATATCTTCCAACTCTCATTGATTGTCCCACCCCAGCTGAAATAATTATTTTTTCTAATGGAGAACCTTTAAATGGGTTTCTTTCTTTTTTAAGGAAGTAATTTTCGTCAATACTTATAGTAAATTGAAATGTCTCCCAAGGATAACTCCAAGGAAGGTAACTGCTAATATGTTGATTAAACCATCTGCCGGCATAACCAGCTGTTAATTTAATATCGCTAAAAGACAACCCGACATTAAAACCATGAGTATAGAAATCATTAAAATCTGTCTTTGGGCCTCCTGTAAAATTTCCCAAGTAAAATTCCTGAAAGAAAGCGACGTTGCCGCCTAAATCCAATGGTTTCCATTGAAATGCCAGGCCTGAATGCACAGTAACATCACGGGGAAAATCGTTCCAATCAGATAATAAAGTTTTAAAGGAAGATTGTCCTTCTCCGTTATCTTCGCGTTCATCAAATATTTTCGAAATTCCTAAATTTAAAGGGATAGAAAAAAATGAATTATCGACAGCTAAATAATTAACAGCTAAATTTAAATTTGATGGCGGCGGGTCATAAAAAGTACGATTTAGATATGATGCATCAATTGGTGATTCTGCTTCATATTTGACAGCAGGACCAAAATTAGTTAATGAAAAACCTAAATTGAGTTTATTACAAAAACTCTCCGGCCTATAATGTAACCCGGCACTATAAAGTAAATCACTTGCTTTACCAGGGCCATAATTCAAATATGAATATCTAACTTGAAGTCCGGCTGAAAATTCTTTTGAGAAATTTCTAGCATAAGCAATAGAAAAATTTCTTTCATATGCATTAAACTTATCAATGACGTCGGGACTTTCTTCAGTCGTATAATCAAATTCACCCAGACTCCAATTTTGATAGCTAACACCAAAGTAGCCTACATTTTTTATTTCAAACATTGAATGAAGTGAGATTATCCTTCCTACATCAACAAAAACATAAAATGGTTGGGCAAAGTAAGATAAAGAAGCATGGTCAGTAAAAACCAGATTGGCCGGATTATAAATCAAAGCATCATCATTTGAAAGAAGCGCCACTCCTTGTTCTCCCATTCCTAGTGATGCAACAGATTGAGGGTAATTTAAATAATACATTGCTTGTGAACTTTGAGCAAAGTTAAAACCAGTTAAAAATAATGTAGATAGAAGAATTGCATCGAAGAAACGTTTTAGGATTTTCATACGAGCCCCTTTTTATATATGATATGTTTTTCCCACACCTAAATTTAATAAAAGAATTTCATTTCTTACAGCAAAATAATTGGAAATATAATATCTATATTAAATAAAAACCCCAACCTTCTTTATAATCTTAAAGTCTAATCATGAAACAGAGTTTATTATCTTTATTTAAAAGGACTTACTTATGAAAAAATTATATTTATTACTATTAATTCCATTGTTGTTTTTATTCACGGGTGCAGTTTACAATGAATCTTCCAGGTCAACATTTTATAACCAAAATATTAATTCCAAAACAAAAACCGACAACAATAATAACCTTCATAAAGAATTTAAAACTGAAGAAGGCAAGCTGCTGAATATAAATCTTGAATCCGGCGGCTCCATTAATATTTCCGGGTGGGATAAAAATTATCTTTCCGTTGATATAGATTCAAAAAGAGATGATTTAAACAAGTATGATTTTAATTTCGATCTCAGTTCAGAAGGGTTGAAAGTAACATCTAATTTTAAAGACAACGTATCTCACCGCAATAACCGGCTTAAATTTATTTTTATGGTTCCAAGCAAATTTAATATTTCTTTGGAGACAATGGGCGGGCCTGTTTCCATTAAAAATGTTAACGGAGAAATTTCAGGACAAACCATGGGCGGCGGTCTTGAGTTAAGTAAGTTAAAAGGAAACTTAAAATTAGAAACTATGGGCGGGCCAATCAATTTATATGACTCGGAAGTTGACGGAAGCGTTCATACCATGGGCGGTCCTGTAAACATAAATAATGTTAAAGGTGATGTAAAAGGAACTACCAACGGCGGCCCGGTTACACTTAAAAATGTAACATCCAAATCCGGTAAATCAACCGGAGATGAAGTAAACATCTCCAGCATGGGCGGTGAAATAAATGTTGACGAAGCTCCCAATGGTGCTGATGTTAAAACACTCGGCGGCGATATAACAATTAAGTCCGCTGGAAAATTTGTTAAAGCAAAAACCAACGGAGGCAGCATTGATATAGAAAGCGCAGACGCATCTATAGAAGCTAAAACAAATGGCGGGGATATAAATGCAGAAATGATTGGTGATGCTAGTAAAGAAAACAGAGATGTGAATTTAAAATCAAATTCAGGAGATATAACTTTAACTGTTCCTGAGAATTTATCAATGGATATTGATATTAAAATTGGCGGTGTTGATAGAGACGGAAGTCAGAATAAAATTTACAGCGACTTTCCTTTGAAAAAAGAAATAGAAGACAATGGTGAATACAGCAGTTATACTTTGCATGGTTCGGGGACTGTTAATGGCGGCAAAAATAAAGTTACAATCAGAACCGTTAATGGTGATGTTTATTTGAAGAAAGGGAAATGAAAAATTGTACTTTTGGTAGCTAATTAACAATTAAAGTTGCTTTAATAAAATTATTATTTCTATTTTAAAAACTTGATGGGATAATTTTAGCCATTCACTAACAAAAGGGGTTTACTTTGTAGTTGAAAAAAAAACAGCTAAATATATTCATTTCGTTTTTAATACAAAATCATTTTTTATAAAATGTGGATAACTTTTACGTACTAATACTGATTTTTTTTGTTTGGGAATAAATTAAATTTAATACAATACTAATAATAGTTAAGTGGGAGGAAGCTTGAACAAAGTTTACAAAGTAATAATTATTTTTATTATCGCCTTTCTTAATTATAGCTGCAACACCGCTGAACCGCCGGATAACAGAAGCCTAACTTTATCCTTAGAAGATGCAAGCTGCACCGAAGTCTGGTTGAAGCTTACAACAAACAATCTAACTTTACCAGCAGAAATTAATACAGTAATTACTGACGCAGATGGAAAATCAACATCTAAAATCTCCATACTCAATACTCAAGACTCACTACTCTATATCGATTCGCTTTTTCCAAACAAAACATACAACATTCATTCAACTATTCACCAAAGTAATCAACCCGAAGTAAAAAGCAATGATGTAAGTATAACAACACTGGACACAACAAGCCATAATTTCACCTGGCAAAGTTATTATTTGGAGATGCTACAGCAGGAAGCAGCATTCTATACGACTGTGCAGTTATCTCGGAAGATAATATTTGGTGCGTGGGAGAAATAAATATTGATGATAATACTGAAAATGGTTATACATCTTATGGTGCTATACATTGGGATGGGAAAGAATGGAAATTACAAAAATTATACTACCGAGATAAAGATTATCAAGGGAATAATTTCCTAATGATACTTTCAGATATTAAAGGTATTGTTTTTTTTAATAACTCTAATATTTGGTTTGCAGCAGGCTCTGTTTTCCATTGGGTTGGAACTGATTCTATTGTAGATTTTTCATACCGCAGAACTTCATCAACTGGACTACTCCCAGCAATAAATAGATTGTGGGGTTCTTCAACTTCTGATTTATATGGTACTGGCAATTCAGGGGCAATCATTTATTACCAGAATGGGTATTGGAATAAAATAGAAAGCGGAACGAATGTTAATATTAATGATGTTTGGGGAGACTACAATGAAAAAACTAACCAATGGGAAATACTTGCAGTAGGAGGAAACATATTACAAAATACTGAAAGGTTAATTCTTAAAATAAATGATAATCAAATCCAGCAAATTAATACTGAAGGCACAGTAGAATATCCTTTGAGCAGTATTTGGTTTAAAAGCGGGTTCAAATATTATGTCTCAGGCGATGGAATATATACAACCACAAATTTTAATAAGGTATGGCAGAATTTGAATCTTCCAAAATATTATGGTTACTCGATTAGAGGAGCAGGATTTAATGACATTGTAGTTTGCGGAGGAGCAGGTTATTTGGGGCATTTTAACGGATATTCCTGGAAAAATTATTTAGGTGCTGGCCTTGAAGTAATAACAGGGAATTATTATTCCACATCAATAAAAGGAAATACTATAATTGCAGTAGGAAATACCGCAGAGGGCAGAGCTATTGCAGTTATTGGTAAACGTTAAATAAATAACATACATTAAAAAAAGGAGACATCTTGAAAAAATTTTCAATTTTCTTTTTGTCTTATTTTAATATCATATAGTCCTGCCAACTTTCGGGCAAGATGAATTTGATTATAATTCAAAATTAGGATGGGACAGATTACAAATCCAGAGTCCCATCTCATCCTTATGAGTGGATGATTTTTTATATGCAGACATATTTGATGACCAAAACAATTTTCATTCCCCATTCAAGTAATTATTATTATACATGGTATAAAGATGTTTGCACTGCTCGGGGAGAAGTACAGTGCATTGAGGGCCATGATGCTATATACTTTTAATCCAGATGGGCATAACATGAGCCCGGAGCCATCTACTGTGATAGAAACTTAACCATTTTAAACATACTGGGTCCGCGTAGAAGTAATAATAAACAGCAAAATATATGACTCGATCGAATTAGGGTCCCTGATGATGGAACAGGCTTACTAACTCAAAAACAAATTACTGTAACTCAAAAAAGAGAAGAATCTCAAACCACAGTTGGAACCATTGGGGAAGTAAAATCGGAAGCTTGGATGATCAAGTATCCTGTTCCATTTACTTTCTACACACCATCCACATCAGAACAGTGAAATATTTCGTGGAACACAGGAACTTGTATCAAATCCATATGAAAAATATAATCACTGGACGGGGGTCTATGATATAGTAAATCATAGAAGTTTCCGCTTAGTGGAAGCGTAACAAACTTAACCTCACAGCTTGGAAAAGTTTACAATGCAACAGTTCAAGCAAGTCTTTTGGAAGACCCAAGCAAGCATGGAGATATTTAATTTATGGATCCCTGGATACCTAACGATAATTCTGATCCGTATAGGGTTGAGAAATAAAGGAATGTCTGCTGATTTTCTTTCGGTTACATATTCGTCAAACAATGTTGGTACAGGTACGTCTTATAAAGGAGTTTTCTTAAGCCAGCGTCCGGAAGTTGAAGGTATTTATTATTCAGTTCGTGCTCCACTTACTCATAATAATTTAAACGGATATACAGGTTATTTCCAAAACTGGTCTGTATCGGGTGCACAATTATCGCAGCCTAATCCCAATCCTTAGGCTATGACTAAAAAGCTGTTGTTTTTACAAGTACAAGTAATAACACTATAACTGCAAATTATAAAGGACATTTATTAACAAATTCATCTACTGCAACATCAACAAACAGCCAGAGGAAAATTGTAGAAGCGGTTAATGACATCTGGGCAATGGTTTATGTAAGCTTAGATAAAGTTTGGTTAAGCCGTTCAACGGATGGTACAAACTGGGAAAAAGAATTTGTAATTAGTGATAATAATGTTAACGCAAGCTATCCATCTATTGCGATGATTGGGTCAAAAGAATATATAGTCTGGCAGGATGTTCTTTGGTATGGAAGCGGCAACCCTTCTAACCAGGTAAAAATATATATGCGCAGATATGATGTTACATATAATACATTAAGCAGAACGACTTTAATTGGTTCTTTTACACCAAATATTCAAAATTTCCAGGCAAACCCGGTAATTGACGGTATACATTTTTCGAGCCCTAGTTATGATGTTATAATGGTTGCATGGAAAAATCCATTTAGCATTGAAGTAAATGCGCACGATTATTATGGTTGGAGTGGTGTAGCAACAGTATCAGGGACAAATGGTTATAGCTTCAACCCTACAATAGCGTATAGTCCTCATTTTACTAACAATAAGTTTTCATTATGCTGGGAAGATCAGTATTCCCAAAAAATAAAATACAGTGAAGTTTCGTATTATAACGAAATACTTAGTTTTACGTCCCCGACAGACGTATCTCCCAGCAACTGGTTAAATAATTCAAATCCCCAAATAACAATAGTTGATCAACATCCAACTGTTACATGGTCTAGTAGAAATAATATTGTCGAAGGCGGTGCTTCTGTTCATATTAGACAGAAAATAGGAAGCAGCTGGCAGACAATAACTTCTTTCTCTCAATCTACAACCGCAACTCTATACCCGGTTGTCGGAGATTATGACAATACAAATAAAATGGATGTTGCCTGGAATATAGGCAATACTGTGTATAGAGCATATTACAGCGGCAGCAGCTGGTCTGGGCCATATTTTGTTACCTCATCCGGAGGAACCGGGATAAATATAAATAGAAAGACAAACTATGATACACAGCATTCAAAAGCTGTCTGGAAAAAATCTGATAATACAATTGCATTTTATAATGTTGGGGGTACAGGACTTTCAAAAGAATCCTCTAATTCAGCAAGTGAAGAAACTCCGTTGCCATACCGGCTAAACAGACACGCAATAATTGAGCTCGCAAAAGATATAGATTCTACTGCTAAAGGAAGCGTATGCTTTGAAATTGCCGGTATAAGTACAAGCTTAAATAATACTGAAACAAAAATAAATTACTCGACCGATGAAAACAATCTGTTAGCCTCAGAACCCTTTAAAGTTACAGTTCCAAACATGCAGTTAAACTTTGCCGGGGCTATTTATGGAAACGGACTTGAGTCAACAAGTAAATTAGTTTCTTCCTTAACAGAGCCTCTTGCAAATATAGTATTAAAAGACAGCGAGACAGATAAAGTTCTGCAAAATGTTTGGACAAATAGTGCTTCTATGTTAAATCAGGTTCAAAATAAAACCTTTGGTGAATTTAGAAACCAAACGGTAAACTTAAATAAATATTTGGGTAAAACAGTTTACGTAGAAGTAGATATGCTTGGAAAGGCAAAAAAAGTTAGGCCTTTAATAGTAAATGATTATTTGATACTTTCGGATTCGACTTCAATAGCTAAGAGCATAGCAAATAATAATGCGGCAGATTATACGTTGCCAACAGATTTTACTTTAATCCAGAATTATCCTAACCCGTTTAACCCAACAACAAATATTTCTTTCTTTCTACCAAGGAATCAATTTGTAACATTAAAAGTTTACAACACTTTGGGGAAAGAAGTTATGACGGCCGTTAATGAAAATTTAGAGAAGAGATATCATTCGGTAAATATAAATTTAAGTAATGAGCCATCAGGTGTTTACTTTTATTACTTAAATGCCGGTGATTTTAGAGCAACTAAAAAATTATTGTTGTTAAAGTAAGAAAATCACTCAATAAAATTACTTGGAGGCGTATAATTAAGTACGCCTCTATAATTTCATAGATAATTAGAAATATTAATATGGATTCAAAGATATCATATTCTCTGGTAATACTTATAAACATTTTTACATTAGTTATATATCCATTTCAAAAAGAAAAAATATCTAATGAAGAAGAGATCTTTTCCAAATATAAAAATGAAATTTCAGATGCAGCAAAACTAGTTGATATTTCACCGTGAATTGTTGCAAGTATAATATTCGCTGAACATAAATTGAATGTAAAGCTTGGTGAGAATGTTATTGACTATATATTTGCAAAGAGCGGTTATAACTCTTCAATGGGGATTGCGCAAGTTAAAATAAGCACTGCTATTTGGATAGAGAAACAAATTCATAATCCTAAAAGTCAATTTTATCTTAAGGAAGAGGTTGAGAAGAAGATAGCTTTAAGTTCAGAATGGGATGAAGTAATTAGGAAATTAGAAGACCCTAAAACAAATATTATTTATGCTGCATGTTATATTGCTATGATAAATAAATTGTGGAATCCGGTTTTTGAATTCTCCGCCTTAAATGGAATAAAGGTTGGAATCATAGCTTCAATATATTCTCTGGGTATTTTAGACTACAATGGCGAAATAAGAGAACCTCATACAGATGCAAAGATGAATGTTTTTGGAAATACTGCTCAAGAGTTTTCCAATCTTTTGAGTTAAGAAATGATTTTAAATGAATTTAGTTTTTCTTGACTAAAAGCTTTTAACAAACTTAAATCGCTGCATTAGAACCAACAATATTTACAGTGATTACAATATTGTCCGACACTTTTTCTCCCAGCACTTTATTAGCAACATTATACTGAGAAAGAATTATATTAAATTTTGCATTTACACCAAGCAAATCTCCCGGGGCTCTTTCTTTTGTTGCCGGGCTTTCATCAAGATAAGTAATTGTTGAATGAGCAGTAATTTCTTTTGTCACTCCATGCACAGTAAAATCACCGATTACATCTGCTTCAAGCTTATTGTCAGTATTCTTTTTAACATTCTTTACACTCTTAATTTTAAAAGTAATCGCCGGATATTTTTCTGCATCAAGCCATTTATCACTTGCCAGGTGATGGTCTCTCATTTCAATCCCGGTTTTAAGGGAACCGGTTGAAATTGAAATTTCTCCTTTAAGAGTATTTGCAAAATCTTCAACGTTAAATGACACAGAACCTTTAATATCGGTGGTTAGTCCGTTTACATCTTCGATTGGAGTAGTGCTGAAGAATGTAGCCTGATTACGGCCGGTCTTATCTTCAAATGAAAATGTTTGAAGCCCTTTTGCTTTAACATTAAAACCTTGGGGGTATGCAGTAACAAATAATATTAACAATGTAATAAAAGATTTAAGAGCCGCTTTCATCAATTCTCCTTTTTATGAGTTTTAAATTTGAATAAAAATATACCCGCAATAACAACAACCGCACCCATGAACACAGAAATATAATCCAGGCCCAGCACTAATTTATCCTGCCACTCTTTATATGTTGTGCCAAACAATTCATCTTTTTTTTCAACCAGCACTTTTGTCTTTGTAAAAATGTTAGCTCCAAAAGCTATCCAGACAATTATTGAAATTGCAATTAAAACTAAAGCTATTATTATTGTCGTCTTCTGCTGTTTATTAAATTTCATAGGAACCTCTTCTTCAAAAGAAAGTTATTTTTCTTCTTCAAACAAGATAATACTTTTACCTAATGAATTTCATGGTTTAAAATACCGGCAAATGTTTTTAATAGAAGAAATCATTATAACTTTACCTTGCTCATGATTTATTTATTAAGTATTTCATAATTTGAAAAAGTGACAAGAAGTTATGAATTATGAATTGAATTTAATATCCAATAAAAACTAATTTTAGACTGTTTGAATACTAACGATAATCAAAACCTAATTTATCACATTTATATATAGTTTTAATTATAAATAAGTAACACGAATAAAAATTAATTTATGGAAAAACAAAATGAAACATAAAGAACACAAAACCATCGCCGATAGATTTGACTACTTTGCACACATAATGACGAAATTCACCGGCAGCACTGAAGCATTTTCTGTTTCACTTTTTATTGTGATTGTGTGGATTGTAACCGGTCCGGTGTTTAATTATTCCGATACCTGGCAATTGGTAATCAACACTGGAACAACTATAATAACTTTCTTGATGGTTTTTTTAATTCAAAGATCACAGAATAAAGATTCACTTGCTGTTCATATTAAATTGAATGAACTGATTGCATCTTCAGCTACCGCAAGTAATCGCCTTGTTGATGTTGAAGATTTGACTGAAGGCGAATTGGAAATTCTTCACCGCTATTACGAATTACTTTCACAAAAAGCAAAAAAGAAATCTGAGTTGAAGAAAACGCATTCGATTGATGAGAACTAATTTAACTCAGTTTGATTTTATGACTGATTATTTTTAATGTTCTTCAAAATTCAAATTAAAAGGAAATAAAATGAGCTTCAATTTTTTGCCTTTAAACAAAGTAGATATCCCTGAAATCCCGATAAAGAAAAACATAACTCTTGCCTCATCCAAAACAGCTTTGATTATTGTTGATATGCAGAATGATTTTGTTAAAGACAAAGGAAGCCTTCTTGTGCCATCAGCAAAAGAAACCGTTTCAAATATAAAAAAATTAATTGTTGATGCTCGAAGCAAAAATGCTGTTGTATGTTACACTCAGGATACACATTTCAAAGATGATAAAGAATGGAAGATTTGGCCTAAGCATTGTGAAAAAGATAGCTGGGGCTGGGAAATTATCAAAGAGTTAAAACCAAATAAAAATGAAATGGTTTTTCAAAAAAATAGATATGATGGATTTTACGGAACAACTTTGAATCATTATCTGTCAAATGTCTGGAAAATTGAAAACATAGTTTTAACAGGAACTGTTTCAAATATTTGTGTTGCTCAAACAGCGGCATCAGCAGGGTTAAGATGGTACAACATAATTATTCCTGCTGACTCAATTTCTTCTTTAACAGAATTTGATCAGGCATTAACATTAAGACAAGTTTCTTTTTTATATAATGGAATAATTGTAAAGTCTTCTAAAGACATAAAATTCAAATAGATATTTCTCTTCTTTTGTGAAATATTGACTTGATATGCATTACAAATAGTTTATTTTCAAGTGGTTAAGTTTTAAATCTAATAATTCAATCACTAACTAATTTTTCACTTCAGGATTTTAAATGAACAAAGGACATGTTGTATCCAATGTAAAAGGAATGAGCAATATTCAAATTCCTTCTTCAAGCATTATAGTTATATTCGGAGCTTCCGGAGATCTTGCACATAAAGAATTACTGCCGGCTCTTTTTGCTCTTTACTGCTCAAAATTTCTTCCTCAAAAATTTTCAATAATTGGTTTTGATAAAAAAGAGTTTGATAATAAAAGCTATAGAGATGAGATTAAAAGTGCTGTCGAAAAAGTTAAGGCTAGTAAAGATAAAAGATGGAAAAGCTTTGCCGATAATTTGTATTATGTTCAAGGCGATTTTGTGGAGAAGCCGGAAGAATCTTTTAAGAATCTTTCATCGCAAATACAAAAAATTCAATCAGAAAAAAATATTTCTGATAATGTATTATTTCATCTCGCTGTTTCACCCTTATTCTACTCAAAAGTAATTCATGAACTTGGTGAATCAAGCCTTTCAAAAAGTGAAAACGGATGGAGGAGAATAATAATTGAGAAACCTTTCGGCTGGGATGAAAAATCAGCGCGAGAGCTTGATAAGGATATTCATAAAGTTTTTCGGGAAGATCAAATTTTTAGGGTAGATCATTTTCTAGGAAAAGAAACAGTTCAAAACATGCTTGTATTCCGTTTTGCAAATCCAGGTTACGAACCGATTTGGAATAGAAACTATATTGACAG
Source organism: uncultured Bacteroidota bacterium (assembly GCA_963775245.1). Lineage (GTDB taxonomy): Bacteria > Bacteroidota > Ignavibacteria > Ignavibacteriales > Ignavibacteriaceae > CAVSWT01. The sequence goes on from CAVZID010000023.1 coordinate 126,211, forward strand.
CATTCAAATAACTGTATCGGAAGATATTGGAATAGGCACTCGTGCTGCCTTTTACGAAAAAATTGGAATAGTAAGAGACATGATTCAAAATCATTTATTCCAATTGATGTGCATTACCGCAATTGAGCCTCCTGTTAATTACAATGCGAATTCCCTTCGAAGCGAGACATTACAGGTGCTTGAAGCCGTTTGTAAAATAAAAAAAGAAGATGTTGTTTTTGGGCAATATGATTCCGGTAAAGTAAAGGAAGAGAAAGTTATTGCTTATCGAGATGAAAATAATGTAAACCCAAATTCAAACACTCCGACTTATGCTTCTTTAAGAATTTATTTGGATAACTGGAGATGGGCAGGTGTTCCTTTTTATTTGAGATCCGGTAAAAGATTAAATAAAAAGTTAACCGAAGTAAGAATAAAATTTAAGCCAACGCCGCATTTAATGTTTCCGATAGATAAAGAAAAAGAAAAGGAACATAACGTACTTACATTTCGTATTCAGCCGAACGAAGGAATTTATTATAAGTTCACAGCAAAAAAACCAGGCGCTACTTTGGACTTAACTCCCGTTGATATGAATTTTGAATATGCAACAGCTTTTGGCATTGAAGAGCCTCCGAATGCCTACCAATGGCTTATATACGATGCATTGATTGGCGATCAAACTTTATTTCCTACTGCTGATTGGATTTATAAAGCATGGTCATTGCTTGATCCGATAATTTCGGAATGGGAAAAGAAACCATGGATTAAATTTCCCAATTATAAATCAGGCTCATGGGGACCGGATGAAGCGAATAAATTAATTATTAACGATGGAAGAAAATGGAGCGAGATTGAAAGTCAATAATTTGCTTAACTATTATTTAAAATTTAAGGAGTTATAAAAATGTCACTAAAATTAAAAACTGTCTTTGCATTGTTATTATCAATAACATTTATTTCTATGGTAGGTTGTAATCAGCGTTCTGAAGAAAAATTTTCTCAGGAAGAAAATAATTACAATCTTAAAGGAGAATCAGGTATTACAAAAGCTGTTTGTGTAATTCATCCTACTGAGGGAAATAATGTGAAAGGGGTAGTAACTTTTACTAAAGAAGGCGACAGCATAAAGGTCGTTGCAGATATTGAAGGATTGACACCAGGCAAGCACGGATTTCATATTCACGAATATGGTGATTGCACCGCCCCGGACGGCACATCAACTGGCGGGCACTTTAATCCAACAAACCAGCCCCACGGCGCTCCTACTGATGTAAACCGGCATGTTGGAGATTTGGGAAATTTAGTTGCTGATAAAGATGGAAAAGCTCATTATGAATGGACAGATCATGTTATTTCATTTTCAGGGAAAAATTCTATTATCGGAAGAGGAATTGTTATTCATGCCGGTGAAGATGATCTCCATACTCAGCCAACTGGAAATGCCGGCAAACGAGTAGCTTGCGGTGTAATTGGAATTGCAAAATAAATAAAATTAATCTCTTTGGTTTCATTTTATATAATTAAGGTTCGTTATGGGCTATAAAGAATTTAATGCAGGTAAAGTAAATCAAATTAACAACGGCGAAATGAAAGCCGTTAATATTAATGCTGAAAATAAAATACTCCTTACAAAAATCAATGATGAGATTTACGCAATCGGGGAAAGCTGTCCCCATTACGGTGCGCCTTTGGAAAACGGAGTTTTATTTGAAGATAAGGTAATTTGTCCTCGCCATCATGCCTGCTTTAATGCAAAGAACGGAAATTTAATAGAGCCGCCTGCATTAAATTCTTTACCTAATTATGAAATTAAAATAAAAAACGATGAAATATATATAATGCTTCCTGAAGTAATTGAAGGTTCAAGGATTCCTTCAATGTCAAAAAGAGATAAGGGGAATTTAGTTTCAAATGTAATTATTGGCGGCGGGGCAGCAGGAAATTCCGCTGCTCAAGCTATGAGAGAAGTCGGCTTTACAGGAGAAATAACAATGATTACCGAAGAAAATAGACTTCCATACGACCGTCCGAATTTAAGCAAGGATTATCTTTCCGGTGAAGCAGAAGAAGAATGGATGCCGCTTAGAACTAAAGAATTCTATGAAGAGTATGATATTAACATCTTGTATCAGGAAAAAGTAACAGGGATAGATAAAACAAAAAAAGTTGTAATACTCGAGAATGAAGACGAAATTAGTTATGATAAATTATTAATTGCAACCGGGGGAACTCCAATTAAATTAAATATTCCAGGTTCCAATCTTTCAAATATTTTTTATTTGAGAAGCCACGACGATTCAGATGATATAATCGAAGCCGCAAATAATGAATCAAAGATAGTAATAGTAGGGGCAAGCTTTATAGCACTTGAAGCAGCAAGCAGCTTACAGAAAAGATTGAATGCTGACATTACAGTAATCGGCATAGAAGAAGTACCGTTTAAAAATGTATTTGGAAAAGAAATTGGAACAATGATAAAAACTGCGCATGAAAAGAACGGAATAAAATTTAAGCTTAATAACAGTGCAATAGAATTTGAAGGTAAAACTAAAGTTGAAAAAGTTTTACTTAGTAATAATGAAAGGCTGGATGCAGATATAGTTATTGTTGGAATTGGAGTAAAGCCGGCTACTTCTTTTTTAACAGATTTCGATTTGGGGAAAAACGGAAGTATCGATGTAAATAATTATTTCGAGGCCGGGGAAAATATTTATGCGGCAGGTGATATTGTTAATTTTCATAATTCAATTACAAACACTCAAATGCGGATAGAACATTTTCGAACTGCAGAACAGCAGGGCAGAATTGCCGGGTTTAATATGGCCGGTGTTAAAACTGAATTTAAAAGTATTCCGTTTTTTTGGACTGCACAGGCCGGCATTGCTTTAAGGTATGTTGGCCATGCTGAAAAATGGAGTGAAATTATTACCTGGGGAGACATTCAATCACAAAATTTTATTTCATTTTATTTTCAAGATGATTTATTATTAGCCGCAGCAGCGTGTGGTAATACAAAGGAAATGGATGCAATTGAAGCTTTGATGATTATGAAAAAAATTCCAACCAAAGAGCAAATTAAAAATAAGTCTGTTAATCTATTTGAGCTTTTGAAATAAGATAGTAAAAATCATCTATTTTATTTTTCTCCCGTCAAATTATATCAAAACATTTTTATAAATTTGATATCAAAGATGTTGTGACAATAATTAAAAATTTTAATGATAACTTTTCTACCTCTTGGCGGGGCAAACGAAATCGGCGCAAGCTGTTTTTATGTAAATATAAACAGAACCGGAATAGTATTAGACTGCGGAATGCATCCTCAAAAAATTGGACTGGATGCAATTCCTAATTTTAATTTGATTAGAGATAAAGAAATTGATTTTGTTCTGATATCACACGCTCATCAGGACCATCTAAGTGCATTACCCTTTTTGGTTAAACAGTTTCCTTATATCAGGATTATATCCACTCCTCAAACAAGGGCCATTGCAGAGCTCACACTTCATAATTCTGTTTCCATTCTTAAACAGCAATTAAGCGATGAAGAAAGCTTAAAAATTTATTCGCATGATGAAATTGATTTATTAATCCAATCAATTGAGTATCAATCATACAACAAAGAATTTATTATCAACGGTTATAAACATAATAGCTCTCATGATATATCAGCAGAATTTTTTGATGCCGGCCATATTCTTGGTTCAGCAGGTATTTTATTAAAACATAAGGGAAAAAAGATATTTTACACCGGTGATTTTAATTTGGAAAATCAGTCCTTGATGAAAGGAGCTTCTTTCCCTTATGAAAAAATAAATTTGCTGATTACAGAAACCACTTATGGAAATACTGATTCAACATCACTAAACAATTGGAAAGATGAATCAGAAAGATTAGCGAATTCAATAAATAAAATTTTGAATGACGGTGGTTCTGTTTTAATCCCGGTTTTTTCATTAGGGAAGATGCAGGAAATTTTAGCCGCTCTTTGGCAGCTAATGCTGAAAAGGAAATTAGTGCAGACAGAAATCTTCACTGGCGGCATTGGAAATAAAATTAATCGTGTGTATGATTATAACAGATATGTCGTAAACATGATTGACCCGGAATTTGAGCTGCTTCAAATTCCAACTAAAAATTTATACGAAGTTACAAGTTATGAAGATTTTTTTAAGCAGCCTTGTATTGTGCTTGCTTCAAGCGGAATGATGATTGAAGGAACTGCCTCATATAAACTGGCTGAAAGATGGATAAATCAAAGAAACTCAGCAATATTTACTGTGGGATATATGGAAGAAAATACTCCGGGTTATATTTTTTCAAAAGCAAAAAAAGGGGTAAAAATTATCTTGAAAGACACAGAAAAAGAAGTTAAATGTACAATTGATAATTTTAGATTTAGTGCTCATTCAAGGAGAGAAGGAATAATTAAGATTGCAGAAAAATTAAAGCCGGATGAAACAATTTTAGTTCACGGCGACCCGCCGGCAATTGATTGGGTGGGCAAATCATTGCTGACTAAGTTTAAAGGAATGAAAGTTTACAGTGCTGAAATTGGAAAAGAAATAATCTTTGAGGAATAATATGAAAAATTTATTTCTGCTCTGTTTGTTTTTATTGGTTTCAGCAAATTACCCACAGCAAAGTAAAGCAAAAATTATTCAAGATTATTACAACAAAGGATTAACTGCTTACAAAGAAAAAAATTACCCGACATTTTTAGAGTGCTTCAAGATTTTAGATTCTTTAAAAAGTGATAATACCAACATAATGTATAACCTTGCCTGCGCTTATTCTTTAAATCATCAAAAAGATGAAGCTATAAAATATTTAAAGAAATATATTTCAATTAGCGCAGATGAAAATATCGAAAAGGACAATGACTTTTCTTACATAAAAAACTCGGTCGAATTTAAAAAGCTTCTAATAAAGATAAAAGAATTAAATAAACCAATTAATACCAGCAGCACAGCTTTTGTCATCGATGAAAAAGATTTGCACCCCGAATCAACTGCTTATGACGAAAAAACGGAAACATTTTATTTAGGCAGTATTCATAAAAGAAAAATTATTTCAATAGATAAAGACGGTCACACAAAAATCTTCATTCCTGAAAAACAAGATGGACTGCTTGCTGTAAACGGAATAAAAATAAATTCAAAAGAAAGATTGTTGTGGGCAGCCTGCACAGCAATTCCACAAATGATTGATTATGAAAAGAGCCTTCAAGGAATGTGTGCTGTTTTCGAATATAACCTTGACTCAAAAGAGCTTTTAAAAAAATATGTTGCGCCAAATGATTCAAACAGGCATTATTTCGGTGACCTTGCCATAAATAAAAACGGCGATGTTTATGTAAGTGACAGCTATTACCCCGCGATTTATTTAATCAAAAATAACAGTAACGAATTAAAGCTTTTTTATGAGAATAATGATTTGGGCTCACTTCAAGGACTTGATTTCTCAAATGATGGAAAAGAATTATTTTTTGCCGATTACTCTTCCGGTATTTACAAGTTGGAAATCAGCACTAAAAAATTAAATTATATAGCAGAACCAAAAGACTGTGCTACAAAAGGAATAGACGGACTTTATTTTTATAATAACAGCTTGATTGCAATTCAAAATGGAGTTTTACCTAAAAGAGTAACAAGATATTTTTTATCCGGTAACCATGATTCAATATTAAGTTATAAAATTCTTGAGAGGGCAAACCCAAATTTTAATGAACCGACTTTAGGCGTAATTGTTAAAAATAATTTATACTATATCGCTAACAGCCAGTGGGATTCGTACAACAAAGACGGCTCTATTTTCCCAATGGAAAAGCTTGAAAAAATTATTATACTTAAAACAGAGTTAAAAGATTAACTCCATTTAAATTTCTCATTGACTTTATTTTAATCAATTTCTACATTATCAGCGTTCCCTTCGTATTTTCTTTTCCCGGACACATAATTCAAGTTTTTATAAATAATTTTTAAGGAGTCAGTTATGAAAGTAAGATTTACTCTCTTCTTTTTGTTTGCTGCCGTTTTGCTGTCTTGTGCATCAATCTTTGCCCAGGATGAAAATCAAGAGATGTCGGATCAGCAAAAAGCCTGGATGGAATTTATGACACCGGGCCCATACCATGAAATGATGGCTAAAAGTGTTGGTGATTGGAAAACGGTTACAAAATTTTGGCAAGATCCAAATGGCGAACCGCAAGTTATTGAAGGAACTGCAACAACTGAATCAATGTTGGGTGGTAGATACTTTAAAACAACTCATCATGGAGAAATGATGGGGATGCCTTTTGAAGGATTCAGCATTGACGGATATGATAATGCCAAGAAAGAATTTTTTAGCATCTGGGTTGATAATATGGGAACAAGCTATATGTTGAGCAAAGGAAATTATGACGAAGATTCAAAAACCTTAAGCATGACCGGAACTACTTATGACCCGATGTATGGGAAATATATGGAGTATAAAGAAGTTCTAAAATTTATTGATGATAAAAATCAAATTATGGAAATGTATTCAAAGCAAGGAGGAAACGAAGTCAAAACGATGTCCGTTGAGATGACTAAACAAGATTAGTTTTATTTCGAGAATTTGTTTTCACTGTTTATTTCATTAAATATTGGAAAAAATATTTCATATAAACCCAATTTCTTTAAAAGAAATTGGGTTTATTTTTTGATGGACAACGGTAAATTTAGCAATCAACAATTACTTGAGAAACAGTTTAAAATAAAAAATGCAGGTGTGACCAGCACCTGCATTATATGGAAGGATTCCCCCCCTCACTTACCGCTATGAACTTAAAAACTGATGCTAATATCATGTAATCAGCACAAACATGATATAGTGTAAATGTGTTATTTTTTAACACAATTTTTCTTGTTATAATATGATTACTCTATATTAAGTAGAACAAATGAACTACCTTTTTTATTATTGAGAAAAAAGTTCATAAATTTCGGTTGCATATTGTTAAAACACTTTTATAATTCTTCAATTGTTAAGGAAAAATTTAGTGGAATATAAAATTCATCCCAACGTTAGGATTGGGCATATACATTTAACGGTTTCAGATATAAATAAATCCTTAAGATTTTATAGAGACTTGCTTGGTTTTGAAGTAACTCAATGGTATGGAAGTAATGCTGTTTTTCTTTCGGCAGGAGGCTATCATCATCATATTGGATTAAATACCTGGGCAGGTAAAGATGCAGCAGCAGCTCCTCCCGGACATACGGGACTTTATCATTTCGCAATTCTTTATCCCACCAGGAAAGAGCTGGCGAGAATTGTAAAAAGATTATTCGAAGTGAACTATAAATTAGAAGGCGCTTCCGATCACGGAGTTTCCGAGTCAATTTATTTAACAGATCCTGATGGCAATGGAGTTGAGCTTTATTACGATCGCCCGCTTGAACAATGGCCTATTACAGAAGAAGGACATCTTGAAATGGTGACAAAACAATTGGATTTGCTTAGCCTTCTTTCAGAATTAGATGATGAATGATATCCTTATCGATTTTTTTCTCTGATATAATTTTACTAATACAAAGAATGAAAGCGTGACTGAATGTTTGAATGAGAGAAAGTTTCCTTTCTTAATTTAACTGACAGTTATGCTGAGCTAGGATTTTAATGGATGAATATAAAAATCATTACATATACTCCCAAATTCAAAGAGCAATTCAAAGAATTAAACTATGAATGGCTGAAAAAATATTTTGAAATTGAGCCAATAGATATAGAGATTCTTTGTAATCCTCAAAAAATAATTGATAACGGCGGACAAATATTTCTAGCGGTAATAAATGAAGAATGTGTTGGAACCGCTGCATTAATCAAAATGAATGAATCAACTTTTGAATTGGCAAAAATGTCCGTTACAGAAAAACATCAAGGGAAAGGTATCGGGAAAAAACTTTGCCAGGCTGCAATTGAATATGCTAAAGATAAAAAATTTAAAAACATCTTTTTAGAATCAAACTCTAAACTAACTCCCGCTATAAATCTTTATAAAAAACTAGGCTTTCGTCTTTTGCCTGAAAAGGAATCTTCACATTATAAACGCTGCGATATAAAAATGATGCTGGACTTGTAAACTTCAAAATCATTTCCTGTTTGATTTCAAATCACAACAATGACAATTTATCGTGTTATTTTCATTCGTTAAAAATTTTTCAACCTTTTGAAAGTAATAGAATTCTTATAAGTTATAGACTTATATTAAAAAATTCCTATACAAAATGAGGAAAGGATAAATAATGAGCTTAAAAAGAGGCTCAGTTTTCTTTACAGATAAAGAAGACACTTCGAGCTTTAGTCTATCAAACCAGTTCTCAGAGCATTTAGAATTTATGCTGGTTAAGGATAAATACACAGTCACAGATGATGATGCTTATTTTTCTTTATCGATGTCTATCCGCGACAGGCTGGTAAGAAGATGGTTAAGAACCCAGCAAAAGTACAAAGAAAAAAATGTTAAGCGTGTATATTACCTTTCCATGGAATTTTTAATGGGACGCCTTTTGGGAAACGCTTTAATCAATTTAAATTTTTACGATGAATGCTACCAAATATTAAAGGACATCGGATACAATCTTGAAGAAGTGAGAGACCTTGAACCGGATATGGGATTAGGGAATGGTGGTTTGGGTAGATTAGCTGCATGCTTTTTAGATTCAATGGCAACTTTAAACTTGCCGGCATTTCGGCTACGGAATTAGATATGATTACGGAATATTTAAACAGGAAATAGAAAACGGTTATCAAGTCGAGCAGGCAGATAACTGGATTGCTTATGGAAATCCATGGGAAATATTAAGAAGGAGATTAACGTACCGTGTAAAGTTTGGCGGCTATGTAGAAATTAAGGATGAAAATGGAAGGCTGCAATTTAATTGGGTAGATACAAATGATGTAATAGCTGTTGCTTACGATATTCCAATTCCAGGTTACAGAACCAGCACTGTTAACAACTTAAGATTATGGTCATCTCGTGCCGTAACCGATTTCAGCTTCGCAGAATTTAATAGCGGTCATTATTTGAAAGCTGTGGAGAGCCAAAACTTATCTGAAAATATCTCCAAAGTTTTATATCCTAATGATAACCTTGCCATTGGAAAATCATTGCGTTTACAGCAGGAATATTTTTTCGTATCTGCAACTCTACAAGATATAATCAGAAAATTTAGAATCAGCAATACATCGTTAAAAACTTTTGCAGACAAAACAGCAATCCAATTAAATGATACGCATCCCGTTGTTGCTGTAGCCGAGTTGATGAGAATTCTGCTTGATGAAGAAAAATTTAGCTGGGAAGAAGCTTTCGAGATTATAACAAATACTTTCTCATATACGAACCACACTGTAGTTCCTGAGGCATTGGAAGAATGGTCTGTTCCTTTATTAGAAGAACTGCTGCCGAGACATTTACAAATTATTTTTGAAATCAATGCCAGGTTTTTAAATCATGTAAGGGAACATTATACGAAAGATGATTCCATAATTTCTAAAATCTCAATTATTAGAGAAGGTAAACCAAAATCAATTAGGATGGCTTATCTTGCAATTGTTTGCAGCCATAAAGTTAATGGAGTTGCAGCTCTTCACACAGAAATTTTGAAGAATCGAATATTTTATCACTTCAATAAAATTTATCCCGGTAAATTTATAAATGTTACCAATGGTATCACTCCCCGGCGATGGCTTAAAACTGCCGACCCGTTTTTATCAGAATTAATTTCAGATAGAATAGGAGATAAATGGGTTACAGATTTAAAGCAATTAAAGAAATTGGAAACACTAATTGATAATGCAGATTTCAAAGAATTCTGGCGTACTTCAAAGTGGTTAAGTAAAAAAATTCTAATTGAAATTATAAAACAGGAAAACGGTATTGAAGTTAATCCTGATTCAATTTTTGATGTTCAAATAAAAAGATTTCATCAATATAAACGGCAGTTATTGAATGTGTTTCATGTAATTACACTTTACAATAAAATTAAAGACAATCCACAAATTGACGTTATACCACGTACAGTTATTTTCGGTGGGAAAGCTGCCCCGGGATATTATATGGCTAAGCTGATCATAAAATTAATTAATTCTGTTGCAGATGTTGTTAATAATGATCCGGATATTGACGGCAAATTAAAAGTTGTTTTTTTAAAGAATTACTCCGTATCTCTTGCAGAAAAAATTATTCCTGCCTCCGATTTATCCGAACAGATTTCCACTGCCGGATTAGAAGCATCGGGAACAGGAAACATGAAGTTTGCACTTAATGGCGCACTAACAATCGGAACTATGGACGGAGCCAATATTGAAATCAGGGAAGAAGTTGGTGATGACAATATTTTCATATTCGGTTTGCTTGCCGACGAAGTAGTAAAACTTAAACAGAATGGCTATAATCCCCGCGAGTATTATGAAAACAACAAAGATTTGAAACGCGTTGTTGATATGGTCTCTTCAAATTACTTTAATCAAAATGAGCCTGGAATTTTTGATCCTTTAATTGAAGAATTAATGAACCACGATTATTACTGCTTATTTGCTGATTACCAATCTTACATCGATACTCAAAAGAAAGTTAGCAAGTTGTTTAGAGACACAGACGAGTGGACAAAAAAATCTATTTTAAATGTAGCACGGATTGGAAAGTTCTCCAGTGACAGATCAATTAAAGATTATGCAGAAAAAGTATGGCATGTAAAGCCGGTTAAAATTAATTCGGATTAGCAATAAGTAATTAATACAAAAATAATTGCACTTTGATGAAACCTCCGAGGTTTTCCGAAACCTCGGAGGTTTAGGGAACCATTTTACAATTTAATTTTTATTTCTCTACTATTTATTTAAATCGTATAAGTATCTAATAACGCATATAATTATTACAAATTCATTCCGCCTGAAACTTCAATTCTTTGCCCAGTAATCCATCTTGCATCTTCAGTGCAAAGAAAAGCCACTACACCACCTATATCTTCAGCAATACCAACTCTTCCTAAAGCTGTTATTGAAGCAATACGGGTTTTTACTTGGGGATTATTTCGAATTGCTGCATTGTTAAAATCAGTTTCAATTGCACCTGGAGCTACAACATTTACGGTAATTCCTCTTGCCCCGATTTCTCTTGCAATATATTTGGTGAATACTTCAATAGCGCCTTTCATTGAGGCATACACAGAATAACCCGGATTAACAAATCTGGCTGTTCCCGAAGATAAATTTATTATTCTTCCATTATCATTCATCATAGGTAAAGATTTTTGAGTTAGAAAGTAAACTCCTTTGAAATGAATATTCATGAAAGAATCAAAATCTTCTTCGGTTACATTTATAAAAGGAATTGTAGCTCCGATTCCGGCGTTGTTAATAAGGATATCAAATTTATCTTTTCCCCATTTATCTTTAATTAATTTTGAAACCTGTTCTAAAAATTTGTCGAATGATTTTATATCAGCAACATTAAATTGCAATACCGCTGCTTTTTGCCCTTTGCTTTCAATATCTGCAGCAACTTTTTCAGCCTCTTCCTTTTTTGAATTATAAGTAAGAATGACATCACTGCCATAATCTGCTAAACGTAATGCCATATCCTTTCCAAGCCCGCGGCTTCCACCGGTTATTAGAGCAATTTTATCAGATATATTTTTCATAGTTTTCTCCAGAATTAATTTTTGTTTTTCGAATTATGAATTTAAAATTAATGAAAAGTAGAGACGAGGCATGCCTCGTCTCAACAATGGAAACCATTCTTTTAATTTTTCCAAGAAATTTGGATTAAATTAATAATTCCTCCCTATTTTTACCAATCCAATAGCCCCAGGCAACAATAAGCCATTGAGCTAATCCAACATAACCAACTGGTTCTGCAGATGTTGGAGGCGGACTAAATAGAGTCATAACATACATAAACAATAAAAAGATTACTAAACCCCAAAGTGCATAAATTCCGGTTCTGTTTTTTGCTTTGGTAGTTGTTGCATATAAATAAACTCCAATTAAAAAGATTAATACTTCAATAAAAACTGTTAGCGGAACTGATTCCCATAATCCCAGTCCAACAACAGTTGACGACCAGGGCACAAGCTGTAAATCAGGTTCATGAGAAATAAAATCTAATACCCAATGACTTAAAACCAAGGCCCCAAGCCATATTGATGCTTTTATATTTTTCCTAATTAAATAATAAACTATACCAAAAATTATTGCCCAAATAATCACTGCAAACAAACTGTGAGATAAAGGATAATGAATAAAGTCTAAAGTTAAGAATGGGTTTTTACCTGGCTTAATTTCTACAGTTTCAATACCTAATAAAAGAAGAATAGGCCAAAGTAAATCTAAAAATTGTGCAGCGATAAAAAGTGTTCCTAAAGATGTTTTGGGAATTACTTTCTTTCCTGCAAAACCAGCACCATAATGTCCAATAAACATTTTCCCTCCTCTTAAATTATTGGCAAAATATTAAAAGAGAAAAATTAAATTAGATAGTTAAATTATAATTAAATTATTTTAGAATGGAAATAAGTAGAAGAGATAATTGTCATGCCGAACCTGCCTAACCGGCAGGTTCGAGAATACTAATAACTCATTTCTAATTAAATAAAGATTGTATTCTTTGTTCAAAATCCAACAGCCATTTTTTCCGCCACAAGCCACCACCGTATCCCCTTAGTTTTCCATCTTTCCCAATTACTCTGTGACAAGGAATAACTATCGCAAGCCTGTTATCTCCGTTTGCAGTAGCAACTGCACGAACTGCGTTTTTATTTTCGATTTGTTTCGCAATATCTTCATAAGAAGTTGTTTTCCCGTAAGGGAGATTTTGAAGTTGTTTCCAAACACTTAATTGAAATTTTGTCCCCGGTACATCGAATGGAATATCAAACTCTGTCCGCCTAGCTGAGAAATATTCATCAAGCTGCATTTTTAATTTCTTTAAATGATTGTTAAAGCCAGGAACAATAACACAATCTAAATATTTCATTACTCTTTTTATTTGAGTTTCAAGCATCTTGCGCTCAACAAATTCAAGCAAGCAAATACCTTTTTCAGAAGCCATTGCTATCATTGGGCCTAAGGGAGTTAACAATCTTGTAGCTACTACTACTTTTGAGTCTTTTGCTTTTGAAGGTGAATTTCCGGTTAATTTTTTTACTGCATCATTAAAACCACTGAGAGATTCAAAACCCGAATCGTATGCAGTTTGAATTAAGTTTTCACCTTCTTTAATATTTCCAATTGCCACTCCTAATCTCCTATATCTTGTGTATTCGTGAAAAGTCATGTTATAATTATTTTTAAACCATCGCCTAACTTTATTCGGCTCAATTCCCATGTTTCTAATTTCATAATCCTTCCATCTTTTGCCCGGATCATTTTCAACCTCCGATAAAACTTTTTTCATCCATTCCGGGGTTGCTCCTTTTAATTCAAGAGGCCTGCATCTTTTGCATGGCTTGTAGCCTGCTTTAACAGCTTGATTAATGCTTTTGAAAAATTCAATATTCTCAAGCTTTGGTTTTCTTGCCGGGCATACCGGCCGACAAAAAACTCCGGTTGTCTTTACTGCGACAAAAAAAACTCCCTCATAAGTTTCATCCCTGTTGAGAAGAGCTTTATACATAACATTTACAGTTGGTAATTCATTAATTTTCATGGGCCTTAAATTAATAAGATTAAAAAATTATTCTACCGGAAAATTGTCATCAAATTTTAAATAATCAATCCTTATGCCTCTTCATTGCCATAATCCAGATTGTAGTCCAGGTTTTGCCATTATCCTTTGAAAAAGCTAAATCCCAATGAACTGAATTTTTTGTGATATTCGAAAATGTAATTCTTGAAGTACTATTTCCATTAGCATTGTTAGGTTCACTAAAAAATTCACCCTTACCATTTTTAAAATTTCCTGAGACACCGGCGCCCATATTCAGACTGTTATTATCAAGCCAATGAATACTCCATTCCTTTTTCTTAAGGTTATAATATCTGATACTGAATCCTTTCATGTGCTTTATATTTTGCATCCCGCTCCAAAAAAATTTTACATCACCTTCCCAGTGTTCTTCCAAAGCGCAACCATTTAAAATTGGTTTTACAGAAGTAAAGGCATTTGTTTCAAGCCAGGTTCCGTCCTTGTTAAGAATTTTTTGATGGATATCCCAATCTCCTATCCAAAAATTAAACTGTTTACTTTCAAGAGAATTACATGCAAGTGTATCTTCTGCCGAATTATTTTGTGCAGCCATTGACGATTGAGCTATAATAAGGAGACAAAACATCGTAAAATATTTTTTCATTAAATACCTCTTTGCTTTTTTTACTAATAATTATTGAAGTTAAGGAACCTTAATTAAAAAAGTAAGGAAGATTATTAGAATTTTTACGCCCCAATACTCTTTTTGTAATAAACAGTAACTGCCAACAAAATTAATGAAATCAATCGTAACTTTTCATAATAGAACTTATCAGTGCTTTTATTTAATTTGAACCAATGAATTTCTAAAATTTTACTTAGAGAGGGAATTATGTTTAAAAAGTTTTTTACCATTCTATTTATATTTTTATTATTTGTTCAGATAAAAACCTTTGCTCAAAATCTTGATAGAAAAGATGTTGAACAAAAATATAAATGGAATTTAGCCGACCTTTATTCATCGAAAGCAGATTGGGCTATAGCAAAAGATGCAACCGAAAACAAAATAGACGATATTGCCAAATACAAAGGCAAGCTTGACGAAAGTGCTTCAAATCTTTTGTACACTTTAAAAACTTATTTCGATACTTATAAAGAGTTTTCAAGAATATATGAATACGCAAGTGATTCAAGGGATCAAAATCTAAATATCAGCAGCAATGATTCCATATTCCAGATAGCATCTTCTTTAGCTACAAAATTTTCGGAAGTATCTTCTTTTATGAATCCCGAAATTCTAAAGATGGATCCTAAAAAAATTGAACAATTTTATAAAGATCAGCCAGAACTGAAAAATTATTCTGTTGTTATAGAAAATATTCAACGCCTTCGCGACCATACATTAAATGCAGAAGAAGAAAAAATCCTCGCAAGCTTTAACCAGGTAACAGGAACAATGGAAAATGTGTTCGGTACTTTTAACAATGCAGAAATGCCGTTTGCAAAAGTTACATTGTCGGATGGCAAAGACGTCAAACTAAGCAGTGCAAGCTATACAAAATATAGAACTGTGAAGAATCGAGAAGACAGAGCAAAAATATTTGATGCTTTCTTTAATAATTATGGAAAGTTTAAAAATACAATCGGGTTAAATCTTGCCGGGAAAGTTAGGTCAGACTGGGTTTACGCCAAAGATAAAAAATATAAAAGCTCGGTCGAAGCTGCACTGGATAATTTTAATGTCCCAACTTCTGTTTATGAAAATTTAGTAACACAAATAAATAAAAATTTACCAACACTCTACCGCTTCTTAAAATTAAAGAAAAAAATGCTTGGCGTTGATACGCTTCATTATTATGACCTCTATACTCCTTTAGTAAAAAAAGTTGATATGAGTTTCACAATAAATGAAGGACAAAAAATTATACTCGATGCGCTAAAACCTTTAGGAACGGATTATGAAGCTACATTGCAAAAAGCTTTTAACGACCGTTGGATTGATTATATGCCTACGACAGGTAAGCGTGCCGGGGCATATTCAACTGGGAGATCATACGATGTTCATCCATTTATTTTGATGAACTGGACTGATGACTGGAATTCAGTCTCAACTTTGGCACACGAGCTTGGACATACAATGCACTCCTATTATTCAAATAAAACTCAGCCTTTCCAAAATTCTGATTACCCAATTTTTGTTGCAGAGATTGCTTCAACTTGTAACGAAACTCTACTTAACCACTACATGGTAAATCATGTGAAATCGAAAGAAGAAAAATTGTATTTGCTTGGAAGTTATCTTGAGCTTTTAAGACAAACTATTTTTAGGCAGACTTCATTTGCAGAGTTTGAGTTAGATATTCATAAAAGAGTAGAAAACAACGAACCGCTTAACGGCGATATCATGAGCCAAATTTATTATGATATTGTAAAGAAATATTATGGAAATGATAAAGGCATTTGTAAAGTTGATGATTATATAAAATACGAATGGGAATATATACCTCATTTCTATTATGATTACTATGTTTATCAGTATGCTACATCTTTGATTTATGCTACAGCATTTGCCCAGAAAATTATAGATGAAGGCCAGCCTGAGGTTGATAAATATTATAACATACTCAAAGGTGGAAGTTCTGATTATCCTTTAAATTTAATTAAGAAAGCCGGCATTGATCCGTTATCATCAGAAGCATTTGATTTAACAATGAAGAAGATGAATGAAGTAATGGATGAAATGGAAGCGATTATGAATAAGAAATAATTAGATAGTTTAAATGAAATTGTTTGAGGGTGTCTCAAAGATCAAAGTTACCTTATTGGACCATAATTAAAGGTAACCCAAAGGATAGTAAAAAAAATAAGTTAATAAGTAGGTTAATAAGTAAAAGTATTAATGGTTTATTTTAAAAAGATATGAATAGAAAGTTATCAGCTCTTAACTGTAGTCCCCTTTAGAATAGAGGGCAGAAGAGGGTTGTATATTGTGATTATGAACTTACTTAAAATATAACTGCACTTTCATTAAAGTTTTAATTAGCGTTTTATTGAATTGTATATTTAAAAGAAAGAATAAACTCACTCCTTATTGTTTGGATGTAAACTCATGGTAAAAACCATGGCAAGCGAATTATCTACTTTAGTTGAAGAAGCTATAAAAGCAATTGAATATCCTAATGTGCAAAGTGTACAAATAATTTTTAACATGATTCGTCACCGTCCAGCAGATTTGTTTTTTGAGTTAGCAAAAAAACACAAAGTTGGAATTTTAGCCCGCGTACCTTTGTCTTCCGGAATGCTAAACGGTATGTTAAATTCAAATTCTAAATTTGAAAAAGACGATCATAGAAACTATAATCGTCATGGTGAAGCATTTTACAGAGGCGAGACTTTTTCAAGAGTTGATTATGAAACCGGTTTGATAGCAGTTGAAGAATTAAAAACGATTTGTCCTAAAGAAATGAGTCTAACTCAATCTGCTTTAAAATGGATTTTAATGTTTGATGCAGTAACATGTGCAATTCCCGGTGCAAAGAAAGTTGAACAGGTGATAGAGAATATTGGTGCTGCAGATATGATTTCACTTTCTGAAAAGACGATGAGAGAGGTAAATAATATATATGAGAAATATATTAAGCAGAGTGTTCATCATTATTGGTAATAAATAGCTTTTTTAATTTAATATTTAAGGGGTTAGAATATGGAACATTATTGTTATAATCATCCTGAAAGAAAAGCTTACTCTATTTGTCACTCCTGCGGAAAGAGCTTCTGTGAAGATTGCTTAGTAGATGGCGGCGAATATTATTATTGTAAAAACCCGGAATGCCAAAAATTATTAAGCAAAGCATCAATAGAAGCAGGTGATGATTCTGAGTTGCCGGATGACATTACATGTCCAAGCTGCGGAAGTGAACTGGAACTTTCAGATGATGAAAGAGAAACTAAAAAAGTTCATTGCCCTGAATGTGAAGCTTTTATTGATTTTACGGTTAACCCGCCAAAAGTATTGGATGTTCAGAATTATACTTTTTTATTGTCGTCTCTTAATCAAGGAGATATTGGAATAATCAGATCCATTCTTGATGACAATGAAATAGATTATTATGTAAATGGGGAAAACTTTTTATCGGTTCGTCCGTTGCTTGAACCTGTACAATTTTATGTTAATGAAAATCAATTTGAAGAAGCCAGAAATTTATTTAAAGATTTTGATTTGAAAATTTTCGGCTTCTCTGCAAGAAATGAAGATTGAATATTAATGGGGACATTTAAATGAAAATACTTGCTGTTGAAGAAGAGCTTCAAAAATTAATTTTAGAAGATGAAAGCAGTATCTTAAAAAATGAAGCTGAACAGGTTTACAAGTTCTACCTGGACGGGTTCATTAGAGAAATATATTTTAATGATAAACATTGTGCAGTAATTATCCTTGAATGTAAAGACAAGCAAGAAGCAGAAAATTTATTGAATGAACTTCCACTGGTGAAAAATAAAGTGATAAAATTTAAGTTGACAGAATTAAAACCATACACAGGTTTTTCAAGATTGTTTGAATAATAATTGATAAACATTTAGAAAGAGTTAAAATGGTAAAAGAAACAGCACAAGAATTATCTTCCTTAGTCGATGAAACAGCAGAAAAGCTTAAGTTTTTAGATAAGGATTTGGTAAGTAAAAAACCCACTCCAAATAAATGGTCGGTAAAAGAAATTCTTGGACATCTTAATAGATTCAGCAGTTAATAATCACCACCGTTTTGTCAGAGCACAAGCCGCAGATAATTTTGAATTTCCGGATTATGCACAAGACTTTTGGGTAAGTGTACAATCATATAACACTGCGCCGTGGGATGAGATGATTGAATTATGGAGATTGTACAACCTTCTACTTGCCCATATTATATATCATGTACCGGATGAAAAATTAAGTATCATTTGTAAAATAGGAAACAATAATTCCATAACTTTAGAAACTTTAATTAGTGAATATATTCCCCATATCAAACATCATTTAAAACAGATTGAAGAGAGAAGTGTAGTAACTTAATTCGTCAACATTTGATAAACCCAATCTCTTTGAGAAATTGGGTTTATAGTTATTACTATTATTAATTATTAAAATCCAAAAGAAAATAAAATCAATCCAATTATCAAACCGAATGCAAAATTGAACAACTTTATTTTGACTGAATCTTTAAATGAGTAAGATAACAGCGGAAGCATCCCATGTCCATCCTGCACTATTGAGCTGGTTAGTAAAACCGAAAAGGGAATTAGGCCTGTTGCAAACAGCGAAACAAAAATTAAATGCGGGCCTGATTCAGGAATTAAACCAATTAAAGCACCGACAAATAAAAAAACAATTGCATAGCTTGTAGTAAAATGTTCAAGGTTCCAATATTTTAAAGCAATTTCAACTACTAACAACGCACCGAAAGTCCATAGCGCAATTTTCCAGATGTGCTTTTTTATTATATGATGGAAGATATGTTCTCTTAAAAAGTGTTTGAAATTTCTTTCAACGTTATGAACAACAAGTTCACCGCAATCGCCGCAAGTATTGATTTTAAAACGCTTGACAAGCAAATCAGTTACTTTTCCTGCGCCTGCCCCAATTATAAATAGTATTACAAATAAAATGATTGCAGTTTTAGGAAACATAGCAACCATCACAAAAGCTTCATCACCGGAAACGGCAATCATTGAACCGGCTAATGCACCGAAACTAATTAAACCGTGAATGTATAAAGAAACATTTGTGAATCCGCCGAAACAACCCGGCAAAGCTCCTATGAATGAAGAAACTATATATTGTCTGTTCTTATTTTTACCCCGCAGCAGTAGGCCGATTTTTCCTTTAGTCCAGAGATTTAATACATCGATAAGTATCATCATTACAGTTACTAGAAGTGTAATTTGAATGGTATCTTCAATTACTTTTATAAGAATTTCTTTCATAGCCTATTTTAAAAATAAAGTTTCTGGCCTAATGTCAATTGTTAACGCATTATAAACCCAATTTCTCTAAGAAATTGGGTTTATTGACAAAGTTTTAACCGTCATTTAAAGGTTGACACAACACTGGATAGTTAGCTTAAATATTAAAATCTCAAACTCAATTTATATCTAATAATTTTATCCTTTAAATCTTTTGTCGGCTTTGGTATTCCTTACATTTTTAACTTTATTATTCAGCCAGCCGGACTTTTCATTTTTAACATTATCAAAACTACTTACGTAAGGTTTAATATCCAGCAGCGGCGTTCCATCTACAACATCAATGCTTGAAACTTCGATTATATTTTGATTTATCTTTTCAAGCTTAACAACCGAAACCCCTATTTGATTAGGACGTTTGGGAGCCCAGGTTGCAAATATACCTTGTTCTTTATTATGAAGAAAAGGTATAACCCTTAAAGAATATCCCTTTGACAAATGAAAATGATAAATTAGGATTATATGTGAAAAACCTTCAAGATTTTTTAAGCCAGCCGCAACGGGCTGTATAGGGATGCCTTCAATATTTTTGAAATCAGAATGAATTATTCCTATGGGCTCAAAAATAATTGAAGAGCTTTTCATCCTAATGATTATTATGGTTACATGTTAATTCAGGATTATTTACCAATTCTCCGCTAATAAATTTATTAGCTGCATCATCAATTAAATCGACATCCGTAAAAATAGGAATAATATTGTTCTGCTTTAAATCTTCAACAACTCTCCATCCGCCGCCTCTTGAAACAAGATATGAACAGTCTTTTATCCCTTCAATTAAACTTGCATGACTATGACCGCCGCCTTCTCCATGATGATGTTCGTGGTTTTCATCATGTTGATGCATTCTATGATGAGTAAAAGTATTTTCTCTAGGCTCTTTATTTATGATTTGATTTTTATCAACAGTTACAATCATAAATGACCTGCATCTTCCAAGATGGCCGGTTATGTTAATTTGATCGTCAGTTGCAAATGCAATTTTTCCTGAGAAGTTTGAATTTTCGTTTGACATTTTCATTTCCCTTTATTTTAGTAATTGTTATTCATTTATTTTTATTGCCTTACCATTTAAAATACCGTCGGTAACTTTTCTTCTGGCGTTTTCTAAAATTCTTCCAAATGTTGCCCGCGAGATTTTCATTTCCTTAGCTGCATTTTCATGAGAGAAAGCAAGTAAATCAGCTAGACGAAGAGATTCCAGTTCATCTTGTTCAACAACTATTTCTTCTAATTCCATCATGGGGATTCCCCTCGGTTTAAAATAATAAGCTGAAGGATTACAGCATATTTTACGATATTTTTTGGGTCTTGGCATATTTTATTATGAGCATATGCTCAAAACTAATGAAAGAATTGTAAATAACAAAATGAAAGTTGTAATTATATTTTTTTAGCTTTAATTTATTAAAAAAATGATATTTAATATTTACCAATTGTTTCGTGGTATTTTGTAGAGACGCCTCGGTGAGGCGTCTTTTTAGATATACAATGTTTAAATGAAATTCAGTAATTAGCTATTAATTAAAAAGACGCTCCAGCGGAGCGTCTCTACATTGTTAAACTATAAATTGAAACAATTATTGGAGTTAAGAATGAATAAAGTTAGATGGGGTATTATCGGCTGCGGCGATGTAACAGAAGTAAAAAGCGGCCCGGCATTTTCGCGAGTTGAAGATTCAGAATTAGCTGCTGTGATGAGAAGAAATGCTGATAAAGCAA
This sequence comes from uncultured Bacteroidota bacterium, assembly GCA_963775245.1. Classification (GTDB taxonomy): domain Bacteria; phylum Bacteroidota; class Ignavibacteria; order Ignavibacteriales; family Ignavibacteriaceae; genus CAVSWT01. Next base: position 147,571 of record CAVZID010000023.1, read on the forward strand.
AAGACTATGCTGAAAGGCACAACGTCCCCAAATGGTATGATGATGCAGAAAAATTAATTAACGACAAAGATGTAAATGCAATCTATATTGCAACTCCCCCTTCTTCTCATTTAGAATATACAATCAAAGCGGCTAATGCCGGGAAACCTGTATATGTTGAAAAGCCAATGGCCGCAAGCTATAAACAATGCGTTGAAATGATTAATGTTTGTAAAAAGAATAATGTAAAATTATTTGTTGCTTATTATAGAAAAGAATTACATGGTTTCAAGAAAATTAAAGAAGCAATTGATTCCGGTAAGATTGGAATAATTAAATTTGTAAACATAAAATTGTATTGGCCAGAAGATAAAAACTTTGATAAAAATAATATCCCCTGGCGATACAATCCTGAAATTTCCGGAGCCGGATTATTTTATGATTTGGCTTCTCATCAAATGGATTATCTTGATTACATCTTTGGTCCTATCAAAGAAGCAAAAGGAAGTATTACGAATCAGGCAAAACTTTATCCGGCTGAAGATATTGTAAGTGCTTCATTTAAATTTGAATCAAATATTATTGGTTCAGGTTTGTGGTGCTTTACAGTAAATGAAGATTATAAATTAGAGCAAACGGAGATAGTTGGGACAAAAGGAAAAATTACTTTTTCTTTTTTTGACCAAACACCTATTGAAATATTATCTAAAGGACAAAAAGAATTAATAAATCCAAACTGGGCAAAGCATGTGCAGGAACCATTAATTAAAACAGTAGTAGATGATCTTCTAGAAAAAGGAAAGTCTGTCAGCACTGGTGAGTCCGGGGCAAGAACTAACTGGGTAATGGATAAAATCTTAAATAGAATTTAAAAAATATCTATTCAATCTTAATGCTTTTTAAAGATACTGTAATAATTTTATAATTAGTTGATACTTATTTATTTACAACAAGAGAAGAACAAATGAAAACAGCTATTTATGGAATTTGCCTGTTAGTTACTATCAATATTAATATTTTCTCTCAAGATTCAAGCGTTGTTAGAACTGTTGTGTTAGCCAAAACAAGTTCAAGTTGGGATGGCAGCGAGTTGCCGAATTATAAAGAAGGCAAGCCGGAAATTACGATTCTGAAAATTACTATTCCCCCTCATACGAAATTACCGGAACATGAACATCCAGAGATAAATGCTGGGGTATTATTAAAAGGAGAACTAACTGTAGTATCAGAAGATAATAAGATACTGCATTTAAAAGCCGGAGATTCAATTGTGGAACTGGTTAATAAGTGGCACTATGGAATGAATGAAGGAAATGAACCCGCAGAAATTATAGTTTTCTACGCCGGTATAGCCGGCGAGCCAATAACAATTAAGAAGTAGACTTCAACAAATAATTAATTAATCCACTTTTGTGTGTTAAATTATAAATTGCAATAACAAACAATTATAAGTTCAAGGAAATATAATGGATAAATTTTTATCAGAGGCAATCGAAGAAGCAAAAAAAGGATTAGCTGAAGGAGGAATTCCTATCGGGTCTGTTTTAGTAATTGATGGAAAAATTGTTGGACGAGGTCACAATAGGCGTGTGCAAAATGGAAGTGCAATTCTTCATGCTGAGATGGATTGTCTTGAAAATGCAGGCAGGCTAAATGCAAGCGATTATAAAAAAGCAATTCTTTATTCAACTCTTTCTCCCTGCGATATGTGCAGCGGGACAGTCTTGTTATATAAAATTCCCAAAATTATAATCGGAGAAAATAAAACTTTCCAGGGACCGGAAGACTATGTTCGTTCCCGCGGAGTCGAACTGGAAATTTTGAATGACCATGAATGCATAAATCTTATGGAAGAATTCATAATAGCAAAACCTGAATTATGGAATGAAGATATTGGAGAATAAAATATTAGTTTTAAATGTAAAATGTCAAAGTTTATTTCAACATTTTAACTTTAAAAACTCTCCAGCTTCACAGACTTAGTGCCCTTACATTATTTACTTCAACAAAATCATCTTCTTCGTACTTATAAATTCGTCAACTTTTAATCGATAAAAATAAATTCCTGAACTTAAACCATTTTGAATTGATGAAGGATTAAATTCAATTTCATAATTGCCTGCATTTTGTTTCTTATTAACTAACGTTATAACTTCATTGCCAAGTAAATTGTAAACCGACAATTTTACATCAGCACTTAACGGAATTGAATACTTAATTTTAGTACTTGGATTAAACGGATTCGGATAGTTTTGATATAATTTAAATCCATTCACTGTTACCGAGCTTTCATTTATGCCTGTTGGAATTTCCGGTATAAGCACTTGTTTAGTTCCGGGGAAATATTGAGTGCCATACCCTAATAGACTAAAATCTAATTTTGTTGTAGGTACAATCTCCTGGACTATCCATTGATTCTGTGCAATCCATACTGTATCATTTGCAGTAATTAATGGAAGAGCAATTTTCGGAGTAAACAGATAACTAATTATATTCTGAATATTAAATTTTTTGCAGTTAAAATCTCCAACTTTTGTATGAATAATTTCGTCTGGTAAATGGGTTCCTTTTACTTCATACCTTATTGAGATAGAACTGCTGTCAATATCAAATGTTGTATCCATTGAAAGAATTTCGTAATTCTGGTATTGAGCTTGAGCAAAATGATAATAAGAAAACCATCTGCCCCTGCTTTGACTGCTTAACGTTTTTGATAAACTATTATTTGAACCGGTGGATGAAAGTAATATATTAATTAATGAATCTATATTTAAATATTTTGTAAATGAGTAAGCATCGCTGCCATCGAAAGAAATAAAAGTTGTATCTATTGTTGGACTAAATGGAAGGCTGGCATTGAGCCCGACTTTTGAAACAATAATGTTTGCTGTTTTACCATAGTAATCTTTAACGGCAGTAAGTGAGTTTGTCTTAAAATATATTAACGATCTTATTTCGTTATTAACAGAATCGAGAGGAATTTCTTCATAGTTCCACGTACTAAATGAGTTTGAAGGGAAATATGATGAAGCATTCTGAGCAAATAAATTTAAACTTAATAATGCTGCAAAGAACATAATATACTTTTTCATGATATCCTCAATTTCGTGTTACTAAATAATTTCTTTTAATGTTTTTTAAAAATAAACTTCAATAGTAAAACTGAATGTATCTGAACTGATCTAAATTATTCTTTTCGAGAAATATCAAAAAAATAATCCACAGCTTAGATATTTGAATTCTAAAAGTAATCATTTCTTATTTCACCAAAATCATCTTCTTCGTACTAGTAAATTCATCAACTTTCAATTGATAAAAATACACTCCGCTTGTTAGGGGAGAATAATTATTCGTCCCTACATTTGTTGTAAATTCTACATCATAATTACCTGGCTGCTGCATTTTGTTTACAAGAATTTCAACTTCATTTCCTAAAATGTCATACACCTTAAGTTGTACTAAGGCCTCCCCTTTGGGGAGGTTTGGAGAGGCTGGGACTGAATATTTTATCGTCGTTGATGGATTAAAAGGATTCGGGAAATTTTGATACAATTCAAATTTAGAAGGTAAGGATTTTACAGTAGCAACAGATGAATATTTAAAAGCACCATCGTTATCTATTTGTTTTAGCCTGTATCCTACTTTGCCGTTAAAAGGATTAGTATCAACAAAAGAATATTCTTTAGGTGAGTTGCTGCTCCCTGAACCTTGTACAAAACCAATTTTTTCCCAACTACCGGTTTCTGCTTTCAGACTACTGACTTCTCTTTGAATTTCAAATCCATAGTTGTTTATTTCTGTTGCTGTTTCCCAATGTAAATTGATTATGTTGTTTTTTAAGAAAGCATTAAAAGTAGTTAATTCAACTGGCATTTCTCCTGTTTGGAATGTTAAATTATCATATGAATCGAAACCTGATTGTCCGGTTCTAGTTAATGTAATATACTTTATGTCATTTTGGGTAATTGTATAGTTAGTACCATTAGAACGTATATATACAGTTACAAGCTTTTGGTCATTTTCAGCAAATGCTTCGAATAGGATTGTTCCGGAGTGGCTAAGTACATCAATTAAGGCTTGTGATTGAAGACTTACAAAATCAATTTTAATAGGCAGGTCCGGATTATTCTCCTGCATAACAGGTTCATTTCCCTCTTTATAATAATAACCATTTTTTATAGAGTCTACTCCCTGTGAAATATAATCATCTATTCCTATTAGAGTATTGGGAGTGCCATCAAATGTTATTGTAGGAGGTAATTGAGCCGGCAGATCGGTTAGGAATGTTAAATTATCATAAGAATCGAAACCTGATTGTCCGGTTCTAGTTAACGTAATATACTTTATGTTATTTTGGATAATCTTATAATTAGTACCATTAGAACGTATATATACAGTTGCAAGCTTTTGGTCATTCTCATTAAATGCTTCGAATAGGATTGTTCCGGAGTGGCTAAGTACATCAATTGAGACCTGCGATTGAAGATTTACAAAATCAATTTTAATTGGCAGGTCCGGATCATTCTCCTGCATAACAGGTTCGCTTCCTTCTTCAGAATAATAACCATTTTTTATAGAGTCTACTCCCTGTGAAATATAATCATTTGTTCCTATTAGAGTATTGTTAGGACCATCAAATGTTATTGTTTCACTAATACTCAAACCGGGGAAAAATAAAAAGATCATTACTGAAAGTATTACAAAATATTTCAAATGTTTCTCCTTATAAACCTATAAACCAAAAAACAATTTAATTCCTAACAGCACCTGGTTAATCGCCACAGCACCAAGTATCAATCCCATTACCCTGCTAACTACACTTGCGCCGGAATCGCCAATAAGCCGATGTATATATGAAGCTATCATCAGCATTATAAGTGTAAACACTAAAACCAATAACATGATTAACGCCATATATATTTGGTAAAAAATGTTAAAGCGATGATTATCAGTTAGTAAAACAATTGCAAGTATAGCCCCAGGCCCTGCAATAGATGGGATGGCGACAGGAAATATTGCAGTATCCCTGCCGCTTTTTATAATCTTTATTTCATTTTCAGGCTTGCTTTCTCCGAAAATCATTGAAAGCGAAAAGAGAAATAAAACTATACCTCCTGCAACCTGGAATGCCGATAGCGGAATGCCCATCTCTTCCAATAAAAACTGGCCCGCAACCAGGAAAAAAAGAAGTATGCAAGCTGCAATCAGCACCGCCTGCACTGCAATTTTTTTCTTATCTCTTTCAGGATGTCGTTGAGTTGCAGCAATGAATACTGGTACTGATCCAATTGGATCAATTACTGCCCAAAGAAGTACGAAAGAACTTATCATTTCATTGAAGTGCATATTCTTTCTTTTCTTTTTTCAGTTCTTCTTTAACAACGGCTTTAATAAAGTCAGGCCTATACCAATATTTTACCTGCCTGCCGTTGATGTACAAATAAGGAGTCCCTTGTATATCAACAGCAGCTCCTGCTTCAATGTTATTCTTTACTCTTTGTATAACATCTTTTGAATCCATACGTTCGCTGAATTTAGTCTTATCCCATCCGTGTTTTGCAGCAAGGTCTAGCAAAAAATCACGGTTAATTTCTTTTTGATCTTTAAATAGTGAATCATAATAGCTCCAAAAGTCGCCTTCTTCCTGTGCACAAATACCGGCACATGCAGCCAGTCCGGAATGTTCATGAAGCTTACGTTTCATATAATGATTTATCGATTGATCCAGAGGGTAATTCATAAAATAAAGTTTAGCTTCTTTTCCAATTTCGGGCCATATAGTTTTCATGCTGTCATATAATTCTTTGCACGCGGGGCATTCAAAATCGGCAAACTCAACAATGGTTACACCTGAGTTAGTGTCACCCTTAACCGGTGCTTTTGGGTCAACTGGAATTTTTACTTTTGGTTGTTTAAAATGTTCTTCAAGTGCATCTGCCATAATAAATGGTTTCTCTGCTTCCTTTAATTCAGGAATACTTTTTTCATATTGTTTTATTCCAACAAAACCAATACTGAACATCCATAAAAAAGTGATGCTGTATAAAATGGGTTTGGGAGA
>CAVZID010000024.1:0-30028 GCA_963775245.1 uncultured Bacteroidota bacterium
AAAGCTTAAGAAACATTTTTTAAATTTATGACATATTATTCTATATTTATTTTAGTTAACTTTATTTCCAATATTTCTACCACTTTAATTCAACAACAGAATTCTATTATAAATTGTTATTGAGGAACTTGTGAAATCAGTATTCATTTTGTTTTTATTCAGTTTAATTATTTGGGGAGGATGCAGCAAACAAGAAAATAATGACCAGAAAAATGCAAATCAAGAAAATGTGAATGATAAAGATACAGATTCAACAGCTCAAATTTTTGAAGGGATATATTTTTCAGGCCAGCAATTGCGTAAACTTCACTTATGCAGCCGGAATGAGGATCTGTGGGTTATTGACAGCACAGGCGGTGATCTTGATGAGCAATATTATGGATTGAAATTAGGGCCTCACCAACCCGCTTACGTTGAAATTGAAGGCGAGATTCAACCAACAGCGGATCCAACAGTGAGAAAACTTATAAGAATACTTTTTGTGTATAACTGGGTTGACAAGGTTGAAAAATTTAAAATCAAATTGATTGTCCCGGTTATAAATTGCTTTTTAGGGGACAAGGTCAAGAACCACCCTGGTCAATTACAATAAGCAACAATGAAATCGTCTTTTTGTTAGGATATGGTAAAGATAAAACAATATATCCTTACCACGATCCGGTTATAGATAAAGAAACTAAAACTTTTAAATCATCATTAACAGACGTTTTAGGTGTGAGCTCAATAACAATTATTGTTACCGCTTCTCAATGCTTCGATGTAATGACTGGTGACAAATATAACTATTCCGTACAGGTTATAAATGATGAAAAAATATATTTCGGCTGCGGTGAAGATATGACTATAACGAAGAAATAATTCTTTTGAAAAAATTTTCCGCTTTAATTATACATTTAAATAACTGAAGAAATATTTCAAAATAATTCTTACCTTGATGTTAAAATAATTAATAATTCCCAATTAGCCTTTCATTATCGGGTTATATTTAAAATGAAGTTCAAAGCTTTATTTCTTCTTTTAATTTTATCTTTAACTTTTATCAACGCTAAAGGATTAAAGAATTTTAACGAACCAGTTTACCTGCCGGGATTTAATATCAGTCCATATTATGATGAGCAGGTTATAACTTTTTATTACTCACCTGAAATTAGAATTCAAATAAATGCCCCGGCACCAAATTATTTTAACCCTAACTTGCCTGTTGGGCTTGCACTATTTGCCCTTCCAAACGGAAATACAATTGAACAAACTGTAGGAAAAGTTTTGGAGACAGGAGATGATTGGCATTATGATATCCAGCATATTGGTGCACAGACAAGATTTTTACGGCAGACAATAACCGAATATAATTTAGTTACCGTCTATCTTGAAGCTGCACAAAAAAGCTGGCCAACCTGGAACAGTAAATATGCAAATCATGCAGAGATAATTAAAAATTTAGTTGAATATTTAAAATCTCTTTTTAACAATTATAATCCTTTTGTAGTTATCACCGGACACAGCGGCGGCGGACGTTTTGATTTCAGCTTTATGGATGCATTTACTGAAATACCTGATTATGTTAAACGAATTTCTTTTCTCGACAGTGACTACGGATATGAAACAGTATATGGAAGCAAACTTGTTCAATGGCTTAATGCTTCCGATGAAAATTACTTAAGCGTGATTGCATATAATGACAGCGTTGCTTTATATAACGGAAGCCCAATTGTTTCTCCGACAGGAGGAACCTGGTATAGAAGCAAGCTGATGAAAACTTATTTATCAAATTATTTTACTTTTACAGATGAAGAAGATAGCTCATTCATAAAATATACAGCTCTTAATGGCAGAATAAAATTCATACTAAAAAAGAACCCGTTGAGAGAAATACTTCATACGGTTCAAGTTGAAAGGAATGGATTTATTCAAGGAATGGTTTCGGGCACACAGCATGAAGGTGAAGGCTACGAATATTACGGGGCAAGAGCATACTCGCAATGGGTTCAAGTAAATGTTGATTATCCTCAGCAGTTAACAATTCCGCCGCGTTCACCAAACGCTAAATCCGGCTCAGAATTCATGCAGTATGTAATGAATATGAGTTTTGAAGATAGAGAAGCTCAAATTTATAATGAAGTTTCAACAGGAAATATCCCAAGCTTTTTAAGAAAATTAAAACAAGTCGAAGCTACTTTTGATGACGTTAACGGAGTCTCTCACACAGTTAAATATGAAGTAATGCCGGACTATCTTGCAATTGGCTCTGATAGTGACTTCTGTAGAATACCAACAGGCCCGATTACAGCTCAAAGGCTTGCCGATTTATTTGGTGCAGTAATGCCTACCAGAAAACTTGTTGATAACATTTATTCAAATTGTGAAATAAAACTTGAACCGGTTACTTATGCACCGGTCGGAAATCAAAATGAATTAGTCTCAAAATTTATTGAACATAATAGTGCCATACAGCAACAGTTTAAAGATGCAGGGGGAGTTTTAGGCCAGTTAACAGGCGGAATAAAAAAGGATGTAGTATTAAGCAATTTAATTATTGATCCATCCAGGCCAAATCACGTTGTAATTTATGGATGGCATCAGCTGAATGGACAGCCGATTCAGCCGCTTACTAATATTCATATTAACACTTATACTGATTACAGCCACGGCATTAGATTTCTAAATTCAGAAATCAATATTGATAATAGAATGAAAAATGTTCAAAATGTATTAACAGATCCGATACTTTATAAAACTATAAGCGATGAAACCGGAGTGATGGCTCAAACGACCTATATTTCTTCAAATACTTTTGCACCTCCTCAGCCAAAATCTTTTGGAATTAAAACAGAAGGGTTAAACAAAATTAGAGTTATAATAAAACAAGTTCCGAATGTTGAAAAATATCAAGTTTCATTGAGTAAGAATGGAATAAATTTTTATCCGCCTGTTACTTACAACATCAATGATTTTGTAATAAGCGGCCTTCCTGCCGATTCAATTGTTTATGTTAAAATTGCTGCCGTTAATTCTTACGGCACTTCACCTGAATCCGAAGTGCTCGCCGGGGTGCCGGGAGAGATCTCTCCTCATGTTTTAATTGTAAATGGATTTGATAGAAGTTCGACTGGAAACACTTATAATTATATTAGGCAGCATGGAAGTGCATTTTTAAATAATGGAGTTTCATTTGAGTCAGCTACAAATGATGCGATAATTGATAGTACATTTAATTTAAATGATTATGAAACCGTAGATTATATTTTAGGAGATGAAAGCACAGCAGATGAAACATTTAATTCGCAAGAACAAGTTCTAGTAAAGAATTATTTAAAAGAAGGAGGAAATCTTTTTGTTTCCGGGAGTGAAATTGCCTGGGACTTAGATTACAAAGGCTCTACAACCGATAAGAATTTTATCTGGAATTATTTAAAGATGAAATATATTGATGATGCACCAGGCAATACTCCCGGCGTACATTATCAAGCAGCTTCCCAGCCAAATTCTATCTTCGATGGAATAAATTCATTCTACTTTGATAATGGTACTCACGGAACAATAAACGTAAAATATCCTGATGTAATAAAAGGAGTAAACGGTAGTAATTCATGTTTGTTGTACACAGGGTTTGATTCAACATATGGTGACGCCGGAGTTTACTTTCAAGGAATGTTTAGCGGAGGGACAAAGGAAGGGAAGTTAATTTCTCTTGGATTTCCATTTGAAACTATTTATCCTGAAGAGACAAGAAATGATTTGATGAAGAAAGTAATATTTTTTTTTGGCGTAACCACTGAAGTAATTGAAAATGAATCAAGTTCATTACCTAAAGAATTTAAACTTTATCAGAATTATCCAAATCCATTCAATCCAACTACGAAAATAAAATATTCCATTCCTTTCGTAGAGACGGGACATGTCCCGTCTCTACAATTACGAGTTTACGACATACTTGGAAGGGAAGTTGCAACTTTAGTAAACAAGGAACAGCAGCCCGGTAATTATGAAGTTGAATTTAACGCCAATGTTGGGGCTAATAATTATTCGCCTTTACCGAGTGGTGTATATTTCTACCAGCTAAAAGTGGGCAGCTTTGTTCAAACAAAAAAGATGATGCTGTTAAAATAAGGTTTGATTAATTGAAAAACCTTCGAGGTTTTTGAAAAATTACTCCCATTTTAATTAGGAAGTAAACTCTAAATAAGTAAACCTCGAAGGTTTCAAAACTAATGACTTTAAATCTTTTTATTATCTACTAGAATCATTTTATTTGTTGCTGCATATAAAGAACAGTTAATCCATAAAATAAATTCTACTTACAATTACAACATTTGTCCTTATTTTAGAAGTATCATTTTCTTAACCTGTGTAAAATTGCCTGATTCAATCCTGTATAAATAAACGCCGCTTGCCCAATTGCTTGCATTGACTTTTAAAGAATAGCGACCGGCTTGATAGTATCCATTTACTAAAGTTTTTACGAGCTGACCCAGAATATTAAAAATTTGCAATTTGGTATTACCGGCTTGCGACAAAGAAAAACGGATTGTCGTAGTTGGATTAAATGGATTTGGATAATTATTTGATAAATTATATTGAAGTGGTAAAGTATTCTCAGAATTTACTCCTGAGACCATATTAGCAACGGCAACATCTTTACTTATAATATTATTTAAAGGATTTGAATCTGATGTTGGAGATGTTAATAAAAAGTTGTTCGTCACTGTTCCAATTTGTGAAGAGTTTAATGACATCTTTATTGTACTCATTTGTCCTGCAACCATATTTCCAAAAGTTATTGTAATTGTATCACCATCCATACTATAGTTACCGTTAGATACATGTACAGAATTAACTGTTGTATTTGCAGGTATTGCGTACTTAAGTACTACAGATTCAACGAGGTCAGGGCCGGGATTGCTAACCGTTCCATCAATTTCATAATTTGTATTAACTACTACTGAATCTGGAATATGAGTTAATTCAAGAGATGCATCTCCAACCTGATGTATTTCGTGGATCACTGTCGGTGTTTGAATTGCCGGATTAAAATCAAAAACTATTGATGCTCTATTTTTAATTTGTTCCCCGCTAGTTAATGCCGGGTTAGGCAATACTCTGTATGAAACAAATCCGGTTCCTTCAGGAGGAAAATGATTCGGAGGCAGGTTAATACTGGTGAATTTAAAAGTTACTATATTACCGGAGCGTGACCAACTAAACACACTATCATTACTTGTTTTAACTATCTGTAAAGATGAAGGATCAACATTCGGGTCCAATGTATCAATTATAACAACATTGTTTGCAGGAGCAGTTGCAATGGAATCATTCTCAAAAGAAATATAATATTCCAAAGAATCTGCAATTTTTGATTTTGGAATATAATATTTTGAAAAGTACGGAAGGCCATCCGAATTTGTCTCCATCACACCTGAATATAGTGTATTTGTTGTTTTATCATTGGGATCAAATGGCCCCACAATTTTATAAAGAAAATCTCTTTCTTTTTTAGTTATTGGTGTCCCAATTGGATTATTAAAAATATTTTCGATTTTCTGTTCATCCTTATTAAATAATTGATTATATAATTCTTCATCTTCTTTATGAGTATTTCTTACTTTTACTTTTATGCTGAAAAGTGTTCGTTCATATACTTTCCCTGCTTCGTCACTTTTTTGCACCTCGTTTCTTACTTTATCGATATAATCTTGTTCTTTTTCATTAAACCAATGAGTTAAATCTTTATTAAAATCTTTTTTAGAGTTATTGTACAAGTCAGAAGGAGGAGCTTTATAATTAGATAAATTCTGTAAAACATTTTGCAGCAATTCTTCCCTGGTATAAGCCCGGTCTGAAGAAGTATTGGCAAGGGTTTGATTAACTGCATCATGAAGCTTTGCATTCCAATCCGGTATGCTGAAAATGTAGTTTGATAATTCAGAATTATTCGTCCCGGCAAGCGACTGAAAAAGCACTTCGTTAAATTGATCTTTACTTGTATGCATAGTTCCGTTATAGCTTAATGTTACATCTGATCCGAAAGGCACTTGTGGAACCGGATTATCATCTGAGTTAACACTCTTATGCCCTAACACTAATTTGGGATAATAAACATACTGAGGATCAATTCTAAGAGCGTAATAAAAATATGTGCTGCCATATTCAGGAGTCTTGGCAATGAAATATCCTTGATCTGCTCCATCTTCAGATAAAGTCCATAAGTTTGAACCCTGTCCGTGGAAAACATTGCACACACGCATATCAATAGGGTAACCGCCTATTACTGAAGGATTAATTATTGTATATGATTCGTCGTTTGAAACGGATTTAATATTTAAAATACTCCATCCGCCTGTAAATGCTGGTTCAACAGCTATCCCGTTTGAGCCTTCTCTAAAAAATAATGGAATTGAAATAAAAGGGGCTAATACAATCTTTGCTGTATCCGGTGTTCCTTTATCCTTACGATATACAATTAAATTTTCAGTTCCAATAGCTACAGAATCCGTTAAGTTTAATGATAGAGAAATAGAAGAATTAGTTTTTTGTGCTATCTGTGCAGTTACTAACTTATTGGCAGACTTCCTGAATAATACAACCGAATCCACATTGGTCATCGCAGTGCCATATAAATTTAAAGCTCTCTCCCCTGCAATTATTATAGTATCCGGAACTGGAGTGTAAGGTTGATTTTGAAAATTATTTTTAATGATTTTCAATGAAACATAATTGGATGAATATGATGGCTGAAATCCCAGAGTATCAACATCACTTTGAACAGAATAAAAAGTCCCGGATACACCATTATTTGCCGTTAATAATAAGATGCTGTCACCTACAGCAGCCGAAGGGGCAAGTTTGACAATTGCTCTGCCGTTTAAAAAAGCTTTACCGCCTACATTTAATTTTCCATAATTATGTGAAGGATCTACTTCCAACTTTAAAGTTGAGGCTGAAGTTGGATTAAAATCATTATTCTTCCAATTTAATGTACCGGTTATGTCAATCGTACCTGAATTATTAAATGATGAAGAAATGTCTGCTTCACTTGTTCCGGTTTTTTGAAACAATCCGTTATTAATAAATGAGTCATCGCGATTGGTCTCAATATAAGCACTGTCATGTACTATTATATTGCCTTGTTCATTATTAACTAATATATGATCTCCGGCAATTGAAACCGGTGATTGAATATCCATTGTACCATTGTTTTGAAAATTAACAGAACTTATCGTCTTCATTTTTCCGCCTTTCAAGTACAACAGTCCATTGTTAATCCAATTGCCGCCGCCGGCACTTAAAAAATAACCGTCATCCAGCCATTGAAGTCCGGTTCCTCCAAATTGGAGTACAGCTTCGGTAGAGTCTGCATAAAAATTATGACCCTGGAATGAAATATATCCATCGGGATTCCCGGTTAAATGTCCCTTTGCATATGAATAACCACCGCCAACTGCAAGTCTTAGAGAATCACCAGCGCCAGCATAGTATGTTCCGCCAAAGAAAAAATTATCTCCGGTGATAGATAAATTACCAGAAGTAACAACAAGTGAATCTTCGTTTGTAAATTCTCCTGAAATACTTGCAGTGCCGGTTCCGGCTTCTTTAATTAATGAACCTTTATTAATAAACATGCCCGCATATCCGCTTGAAATATCACTATTGTCAGCGATCCTAAAAGGTTTATCAGGATTATTTATAAATGAATCATACCATACTGAAAACGTACCATTCAATTCAGTTACACCATTATTAACAAAGTGAGCAGCTATTATTTTTTGCTTTTGTCCTTCAATATAAAATTTCCCTTTGTTAATCCAGCTTCCATTACCTTCCTGCCAGATTGTTCCACCAACAAACTTGAAGCCATTTCCGCCAAAGTTAAGCGTAACTTCTGTAGAGTCTGCATAAATATCATTCACATCAAATATAATTTCACCATCAGGATTCCCGGTTAAGGTTCCTTTAGCATGAGAAGCAGAATTAGAACCATCTACAGCATTTATTAAAGAATCTCCTGCTGCGGCGTAATAAGTTCCCCCGAAAAAATTATCCGGGCCGGTCCCGGTAAATATTAATGTTCCGGAGTTAACAATTATAGAATCTTCATTAGTAAAATGTGAGCTAATATCGGCTCTTCCCGAACCGGCTGATTTTGTTAAGGTTCCTTTATTTATAAGTACACCATCATATCCGCTTTGAATTAAAACATCTTTTGTGATATTAACATTACAGTTGGGTTCATTTGTAAAAGCTTCGTGAATTTCTATTGGGCTTGAAATAATAACTGTACCCTGATTATCCAAGCTTGTAGTAATTATTTTGTTTCTGCCGCCAGAAAAAGTTATTGTACCTTTATTTACTATACTTCCGCCGTAATAAGTATCAGCTCCATCATTAAATACACTACTTCCGCCGTTTAATGTTAGTTTATAATTATCACATTCTAATGTTTGTGTTCCCCAGGTGCTGAATTTCCAATAGTAAGACTTTTAATCGTTACATCACCTTGTAAGCCGACACTATAATTTCCTTTAGCAGTGATTACAACATCGCTGTTTGGGCCAGGTACGCCGTTAGTCCATTTTGTATGCATCATTCCAGTAACCACCAATTGAGTATAATCCATGCAGTGGAATTTTGAGCATATAAATTTAACTCCGTAAACATGTGAAAAACATTAGAATGTTACATAAAACTAATGATGGTTTTAGTGAATTAAAACCTAATTGAGAATTCTTTCTAATACCTAACATACTTTCGAAAATGTAAAAATATTTCAGACATATGATAAAATGCCTGTTTCATTTAGCCCTCCTTTAATTAAGGATTAATTATTAAGTTTTTATATTATCACTTTAAAGTTTATTTATACTAATTCCAGACCGTATAACATTTGATTGATAATGACTTATGCGGTCAAACAAAAGAATAAAATTTCCCCTGGATAATAACATCATGCGGAATAATTTGAACTTTGGGGCCATTTAAATGAAATGAAATTTCTAAATTTTATTTAATTTTTTTTAATTGATTATAATTAAGCAGCTTAGTAGATTGAACCCGAAATTCTTCGCTTTCCCGGTTTTAGTTTAATGAATAAAATTCCTCAACAACAGATAACTCAACTTCTTCACCAGGTAAATGATGGAGATCGGCAGGCTTTAAATAATCTTTTAAGCCTGGTTTATAATGAAGTAAAAAATTTAGCTTCAAGGCATTTAGGGAATGAATATCAGAAAAGAACTATTCAGACAACAGAGCTAGCTCATGAAGCATATCTTAGATTAATTGGCCCAAACAATTTATCCATGGAAAACAGGAAACATTTTTTTGGTTCAATTGCTAATGCGATGAGGCAAATTTTAGTAGATAATGCCAGGGAAAGAAATGCAGTAAAAAGATTCAGCGGAAAAACGAAGATTTCTTTGGATAAAGCAGCATATATTTCACTTGAACCAGATGAAGAATTACTTGCATTAAATGATGCTTTAATTAAACTGGATAGTTTTGACAATAGGTTAAGCAAAGTTGTTGAAATGCGTTTTTTTATTGGTCTAACGGTTGAAGAAACCGCGGAGATTCTTTCACTTTCTCCTACAACTGTAAAAAGGGACTGGAGGCTGGCAAAAGCCTGGCTGCATAGAGAAATTGAAAAAGAAGATTAATTTTGACTTAAAAATTTCAAAGACATAAAATAAGTATTATTCGATTTACTACGTATTATAAAGACAGATTACTTGGGTTCAAACATTCATTCGCTAACAACAAATTCATTCTAAAATAAATAATTAATAATTTGATCGATTGGGATAAAATAAAATCGTTATTCCGTGAAGTTATTGAACTTTCACCCGATGAAAGAAAAGTTTTTCTTGATGAAAAATGTAAAGATGATCCGGAACTCAGAAAAGAAATTGAGTCCTTAATTGAATCTGATGAAAAGGGAGAAGATTTTCTTGCTAAACCACCAATTCATTCCAATGAATTTAGTATTGATGAAAATTCCCCGGATACATTTTTAGAAATGCGAATAGGAAAATACCAGGTTGAAGAAAAGATTGGGGAAGGCGGTATGGCAGTGGTTTATTCTGCCTTGCGTGTCGATGAACAATTTAAACGGCGGGTTGCAATTAAATTTATAAAAAGAGGAATGGATACTGATGAGATTATTAAAAGATTTAGAATTGAACAGCAGGCTTTAGCAGGATTAAATCACCCTTACATTGCAAAGATAATTGATGGCGGAACTACTGATAACGGCCTTTCCTATTTTGTTATGGAATTGATTGAGGGAGAAACAATAGATAATTATTGCAAAAATAAAAATCTTTCAGTAAATGAAAAGCTGGAGTTATTTCTAAAAGTTTGTTCGGCAGTACAATATGCTCATAAAAATTTAATTGTACACCGTGATATAAAACCGGGAAATATTTTTATAACATCGGATGGAATTCCTAAACTGCTTGATTTCGGAATATCAAAACTTCTTGGCTCTTCCAATGATCAAACCAGCTTAACTAGAACCGGTTTTAAATTAATGACCCTGGAATACGCAAGCCCGGAACAATTTAAAGGGCAGCAAATAACTATTGCTACAGATATTTATTCTTTAGGAGTAGTTCTTTATGAACTATTAACCGGTAGTTTCCCTTATAAATTTAAAAACTCCTTTCCACATGAAATTGAAAAAGTTATTTGTACAACAGAACCTGTAAGGCCAAGCACTGCTGTTACGCGTTTTGTTGAAAAAGAAATATTGGAGGGAAGTAGAAATGAAATTAATGATGAAGATATTTCTAAAAGTAAGGATAAGAAACGCAAAAAATTAAAAAGAAGATTAACCGGTGATATTGACAACATAGTTCTTAAAGCCATGAACAAAGAGCCGGAAAGAAGGTATACCACCGTTGAACAGTTTGCTGAAGACATAAAAAGACATTTAACCGGGCTGCCTGTCCATGCCCGTAAGATTTCGATGGGTTATAGAAGCAGGAAATTTTTTGAAAGACATAAAGCCGGAGTTATTACTGCTTTTTTATTTTTTCTATTAATTATAATTGGAGCTGTTGGAATTATCGTCCAATCAAATGCAGCGGCTAAAGAAAGAGATAAGGCAATACTTGAGGCAAAAAAATCTGAAAGAATAAATGCTTTTTTACAGGATATTTTAGCTGCTCCAAACCCTGAAGTAGAAGGAAAAGATGAAAAGGTAGTTGATGTATTAAAAAAAGCGTCTGATAAAATTAACAAAGAGCTTACTTATGCCCCCGAAATAAAAGCTGCTGCTTTGTACACTATAGGAACAACTTATAATGGTTTAGGATTATATGATGACGCAGAAAAATATCTTAAAAATTCTTTTCAATTAAGTGAGAAAATATATAAAGCAAATGATCCTCAAATAGCAAAAGTTATGGAAGAACTGGCTTATAATTATCAGCTAAAAGGTAATTACTCAAAAGCCGATTCATTATATAAAAAGGCTTTAAATATATTCAGGTTGCGGGAGAAAAATATTTCTTCGGACGAAGCGAAAGCACTTAGTGATTATGGAAGCTCTTTACATTACCAGGGGAAATATGATGAAGCAAAAAAATATCAGACTAAAGCTTTAGATGCATTCAGAAAAATCTATGGCGAAACTGATCCCCATGTAGTAAGGTCATTAAATGATCTTGGAACAGTTGCCGGTGATGCCGGAGATTGGAATACAGCAGCAAAATACATTAAAGAAGTACTCGATTTCTTTTTAAAAACCGAAGGGAAAGAAAGCGTAAATTATTCACTCGCACTAAGCAATTACGCAACAATACTTGAAATACAAGGCAAGCTTGATGAAGCTATAAAAGATCAAAGAGAAGCAGTTGAAATTAAAAAAAGAGTACAGGGGGAAAATCATCCTGAAGCAATGTTTGCACAAATTACTCTTGCTGATGAATTGACGAAGCACGGCAATTATGCTGAAGCAGCCAGTCTTTCAAAGGAAGCTATGGAATCACTTGACAAATCTTTGCCTCATATTAATTCCCTCACTGCATATTCCAGAGTTATATATGCTAACGCTCTTATTAAACTCGGAGAATTTAATAAAGCTTTACCGTTGATTAATGATGCTTTGCAAATACGGAAAAAACTTTATTCACCAAATCACTGGTTATTAACTACAACTAAGGTTTTGCTTGGAACTTGTCTGGCAGGCCTAAAGCAATATACAAAGGCAGAACAGATTCTAACAGATTGTTATTCGAAGATAAATAAAAATGATGAAGGGAAAAAATATTATAGAGTTTTAACTTTGCAGAATCTTGTAAAGATCTATAAAGCAACAGGGAATAAAAAAGCTGAACAAAAATATGAAGCTGAGCTGAATAAATAAAAAAATAAATTTTAATAATCCCATTGATGCTTAACTTATTCAAACCTTCAAGGTTCTTCAAAATTAATAACCAACAATTTAACTCAAACTTTTTTGATGGGAGAAACCTTGAAGGTTTTCCTCAGACTTCACTTTAAAAGAATCATCTTTTTAGTTTGAATAAAATTACCAGCTTGTAACCGATAAAAATATATTCCGCTTGAAAGTTTGCTTGCATCAAATGTAACTTCATAATTTCCAGGCTGCTGTTCTTGATTAACTAAAGTTGCAACTTCTCTTCCAAGTATATCATAAACTTCAAGCCTAACCCCCAGCCCCTTCCCAAAGGGAAGGGGAGAAGAAGGGATTGAATATCTTATTGTTGTAGTTGGATTAAACGGATTTGGATAATTTTGTTCAAGCGAAAATCTTGCCGGGCTATTTTTATCTTCCTTAACACCTGTTAGTTGATTAACAAGAGTAAGCGCATTCAACGCATCAACCTTACCATAACCCCAATGTGTATTTGGTGTTGAGCCGGTATAAATATCTGAGCGCGCGGATTGATGTAAAATTTGTTTTACCTGGGCTGCATCTAGATCAGGTTTCATTTGAAGCATGAGAGCTATTATTCCCGTTACAATTGGTGATGCCGCACTAACTGCATTTGCAATCCCATATAAACCATTCCCCCCTTGTATTAAATTATTTCTAAAAGTTGCCCAATATGAATTAGGATTATATGTTGTTACTAATGAATTGCCCGGGGCACTGACATCAATACCAATTCTACCATCAAACGTAGGCCCCACTCCACTCCCCTGCCATAACTCACCTGGATTTCCTTCCCCGGTAATTGTTCTTTTAACTCCATCAATATCAACCCAACTTGTACGAAGGACATAATCATTTGGACAAATATTATTTTTTGCTGAAGCCAAATCCCATATTGTTCCTTCAACAACATGATTTTGAAAAACATTTCCCGAGTAAGATGGATCAATCCTGGATGGATTTAAAGTTGCATCATACTTTCCATTATTGATTGTAGAACCAGTAAGAATTAATTTATAATCTCCTGCCGCTCCGTCAATCCTTAACCAAATTTCTCTTTTACCGTTTGTTGGATTGTAAAAAGCGAGGTTAGCTCCGTTATGATAAAAAAGAAATTCAGAATTTGATACATTTGAATAGTCATCATTTGTAGTTGGAGACGGATATGGCCCATATAAATTTGTTGGAGTTTTTATGGATACATCAAACTTATCATCTCCGCTATACCATAAATCAAGTGTCAATGAACTTGAAATTGCTTTATGAATTTTTAAAGTGTCGGTTTCTCCTTGGGCAATAGTGTATGAAGCATGATTTGCATTTCCTCCGTCATCGCTTGCCCCAGAAACAAAAACCAACCCTGGAATTCCATCACCAACCGTTTCATCAACTTTTCTGCAAAGCTCGCTCGTCCCGTCCGACGGTCCCCCGATTGAGCCAAGATTTAAAAGCATTACACATGGCATTCCAAGCTCTTTAGCTTTTGCTACTGCAAAATCAATTGCTGTTGGGATCCTTGAAGGATCATAAAATGGAACTTCTGCCGGTTGATTATCATGAGCAGGTACCCCTTCAGTAACAATTTTGATGCAAATTATAGTCGCGTTTGGTGCAACGCCTCTCCATTTTCTATCAGCACTATTTCTCCCATTTCCTAAAATGATTCCGGAGGTAGTAGTCCCATGACCGACTGCATCTCTAAATGAAAGGGGGCGCAAATTATTTAGAGCTGAATCAATTTGTGCTCTGCTGTAGATAGTTCCCATACCATATGAATTATTTTGCCAATTAGCACCTGTATCATCAGTTAAATCAAAAATGTATGCTATCCGTGTTGAACCGTCATCATTTCTGAAATCATCGGATTGCCAATCTATTCCGCGATCTAAGAATAGCAACTGCAACATTTTGTCCTGTTACGCCAAATTGTGAAATTGCTTGATCAATACGTGTTTCCACTCTTACAGAATCCATCGCAAAAAGTACGTTGTTCAATACTGAAGCTATAAAAATAATTTTTACAATTGATTTTATTTCTAATTTTTTAATCATTGTCTGCCTTTATATAATTAAAATGATTTTTCGGATACTTGTGAGATTAACAGATAAGTAATAATAATATCACTTAATTTATCATGCGTAAAAAAAGATAATATTAGGTCATTAAAGACCAAAGAATTTATTATGATGCAGACACATCTAAAAATAATCTTCATGGTTTAAATAGTATTTTAGCTTGGTGAACATTAAAAGTTTAGACAACATTTACTTCAAGAGAATCATCTTTTTTGTTTGAACACAGCCGCCAACTTTTAGCTAATAAATATGTATTACACTTGGTAGAGAGGCACAGCGATGCGTCTCTACAGAAATAAAAGTTATTTCATATTTCAAAATTGTTTTTTTCATTAGAGCTATGCTTCCTTTTTCAAGAATTTAACAGAAGAAACAGTTTGTATAATTTTATTTGGGAATAAGAATATATTGATTATAAGTTATCCAATTATTATGGAAGTAACGTGCATCATTGGTGGGTGTATTGCCGCCCAATATCCAACCTTTATTAGTAATTAAAATAGCCTGACCAAAATAAGCGTCATTATAAGGTAACTCCTTGGCTTGACCGTCTTTCCAAATAAAACCTTTATTGTAAGTTCCACCGACTATAACACCATCTGTATTTATGCTTAAAGCGTATACATATATATTTGACTCATTAATTGGAGGCAAAGCTTGAGCTGGTGCCTGAGTATTTGCCCATGAAACAGCTTGAGAATAGCTAGTATTGTTACTTGATGACCCAACTAATACGCCGGCAGAATTTATTGAAGTTACAGTAATACGATTATCCCCTGCAAGTGCATTAGGAACAGTTGGTTCAGCAGTCGGGTTATCCCAAACCCCTGAAACGTTATTTGTAATAGTATAGTTATTCATATAAAAAAATTCTCCTATAATATGGCCATTATTAGAGATAAAATTAGCTGTCCCCCCTGCATAATAGTCTGGAAGGCTTTGAAGCACTTTGGGGGAGTCTGTTGGACTTGGCCAATAAAGAGGTGTATATATTCTATAATCAGAAGTTAAGATATTAAAAGAATAACCTACAATTTGCCCGTTATTATTTATACTCATTGCAACAGTATAAACACTATTTTTAGGTACGGCAAGTTTTTGTGGTTTAGCCGTTGGACTAGACCAGTACAGAGGATTTGTAGGTATAATTTCATAATTAAGATTAGCATTGGTAAAGCATCCATTACCGACAATCTGTCCATTTTCGTTCATACCATTAACTTGCTCTGCCGTATCGCCGGCAAATTCATGAAGAATTTGTGGTTGTGAAGTTGGATTAGACCAGAAAGCCGGTATAAGATATATTGAGGATGTATTGTTTTGCTCATCATAACCCAGACATTGACCATTGTTGTTTATGGTTATAATATATCTCTGAGAACCATTGGAAAGTATTGGACTATTGTAGGCACTAGTGCTTGTATTTGTTAAAATAAATTCGGCAGCAGAAGTAACTCCGGCAACAGACGCTTTTACATTATAATTTCCTGACCGAATCATTTGCAGTAACATTTATTGATGCTTGCCCTAATGAATTTGTGGTTACTGTTTTTGAATTACCTCCGCCTGGAAAAGTGCAGCTCTGTCCACTTGATGGCGACGTGAAATTAACATCCACTCCACTTACAGGATTGCCAATCTTATCTATAACAGTTACTGTCAATGGTGTTGTAAAAGCAGTATTTACAGATGTGCTTTGAGGTGTTCCGCTTAATGCATAGATGCTATCCGGAGTTCCAACTTGTGTGCCGCCCCCTGTTAAGTCTCCAGCTAATGCATTGACTACTATTTCCTTTGTTCCGTCTGCATAATTTATATCCAGGTTTCCAAGACTGTCTGAAGTAGAGGAAGAATTCCCTGAACCTGTATTTACGGTTATAGAAACCGAACCTTTTAACAAATTAATCTTTCCCGTGCCAGCCCAGTTATATGGGCTTATACTAGCATCACAATTAAGTGTATCAAATACAAATCCATTTACATTCGTAGCTGAAATTGTAGCTCCGCTTTCCTTTATTGTAATTGAACCTGATGTATTTAGATTATTATCCAATGCCAGGTTAAGTGTAAATTCAACATTGTCTCTTGTTAATGTATTTGTTCCGGTCATTGTGTTGGCTCCAGTCTGCCCTGAAAAAACTATTTGAATATTGCCTTTACATGGTAGATTTCCTGCTGTTACATTTATGTCCATCGAAATATTTGCTGGATATGATGCATAGCTTGTTGGGTCTGTGGGATTAGTGATATTTGTGGGCAATGTTAATTTACCACTTCCTGCCGATTGAGTTGCAGCGGCATCAGTATAAAATGCGAGTGTGTATATATTTCCATTATGTTGTACCTCTCCATAGAGATTTAAATTTGAGAAAAAATAAATTGAATCAGTTGAACTATTATTGCTTTTATTTAATGAAGGGCCAAAACTATGAAGAAGATTATTTACGATTGCTTTGCTATGGATTGGGCTGCCTGTAGGACTACTTAATTCCAATGCTTTAAATGGATATGCAACACCTGCTCCAACGGATTGATATGATGCAACTGCCGATGCATGAAAAGCTTGATTCCCTTGAAGTATATTCTGTTCCACCGGTGCAGTTGGATCGTTTTTTTTACAGCCTTCAAACAGTAAAACAAATATTGAAATTAACATCAACCCTAAAAATCAAAAGTTGTCTTATTTGACAAGGTCTGATTTTAGTTGTTATACTTATTATAACCCAAACTGTGAAAAATCTTTTCCATTTATTTTTCCTTGTTTAAAAGAATTATGAGATGAAAAACATTAATAATTTTTAAGTGCATTTTTATTTGATTAATATCATCTTTTTAGTTTCTACAAAAGAGCCTGATTGTAATGTGTAAAAATAAATTCCACTTGAAAGCTTGCTTGCATCAAATGTAACTTCGTAATTTCCGGGCTGTTTTTCTTCATTAACCAAAGTTGAAATTTCTCTACCAAGTATATCGAAAATCTTCAAGCTCACGAAACTGCTGACTGATAACTTAAAACTGATAACTGTACTTGGATTAAATGGATTCGGATAATTTTGTTCAAGATTAAAATTAACTGGGGATACGTATTTTATCATTTACTGCAGTTGTGAGAGTTTTTAAATTTAACTATTACTTTATTTCCATAATATTCAAACAAATTTTTTGCTCCATCATAAAAATCTAAATACCCATCGGCTTGAACCCATGAAGAAGTAACCCAGTCATAATAAGTTCCCGTAGCTGTATTATTAGTGAAATCATAACTGTACTCCATTTTGTTATTATTTGCCCAATCGCCTGTAGGCCCTGTTAATTCGATTAAGTGTGAAAGTACATTATTGTTATCATCATAAGTCCAGGTTAACCGGCTTTGATTATTCCATTGGTTGCCATTATAAAGTTCATCAGTTTCCTGTAGCCTGTTATTCCTATTATCATAAGTATATGTATTTCTAACAACTCCTACCCAGGAATTGTTTTCCCAGCGTTCAAATAGTCCGCTAACCATGTTATTATTGCTATCGAAAGTATTGGATCCTCTATAATAATTTTCCCATTTTGTAGTCCATACTTCCGCCAATTGAGATGTATTATTTGAATTATCATCGTAGGTTAATGTATATCTTAGACTATCTTTCCATGTAGAATTTTGCCAGCCTTGCATTAAATCCGAAAGCAGATTGCCCTTAACATCGTTAGTGAATGTTTCTTTAAGATTATTTACCCATTTTTCATTTTGCCAAACTTTGAATGTCTCAGATGTTAAAAAATTATTATTACCGTATTCATAATCGGAATGAGAATAATTTTCTAATACGTCATTAATTGCTTGTTCAATTACTTCCGTTATGGGCTGGCCATTTGCATTATAAGTATAGACTGATTGAATTTGGCCAATCCAGGAATTATTCTTCCAGTCCGCTGAGGTTGATGAAAGTAAATTGCCATCAACATTATATGAATTAGAAACTCTTTGAATATTTACCCATTGATTGCCTGAAAATTGTTGGATTAAATCTTCTGTTATAAGATTGGAAGAATTATAAGTATAAATTTCTCTTTGGTTTCTCTTAGAATTATAAATATAAACAGAATCTACCAAAAGACTTTGTGTAGATGAATTTGCATTTTTATATAATGCTTGATTACTTATTTGAGTAGGAACAATTACACCATCAAATTCTTGAGCAGCACGATGATTCATTTGCTTCAAAAAATATTTACCGAATGCTGCACCGGGAATAGGTTTTTGTTGTGAATAAATGCTGCTAATAAAATTTAGTAAAGAAAAGAATATTATTAATTGTACTTTCATATTTAATCTCCAGTCAAAATTTTTATTGAAAATTTATTTCATTAGTAACATCTTTTTAGTTTGAACAAAAGAACCTGATTGAAGAGTATATAAATAAATTCCGCTGGCAAGTTTAGAACCATCAAATGTTACTTCATGATTTCCAGACTGTTGTTCTTCATTAACCAAAGTTGATACTTCTCTTCCGAGTAAATCATAGACTTTTATATTCACAAAACTGCTGACCGGCAACTGATAACTGATGACTGTGCTTGGATTAAATGGATTAGGATAATTTTGTTCAAGACTAAACTTAATTGGAGTTGAAGCGATATTATCATTAACTCCAGTAATTGGATTGAAAAATGACCATGCCGCACCAACTTTATTATTATCTCCAGAACCACCTTCCAAGATTGTTTTACCATCGCCGGAAATTGCTACGGTAATACCTTGATAAATTGTAGTGCCGACTGTATCTGAACCAGTAAGCTTTGTACCTTCTTGTGTCCAAACACTATCCGTCCTCGTAAAAACCCAAATAGCGCCTTTCCAGTTGTCATCGCCATATCCTCCTTCAACAAATGTATTTCCATCAGCAGAAATTGCGACAGAACTTCCTTGCATCACAGGATCCCATACAACCCCTGATGTACTTCCAACATCGCCCCAACCTGCTAACCATTGACTTTGTTGTGTCCAGCTGGTATCTTTTCGGGCAAATACGCACATTCCGCCATCAGAGCCGTTGTATGTAGCTCCGCCTTCAACGATAGTTTTCCCATCAGCAGAGATTGCAACAGAAGAACCTTGTTGACCAAATGATATACCTGCCGCAGCAAGCTTTTGCCCTTGTTGTTTCCAAACGTTATTAGTTCTTGTAAACACCCAGATTGCACCTTGCCCTACACCTTGATACATAGAATCATAAAATCCTCCTTCGACAATAGTATTTCCATCAGCCGAGATTGCAACTGAGCTGCCCTGAAAGGCTTGTCCTACTGCATCGGAACCTATAAGCTTCGGCCCTTGTTGAGACCATACTCCGCTGCTGCGAGTAAAAACCCAAATTGCACCTGTCCAAAAGCCATCGTTTTTCCCTCCAATGACAACAGTATTTCCATCGGCAGATATCGCTACAGCACTCCCTTGTTTAACGTCTGAACCCGAAGCACCAGATCCAATAAGCTTTGAACCTTGCTGGCTCCATATTCCATTACTGCGTATGAAAATAAATGCGCCTCCCAATCCATTGCTGCTTGAAGGGCTGCCTACTATAGCAGTATTTCCATCTGCTGAAATAGCTACAGAACTGCCTTGAAATGCCAGTCCTGTTGTATCTGAACCAACAAGCTTTTGACCTTGTTGAGACCATTCATCATTATTCCTTGTGAATATCCATGCAGCGCCGGTTCCGCTGCTATCTTTATATCCGCCTATTATTGCCGTGTTTCCATCTCCGGAAATTGCTACGGAACTACCTTGATTTGCATTTCCTGTTGCCCCGTTACCAACAAGCTTTGAACCTTGCTGTGTGAATTGAGCTAAAATAAAATTTGGAATTAAAACAAAGATTAAAATTATCAGTAGAAAAAATTTTGTTCTCATTTTTACCCTCCGTAAAAATTTATTTTATTAAAATCATTTTTTTAGTTTGAACATAATCTCCTGCTTGAAGACGGTAATAATAAACTCCGCTTGAAAGTTTAGAGCCGTCGAAAGAAACTTGGTAATTACCCTTCTGCTGTTCTTTATTTACCAAAGTTGCCACTTCTCTTCCGAGTAAATCATAAATCTTTAAATTCACAAAACCGCTGATAGGCAACTCATAGCTGATGGTTGTACTTGGATTAAATGGATTAGGATAATTTTGACTTAATGAAAACTCATTTGGAAGTTTGGTATTAGCATCATCTACACCTGTTATTTCAGATAACGGACGTTTCCAAACACCGCTTCCATTTGTTCCTGCAAAGAGATTTGAACTTGAGGAAGCAAGTGCAAAAACTTGCGAATTCAACAACCCGGTATTAACGGCATTCCAGGAGCCATTTTGAATCATAATAACCCCGCCTCCATCTGTTCCAGCAAAGAGGATTGAATTGTCAATCATTAACGAGCGTATTGCAGGAGTTGGTGTAGAACCTGTTAAGAGTTTCCACCCTTTTCCACTGTCAGCAGAGCTGAATACAGCGTTAAGCCCCGAACCTGGCTGCGTAATTGCTGCGTATAGATCAGTTCCATCCACAGTTAACGCATACACATTCGTACCGGAATTTATCCAACCCGCACTGGTTGGGCTCCAGCTTGTTCCATTGTTTGTTGAGAGATAGATTGCATCCTTACTCCCGCTTGTTCCTGCGAAGAGAGTAGTCCCTATTACAGCAAAAGCATTGATAGTATAATTTATTAACCCATTATTAACAGCAGTCCATGAATCACCTTTGTCTGTAGAAAGATAAACACCCTGCCCATCTGTACCTGCAAATAAATTTGTTCCAATACTTGCAAGAGCATTAATATTTGCATTTGGTAACCCTGCACTCGCAAGTGTCCAGCTTACGCCATTATCTGTAGAACGGAAAACTCCCCGGCTAGAATCAGCACCCGTACCTGTTCCGGCATAAAAATCATTTCCATCGAAAGCTAAAGAAAAAACGAAAGTATTTTTCAGCCCGGAATTCATCGGCTTCCACGAGGTGCCTTCATCTGTTGAAAGGAACAACCCCGCACCAAAAGTTCCGGCGAATAGATCTGAGCCTTTCGAAGCCAAAGAAAGCAATAAACCTCCGCGCATTCCTGAGCTATTCCCTCCCCAGCTAACACCGTTATCTGTTGATGTAAATACGCCGCCGCCATCATTACCAACAAAAACAGTATTGCCGTTTGTTATAATTGCCCGATCATAAATATTCGGGATTCCAGTATTTGATTGAGACCAAGTTGTACCGTTATTTGTTGATATATATATTCCGCCGCCGTCAGTAGCGGCAATTAAGTTTGAACCTGAGGCGGTAAGCCCGTTAACATAATATCCAAAAGAAATTTGCCGCCAGCTTCCTCCTGTATTATCATTTATATATTGATGTATTCCGCCTCCATATGTGCCGGCATAAAGAGAATTCCCGTTAGAAATTATTGTCCTCACATCTGGATTGCTGAGGTAAAAATTATCTGAATTCCAGCTTACGCCCTTGTCAGTACTTTTGAAGATTCCACCTTTAGTCCCGGCATAGAGAGTTGTATCAATAAAGGTCAAAGTATTAAAGTAGATGCCTGTTAATCCTGCGGCAGTCCAACTCTTACCATTGTCTGTTGAAACGAAAACCCCGGCACCATCAGCACCGGCATAAACACTTGTTCCATTTACAGCTAAAGCAAAGACGGAAGAATTAGTCATTCCAGTATTTGCTGGTGCCCAGGTTACTCCATCATTTGTGGAAAGAAATACGCCGCTGCCGTCTGTTCCGGCATATATGTTATTGCCGCTGACTGCAAGAGAATATACATTTGTATTTGTAAGGCCGTCATTAACTTGAGTCCATGTTTTACCATTATCCAGCGAACGGAAAACCCCTCCGATATAACCGCCGGCGAATACTTCCAAACCTTTTTTTGCAAATGCGAATATACTACCGCCGTAAGGGCCATTAGTTTGTTCCCATTGAGCATTTA
The DNA here is from genome assembly GCA_963775245.1 of uncultured Bacteroidota bacterium. Taxonomy (GTDB): domain Bacteria; phylum Bacteroidota; class Ignavibacteria; order Ignavibacteriales; family Ignavibacteriaceae; genus CAVSWT01. The sequence continues at coordinate 22,440 of CAVZID010000024.1, forward strand.
CCGAAGAACAAAATATTGCTGTAATAATTAAAGCTGACTTAAAAAAGTTTTTCATATATGCCTCCTAATTATTTAACCCGATGAATTAAATTATTTTAATTTTTATTTTTTAAAAAAGTGTTATATTGAAGCAGTAAGAGATACTTTGCTTTACCGATTCTATGTGCGTATTAATTTTAAACTTTGGCCCATTCTTTTAAGGGAAATTTCAGATAGTTGAAAAAAGTAAAATTTTTAGGACTATAATTTTATTTTGAATTAAAATTGGTTCTGGAAATTCATTTAAATAATGGAATAAATAGAATGGATTCTGAACCCCAATATCAGGTTACCCAGCTTCTTTACGAATTAAGTAATGGAGACAAGGAAGCTTTAAATAAGCTTTTACCCCTTGTTTATAGGCAGGTAAAAAAAATAGCTTCAAGGTATTTGAGTAATGAATATAAGAAAAGAACAATTCAAACAACGGAACTTGTTCATGAAGCATACTTAAAACTAATTGGCCAAAAAGAAATATCCCTGGAAAGCAGAAGAGAATTCTTTGGTGCTATTGCTAATGTATTAAGGCAAATATTAGTTGATAATGCAAGAAAAAGAAACGCAGCTAGAAGAGGAGAAGGCCAAACTAAAATATCTTTAGAAAAAGTTGCAGTTATAAGTCCTGAATATGATGAGGAAATCTTAACCCTCAATGATGCACTTATAAAGCTTAATTCATTTGATAAAAGATTAAGCTCGATTGTGGAGCTTCGTTACTTTACCGGAATGACAATAGCTGAAACCGCAGAGATACTCTCTGTTTCTCCCAATACTGTTAAACGAGATTGGAATCTGGCTAAGGCATGGCTATATAAAGAAATTGAAAATAATAATTAATACAAAATCATAATGCAGGATTGGGAAAAAATAAAATTATTATTTAGAGAAGTTTTCGAACTCCCGCCTGAAGAAAGGGAAGCCATTCTAAATGTAAAGTGCAAAGATAATCCTGATTTAAAAAAAGAAGTTGAAGACTTAATTGAGTCTTCTAAAAAAGCAGAGGGTTTTTGGGAATCATCACCTTTACAGTTAGATGATATAACTGAAGATGATAATTCAATTAATGAATTTATCGGGATAATAATAGGAAAGTATAAAGTTGAAAAAAGAATCGGTGAAGGCGGAATGGCCATGGTTTATTCGGCATTACGAATTGATAATCAGTTTACCAGGCGTGTTGCAATTAAATTTATAAAAAGGGGGATGGATACCGAAGAAATATTAAGAAGATTTAAAATTGAACAGCAGACTTTAGCAGGATTAGATCATCCTTTTATCGCAAAAATAATTGACGGCGGAACAACTGATGACAGCCTTCCATACTTCGTTATGGAATATATTGATGGAATTCCAATTACAGAATATTGCGATCAAAATAAACTTTCAATTGAGCAGCGCCTTGAACTTTTTACAAAGGTATGTTCGGCTGTCAGCTATGCACATCAGAATTTGATTGTACACAGAGACTTAAAGCCAAGTAATATTTTAATTACGTCAAATGGAAATCCAAAACTTCTGGATTTTGGAATTGCAAAACTGCTGCGGGAAGAGCAGGATAAAAATACTTTTGCAGTAACCATGGAAGGCTCACGTCTAATGACAGTTGAATATGCAAGCCCCGAACAAGTTGTTGGAGGAAAGATAACTACTGCCAGCGATATTTATTCATTAGGCGTTTTATTATACGAGCTTTTAACAGGGCATTTGCCGTATAGCTTTAAAAATAAATTTCCAATTGAGGTTGAGAAGATAATAACTTCTGCTAACCCGGAAAAGCCAAGCACTATAATTACAAAATCAAAAAAAATTTTAACTGAAGATGGAGAGGTAAATGAAATATCGGCTGAAGAAATAAGTATACTACGAAATAGTAATGTAGATAAACTGAAAAGAAGATTATCAGGAGATATTGATAATATAGTTCTTATGGCTTTACGAAAAGATCCGGCAAGGCGCTACATTTCTATCCAGCATTTTTCCGAAGATATTACCAGATATATCGAGGGAAGGCCGGTAACTGCAATCCCCGATTCTCTTTTTTATAGGTCGAACAAATTTATCAGGCGGCACAAATTAGGCGTAGGCATAACTTTGCTGGTTATACTATTAATTATTTCGAGTGCAATATTAATAGTCTACCAGGCAAACATAGCGGCAAAAGAAAAAGATAAAGCAAAAATTGAAGCTGCCAGAACCACTCAAATGAATAACTTCTTAAATAAAACACTTTTTTCATCTGATCCATTGCTTGCAGGTAAAGATTTAAAATTATCGGATGTGCTCAAGGAAGCTACTAAAAAAATAAATACCGAGTTAAAAGGGCAGCCTGAAATTGAGGCTGAAGTCAGATCTAATATTGGACAAACCTATGAAACCTTAGGATTGTACAAAGACGCAATTTATCAGTTGGGGAGATCTCTTCAGTTAAGGGACTCTTTATTCGGTGAAAATAATAAGGAAACTGCTATCAGTTTTAATTATTTAGCGCTGGCAAACTATGACGCAGGAAATCTTGATACGGCTAAATATTTATTTGAAAAATCCATTAAGCTGTTACAAGAATTAAATGACAAACCTAAACTGGAAGAGGCAATAAGCAATTACGGCCTTTTACAAATGGATTTATATGATTTTAAAGGTGCAAAAAAAAGCTTTGAAGAATCACTTGAAATTGCTTTAAATGTATTTGGAAAAGAAAGCCGTGAATATGCAGTCACACTAAATAATTTAGCATTTGCTTATGATGATCTAAACAGTCTTGACTCAGCGAAAATGTATTATATACAAGCATTGTCTATCGATACAAAATTATTTGGAGACACAAGTGTTGATGTAGCTAATAATCTGAATAACTTAGCATTCATCTACCAGGAAAAGCGAAATTATAATAAAGCAGAGAGTTTGTTTACAAGCGCATATTATATTAGAAAAAAAATTTTAGGTGATGACCATCCTGATGTAGGGTTAGCTAAATTAAATTTGGCCAATGCATTCTTCTATCTTAAGAATTATAATAATGCCGAACAATTAGTAAATGAAGCTTTAAAAACCTGGGGAAGAAAACTAAATAAGGATCATTATTATTTTGGAAAAGGTTATGCCTGGCTTGGCAAAATTCAAAATGCAGAAGGTAAATATTCAAGTGCATATTCAAATCTGACAAAATCACTTCAAATACGAAAAAAGATTTATAACGACAAAAATTACCTGGTAGTTTCTACAAAAACTGAAATGGGAGTATCTTTGATAGGACAGAGAAAATTTGCTGATGCCGAAAGGATTTTACTTGCCAATTATAATAATATAAATGATGAAAAAGATTTTGATGAAAAAACAAAAAATAAACTTATAAATGCTTTAGCCGATCTATACATAAAATGGGGAAAGACAAGTGAAGCTAAAAAATATAATTACTCTTTGTCCAACACTCATAAATAAAATTTGGGGAAACCTTCGAGGTTTTTAAATTCTTGTTAATCACTTTTTTATAGGTAGTTGTTATCAATCAGAAACCTCGAAGGTTTGTTACAATCGTTATTTCAAAAAAATCATCTTCTTTGTTTCCACAAACGAACCAGAAGTTAATTTGTAAAAGTAAACTCCACTTGAAAGCTTTGAAGCATCAAATGTAACCTCATAATTACCAGGCTGCTGTTTTTTGTGTATAAGTGTTGCTACATCTCTACCTAGCATATCATAAACTTCAAGCCTAACCCCCTGCCCCTTCCCAAAGGGAAGGGGAGAAGAGTGTATTGAATATCTTATCTTGGTAGTTGGATTAAATGGGTTAGGATAATTTTGTTCAAGAGAAAATTTTATCGGAGCATTTATATTAGCTTTTACAGTATTTGAATAAGTAAATGATCCGTTTAGATCAATTTGTTTTAATCTGTAATAATATACCCCATCATTTATTTTAGAATCAATAAAATGATACGAATTTGTATTTGTAGAATTTCCATGTCCATTTACAAATCCGATTTTTTCCCAGCCCTCCGTGCCTGCAGACTTATTTTGATCTTTGATTTTTGAACTTTGACTTCTTTGAATTTCATAACCAAGATTATTTATCCCTGTAGCAGTTGTCCAATTTAGATTTACATGATTATCATTTAAAGAAGCTTTAAATGTAACTAACTCAACAGGAACTACATCATCATTTAAATAACCAACTAAAGAGAAAACTCCATATTGAGATGTTGTGCTATTGGAGCTTCCGCCAGTAACAATTCTATCGCCCTGTATAATTACTTCATTAGCTTGATTATCCGATATTCCAATGTTAGTATTTATTTTACCTCCAGTTCCAAACGTATCATCTAAAGTTCCATCGGAGTTTAGGCGAACCAAAGCTATATCATCATTGCTTCCGTTTACAGCAGTTTTACCAACAGCAATAATTTTTCCGTCCGATTGAATTTTTACTGAATAGCATTGATCGTTGCCTACCCCGATAGGAATAATAACAATACCATTGCTTCCAAATGTATCATCTAAATCTCCATTTGTTTTATAACGTACCAAAGCAAAATCATAATTACTTCCGTTGTATGAACTTCCTGCTAAAATAATTTTACCATCAGATTGCAGTGCCATCGAATAAGCATGATCTATTTCATAATATTCATTCGGATTTCCTATTTGAGTATTAACAATTCCATCATTTCCGAATGTGCTGTCAATCGAACCTGAAGAATCAAATCGCACTACCGCATAAGCATAACCACCACCTATGAAAGTATATCCGCCAACTAAAATTTTTCCGTCATCTTGAATTAAAACTGATTGAGCTCGATCATCATTCTGTTCACCTACTAAATCATAATTTAGAAGTATTGATGTATAGCCAGAGGTTCCAAAAGTATAATCTTTCGTTCCGTTAGATAAATATCGTACAACAGTAAAGCCGTTCTTTCCTGAAAAAGTAGAATAACCTGCTGCTACTATTTTCCCATCCTGCTGAAGAGCCAATGAATTTAAATATGAATCAGAAGCGCCGCCAATAGAACTTATAATTATACCGCCGTTTGTGCCAAAAGTATTATCCAAGCTTCCATCAGAATTATAACGAACTAAAGTATAATTAAAGTAACTGCCATCATTGGAATATCCGCCGGCTAAAATTTTCCCGTCATTTTGAATCACTACTGAAAGCGCTTGTCCTCCATCAGAGTCAACTGTAGTGCTTACTATTCCATTTGTCCCGAATGTTTTATCCAAATTTCCCTTTTCGTCATATCTTGCTAAGGAAAAATTATTGTCAGAACTCCCGGCAAGTTCAGTATAACCGGCAGCGACTATTTTATTATCACCTTGAAGTGCTAAAGATTTAATTGTACTGGTAGAAGTTGTAATTGATGTAGTAACAATACCACTGTCTCCAAACGTATCATCTAAGTCTCCATTTTGATCATAACGGGCTAAAGCAAAATCCTCATACGAACCATTTTCTGAAGAACCGGCAGCAATAATTTTTCCATCACTTTGGATTGATGTTGAAGTAATAATATCACTTCCCTGACCAACTGAAGAAATAACTTTGCCATTAGCTCCAAATGTGCTATCCAAAATTCCATCCTGGCTATATCGGACAATTGTAAATATTGCAAATGAATTAAGCATAGAATAACCGGCTGTTATGATTTTTCCATCACTTTCTAATGACATCGAATAAGCAATAGTAACGGAAGAACCAATTATTGGAGTAGCAACAATACCATACCCTCCGAATGTATTATCAAGGTCACCGTCTGAATTATAACGTGCAGTTACAAAAGAGTAATCAATTCCATCAATAAAATACCCGGATACAACAATCTTTCCATCATCCTGTATTTTTACAGCACGGGCATAGCTATTAACAGGCCCAATAGTCGTGGTAGTGATTCCGCCTGTTCCAAATGTATTATCTAAATCTCCATTGGTATTATAACGTACTATCGCAAAATCATAAGCGCTGCCGTTGTTTGTATACCCGGCAAGAACTATTTTTCCATCTGTTTGAATTGCGGCCGACTCTGCAAAATCATTTGAACTTCCGATTGGAGTTTTTACAATCCCGTTTGTACCAAATGTGTTATCTAAATTTCCATCTGTTGTAAAGCGGACAGCGGCAAAATCATAATTATTTCCTCCGGAATTATAGTCTCCCGCTACAACTATTTTCCCATCACTCTGAATTGAAACGGAACTTACTATATCATTTGAACTGCCTATATGAGTAGTCGTTATACCATTATTCCCAAAGGCAATATCCAATGCACCATTGGATTTAAATCGTAAAACGAGAAAATCATAATCACTTCCGTTATACATTGAACCGGCCACCACAATCTTTCCGTCACTTTGAATAGCTAAGTAATAATTAATCGCTGCAGGGGTTCCAATATTAGTAATTGCAATTCCATTAGTTCCAAAGGTGTAATCAAGGCTTCCATCGGTATTGTATCGAGACACAGCTAAACTGTGGTAACTTCCATCATAAATATCTCCAGCTGCAATTATTTTCCCATCGCTTTGGATTGCAGTTGAAGATAAATTATCATCGCCTAAGGAATTAATTGCTGTTTCAACGATTCCTCCTTGCCCAAATGTTGAATCCAAAGATTCCGGCTTGCGCCAAAATTCTGTCGCTGTCATTAAAAACATAATACAAATTTGTCTAATAAGAGAAACTTTAATTTTATTAATTAAATATTTTTGTAATTAATTTCTATTCGTAAACATCTTTCTTCATAATTTTTATTTGTAACTCATTATAATTCATTGTACATTTTATTGTAGTTTGTTGTTTATATCTAGATTCATAACTTGTATTCTCAATTTATTAACGCAGGAGAATCATTTTTTTTGTTTCTGTGAAAGATCCTGCAGTTAATTTGTAAAAATAAACACCGCTAGAAAGATTATTTGGATTAAAGGTTACTTCATAATTTCCAGGAGACTGCCTTTTGTTTACTAAAGTAGCAACCTCATTACCGAGAATATCATAAACCCGAAGTTGCACAGACGGGGCAACTTGTCCGACTTCGTTGGAATGCCCCGTCTCTACAGTGATGGAGGGGATAGAGTATTTTATTTTTGTTGTTGGATTAAATGGATTGGGATAATTTTGAGAAAGAGAAAAATCTTTTGGTTGATTAATATTGTCTTTAACATCTGTAGTTGCCCCATCTATACTTAATCCCCAGCCATACAGAAAGCCAGTATTTCCACCGATATAATCTGTTATTTTTAATATCCATAACCCTTTAGAGTTTTTTCCTGCAAATGCTTTTTTGAAAGATTCTTCCGGTTTAATGCTTGGGCTAAATTCTATATACCTATAGTTTAAAAACTCATTTTGTGATTCATCATCAAAAATAGTTGTAATTTCTTTCTCGTAATCATTAGCTGGTTCATAAGTATGCCATACAATAGCAGAATCTCCGGAAGGGGAGAATAATTGTATTTTTAAATCATTTAAGCGTTCATGATTCAGTCCTAAAAATAATTTTATATTAGATATATTTTTTGATTCAATAATGTTTAAACTATCTATAGTGTAACCC
>CAVZID010000025.1:0-29965 GCA_963775245.1 uncultured Bacteroidota bacterium
TGCCAAGACTCCTGAATATGGCAGCACATATTTTTATTACGCTCTTAGAATTGATCCTCAGTATGTTTATTATCCCAAATTAGTGTTAGGGCATAAGAGTGTTAACTCAGATGATAATCCGGTTCCACAAGTGCCTTTCGGATCAGATGTAACATTAAGCTATAACGGAACTATGCATACAAGTAAAGATCAATTTAACGAAGTGCTTTTTCAGTCGCTTGCCGGGACGAATAATTCTGAATTATCAAACTACATTTTCAGCATACCGGATTGGAATGCAAAGCTTCATGATGCAGTTAATCAAACCCTTGCCAATACTTCTTCAGACCGGGCTTATACCAGGGAAGAATTGCTGCAAAATGTTTTACAGAATTTATCTAATTATAAAGCTCCTCCTTCTGACTTGTACAATAACTCTAAAAAAGATTTTAATAAAGATTTAACTCATTGGTTTAATGAAAAAGAACAAGATTATATCGATAAAGTAAGAAACGAGGTGCAAAAAAGTGACGAAGCAGGGAAAGTATATGAACGAACACTTTTCGGCATAAAAGTAAAAGTAAGAAATACTCATAAAGAAGATGAAGAATTATATAATCAATTATTTAATAAGGATGAACAGAAAATCGAAAATATTTTTAATAATCCAATTGGGACACCAATAACTAAAAAAGAAAGAGATTTTCTTTATAAAATTGTGGGGCCATTTGATCCCAATGATAAAACAACAAATACACTATATTCAGGTGTGATGGAGACAAATTCGGATGGCCTTCCGTACTTTTCAAAATATTATATTCCAAAATCAAAAATTGCAGATTCTTTGGAATATTATATTTCTTTTGAGAATGATTCCATTGCAACTGCTCCTGCAAACAATGTTGTTATAATTGATACATTGGACCCGAATGTTGATCCTTCATCTTTACAGATAGTTAAAACAAGTAATGATAGTGTGTTTAGTTGGTCACGCTCCGGTAATATAGTAACTTTTAAATTCACCGGTATTAACCTGCCTCCGAATCATTTTCCTCCTGAAGGAACCGGATTTGTTTCATACAGAGTATTGCCTAACCCGGCATTAACTAGCGGGGAACAAATTAAAAATAGAGCATCAATAGTTTTTGATTTTAATCCGGCAATTCAAACACCGACAGTGATCCACGAAATACATCAGGTTGGAGATGCATCTCTTGAATTAACTCATATTCCAGATTCAGTAGTAGTTAATACAAATTATGAAATTGATGGAACGGTTAGCAATCCCGGCCCTGACCTCGTTGAATCTGTAGTACTTAAGTACGCAATACCTGCAAATACAACAGTTAATTCTGTAAATGTATCTAACGGTAACTATAGTATGGATGGTGATACAATTACAATAACTTTTGGAAATATGGTTGCAGGACAAATGAGTACAATAAAGATGTCATTAAACTCTTCACAAATTGGAACAGTGACGAACAACTTTTTATTAACATCTCCAACATCAGATTCAAATCCTTTAAATAATATTATAAGTAAAGATGTTGCCGTTGCTAATATGGTCTCAGGAGTAAATTCTGAGAATACTTTACCACTTCAATATAATTTATCAAATAATTATCCAAATCCATTTAATCCAACTACGACAATCCGTTTTTCTTTGTCGCAAGCCGGTAATACCAAATTGCAAATTTTTAATATTCTGGGTCAGCTCGTAAAAACTTTAGTAAATGGATACTATCAAGCCGGTCGCTATTCTTTAAAAGTCAATGCAAGCAATTGGGCAAGCGGCGTTTATTTATACAGGATTGAATCAGGCAATTTTACACAGGTTAAGAAAATGATACTTCTAAAATAAGGACAAATGTTGTAATTGTAAGTAGAATTTATTTTATGGATTAACTGTTCTTTATATGCAGCAACAAATAAAATGATTCTAGTAGATAATAAAAAGATTTAAAGTCATTAGTTTTGAAACCTTCGAGGTTTACTTATTTAGAGTTTACTTCCTAATTAAAATGGGAGTAATTTTTCAAAAACCTCGAAGGTTTTTCAATTAATCAAACCTTATTTTAACAGCATCATCTTTTTTGTTTGAACAAAGGCGCCTACTTTTAGCTGGTAAAAATATACACCGCTTGGTAAGGGCGAATAATTATTAGTCCCTGCATTTGTTTTAAATTCAACTTCATAATTGCCGGGCTGCTGTTCCTTGTTAACTAAAGTCGCAACTTCCCTTCCAAGTATGTCATAAACTTGTAATTGTACAGACGGGACATGTCCCGTCTCTACGGAAGGAATGGAATATTTTATTTTCGTAGTTGGATTGAATGGATTTGGATAATTCTGATAAAGTTTAAATTCTTTAGGTAATGAACTTGATTCATTTTCAATTACTTCAGTGGTTACGCCAAAAAAAAATATTACTTTCTTCATCAAATCATTTCTTGTCTCTTCAGGATAAATAGTTTCAAATGGAAATCCAAGAGAAATTAACTTCCCTTCCTTTGTCCCTCCACTAAACATTCCTTGATAATATACTCCTGCGTCACCATAAGTTGAATCAAACCCTGTGTATAACAAACATGCTTTACTACCGTTTACTTCTTTTATTACATCAGGATATTTTACATTTATTGTTCCGTGAGTACCATTATCAAAGTAGAATGAATTTATTCCATCGAAGATAGAATTTGGCTGGGAAGCTGCTTGATAATGTACGCCGGGAGTATTGCCTGGTGCATCATCAATATATTTCATCTTTAAATAATTCCAGATAAAATTCTTATCGGTTGTAGAGCCTTTGTAATCTAAGTCCCAGGCAATTTCACTCCCGGAAACAAAAAGATTTCCTCCTTCTTTTAAATAATTCTTTACTAGAACTTGTTCTTGCGAATTAAATGTTTCATCTGCTGTGCTTTCATCTCCTAAAATATAATCTACGGTTTCATAATCATTTAAATTAAATGTACTATCAATTATCGCATCATTTGTAGCTGACTCAAATGAAACTCCATTATTTAAAAATGCACTTCCATGCTGCCTAATATAATTATAAGTGTTTCCAGTCGAACTTCTATCAAATCCATTTACAATTAAAACATGAGGAGAGTTCTCACCCGGCACCCCGGCGAGCACCTCGGATTCAGGTGAAGTGCCGTAAGAATTAACGGCAGAAATTTTAACATAAACAATTGAATCGGCAGGAAGGCCGCTTATTACAAAATCATTGATGTTGTAAGTAACAGGCGGATAAAAATTTATTCCATTCTTACTCAATGAAACTTGATATTTTTCAACATTCGGAACTTGTTTTATTATAACTCTAATTTTGTTTAACCCTTCTGTTTTAATTCCAAAAGATTTTGGCTGAGGAGGTGCAAAAGTATTTGAAGAAATATAGGTCGTTTGAGCCATCACTCCGGTTTCATCGCTTATAGTTTTATAAAGTATCGGATCTGTTAATACATTTTGAACATTTTTCATTCTATTATCAATATTGATTTCTGAATTTAGAAATCTAATGCCGTGGCTGTAATCAGTATAAGTGTTAATATGAATATTAGTAAGCGGCTGAATCGGCTGTCCATTCAGCTGATGCCATCCATAAATTACAACGTGATTTGGCCTGGATGGATCAATAATTAAATTGCTTAATACTACATCCTTTTTTATTCCGCCTGTTAACTGGCCTAAAACTCCCCCTGCATCTTTAAACTGTTGCTGTATGGCACTATTATGTTCAATAAATTTTGAGACTAATTCATTTTGATTTCCGACCGGTGCATAAGTAACCGGTTCAAGTTTTATTTCACAATTTGAATAAATGTTATCAACAAGTTTTCTGGTAGGCATTACTGCACCAAATAAATCGGCAAGCCTTTGAGCTGTAATCGGGCCTGTTGGTATTCTACAGAAGTCACTATCAGAGCCAATTGCAAGATAGTCCGGCATTACTTCATATTTAACTGTGTGAGAGACTCCGTTAACGTCATCAAAAGTAGCTTCGACTTGTTTTAATTTTCTTAAAAAGCTTGGGATATTTCCTGTTGAAACTTCATTATAAATTTGAGCTTCTCTATCTTCAAAACTCATATTCATTACATACTGCATGAATTCTGAGCCGGATTTAGCGTTTGGTGAACGCGGCGGAATTGTTAACTGCTGAGGATAATCAACATTTACTTGAACCCATTGCGAGTATGCTCTTGCCCCGTAATATTCGTAGCCTTCACCTTCATGCTGTGTGCCCGAAACCATTCCTTGAATAAATCCATTCCTTTCAACTTGAACCGTATGAAGTATTTCTCTCAACGGGTTCTTTTTTAGTATGAATTTTATTCTGCCATTAAGAGCTGTATATTTTATGAATGAGCTATCTTCTTCATCTGTAAAAGTAAAATAATTTGATAAATAAGTTTTCATCAGCTTGCTTCTATACCAGGTTCCTCCTGTCGGAGAAACAATTGGGCTTCCGTTATATAAAGCAACGCTGTCATTATATGCAATCACGCTTAAGTAATTTTCATCGGAAGCATTAAGCCATTGAACAAGTTTGCTTCCATATACTGTTTCATATCCGTAGTCACTGTCGAGAAAAGAAATTCGTTTAACATAATCAGGTATTTCAGTAAATGCATCCATAAAGCTGAAATCAAAACGTCCGCCGCCGCTGTGTCCGGTGATAACTACAAAAGGATTATAATTGTTAAAAAGAGATTTTAAATATTCAACTAAATTTTTAATTATCTCTGCATGATTTGCATATTTACTGTTCCAGGTTGGCCAGCTTTTTTGTGCAGCTTCAAGATAGACGGTAACTAAATTATATTCGGTTATTGTCTGCCGTAAAAATCTTGTCTGTGCACCAATATGCTGGATATCATAATGCCAATCATCTCCTGTCTCCAAAACTTTTCCTACAGTTTGTTCAATTGTATTTCCGTTTGGAAGGGCAAATAGTGCAAGCCCAACAGGCAAGTTAGGGTTAAAATAATTTGGTGCCGGGGCATTTATTTGAATTCTAATTTCAGGTGAGTAATAAAAAGTTATAACCTGCTCATCATAATATGGACTGATATTAAATCCCGGCAGGTAAACTGGTTCGTTAAAATTCTTTAATCCTTTAGCGTTGATAAAAGTTAAAGATAAAATTAAAAGAAGAAATAAAGCTTTGAACTTCATTTTAAATATAACCCGATAATGAAAGGCTAATTGGGAATTATTAATTATTTTAACATCAAGGTAAGAATTATTTTGAAATATTTCTTCAGTTATTTAAATGTATAATTAAAGCGGAAAATTTTTTCAAAAGAATTATTTCTTCGTTATAGTCATATCTTCACCGCAGCCGAAATATATTTTTTCATCATTTATAACCTGTACGGAATAGTTATATTTGTCACCAGTCATTACATCGAAGCATTGAGAAGCGGTAACAATAATTGTTATTGAGCTCACACCTAAAACGTCTGTTAATGATGATTTAAAAGTTTTAGTTTCTTTATCTATAACCGGATCGTGGTAAGGATATATTGTTTTATCTTTACCATATCCTAACAAAAAGACGATTTCATTGTTGCTTATTGTAATTGACCAGGGTGGTTCTTGACCTTGTCCCCTAAAAAGCAATTTATAACCGGGACAATCAATTTGATTTTTAAATTTTTCAACCTTGTCAACCCAGTATACATAAAAAGTATTCTTATAAGTTTTTCTTACTGTTGGATCCGCTGTTGGTTGAATCTCGCCTTCAATTTCAACGTAAGCGGGTTGGTGAGGCCCTAATTTCAATCCATAATATTGCTCATCAAGATCACCGCCTGTGCTGTCAATAACCCACAGATCCTCATTCCGGCTGCATAAGTGAAGTTTACGCAATTGCTGGCCTGAAAAATATATCCCTTCAAAAATTTGAGCTGTTGAATCTGTATCTTTATCATTCACATTTTCTTGATTTGCATTTTTCTGGTCATTATTTTCTTGTTTGCTGCATCCTCCCCAAATAATTAAACTGAATAAAAACAAAATGAATACTGATTTCACAAGTTCCTCAATAACAATTTATAATAGAATTCTGTTGTTGAATTAAAGTGGTAGAAATATTGGAAATAAAGTTAACTAAAATAAATATAGAATAATATGTCATAAATTTAAAAAATGTTTCTTAAGCTTTAACTTAATTTTTCTTTTAAGGTTAGTTATTTCCAAATTTCTTTTAATAAATATAAAAAAATTAGTAGTTTTATTTCTCATTTCACTTTGTTCTTCGTATATAAAAATTAATTGACTTCAAAATAATTAAGGGAGGGTAAAATGTTATTCATCATCGCAATACTTGCCGCAATTGTTGCTGCGTTCGTTTATTTTAATGCAAAGAAAAGATCAAACAAAGCTGAATCTGCATATGCATTGATTGGTTTAGCATTATCGCTTGTAATTGCTGTCTTTCAATGCTGGACGATTATCCCGGCTGGACATGTTGGCGTAATTGATTTTTTTGGAACTGTGAGCGACTATACTTTAAAACCTGGTGTTAATCTTGTAAATCCTTTGGCAAATGTTGTAAAGTTTGACGCTCGTACTCAGGAAATAAAAGAAGTAATGACGGTGCCTTCAAAAGAAGGATTAACCATTGATCTAGAGATAAGTCTTTTATACAGCTTAAGTTTTGAAAATGCAAATAAGATTTATAAAAGCGTTGGGGAAGATTATGTAGAGAAGATTTTGGTTCCGCAATTTAGATCTGTAGTTAGAGGAGTAACTGCAAGTTATGATGCCAGAGCATTATACACTGCAGAAAGAGAACAGCTCGGTAAAAAAATTGAAGAAGAATTATCATCACTTGTTAAACCAAGGGGAATAACAATCGAAGCAGCTCCAATGCGTCAATTAACATTACCGGCAAGATTGACAGAATCAATTGAAGAAAAATTAAAAGCTGAACAGGAAAGTCAAAGAATGCAATTTATTTTACAGAGAGAAACTCAGGAAGCTGAAAGAAAAAGAATAGAAGCAAAGGGTATCGCCGACTTTCAGGAAATAGTTTCCAAAGGAATTAGTGAACAGCTTTTAAAGTGGAAAGGAATTGAAGCAACCGAAAAACTTGCAGGTTCAAACAATACAAAAATTGTAGTAATCGGTTCTGGAAAAGATGGATTGCCTTTGATATTAGGAAGTGATTAGTCTGGCTTTAATTTCAACTCAATGAAATTATTAAAAAAATATCTCTAAAAAATAAAATTCAAAAAATTCACTTTTAGACTTTGTTACTCAGCAATTTAAATTGCTTGAGGTTTGAACAGTAAAAAGATTTGCCTATAGATAAGCCCGAAGTCCAAATTGGAAATAATTTTTATTTAAAACGATTTTTTGATAATCTTTTTATACCTCTTTAAAGAATTTAGCAAAAGAAGATTTGCCTCCACCGATAACGATTGCAATAGCGACAATTGAAAGTGAAATTATTACAGTTGTAAATCCTATTGTAACAATTTCAACTGCAATATCAATCTCTGCTAATGCCATTGCAGAAAAGAAAAGTAGAATTACAAATTTTGCGAATCGGGATATTAATGAATAGTTAGGTACATTCTCTTTTATCAGTGCGTTGTAAACTGAATTTGAGACTCTTCCGGCAATTATCCATCCAATGCCTAAAATAGTTAGAGCAACTATAAGTTTTGGAATAAAAAGAACACCTCCTTGTATTAAGGAAGAGAGAATTGTTAATTTCATAGCATCAAGCGCCGAATTGATAAAAATTAGAAAAACTATAAAGAATAATATATTTCCTATAAATTCGAACAAGGCATGTCTTATATCAGCTTTTGATAGTGCTTGCCTCCATCGCACTCTGATAAAAAGTCTATCGAATTTAAGTGCAATTAAAAGTTGTACTACAATTCTTTTAACAAGCCACCCAACCAGCCATCCTACTCCAAGTAATAGGATGCCAGCTAATAAATTGGGCAAATAAGATATGATTTGCTTTCCAAAATCAAAAAAAGGACCTTGAATTGTATTATCCATTTTCAACTCCGTCTTTTTTAATTGGCTTTAATAAAAGCTTCCAAAATGATTCTCTTTCCTCGTACTCTTTAACCCAAATGACCGGGCAAGCTGATTGTTCTGTAATTTCTTGAGCCAAAGATCTGCCGAATAATAGTTCTATAAAATCACCGGATCTTCCACCCATTAAAATCAAATCAGCTTTTTGAGATTCAGCCAAAATTCCATTTAAAATATCATTATCGGGAAGAATCATTACTTCAGCATCAATATTATTTTCAGTAATTATTTCTTTTACTTTTTCTTCTCTCATTTCTCGATCTTTAACTGAGGTATCCGGCTCATAAACTAGTAATATTTTAATTTTACAATTGAAATAATCGATAAATGCCGGAGCTACTTCTGCTGCTAGAATTGCATGCACATCTATGCTGAATGGGATTAGTATAGTACGAATATCTTCTTTTTTAAAACTTCCATGAAGAACTGCGACTTCACCAGGGAATTTTTGAATTACACTGTCAATTATTGAAGAGAAAAATCTTTCTAAAAAGTCAGGATTTTTTTCACGCCCGACAATTATAAAATTACAGCTTTCTTCTTCAGCAGTATGTACTATCCCTTCAGAAATCCTATGTGAAACAGTTATGTAAGATCTTGCATTTAAATTTGAGTCGCCAATAACCCGTTCGGCAATTTCAAATAATGGTTTTGCTCTTTCAGTTTCGCCGGATTCAGCGACTAAAGGGCTTCCTTCTTTTACTTCGTTAACATGTAGAAATATTATTTTTGCTTTGTTTTTTTCAGCTAAAGCTTTAGCAATATGAGTAAGGCTTTCAACTGTTTTCCTGTTTGCTAATGGAACAAGTACTTTATATTCTTTTCTCTCAAGCTTTTCAAGTGACTTAACTTTTCTTACGTGTTCAACCTCCCGTTTTGAAGCATAAGTCTTATAAGTGAATAGTCCAAGTGTAACCCAAACTGCTGTTACAATCCATGCGGTAGGACTGTAGTTGAACATATAAACTGCAAGGAATAATAAAAACGCAATTCCTAAAATAGAAAGGTAAGGAAAGAAAGGAGTAATAAATCCCCGGTCAAGATCGGGTCTTTTTTTTCTTAACCGGATAAGCGTAATATTAACTTGTAAAAATAGGAGAAGGAACATTATATCGGCCGCACTGGCAACGTCTTCAATAGGAAGAGATACCGCCATAATAACCACAATTATCAGCGAGAACATTATTGATAAATGAGGGGTGCGATTTTTTTTATGTACTTTACTAAAAAAAGTTGGAAAGTTTCTATCTCTTCCCATGGCAAATGCTACTCTTGATGAAGAATAAATCGTTGCATTAAGAGCAGACATGGTGGAAATAATACCTCCAATCAGAAGCATTATCCCTCCGCCGACAAAAAATGATTTTGCAACTTCTACCAGCGCTGTTTCTTTATTTGACGCTAAATAATCCCAAGGGGTCATTCCTACCGGTTTTACAGCTCCAAGTGCAGTAATTGCAATTAGTATATAAATTGGGACCACAATAATTAAGGAGAGAAACACCGCTTTAGGAATATTTTTTTTAGGATTTTTTATCTCTTCTGAGCACTGGGAAATAACTTCAAATCCTTGAAAGGCTATGAATGTAAATCCCATTGCTTTAAATACACCACCCCAACCGTGCGGCAGAAATGGAGTAAAAGCTTCTTTCCAATCAGGCCTGTGAAAAATTAAATTAAAACCGAAGCCTATAAAAATTAATAGGATGACAATTTTTGCAATCGTAACAATGTTCCCAATCTTTCCGGTTTCGGAAGCGCCTCTAAAATTAACGTAAGCAAATATTAATGCCGTTCCTGCAGCAAGTATTTTTTGTGGTGACAAAAAACCCCAATGCGGCATAATGATATTAAATTCATGAAGCACCAATTCAAAATAAGCTCCAAAACCAAGAGCGTAGAGGCTGCAGGCAACTGCATGAGCAAACCAGCTCATCCACCCGGAGATAAATCCATTCCATTTCGGGAGTCCCTCTTTTACCCAAAGGTAACCTCCGCCCGCGTCATGATAACATGAACCTAATTCTGCATAAGAGAATGCAGTGAGCAAAGCAACAAAACCATTTAAGCCAAAGGTTATTATTAATCCGGGTCCCGCTACCCCTGCAGCAATACCGATAAGGACGAATATTCCTGCGCCAATCATTGCCCCAACACCAATAAGTGTTGCATCCATCAATTTCATTTCACGACTAAGATGGATTTCAGTTTCAAACTTTTTCATTATTACTTTCCGATTTAAAATAAATTTTAGAAAGTATTTTTACTTAATATATATAGTTTTATGATTAAATGTGTATTTATTAATCGTACAATCTTTATTTGTAAATGATTTTGACACAATGATTTTAATACAATGAGTTTTTTAAGCAGCTGATGTTTATTGGTTTAGATAGTTTTAATGGAAAATATTTTTTGAAAAAAACTTTTTATTAATGACTATTGTTATTTTTGGTGCGCTATTGCGTTATGGCTATTAAATTACTTTTATCTTATATAATAGAATCTCACTTATTCAGGTTAACTCAAATTACCAAACATACCATTCCCTTATTCCTTAAAAGCTTAAGTAATTTCTTCTATTAAACGCACTATAAAAAAGTGGTGAGCCGGGAACAGTTCATTAAGAAGAATTGTTTCGCTAATATTAAGATCTATTCGTTTCTTTGCTTGTCATAAATTTAAATGAAAAGTAAATAAGATTGAGAAGCAAACCTACAAATAATGTTGTTCCCCAGGCACGCATATGATATTCAGGGTGAACTATATTTGATAAAATATCATGAGGTACAGCAAACGGACTTATAATTAAGTCCCATGAGTTCCATCTTAAATATCTTCCTACATAAATTCCATATCCGCTGACAAACAGAAACACAATTGTAGCAATCATCGTTTTGCTTTTACTCATGTAGTTCTGTAGAACTTGTTCAATATCCATTAGACTTGCAATGCCGAACAGCAGTCCTGTCCAGGCAAAAGATAAAATAAGAACAAGGTCAAACCACAAAGGAGCCCCGCCTCTCTGTGTTAGATGGAAAAGATCTGTTAGTATGTATGGTGAGTTTGGAAAAAAGACAACCCATGATAAAATTAATACTACCAGTAATCTTTTTTTATTTTGTAATTTATTTATTATTATAATTGTACTAATAGCCCAAGGTATAAATGCTAAAAATAAATTCCAGTTTAAAGATAAATAGTGGCCTGAATGACTAATTATCACCCGTAAAATTGACAACCCAAAGCTGACAAGACTTAATACAAAAAGTAATATTGTTATATTAAGCCTGTTGTATTCTTTTAGTTTATTGATCATTATTTCATTTCTTATAAAAATTTTAGAGAATATATACTTTTAATAAAGTTTAGTCAAATATTCATCAAATAATGTTCCCTAATATCGACATAAAATTTCAATTAATATAGTCTATTTATGCTGTTCTTTTAATTATATTCACGCCATGACTTATGGGTCATTAAATTTTCTTTTGTTTGAGTTAAATTATTTATTTAATTTTGCACTAGTTAGTCAGTTTAAGGATGAGAATGAAACAAATTATTGATTTTTTTAATATAATACTGCCTTTTCTTTACATTACGACCTTTAGTTTTTATTCGTATGATTTTATGAAAGGGGGAAAAAATTTTTCTCATTCAAAAAGACTTTTTCTTTTTTTAACTCTGCTTATTCACACAGCATATTTAATTTTAAGATCAATTGCTTTCGATCATCCGCCAATAACAAACGTATTTGAAATTTTTACAATCCTGGCTTTTGCAATCAGCTTTTCATATTTCATTTTGGAATTGGTTACTGACATTAGAGGGACAGGGCCCTTTATAATTATTTTGTCTATTGTGTTCCAAGTAATTTCTTCTTTATTCATTAAAGATTTAACAGAAGTAAAAGAAGTTTTAAGGAATCATCTTTTAGGCTCGCATGTTATAACCGCACTTTTAGGTTATGCCGGCATGACAATTTCCGCTGTTTACGGAGTACTTTATTTAATTCTTTATAAGGAAATCAAGCTCAATAAATTTGGATTAATCTTTAACCGCCTCCCAAGCTTGGAAGTGCTGGAAAAGATGAGTTTTTATTCTGCTGTAATAGGCTTTTCGCTTTTAACAATTGCAATTACAATAGGAATGATATGGCTCCCCAAAGCTTTCCCAAAGTTTTCTTACACCGATCCAAAACTTGCCGGAAGCCTTTTGGTATGGGCTCTTTATGGAATAGGAATTCTAAGTAAAATATTTGCAAAGTGGCGAGGGAAAAAGGTAGTTATGTTTTCGATACTTGGTTTTATTCTTGCAATTTTATCAACTATGCTCACAAATTTTTTAGCACAAAGTTTTCATTCATTTTATTAGAAGATGAATCTCTTAGGAATATCAATAAATCATAAAACTGCTTCAGTTGAATTAAGGGAAGCTCTTCATTTAAGTGATGAAGAGATTAGAAATTTTATACAAAATTCCAAAGGTAAAATTTTCAATGAAGGCTTAGTTATATCAACATGTAATAGAACAGAAGTCTATGGAATTCCTGTTGATCAAAAAATGACGCATGTTGATCTTCAAAAAATGATTCTTCAATACAAACCGAATGGAACTGTTACTGAAGAAAATTTTAAAAACTTTTTTTCCGATTCTGCGATTGAACATTTGTTTTCTGTTATATCCGGAATTGATTCTATGCTGATTGGCGATAATCAAATTTATCATCAAGTGAAGGATTCATTTCAGCTTGCTGATGAAATGAACTTTTCCGGTTTCCTGATGAAGCGGCTTTTTGACTCAGCAGTCAAAGCTGGCAAAAGGGCAATAAATGAGACTGAAATCAGCGAAGGAGCAGTAACTGTAAGTTACGCAGCAGTTCAGTTAATTGAAAAGATTTTTTCCAATCTTTCTAAAAAATCAGCAATTGTAATTGGTGCGGGTGAATCAGGAGAGATTGCTGCTAAACACTTACGGGATAGGGGGATAGGCAAGCTTGCCATTACAAATAGAACTATAGAAAAAGCAGAAAAATTAGCTGAAGGGTTGAATGCCAAAATTTTACCTTTCAATAGCTTTAAAGAATCGCTGCATGAGTATGACATCGTTTTAAGCGCTACAAGTTCGCATGATTTAATTCTTAATTATGATGATATTAAATCAGCCATGAAAAAGAGAAATTATGATTCCATGGTGTTAATGGATATTGCAATTCCCCGTGATATTGACCCGCAAGTCAAGAAACTTGATTATGTATTTTATAATGACATTGATTCTTTAAACATAATTGTAGAGCAAAACTTAGCAAAAAGAAAAGAAGAGATTCCCAAAGTTAAAGCAATTATTAAGGAAGAAGTTGCAAACTTTTTAACCTGGTACAACTCTCTTGATGTTGCCCCGACTATAAAAAATTTAAGAGACTTTTTTGAAAATATTCGAGCAGAAGAAGTAGAGAAAAATAAAAATAGATTTAATTCCGAAGACCAGGAAAAATTAGAGATTGTTACAAAGAGAATTATAAATAAAATTCTTCATCATCCAACAGTAGAATTGAAAAAAATTAATGAAGCAAGCGGCAACTCGGAAAGTGCTGCTATTAAGTTGAGTATTATTCGAGATTTTTTCGGCATCGATAAAAAACCTGAAGAGGAAAAATAATTGAAACAGAAAATTATTATTGGTTCGCGCGGAAGTGAGTTGGCTTTATGGCAGGCAAACTTTGTAAAGAAAGAGCTGGAGAAAAAAAATAAAAGCATTATTGTTGAAATAAAAATAATTAAGACGAAAGGTGATAAAATTCTTGATGTAGCTCTTTCAAAAATTGGAGATAAAAGTTTATTCACAAAAGAGCTTGAGCATGAACTGCTTAGTAAGAATGTTGACCTTGCCGTGCATAGCTTAAAAGATTTACAGACCCAAATTCCCGAGGGACTAAAATTAGCAGCAGTTTCAAAACGCCACCCTGTTGAAGATGTTTTGATTGCCCGTAAAAAAGGAATGACAATTAATAAATTAAGAGAAAATGCTGTTGTTGGCACCGGGTCGCTGAGAAGAAAATCTCAACTGCTTCATCTTCGTCCCGATATTAAAACAGAAGAGCTTCGTGGAAATGTGCCAACGAGAATTCAAACATTTTTAAAATCAAAATGGGATGCTATTATATTAGCTCGCGCCGGTGTAGAAAGATTAAAGCTTCAAAAAT
This sequence comes from uncultured Bacteroidota bacterium, assembly GCA_963775245.1. Taxonomy (GTDB): domain Bacteria; phylum Bacteroidota; class Ignavibacteria; order Ignavibacteriales; family Ignavibacteriaceae; genus CAVSWT01. Next base: position 14,258 of record CAVZID010000025.1, read on the forward strand.
ATATTTCTTCAATTATTAGTTCGGATGAAATGCTGCCTGCAGTTGGACAGGGTGCGCTTGGTATTGAGATTAATTCTGAAAATAAATTTGTTGATGAAGTCGTTCAATCATTACATGATGAACCGACCTATCAAGCAATATTAGCAGAAAGATCTTTGTTAAGGACATTGGAAGGCGGCTGCCAGGTTCCAATCGGTGCACGTGCTGAAGTTAAATCCAACGGACTTTACCTTGATGCCATAGTTGGTGCAATCGATGGTTCTTTAACTTTTAGAAAGAAAATTCGCGGTGCCAAATCCAATGCAGAGAAAATAGGAAAGACGCTTGCAAAAGATTTAATGAAAGCCGGAGCTAAAGAAATTTTAGATGAAATTTATTCAACTGTTAGATTGAAGTGAGAAAAATTAAAAATATATCGCTGTATAAAAATATATATGTCATTTCGAGCGAGTCTTCGAGAGAGAAATCTTTCAATTCATTTAAGATGAGATTTCTTCCTTCGGTCGAAATGACAAATCGATATTCATTAAATATTTTATCAGGGACTCACTTAGATTTATTTATTTTATTGTTATTAATTTTTCCAATACTCATTATAGGCTGTAGCTGCGGGGTTGAACAAGAGACAAACATTCCCGCTAATGTCATTAAAAAATCCAATCAAAGGATAATTTCAAAAACCGGCGAAGATTTTTTTAAGAATAATTTTTCTTTGAATATGGCCGACAGCAAAAAATTTGATAGCAAATATTTGATGATGTATAATTTTAAAATGGATGGAAAACCTTTTGTTTATAAGGAAATTTCTTTTATGGTTGATTCATTGGGAGAATTACCCGCCGGGCAAAAGATAGCTGGAATCCCTAACTGCGCTAACGGTGATTGTGATTATTCTGTTGATGAATCAAAAGCAAAACAAATTGCCGAAGGTCATGGACTTGAAAAAGGAATTAAAGATTGGAAATCTGAATTTGTATGGAATGATAAATATGAAAATTATGTATGGGAAGTAATTTCAACTTCATCGGAATCACAAGGTTCAAATGGTTATAGAGGCAGTGGAAACGAAATGATTATTGATGCAAATAATGGAAAAGTTTTGGAATCTAACAGCTGGCATGTGAGATAATATTTATGACTACTATGATAGCGACTAAATCAAAACAGGAAGTAAAAAATTTAAAGCGCAAAAGAATTCTTGATTCTGCAGCATTACTTTTTTCGCAGAAGAATTATCACGAAGTAATGGTTGACGATGTTGCCAGGCTTGCCAAAATTGCTAAAGGAACGGTTTACAATTATTTCGCTTCAAAGGAAGAATTATATTTCTCAATAATCGGGCAGCGGCTTGAAAAATTAATTTCATCCTTAAAAGAAAAAATCAAAACCGAATCAAACAGTATTGATGCGCTTCATTCTTTTGTGATTCATCTTTACATGTTTATGATGAAGTATCATGATTTCTTTTTAATTTACCAAAAAGAATCACTTAAAGCTGAAAATGAACTTTGTGCAGAAGTTTCAAATTTAGATCATGAATTAAAAAATATTTTAGTCGGAATTATTCGAAACGGAAAAGCGGAAAAATTATTTAAAAGAAATTGAAGAAAGTTTTGCAGTCGATTTGATTTTGGGATGTATCTACGGCGGAGTTTCTCGCGGCATCGAAATGCATTACAACGGAGATAAATTTTTAGAAGAGCGTGAAAATATTTATGATTTTATTTTACACGGAATATTTTTAGAATCAGATAAAAAAATGTTTCCATTAAAAGATAAAACAATTGTTATTACCAGGACAGTTGAGCAGTCAAAAGAATCCAGTGAAATTTTTAGTCAGCTGGGAGCGAGAGTAATAATTATTCCAACTTTGGATATAGTTCCGCCTGATAGCTGGCAGTTGTTTGATAAAATTATTTCAAAAAAAGATAACATTGATTTTATAATTTTTACTTCAACTCATGCTGTTAAAATGTTTGTTAATAGATGCGGTGAGTTAAATGTTGAATTGAATTTTAGAAAGATAAAAGTTGTTGCTGTCGGTACAAAAACAGCCAGTGCTTGTGAGAAATTAAAAATCCCGGTTCAAATTATTCCTAAAAAATTCAGCAGCGAAGCAGTGATAATTGAATTATCAAGTTATGATCTTGACGGCAAAGTAATTTTTATCCCCCGCAGTGCAATTGGAAGAGAAGAATTGCCGAATGAACTTGAAAAGCTTGGAGCAATTATTAAAGCTGCGCCGGTTTATAATGTTTCTATTCCTTCTGAAGAAAAAATAAAATCTTATGTTGAAAAGCTGAAAGAGAGTCATCCTGATTTATTTATTTTTACAAGTCCTTCAACATTTAAAAACTTTTTAGAAATTATGAAGATAAATAATCCGGTTGAATATTTTAATGGTTACGATGTTGCTGCAATCGGCCCAACAACAAAAACTGAATTAGAAAAAAATAATTTACAAGTAACCATTATGCCGGAAGAATATACCATTGAAGGTTTGGCAAAAGCAATTGTTGATTATTATAAAAAAGCCCATCCCGCATAGCGGCAAGCCCAACCCCTTCCCAAAGGGAAGGGGCTTTAAGGCAATGTCAAAGTAGAAATCATGTCACACTGAGTTTATCGAAGTGTGACTCACTAAATTAAATTTATTTGGAGATTTATAGTTTGAAATTAAAAAATGATTTATTTTTAAGAGCATGCAGAAGAGAAGAAGTTGAATATACCCCTATCTGGATAATGAGGCAAGCTGGAAGATACCTTCCCGAATATAGAGCGGTTCGTGCAAAAGCTGATTTTTTAACAATGTGTAAAACTCCGGAACTTGCTGCCGAAGTCACAATTCAGCCGGTCGATTTGATTGGTGTTGATGCGGCAATTATTTTTTCTGATATTCTTGTAATTCCCGAATCTATGGGAATGAATCTTGAATTGATAGAAAGCCGCGGGCCGGTTTTTCATAACCCGATTAGGAATGAAGATGATTTTAAGAAGCTGAATGAAATTGACCCATTGAAAGATTTGAAATATGTTCTTGATGCAGTTTCATTGACTAAGAAAGAATTGAATGGAAGAGTTCCTTTAATTGGTTTTGCCGGTTCGCCCTGGACACTTTTAACTTATATGGTTGAAGGAAAAGGTTCGAAAAATTTTGCAGAAGTTAAAAAGCTGATTTATAATAATCCTGAACTTGCTCATAAGCTGCTGGATAAAATATCTAATGCTGTTGCAGATTATCTTACTGCAAAGATTGATGCTGGTGTTGATGCCGTGCAAATATTTGATACCTGGGGCGGAATGCTTTCGCAAAGTGATTTCCGGGAATTCTCTCTTAATTATATTGAACAGGTAATTTCCAAAATTAAAAGAGATAAAGAACCGGTAATCGTTTTTGCAAAAGGTGTTCATTATAAGATGGATAAAATTGTCAAAGCCGGTGCTGATGTTATTGGACTTGATTGGACAATGGATATCGGAAAAGTTAGAAATGAAGTCGGAGATAGAGTTGCTCTTCAGGGAAATTTAGATCCGACTGTTCTGTATGGAAGCAAAGATAAAATTAGAGAGGAAGTTAAAAAAGTCTTGGCATCTTACGGTGAAGGAAGCGGACATATATTTAATCTAGGTCACGGAATTCTTCCCAATATTGATCCGGAAAATGCAAAAGCATTAGTTCAATTTGTGAAAGATGAGAGTAAACGGTTTCACCACAGAGACACTGAGGCACAGAGTCTTTGAAGAAAGAACAAGTAAATAAATTAACAGGAATAATTTTAGATTGTTCGATCGAAGTTCATAGAAATTTAGGGCCCGGTTTGTTGGAAAGTGTATATGAAGTTTGTCTGTGTAAAGAATTAAGTTTAAGGGGAATTAGATTTCTTATACAGGTCCAGTTGCCGGTTAATTACAAAGGTGAAAAATTAGAAGCCGAATATAGAATAGACATTTTGGTAGAAGACGAAATTATTGTTGAAATAAAAGCTTGTGAAACATTACATCCGGTTTATATTGCACAAGTATTAACATATTTAAAATTGTCAGATAAAAAGCTTGGTCTGTTGATTAATTTCAATGTGCCAAAATTAATTGATGGTTATAAAAGAATAATAAATGGATATTTTTGAAATTACTCTGTGGCTCAGTGCCTCTGTGGTAAGGAAGAAAAGGAGATAAGAAATGTTTGAAATAGATTTAACGAAGTTTAAGAAATACGATAAGCCCGGGCCGAGATACACAAGCTATCCAACGGCTCCGCAGTTCAATGAAAAATTTACTGTTGCGGATTATCTTGATGAAATAGTAAAAACCAATTACGGCGAAAACTTGCCCGACCTTTCTCTTTATTATCATCTTCCCTACTGCGATACGCTTTGTTATTTCTGCGGCTGCAACATGATAATTACCCGCAATAGAGATAGAGTAAACGAATATATAAAGTATGTAAAAAAAGAAATGGACTTAATAAGAAGCTATCTCTTAACCGACCGCAAAGTTTCGCAGTTACACTGGGGTGGTGGAACACCAACCCATTTAAACCCTAAAGAAATTGCTGATCTTGCATCATACATTCAGCAGTCATTTAACTTTAAAGAGAATTCTGAGAATAGCTGCGAAATTGATCCGCGTGGATTAACAAAAGAACATCTTGCTGCTTTACGCGAAAATGGTTTTAATAGAATAAGCATGGGAGTTCAGGACTTTAATGAAAAAGTTCAAAAGGCTGTAAACAGAATTCAGCCTGAAGACATAACAAGACAAACCGTAAACTGGGTTCGAGAACTTGGCTTTCATAGCATTAACTTAGATTTAATTTACGGACTTCCGTTTCAAACTGTTGAATCTTTCGCTGATACAGTTGAAAGAATAATCGATATTTCTCCGGACAGAATTGCAGTCTTTAATTATGCACATGTACCATGGATGAAAAAGCACATGGCCTTAATTCATAAAGAAGATATTCCTTTACCGGAAATGAAATTGAATATTTTAAAAATGACAATTGAAAAGCTAACAGGCGCAGGTTACGTTTTTATAGGAATGGATCACTTTGCAAAACCTGAAGATGAACTTGCAATTGCGCTGCAAGAAAAAAAGCTATACAGAAATTTTCAAGGTTACAGCACAAATGCAGACGCCGACCTATATGCAATGGGAATAACCGGGATAAGTCAGCTTCAAAAAGTTTACGCTCAAAATTATAAAACCGAAAAAGAATATTATACAGCGCTTGATAATGAGACTATTCCAACTACCAAAGGTTATAAATTAACCGATGATGATTTGCTGCGAAGAGATGTAATTATGAAATTAATGTGTGATTTTGAATTAACATTTTCATCAATTGAAAAAAAATATAATATCAATTTTAGTGAATATTTTGCTTCCGGCTTAAATAATTTAAAAGAAATGCAGGACGACGAGTTAGTAAATATTACTAATGATAAAATTGAAGTAACTAATATGGGGCGTTTGCTTATCCGCAACATTGCAATGAATTTTGATGGTTATATTGAAAGAAAAGAAGATACTGCTAAATATTCAAGGACAGTTTAAAATAAATTTGTAATTTTGTCCTTTATTTATTTTAGTAATTTGAAACCTTATTCTAACTTTGTGAGTCAAATACAGAATTTTTATGAAAAGTAAGATGAAAAGAAAACGCTTATATTCTATATTATCAATAGCAATATTATTTGTTAATCTTAATACTTTTGGCCAAAACGACGGTAATCTGCTATTAAAGGTTCAGGAAAAATATAACTCATATAAATCTTTATCTGCTGATTTTATTTTTAATCTACACAAAGCACCAAATCAAATAACTGAAAAAACTTCTGCAAGAGGCAAAATATATTTAGGGGAAGGAAATAAATTTAGAGTTGAACTTGATAAAAACATAGTAGTTTGTGACGGCAAAACTTTCTGGAATTTCAAAGAAGAAGAAAACAAAATCATTATTAATAATTTTGATCCCAATGACCCGTCTTCATTTTCAATTAAAACAATATTAAGTGAATATCCTAAAAAATGCACACAAGAAGAAGAGGATGGAGTTATCATTTTAACACCGAAAGAAATTTCCGATCTTGATTTTACAAAGGCAGAAATTTGGGTTAACAATAATAATTTGATAGAAAAGATCTGGATTGATTATCCAAGCTGGGGCGCATTTGAGATTAGCCTTTCAAATTACAAGCTGAATCAAACTATCCCTGATTCTAAATTTACATTCACACCACCTGAAGGAAGTAAAATTATTGACCTCCGCTGAATTAATAAAATCACCTAACTTTAAAAGAGCGTTTAATATAACGTTCTCTTTTATATTGACGCTAGTATTTTTATATATAGCATTCAAAGATGTTAATTTCGAAGATGTTTTGGAACGAACTTCACAAGCGTCTGTATTCTGGATTATTGTACTAATGATTGTGATGATGGCTTCTCATTTTGTACGCGCAGTAAGATGGAAAGTGATTTTGTATTCAGTTAAACCAAATGCATCAATTAAAAATCTTTTTGGGGCGTTGATGGTTGGATATGGAGTTAACTGTGCTGTGCCAAGATTAGGAGAAGTTACGCGTGCTGTGTTAGTTGGTAAATGGGAGGGGCTTTCACGTTCTTCAATGTTTGGAACAGTAATACTTGAAAGAGTTATTGATTTGGTATTCTTAGGAATCTCTGTAGTAATCTCCATCTATATTGCAAGCGCTGATCTATATATAAGTTTCCCCTGGTTAAAATCAACTTTGTACATTTCCGTTTTTTTAATTTGCTGCCTGATTTTATTTCTATACCTTTTAATAAAATTAAAAGAAAAATTTTACGGGATTATTGTAAGATTCGTATCAAAAATTTCTGAAAAAATTGCTAAAAAAACCGCACACATATTTGAAATGTTAATCACCGGTTTTACAAGTTTAAGAGGAGTTAAAAATTATTTTATTACTTTAATTCTTAGCATAATAATAAACTTGCTTTATGCTCTTAGTGCATACGTTGGTTTTTATACTGTAGGCATGCAGAATATACCTTCACCTCATATTACTTTTGCAATGGGTTGGGTTTTAATGAGTATTGCAGGAATAGGCGTTGTGATTCCGACACCCGGAGGTACCGGCTCATATCATACCTTGGCTAAATCAACTTTAATGCTTTTTGGTTTTGGTGAAATAATTAGTCTTTCCTATGCTTTTTTAACACATATAATTTCCTACATTTTGTTTGTTGGTTCGGGATTAATTTTCTTTTTTATCCTTAATAAGAAGCATGATAATTTATTTAAGATGATAGAAACAAGGGTTGATGATTTATGAAATATATTTCCATAATTATTTTATTATTTATTTTATCATTCAGTTCATTTGCCCAGGTTGAAGTAAGAGGGGGAATGGGAATAAATTATTTAAGTAATCCTTCTTTAACAGATTACATTCAAACTGTAGTTGGACAACAAGTGTCAAGCTTCAATTCGGCGGTAAACTTTTCTGTAGAAGGAGGCTATTATTTAAATAGTAATTTTCAAATGGGATTGGAAATTGCATATTTGTTAAATTCATTTTCATATCCGAATATTGAAAACTATGATTTTAGTTATAATATAATTATGCCCAGCGTCACCAGTTATTATGTTATACAAGGGCAAGGTTATAATTTTAAATTCGGCGGAGGTATTGGAGTTAGAATTTCAAATGTAAGTGAAACACCACGATCTTTAACTATTTCAAATTCATATTCAGCTTTTGGTTTTGGATTTTTATTAAGAGTTGATGGAAACACTGCATTGAGCGATAACGTTTATGCTAATATTGGTGGTGATATTAGGTATGATTGGAATGGTAAACCAAATTTAGAAGCTAATAATAATGTAAATTTAAACACACTATCTTTAGGGGTCAGATTAGGTATCACATATAGATTTTAGGAGGTCTTGTTGAATATCATTGAAGCCATTGTACTTGGAATTATCCAGGGGCTAACCGAATTCTTACCAATAAGCAGCACAGGGCATTTAACTGTGGCTGGAAAATTAATGGGAGTAATTTCCAGTGAACACCCGGAACATTGGACAGCATTCATAGCCGTTATCCAGCTTGGAACTTTGGCCGCCGTTGTCATTTATTTTTGGAAAGAAATATGGCAAATATTTTTTTCTTTTCTTAATGAAAATATTTCAAAGAGAGTAAAATTTCAAAGCCAGAGTTTTTCTTCAAAGCTTGGCTGGCTTATAATAGCTGGTACTATTCCGGTTGTTATTATCGGGCTTTCATTAAAACATATAATTGAAGGTGCATTAACTAAAAATCTTTTTGTTATTTCAGGCAGCTTAATTGTACTTGCAATAATTTTAGCTATAGCAGAGAAAACTGCCAATTTTAAAAAAGAAGTTGAAGATATAACATTAAAAGATGCAGTGTTGATTGGAATAGCGCAGTGTTTCGCTTTAATTCCAGGTTCATCACGTTCAGGCACAACAATCACCGGCGGATTGTTTTTGGGATTAAATAGAGAAGCTGCGGCAAGATTTTCTTTTTTGTTAAGTATTCCTGCAGTGCTTGCCAGCGGTTTGCTTGAACTTTATGAAGCATTGGCATTTATTGATAGGACTTTGGTTGTTGATATGATTGTTGCTACTCTTGCTGCTGCTATAAGCGGTTATTTGGCAATAGATTTTCTATTGAAGTATTTAAGAAAGAATACGACATTTGCATTCGTTTATTACCGAATTGCTGCCGGGGCTTTTATTTTAGCATTATTATTTTTTAAAGTAATTCAACCGTAGGAGTAAAGATGAAATACATATTCGCATTTTTTTTTGTAACTTTATTTTTTTTAGGATGTGCTTCAAATAATAAATCAAGTGAAGCAAATAAAATTTCAAATGAACCGGAGAAAAAAGTAATGGATGATTCAACTAAAACAACAGACACAACAACAGTTGCAATAATTAAAACCAATATGGGAACTATTGAATTAGAGCTGTTTGATAAACTGGCTCCCAAAACAGTCGAGAATTTTGTAGGGCTTGCGGAAAAAGGATATTACAACGGAGTAATATTTCACCGAGTTATAGATGGTTTTGTAATTCAAGGAGGCGATCCAACCGGAACAGGCAGAGGGGGTCAAAGTATTTGGGGAAAAAGGTTTGAAGATGAAATTGTTCCATCATTAACATTTGATGGCCCAGGAATTTTAGCAATGGCAAATTCAGGGCCGAATACTAACGGCAGTCAGTTTTTTATTACTCTTGCTGCTAAACCAGGATTAAACGGAGGTTACACAATATTTGGGAAAGTCATTAAAGGCATGGACGTGGTTTATGCAATTGGAAAAACTAAAACCGGCGCAAATGATAAGCCTGTTAAAGATGTTGTAATGGAAGATGTAACCATTGAGAAAAAAGTAAAATAATAATTTGTGATTTAAAAAAATTGATTAAAGCGCCCCGATTTTTCGGGGCGTTTTTGTTTATTGATATCTAAATTCCTTGAATAATCTCATTAAATATATTCACATACTTTCTATTTCCAAGGTCTGTAGCATTAATATTTAATTCTGAGTTATTTTTAACTGTTTTTATTGACTGTTAAAAAAAGTTTAATTAATTTTTTAAAGTATTTGACTTTTCAATATAAAGCATTCATGAATAGGGTTGACATATTAAGTTTCGTTTCCAAGTATTAAATATCAGTAATCAGCTTTTTATAAAAAATAATTTATGATATAATTCTGAGTTAGAGAATTATAGATGAGAAAAATATGCGGTTCTGACGAAGGATTTTTCCAAGATATTAATATTTATATGTATTCTACTAAATAAATGACCAAAATTAGTTAACAATAAAAGGGATTAATATGAAACAATTTTTAAAAATTATTGCGATTTCTATCTTATTAACTGTAATAGGTTGTAAAAAAGACAGTAATAATCCTGCATCTCCCCCAAGTTCACAACCAACTGGAAATATAATTTTAGCTCCAGAAACTAAACAAATCGAAAAAGATGACGGTTTTTCTTCAGTTAAGGTTGATAGCGTTAACTTAATATTTTCATTTAATTCTAATAGTTCACTTCCTTCAATTAAAGTAGGCGATATCTTAATTGGTGCACTCGGTGGGGGTTATCTCAGAAAAGTTGTTTCCGAATCTTCTAGTGGCAACACTATAACAGTTACTACAACTAATGCAAGTCTTGATGAAGCATTTTCAAAAATTGTAATGGATACAACTGTATCATTCAACCCAAATTTACAAAAACTTAACCGTTTTTCAATTAATAAGATTCTACAAAGCAAAGAAGGAGATTTGAATTATAGTGTAAACTCTGAAGTGCCTACTTTCTCAGTAAACAAAACAACTGGGGAAATGAATTTTATTTTTCCTGGATTAACCTTTTCGCTTGAGTCACAAGATGAGTCGGCTAGTTTTAATTTGCAAATAGATACTGTTTCCATAAAAATTTCCATATCTTCTCATCAAAAAATAAATTTTGTAGGCTCATCAAAATCATTTAGTCTTATTTATCAGGTCAGTTGCACAGAATCATTCAAAAATGTAAGTATGTCCTTAGTTGGAAAAATTAAAGGACAATTTCCTGATGATAAACATGATAATTTAATTCCTACTGATGTATTTCTAGGAACAATCCCCATCCCTCCTGTCTGGTTAGGGTTTTATTTCAATATAGCTAGCGCAATTGAAGGTGATTTTCAGATGGGTGCAGGAACTAAATTTATAAATTCCACTTCCATAACTTCATCATATGATGTAGGCGCAACATTTACCAATGGAAGTTGGAAACCAGTATGGCAGCCCTCTTTATCAGGAAATAGTGATGTGAGTTTTACACCTGTTGCGAACATTTCTGGTGAAGCTGATATATTTATAAAGCCAAAGTTAAGTTGTAAATTATGCAGTGTTGCGGGACCAGAATTATTTATAAAAGGATATTTATATGGCAAAGTAAGTAGCCCGCCTTTAGATGCTTCCTTGGGTTTTGGCTTGAGCGGCGGTCTAGGATTTGATGTTAGTATATTTTCCTTAAAGTTAGCAAAATTTGAAGCAGAACTTGTAATAAAGGAATGGCCTTTCTGGCAAAAAACTTTTACAAACCTTCCGATAGCTCCCGTACTCACTTCTCCATTAAATGGTTCTCAAAACCAATCTCTTAATCCAACTCTAAGTTGGAATGCAAGTAGCGGGGCTACAAGTTATACATTACAAGTAGCTACGGACAATACATTTGCAAATTATATTTATAATCAAAGCGGACTGAAAGACACTAATAATAAAATTAGTGGGTTAAATAATTTAACAAAATACTACTGGCATGTAAGTGCTTCAAATGATAACGGTACTTCAGTATATTCTGATGTTTGGAACTTTACTACTGTAACTAGCAATGGGGGAGGCATCGCTTTACCCTTTAGTGATGATTTCACACAAGGCAAAAAGGTGGATTGGGATGTAGAAGGAACCGATTGGACGTTCTCAAATGGAAAAGCAATTTGTAACATACCGAACACATATGTAGTTGAATATATGGATGTAGGAAACACCAGTTGGGTTAATTATACATTTGAGACAGACGTTATGGGAACCGCAGGTACCGATAAAATGATTGGATTCAGATTCCAAGACATAAAAAATTACTATGAACTTCATCTTATAGGCCCTATTCAATATCATGATATAGAGTTTTCTAAGGTTGTTAACGGTGAAAGGACAATTTTATTTCATAAAAATAACTACACCGTTTTAAACAATACAAATTACCACATTAAAGTGGTAATTAGCGGAAATGAGTATAAGATTTATATAAACAATAATCTTGAAGTTGACGTAACTGATAATACATTCTCAAACGGCGGAATAGCTTTGATTAACAGTTCTGGTGGTTATGCTCCAAATAATCTTGAATTTGACAATGTAATCGTTTATTAAATTCCGATTAAACAACCTATTGGGAACGTGTTAACAACTGTTAGACCCAAGAAAATATGTTGGTAATTATTATATTAATTTTAATGCAGATAATTTACCTTCAGGAATTTATGTATATGTTATAAAGTCTTATTCAACTAGTTCAGATAAAAATTTTTACAAAGCTAAAAAGGTGATTTTACTCAAATAAAACTTGATTAATTCAGTTTTAATTAAAAATTAAAAATCTTAAAAAAGGAGAGGTTATGAAATATTTTACAATTCTGTTTTTAGCTTTAACTATTTCAATATTTGCTAAAAACAACAATAGTTCATTAAAAAAACAAAATGATATTAAATCAGTTGGATATACTCACTTTAATATAAATAATATTTCAACTTTGATTTTCAATGATGGAACTTCTGATAGTTGGAGTGGTTCTGCACCCGGATTTGTTTTTCCTAAAGGTAGTGGCAAAACTGCTGTTTTTGAATCTGGTTTAGTTTGGGGAGCAATGATACAAGGAGATTCTGATCCAAGAGTTGGCGGATCGACTTATTCAAGCGGATTACAGCCCGGAAAAATTTTATCCTCTGGAACTGCAGAAGATCCAAATCTGCCGAAAAATAGAATCTATAGGGTTCGAAAAGATGTTTACCCTGGAAGCGTAAATCCGGATCTATTTTCCGAAATAAATGATGGTGAAGGAGATTATAATTCAATTAAAAGACAATATGAAACGGATTGGAATGAATGGCCAGCGGCAGATGGGGCACCTTTTGTTGATATTAACTCAAATGGGATTTACGATCCTAACATCGATATCCCAGGAGTTGAAGGTGCAGATCAAACAATATGGTATGTTGCGAATGACCTAGATCAAAATAAAACTCAATCTTTTTACGGAGCACTGCCTTTGGGTGTTGAAATGCAAGTGACAGTTTGGGGGTATAAGAATCCATTATATGCAAATGTATTATTTAGAAAATATAAAATTATTAATAAATCCAATGATGTTTTTAATAATATGTACATTTCTATGTGGAGTGATCAGGATGTGGGAGATAATACTGACGATTACGCTGGTTGTGATTCAGTGCTGAATTTAGGATTTACCTATAATTCTAAGGATTATGATAAAATTTATGGCAATCAACCTCCTGCAGTGGGATTAGAATTTTTAAATTTACCTATGAAGTCCTTTTACTATTTAACAGTAAATGATCCTTTATACAGTTATCCGTTCCCAGGAGGAAATACTGGTGAGGGAAATCGTTTTTACAATTTTATGCAAGGGAAAATTGGAAATACAGGCCAGTATTTTTACAATCCGGTAACAAAACAAAATACTACTTTTACTTTTTCAGGCGATCCATTAACAGGTAATGGCTGGAATGATGGCCAATATAATGAAGCTGGGGACAGAATGATTGGAATTTCGTCAGGACCTTTTCAATTAGCTCCTGGAGATACAAAAGAAATTGTTATTGCAGAAGCAGCAGAAATGGGAACCGATAGATTAAATTCTGTGAAACTATTAAAAGATAAATCTGCAGAAATTCAAAACCTGTATAATAATTCTTTTAATAACAGCCTGTTACCTCCATACCCTTCCACAATTGAGCTGCAAACTAAATATGATGATAATATTGAACTTCAATGGGATAATAACTCGGAAAATTTTAGTGAAAATGGTTACCAATTCCAGGGATATAATATCTACCAACTAAATGATAAATTCTCTCTCAAAAAAGATGGGAAAAAAATTGCAACCTTTGATGAAATTGATGGTATTAAAACTATTATTTCCGGTTCAGACACATTACAGAATGGAACAGATTCGGGAATAAAAAACAGTTTTACGGTTACAAAAGATGAGTTAGAAAATTATGATCTTGTTAAAGGAAAAACTTATTATTTTGCTGTTACTGCATATACTTATAACCCTAATGCATCTTCTATGCCCAGCACAGAAAGCTTATTAAATACTGTCTCCATAACTTTTGAAGACAGTTTACCGGGCCCATCTTTTGGAAACGGCTTTTTAGCTACTCATGTTGCTGGAATGGCAGATGCGAACGTTAATCCTATTATATATGATCCGGCAAAATTAACAGGAGATGATTATGAAGTTTATTTTTCACAAAGGCAAGAAATTAGGGATGCAAATGGTGATTGGATATCTGCCAACAGCATATCAAAAAAATTAGGAACGGACACACTTTCGGGAACCTCAATTGGTATTGCAGCTGTATATGGAGCTCAAGCAGGGACAATTGAATTAAAATTTTCTCTAAGCCTTGTTTCTAATGATCTTGACTTTGCAGATGGTATTTCCCTAAAATTTCCTTCAGGCGTAACAATTCTTGATGTAAAAAATAGTAAGGTAATTCCTCAAATTAATGGCCATGTTATTAACATGGGCAATGTTTCTCATGAATATACAAAAAATGGCCCGTTTACCGGGGGCGAAGAGTGGAGTGTAATAATAAAAGGCAGTGTTCCTATTTCTGTTGACTGGGTCGTTTATGATGACGGATATTCAGGAGGGCCGGTTGATGCCAGTGGAACTACAGAGGTTAACAGCATTGGAAATGAATCCAGGTTAGCAAAATATTGGAATTTAAAAGATGCAACAACTGATATTGTAAAACTTGAGAACCAGGGTATATGGGGTGATAAATATATATTTCCTCTAAGAGATGATATTTCGAACAATCAAATGATAAGCAACCCGAAAGTTGATGGTTTCCAGTTGAGTGTGAATGGAACTTATGCAGCACCAACCGTTCCTTCATCTTATAGTATCCAAACTAGCTCAGGATCAATAATTGGTACAGGTAACTCACCAAGCGATACTCGAACGATATTTGCCAATTATATGCTTTATGGTTTACCAACAAGCTGGGCAATTGATGGTTTTGGTTTTGGTACTTCCGATGCTAATAAGTTACAACAAGATTATGAAATAAGATACACTGGTATTATTCGTGATACAATTATCAATGGAAGAAATGTCAAATATGTTGCAAGTGGCGGTCAGATGGCTACGATTTTCTCTACTGTTGTTGGGGAAGCAGGATTAGCTGATCATCCAATGAATCCAAATCCTGGAGCGGTTGATCCATTTTTAATTAGAATTCCTTTTGAAGTTTGGAATAAGGACACTTATAAACAGGTGAATGTAATGTTTAGAGACCGAGCACAAGA
This sequence comes from uncultured Bacteroidota bacterium, assembly GCA_963775245.1. Classification (GTDB taxonomy): domain Bacteria; phylum Bacteroidota; class Ignavibacteria; order Ignavibacteriales; family Ignavibacteriaceae; genus CAVSWT01. The sequence goes on from CAVZID010000025.1 coordinate 29,394, forward strand.
TCTGTATTCGGATCCTTTTTATGCATGGAATCCTAATGATAGAAATTACATTGTAATAGTTAATGACGATTATAATCCAACACATGTATTCTCTACAACTGACCCTGCGGCTGAAAGTGATGCGACATGGATAGTTATTATATATTCTACTCACTTAGCTTTAGGTGATATAGTTACAATAACATATCCTAATCCAATTCAATTTGGAGTAGATAAATATACTTTTTCTACCGCTGGACCTTTCGTTTCGGTTAATGATAAGCAGAAAATAAGTTCATATCAGTTATTTCAGAATTACCCCAATCCATTTAATCCTATAACTATTATTAAATATTCAATTCCACAAACACAAAATGTTACTATTAAGGTTTTTGGTATTCTTGGCAATGAAATTACAACATTAGTAAATAAAGAAATGCCTGCAGGTAATTATGAAATCAAATTTGATGGGAAAAAATTCGCGAGCGGCATTTACTTTTATAGATTACAAGCTGGAGATTTCATTCAAACCCGTAAAATGATATTACTGAAATAATTAAAGTGAATATTTTAATGTAATATTTTAATTAATG